>NZ_JALOCF010000058.1 GCF_023227905.1 Methylobacter sp. | reverse complement strand
TTCCAGGTTGATGTTCGGATGGATGAATCCTTGCTGCATTTGCACGACCGTGGCGATGATTTCGACAACACCGGCCGAGTACAGGCAATGGCCGGTCAAGCCCTTGGTGGCGTTTAGTCGGACACGGGCGAAATGTTCTCCAAAGACCTGTTCAATGGCCTGGATTTCGACCTTATCGCCTAAGGGCGACGAACTGCCGTGCGTATTCACATAGTCGATTTCGTTGGCGGCGAGGCCGCTTTGTTGTAACGCGGCATTCATGGCTTTCGCCTCGCCGTCGATGTCGGGCTGCGCTGAGGCGGTGGCATGAAGATTGATGGCGCCGCCCAATATGTTTGCCAGGCCGGGCACGTTCCGGGTGTTGGCGCTGGTAGCGGATTCCAGGACCAGGCAGGCAGAGGCTTGGCCGTAAATAAAACCCTCGTGCAAGGCATCGAACGGCCGACAGGCTTTTTCCGGCTGATCGTGGAATTGTTTGCCGCCCATGGCTCCGATCGTACAAAACCCCTGAATCTCCATCGGCGACAAATCGGCGGCCACGCCGACCACAACGCAGGCATCGACCAGTCCGGCCTGAATCAATCGGGCGCCGTGGATGACGCCGACATTGCCGGAGGCTGAAGCCCCGCCGGTTACGAAACCTTCCCCCCGGATATTGAATATTTCGCTCAATACGCCGATCTGGTTGCTGTCCATAAACTGCAATGCGTAGCGCGGCGACAGGTATTCCGGGTTGCGTTGGAAATCGGAGCAGAGCGAGTATTGGTAATTCTGCGTGGTATTGTGTCCGGCGATAACCAGCCCGATCCGCTCCGGTTCAATGGGCTTGTCATCCAGCCGGGCCTGCCTCCAGGCCTGTAAGGCTGAAATAACCGATGTTTGTATCGTAAACGGGGCGCGTCGTGTAACGTGCAGCACGGATTGAGTCAGGTGTTCGGGCATATCTGAAAACTGCCCGAGCATTTGCTCAAAATTGAAGCCGTCAATTTCTGCGCTGATAGCGACGGCTAAAGGCGGCGTTGTGCTTCGGGCTATCCGCCTGACGCCCGATTTGCCGTCGGCCAATGACTGGGTGAACTCGGCTATATTATGGCCGATAGCCGAGACGATCCCCATGCCGGTGATTTGCACGCATGGCGAGGATTTAGGCGAATGCTTTTTTTCCGTCATTGTGCATTGTTGAATAAGACATCGACCAAGCCTTCGATATTGGTCACGCCGGCAAAACTCAGTAAAGGGATTTTAACGCCCAGATCCTCCATGGATAGGGTGACCACCTCCATTCTGTCGACGGAATTGGCGCCGAGATCGCTTAGGGATTTTTCGATAGTAACCATGTCAGGCTGCACCTTGGGCAGTATGTCCAGGATATTGTTTTTGACGACGTTAAAAACCTCGGTTTTAGTTATTGCATTGCTCATCAGCGTGTGTCCGTGTGTTAGAGTAAATGCCATTATAATTGAAGCGTCGGTTCAAGGGAGGGTGATTAAATCCATACGGCTTAAAAATTGTTTTTTATTACCATGAAGGACATGAAGACAATGAAGGGAAGAGCATTGAGTAATTTGTCGAATAAGTGACGAATTGCGTATTTGTTATAGACTGTCAATATCGCGCATGAAGTCAACACCGTATTTCTTCAAGTCCTTCATGAGCTTCATGGTAAAAATAAATGACGTTTTCCGGGCGGTTATTTCCGCCAAAACCATCTGAAAACAATGTAGAATCAGAACTTTTAAGCATGACCCAGTGAGGAAAATCATGACGCCGGTTGGAATTGAAGCAATGAATCTTTATGGCGGCAGTACGTTTGTAGATGTGATGGAACTGGCGGCTTACAGGCAACTCGATACCGCACGCTTCGATAACCTGCTGATGAAACATAAATCGGTCGCGCTGCCTTATGAAGATCCGGTGAGCTTTGCGATTAACGCCGCCAAACCGGTTATCGACCAATTGTCCGAAGCGGAAAAAGACCGTATTGAATTGCTGATTACCTGCTCGGAGTCGGGCATTGATTTCGGCAAGTCAATGAGCACCTACATCCATCATTATCTGGGGTTGAATCGCAATTGCCGGTTGTTTGAGCTGAAGCAGGCCTGTTATTCGGGTACGGCCGGTTTGCAAATGGCGGTAAATTTTATTCTGTCCCAGGCTTCGCCGGGAGCCAAGGCGCTGGTGATTGCCACGGATCTGTCGCGTTTTCTTGTGACTGAAGACGGTGATGCTTTGACCATGGACTGGGCGTTTTTCGAACCCAGCGGCGGCGCGGGCGCGATGGCATTGCTGGTCAGCGAAAAGCCGGAGATATTCCAGCTGGATGTCGGTGCGAACGGTTACTACAGTTTTGAAGTGATGGATACCTGTAGGCCGATTCCCGACAGCGAGGCGGGTAACGCCGATTTGTCGCTGTTGTCGTATCTGGATTGTTGCGACCAGAGTTTTCAGGAGTACCAAAAGCGGGTGACCGGAACCGATTACCGGACGACATTTCAATACCTGTGTTTTCATACGCCATTCGGCGGCATGGTAAAAGGCGCGCACCGTAACATGATGCGCAAGCACACCGATATAAAACGCGATGAAATCAATCAGGATTTTCAGCAGCGGGTACAGCCGGGGCTGACTTATTGCCAGCGCGTCGGCAATATTATGGGCGCAACCGTATTGGTTTCTCTGGCCAGCACCATTGAGCAGGGCGTGTTTGACGTTCCTAAGAGAATCGGCTGTTTTTCCTACGGTTCCGGCTGCTGTTCGGAATTTTACAGCGGCGTGGCAATGGCGTCCGGCCAACAGAAACTTAGAGCCATGGAGCTGGAAAAAAATCTGGATAGCCGGTATCAGTTAAGCATGGGCGAATACGAAACCTTGCTGGAAGGCAGCAACGAGGTCAAGTTCGGCACCCGCAATGTTGTTCCGAATACCGGCTTGCTGCCGGGTGTCTGGCAATCGATCATCGACAATACCGCTGGTAAAGGAACGAAAAGAATTTTTCTAAAGGAAATTAAAGAGTTTTACCGGCAATATGAATGGGTAGGCTAAGCCGGATGCAGATGCCATGATTGAGTTAAGCGGGTGCTGAAGGATAACTTATTTTTCTACCATGAAGGGCATGAAGACAATGAAGGGAAGAGAATTTAGTGATTTGTCGAACAAGGTGATTGGTTGCGTCATTGAAGTTCATAAAACACTCGGTCCTGGATTATTGGAATCTACTTATCAGCAATGTCTTGCCCATGAACTTGGTATTAATCAGATTGAACTCAAAATCGAGTATCCTTTGCCGGTAAAATACAAAGGCATTCACTTGGATTGTGGTTATCGATTAGATTTGTTAATTGAAAATGAAATTATTTTGGAATTAAAAAGTGTTGAACAGTTGGAAGGAATCCACGAGGCACAGCTTTTGACCTATATGAAGCGGGCGAACATTAAACAAGGCTTCCTAACCAACTTTAATGTAAAGCTATTGAAGCAAGGGTTAAGAAGTTTTGTTTTATGAACCGTCAAAATTTCACGCATGAAGTCAATACAACAATGTTTTCAAGTCCTTCATGGGCTTCATGGTAAAAATAAATGACATTTTCTGGAATTAGCACTCAGTTAAGCCGGGACATTGAGCAAATAGAGCATAACTTGAGGCAATGGTTTCCGAATCAGGCGTTTGTAAAGGCGGCCAAAATCCAGGATTATCCGATTCTGCCGGAAGAACAAGCGCTGGTTGCCAATGCGGTCAGTAGCCGCCAACGTGAGTTTGCAACTGGCCGCTGGCTGTCCAGGCAAGGATTGCAGTCTTTCGGCTTGCCGGACCAGCCGGTTGGAATCGGCAGATTAAGAAATCCGCTGTGGCCTGGGTCGGTTTCAGGAACCATCAGTCACGATGGTGAACTTTGCGCTGTCGTGCTAATGCAAGAGCAGGAGCACAGCGAAGCCGGCATCGGTATTGACCTGGTTTCATTGCCGCAGCGAGTTGGCAGGATGGACGAGTTGGCGCCTATGTTTATAGCCAACGCCGATGAGTTGAGCGGTATAACGGCATATAATCTTGCCGTTGATCCGGCGCTGTTATTATTCAGTATCAAGGAGTCGGTAGTAAAGGCTATGTCATTCCAACTGGATAATTTTATCGATATGCGCGAAATTGAAATTTACTGCTCCGATAACTTACGCTTCAGCATATCCGGCAAGTCCGTCAGTGCGGGCATTTTTGCCGCTACAACCGGCAATTATTTAGTCACAGCAGTCAAAGGGTTGTGCTGAAAATGGCTGGGCTTCTAACTGAACAATTAAAGCCAATGGTCTGGATGTTTTCCGGGCAAGGCGCCCAGTATTTTCAGATGGGCAGGGCGCTTTATAACACGAACGAGACTTTCAGATTCTGGATGGACAGGCTGGATCAGGCCGCCGCTAATTATGTCGGGCAGTCGATTGTTGAAATGCTCTATGACGAAAAGCAGCCCAAAAGCCAGCCTTTTGAGCAAACCTTGTACACACACCCTGCGCTATTTATGGTGCAGTATTCGCTGGCTAAAACGCTGCTGGCTGAGAATTTCCCGCCCCCGGATTATCTGTTTGGCGCGAGTCTGGGCGAGTTTGTGGCGGCTGCATTGGCTGATGTTGCCGAGGTGGAGGTCATGCTGTTTGATATTATCAAGCAGGCCCGGTTATTCGATTCGCATTGCAACGGCGGTGCGATGCTGGTTGTTCTTGATGATATTGACAGCTTTCAAACCAATCCCGTGTTTGCAATGGGCTGTGAGCTGGCTGGAATTAATTTTGACCGCTGTTTTGTCGTGTCTGGGCTGAGACGTAATATTTTGCAAATTGCGGGGCATCTCAAGCAGCAGGATATTACCCATCAGCTTTTGCCGGTCTCCGTGGCTTTTCATTCCTCGCTGGTGGATGGGGTTCGGGAAACATTCGGCAAAATGTTTGCAGGCAGCGTTTATCGTCCCGCTAAAATACCGGTTGTTTCATGCGCTGTGTCTGCGGGCGGCAATGACGGGAATGAAAGGTTTTCGCCTGCGTACTGGTGGCGTGTAATACGGCAGCCGATTGAATTCGGGCAGGCATTGGCCCAATTTAAGCATAACCACCCTCAAGCGGTTTATCTGGATATAGGGCCGTCCGGGAATATGGCGGCATTGGCAAAATACAACCTGCCTGAAAGTAGGCATAATCGTACTATGCCGGTCATGACGCCGTTTGGTAATGACCATGAAAGCATCGAGTCGGCTCGTGGCAGGCTTCTAGCGCTGGTTTGATCTAGCGCTTATTGTTTATTCGCGTCCGCTTTGTCGGATTTATCCGCTTTATCTGTCGGCCCGGCGGTATAGTCGCTGCCCAGTATGATCGGCAGGCCGCTTTTGCCGGAGCCGATGATAACGACTTTGGAGTTGTTTGACTTTGCCAGGTCGACCGTTGCATTGATACCTTGCCAGGTCAGGTATTTTTGGGATATGCCGTCGGTAATGGTGTTTTGGAAGTCCCGGATGCCTTCGGCTTCAATCTTTTTGCGCTGTTTTTCCTTTTCTTCACCCAGCAGCCTGAATTCATAGGTTAACGCCACCTGTTTGGCCTGTTCTTTCTGTTCAATCGAATCGCGTACAGTTTCAGGAAGCGTGATGTCGCGAATTAAAATTTCATCAACGAAGACATAATTCCCAACTGATTTTTTTGCGTTTGTGGTGTCGAGCCCGTTGCGGATACTTTGTTGAATGTGTTCTTCAATCAATGTTCGCTTTATCGAGTAAAGTTCTTCCGGTTCATATTGGCCGATAACGTTACGCACATGACTGCCCATTTCCGGTATCAGCAATATATTGACATAGTCCGGGCCGATATAGCGGTGTAGTTCGGGCAGGTGCTCTTCTAAAGGCCGAAAACGAATGGAGGCTTCAACCAATACGCTAAGGCCGTTTTTGCTGAGGGTATTGAACACAACGGTTTCTCGTTGTTGCCGTGTGCTATAGAGTGCCATTTTATCCCACGGGAAGATCAGTGTCGTGCCTTCACTATAGCTGTGTTCCATTTCTGTGCCGCCGAAAAAACGCCGCCACAAAACACCTTTATATCCTGAATCGATACTGATCAGCATCATCGGCAAGGCAGACAGAAACAGCAGCGCGGATAATAGCAGAACAATTGCTATTTCAAGGCGATGAGCTTCAAGCCAGTTATTTAATTTGTTAAGCATGGTCTATTTAGTCCTGGAATGGGTTACTTCGGAGATCAAGCCTTCCTCCATATGGAAATGCCGGTCGCAGCAGTCGAAGTACTTTTCATCGTGGGTAACGGCAATAATGGTTTTACCGTTCGCTTTTAGTTCGGGCAGGATTTCATGGTAAAAAATCTTGCGGAATTGGGGGTCCTGGTCCGCTGCCCACTCGTCAAAAACCATCACCGGCCTGTCCTCGAGTATAGAAATGATCAGCGCAAGACGCTTTTTCTGGCCGGTAGACAGATTCAGCGTATCGAACTCGCCATTAATTAAGCCGGTTTTTTCTTTTAAACCCATGCGTTTGAGTAAATTATCTACGCGCTGTTGATCAATTTCACGAATACCGTAGGTGCGTGAGAACAGGTGATAATCGGCAAGAATTGCGGTAAACATGTTTCGGTATGCGAATATGTTGGCTGCCGAGATCAGCGTATCGTTCAGGCGTATTTGCCCGTCGCACGGTTGATATAGGCCGAGCAAAAGCTTGATCAGAGTGGACTTGCCGGAGCCGTTGCCGCCGGTAAGAAACAGGATTTCATTATGCCGGACTTGCAAATCGATCGGGCCGGTTGAAAAGTTGATGGCATCGAACTCGTCGCGATATTGATGACGAATTTTTTGCAGTGACAGCTTTTCAAACGAAGGAAACAGGGCGCAGTCCTTTTTTAGCAGTTCCTGATGCTTGTCCAGTAACGCTTCCGTTTTGAAAATAAGCGACAAGGATTTTTCTGCATTGGTAAAAGTCGGCATCCATGCAAAAACATTGCTTACCGGTCCCATTAAAAACAGTCCGGCGGTGACGATTTTAATAACCGTGTCAGGGTAAGCGGCAATGCTCAACTGCGGAACCAGAAAAACCAGTACGGCTATTAAAAAGTAAAATGAACTCTGTATAGTGATAAAGTTGATCGCCATATCCAGATTAGCGCGAATCCGGTTGTCTTTCGCCTGTCCGGCCAGTACGCCAGCAGTATGGAGCAAGTCTTGCTCGCGGTCATGATTCAGTTTTATTTCTTTGAAACCTTCCAGTAAGTCGGATAGCGAATAGTAAACGTTTTGCTCGCTGGCAATGGCAAGATCAAGAACTTTATTGGTTTTCTGGCTTCTTTTGTAAGACATCCAGGCGGCGATTGAAATAAATATTAACGTCAGACCAAAAGCAGGCAACGACAGGTAGGCCAGATACAGTGTGGTAAAGGTAATGATGACCAGGCTTTGTAGCGAAACAATAATCGGCAGAGAGGACAGCGACAGGGTATAGGTGTGCTGGTTGATGGCAGTATAGAGCTCCGCCTGACCGATTTTTTCAAGATTCTCAAAATTACAGCCGGAAATCTTATTAAATATCCTGATACGGATGGATTCTATTAGGCCCTCGCCAAGCTTTGTTCCAATTCCCCATACATACTTTTGGGATAGTATGTAAATAAGCAGGCACAGCGCAAAAAACACCACGCCCATCAGTCTGAATTCACTATTTGATGCGTGTTCAGCCGAGGTGTTGAGAATTGCCAGAAGTAAAACGTTGCTTAGCCCGGCCAAGATTGAATAAAACGCGATTTTTCCTTTTGGGGCATCGGTTTCATTCAGAAAAATACGAATTAGATTCACTGGGTTGAAATTTGTATTTTGCTGTCCGGTAAAGATTTATTTCGATTGGGAACGTTCGGCTGTGAAAGCCGAAAGCAAAATAAGCAGAAGAATGCCGACGACTGGGGACAGGAAAAATGAAAGCAGAAACAGGCCGTTAAATCCTAACGGCTGTTTCTTCCCAACTAGGCCGATAAACGCGCATAAAACCAGGTAGATTAAAAAATAAAAAAAAGGCATGTTTGGGTCTCGTTATTAAACGAAAGTTTTTTGCACTTAGAGTGCAACTAAAAAATTATGCAGCCGACTGATCGGTTTTTTTCTTGCCTTCTTCAAAAGCGGCTTTGAAATCGCCTATTTTAGCTTTGGGGTCAAAATTAAACAGGTCGCCGCCATTTTGCAGGTGATTCAACATGACTTGACCAACGGCGTAGGCGGATGCGCCTGCAAGCATGGGCATGCTTAAGGCCGCCAGTACATGGCCTACGCCCGGTACTACTTTGAACAGCGTGGCTGCTGTTACTCCGACCAATAGTTGAGGCGAAAGGCTGCCGATCAGGATGGTTATAATTGAGCGGGTTTTGGATTCGGAAAAAGGTTTATCGTAGATATCCAACAGCTCATTGACCATTTTTATTTCAACCGCGGCGATTGCCGCTACATCCCAGAAAGGGAAAGGAATTGCCCCTGATCCAGCGGCCCAGCCGGTGTACTTGCTGATAACAAGGTTAGCGGCCTGTTCGCGGGTAATGTGAGCCTCTTCAGCTTGGGGTACGATTGATTCGGTTTGTTGTGTCGATGTCACAGTATGATCCCTCTTGATTGTTATTGTTTTGCAGAGACTAGCATAATGATTGCGCCGCATCAAGGTTGTTTTGGCGTATTACAAATTATCGTTCTTAATTTTTTTCTCGATTGACCTGCCATCAAAAACAGGATTAATGTAGCGCTATGATTACTGCTGAAAAATTAGGTTCCGAGCAATTTAAACAGGATTACGGACTGCGTTATGCGTATGTGGCTGGTGCAATGGCCAAGGCTATTGCTTCGAAAGAGCTGGTGGTTCGGATGGGCCAAGCCGGTTATCTTGGCTTTTATGGCACTGGCGGCATGCCGTTGCAGATGATTGAAGCTGCAATTGTGCATATCCAGGAGATATTGTGTCATGGCGAAGCATACGGGATGAATCTGCTAGCCAATCTGTCCCGGCCAAAACAGGAAATGGACACGGTGGACCTGTTTTTGCGTTACGGTATCCATAATCTTGAGGCATCCGCCTATATGCAGATTACCCCCGCACTGGTCAAGTTTCGCTTAAATGGGATCCGCGCTGATGCCCAGGGAAGCTTGATTGTGCCGAACAATGTGATCGCCAAAGTTTCACGGCCCGAGGTGGCGCAGCTTTTTTTGACTCCGGCGCCGGAACAGGTCGTCAGCCGGTTGCTGGAAGAAGGCCAGATTTCGGAGCAGGAGGCAGCCTTGTCTGGGCAGTTGCCGGTGGCTTCCGATCTCTGCGTTGAATCCGATTCCGGCGGACATACCGATATGGGGGTTGCATCGGTTCTGCTGCCCACCATTATTCGCTTGCGCGACAGTCTCCAACAACACTATCAGTATCAAAAAACAGTCAGGATAGGCGCCGCCGGGGGCATCGGCACCCCCGAGTCGGCAGCATGCGCTTTTATGCTGGGTGCCGATTTTATTGTTACCGGCTCGATTAACCAATGCACCGTGGAGGCCGGGACCAGCGATACGGTCAAGGACATGCTGCAAGGGATCAATATTCAAGATACCGCCTATGCCCCAGCCGGTGATATGTTTGAGCTGGGCGCAAAGGTTCAGGTGATGAAGAAAAGCGTTTTTTTTCCTGCAAGGGCCAATAAACTCTATGATCTTTGGCGAAATTACGGTTCGCTGGAGCATATAGACGCTTCAATTCGTAAAGAAATACAGGATAAGTATTTCAAGCGCAGTTTTGACGAGGTCTATCGGGAAACTAAAGGGTATTACATGCAGGAGTTTCCCGCGGAAATTAATAAAGCGGAACGCAGCCCAAAGGCAATGATGGCGTTAATTTTTCGCTGGTATTTTGTCCACACCATGCGTCTTGCACTGGAAGGCAGCAAAGATCAGCGCGTGGATTATCAGGTGCATACCGGCCCGGCCCTGGGCGCATTTAACCAATGGGTTCAGGGTACGTCATTGCAGGATTGGCAGAATCGTCACGTCGATGTCATTGGCGAACATCTAATGCAGGCGTCTGCCGACTACATGAATCGCCGGTTACAGATATTTTTTGTAACGCCATGCCACAGCGTTAAACCCTGAGTTTTAGCTTTTCCTGCTGCGGAATTTTGCTTAAATCCACGCCGTGTTGATGAAGCTCAATGGTGCCCGCTTGTGTGTCGATCAGATACTTGTTGAACTGGCTGCCATGCAAGGTTTTTTTCAATCGAATTTTGCTGTCGTAGACCGGGAGCAACCGGATCATATAGATTTCCCGGTTGTAGTCGGGATTGCGCCAGCTCTCGGCCGCATGGAAAATTTTGTTGTTAAATAAAACAACTTGGCCTGCTTTCCAGTCATTTTTAATAAACTCGTCCATATAATAATCTTTGGCAAAATCGGTGCTGATTTTGTAATTACCCATTAATGCCTTGTATGGCTCACCGTTGATAAAGTCTTTCATTGCTTTGTCGTCAATTTTATCGCTGTCGATATAGCCGTTTTCATCAAGATAGTCGGGGTTGCTTAAAAATGATTCCTCGAATAGTTTTAATAACACATTCCCCGGAATTTTTAATTTACCTTTGGACTCCGGCAGAATGGCTAAGCGGCCGCCGTTCTGTTCGTTAACATCAATAAGCGGGACGTATATCGTTAAATCGTTCTCGGTTTCATAAAAGTGATGAAAGTTTGGTATATCGGAGTGAACGTCTATAAACGATCGATGATTATGGTCATTGCCCAGATAAATATCGTAGGAGGCAACAATAAACCGGGTCTTAAAAAAGCGCTGGAAATTCTGTTGCAATAGGTGCGAACAAATCTGTTCAATAAATGCCTGCTCAAGATGAATGGCTTTGTTATAAGACTTGTCGTATAGCTTCGTGACCATCTTGTTGGCCAGTCCGGGGAACAGGGCGAACAAAGAGCCGGTTACTTTCCCTTCAAGATAAGCCTGGTGCTCGTTTTTGCTGAAATACTGGGGATAATCGTTACGGGCTTCTGCGACATTCTTGTAATGATTCTTCATTTCCTCAAGTAGCCCGGCAGGCAAGGAAACGCCGGTATCGATATAGCCGTTGTTAAAGTAATCATTAAAATATTGCGTGTTCAGAAAGTTTTGCATACCCATCCCCTGATTTATCGTGGTGTCCATCGTTCTTTGCATGAACGCTTTTTATATACTGCTACCGGCTTTATGGCGCAGCTTGACTTTATCCGATTTAGTAGTGAGTATGTTAGCGTTATATCGGGTATCAAATCAAATTAACACGACTGACTAAAATAAATTAGTTGTTGTTTTTAACAGGCTTTTAATAATGACCGCAAATCAAATCGACTTGAAAGAACAGCTAAAAAAACGATTATTCGACAGTATCTCCGCCCAGATCGATTTGATCGGCTATGTGCCCGATGATATAGCCAAGCTGGTTAAAAGCTTCAAATTTGATTCTGGAAATAGTGGTCTTGTGTCGGATGATGCGGGTTTGGAAACAGGGTTAATCGAAAATGAGGGCATCACTGCTAACTACCAGGCCGATAAGGAAAAGCTTGCTGAATTAGTTAACGATCACTATGACAAAATATTTTATGATTGTGAAGGAATGATGGGGATTCTTCATGGAGATACCCAATATAGGAATATAGGATACTGGGACGAGACGACTCTTTCTCAGGATCAGGCATCTGAAAGATTGCAGGATGCTTTGCTCGCTTTTATACCTGAAAAATCAGGGCGAATTCTGGATGTGGCATGCGGGATGGGGGCATCGACCCGTCGTTTGCTGAATCATTACCCGGCTGAGAATATTTGGGCCACCAATATATCGGAAAAACAGATTGAATCAACCCGAAAAAATGCGCCCGGCTGTAATGCGCAAGTTATGAATGCAGTCGATATGGCATTTGATAACGATTTTTTTGACAGTATTTTGTGCATTGAGGCTGCGATGCATTTCGAAACAAGGCAGAAATTTTTTGAAGAGTCCTTCCGAGTATTAAAAACAGGTGGTTATCTGGTTTTGTCGGATATTCTTTTGACCTCTAGGGAAAGATTCTCGCAGCTTCCTATGTATCCCAGCTCCGATAATCATATTGAAACTATCGAAGAGTATTACCAACTACTGTCAGCTGCCGGGTTTAGCGCTATAGAGATTATTGATAAGAGCAAAGATGTGTGGGCAGCTCATTTTTTGCGTGCGATTAACAGGATTCACGAGAAATTCTATTCGGGCGATATTGATATTATCGAACTGACTGATACTTTGTGGACTTATTACAATGCTAACGCTGTGATGGGTACCTGTTTATTTGTAAGTGCGAAAAAATAATTTAACTCATTGCAACCAAGCGCTTTAGCTTGTGCGGAAAAGTCTGCGCCGAGCCATTTTAAGATGGATATTTTCCCCAATTATACCCTATGCATCTTGAGTGTTTTGGCTGTTTCGTGTAACGTCTTATTCAAACCAGAATAATTAGCTTCGGCCGGATTCCGAATGTTGATTGTGCATAAAAATAAAAGAATGCTGTTTATATGATAACCACCATCGATCAGAGAAAACTCTGAACAGACCATGACGCACAACTTATCAGGGCTGTTTAAACAGTGCTCAATTGAAATGGCAAGGCGCGGCCAGACGCGGTTTGTCGATTACCTTTCTTCGACCGGCATAGCCGCGCCTACTGTTGAACATGACGTCAGTCGGTTATTACGGCATTCAGCCATCGCACCGATTGACTGTTTGCTGGCAGCCTCAGCCACCGGGCTGGTACCTTCTCAGCAACCGCCAGAACATTTTTCCGACAACGCATCCTGCAATCAGTACTTATTAAAGCATCTTGAACGCAGGGAATATTGTATTCGAACTGCACAAACCGATGATCTGCCTGCATTGCTGTTGCTGGAGGAACGTTGCTGGGCTGAACAGCTACGCACCCCTGACGCTGTTTTAAAGCAAAGAATACGCAGCTACCCGCAAGGTCAGTTGGTGCTGGTTATTGATGATGCTGTTGTCGGCGTCATTTATTCCCAGCGTATCGAGAGTACAGACGCGTTAAACGGCATAACGGTTGCGCAGGTCGACTCGCTGCACAATTCGGCGACAAGGGTTGTGCAACTGCTGGCGGTTAATATCCTGCCGGACATGCAGCAGCAAAATCTGGGCGATCAGCTGCTGGAATTTATGCTGATCTACCGCAGTCTGCAAAAAGACGTGCAAGCCGTGGTGGCGATTACGCTGTGCAAAAACTTCGACAGCACCGCAGGGGTTGTGATTGAGGACTATATTCGGCAGCGTAACGAGCAAGGCGTGCTGGCGGATCCGATTTTGCGCTTTCATGAATTGCATGGAGCGGCAATTGAACGGCTGATGCCGGGCTACAGGCCCCTCGATTACAAAAATGAAGGCTGCGGCGTATTGGTTAGCTACGATATCCATCATCGTAGCCGCAATGACATGCGATTTGATCCAGCAAAAAATATGCAATTCACGCGTTCAGAAATTCGCAGCTATCTGCAAAACGCGGTTAGCGATTGTCTGGGTGAGCAACGGAAATCAGCGTTTTCCTTCGACAGGCCGTTGATGGAGATGGGACTGGATTCCGCCGACCTGCTTGAGCTGAACGAGAAAATCGCATTCAAATATCAATTGCCGCTAACCCCGGCTTTTTTCTTTCAGTACAACACGACCGATAAAATAGCCGGGTATCTCTGTGAGCGTGTTGCACCGGATCAAGGTTTCAAAAAAAGCGATGAACGGCAGACAACAGCACGAGCAGCGATAAAACCAAATGATCCGGTCAGGGCTCAGGATGTCGCAATCGTCGGCATGGCCTGCCGGTTGCCGGGCGGTATCGACACGCCCGAGGATTTTTGGCAGTGTTTGCAAGCCGGCGTTTCAGTCGTTGGCGAGTTACCGGCAGGGCGTTGGCAGTGGCCGGACGAAATCGATCCGGTCGACAAACACAAAGGCATTGACCGAGGCGGTTTTCTGGATAATGTGGCGGCATTCGATGCGCCTTTTTTCCGTATATCGCCTGCGGAAGCCGAATCCATGGATCCCCAGCAGCGCATCTTGCTGGAGCTTGCTTGGCAAGCGATAGAACACGCCGGGTATGCGCCGGATTCGCTGGCAGGGAGCAACACCGGGGTTTTTATCGGCGCCAGCGGTTCCGATTACGCCCGGCTTCTCGATCAGTCCCGAGGCCCTGTCGATGCGCATTATGGCACCGGCAACTCAATGGCGGTGTTGGCCAACCGGATTTCCTATTTTTACGATTTTCATGGCCCTAGTCTGTTGCTGGATACTGCTTGTTCCAGTTCGCTGGTGGCGGTGCATAAGGCGGTGCAGTCGATACAGGCAGGAGAATCGTCGCAGGCCTTGGTCGGCGGTATTAACCTGATTTGCCATCCGGCCAACAGTATCGCTTATTACAAGGCCGGCATGCTGGCGAAAGACGGCCGCTGCAAAACCTTCGATCAACAGGCCAACGGTTATGTGCGCAGCGAAGGCGCGGTCATGCTGCTGTTGAAACCGCTGGCCTCGGCCGTGACCGATCACGACAGAATCTACGCCGTCATTAAGGGCACGGCCTGCAACCACGGCGGGCAGGCCGGCGGATTGACCGTTCCCAACCCCGAGCGGCAAGCCCGGCTGCTGCAAACCGCGTGGCAGTCTGCGGAAATCAACCCAAGCTCATTGGGATACATTGAAGCGCATGGTACCGGCACTTCGCTGGGTGATCCGATTGAAATTCAAGGTCTGAAGCAAGCCTTTGCCGAGTACGGCATGCAGCCCGAAAAAAGCTGCGGTCTGGGCTCGGTAAAAACCAATCTGGGACATCTGGAGGCGGCGGCCGGAATCACCGGATTATTAAAAACGGTGCTGTGCCTGCAACATAGGCAATTGCCTGCATCCTTGTATTTCCATCAGCTTAATGAACATATTCAGTTGTCCGATTCCGGTTTATATGTCGTCGACCGGTTACAGTCTTGGGAGCAGCCGGCAGATTACGAGCCGAGAATCGCCGCAGTCAGCAGTTTCGGTTCCGGCGGCGCCAATGCGCATGCGGTTCTGGCGGAGTATCCATCGGATGTCGACACAGCTGCCGACGAAGCGGACGGGCCATTGGTGTTTGTGTTGTCGGCCAAGACGAGGCCGCAATTGCAAGTTTATGCGCAAAAATATATCGGCTGGCTAAGTGATGATAGCAGCAGGGCGGTATCGCTGGACGATCTGGTTTATACCTTGCAGATAGGCCGTCAGGCCATGGAAGAGCGTCTGGCGCTGGTGATTAGGGACCGTCAGGACTTGCTCGGCAAACTGGCCGAATTCTGCTCAAATCAGGAGAGCCATAGCCAGGTCGTCAATAGTAAAACCGCTCCTGCCCAATTCAAAGAACTGACCGAAGGCGAGGCAGGGCAGGCGTTTATCCGTTCGCTGGCCGCGCAACGCGACTGGGACAGAATTGCCTTGCTTTGGCTGTCCGGCGTTGAAGTGGACTGGTCGTTGCTGTACGAGAGCGGGCAGCCGCGACGGATCGCCGCGCCCACTTATCCGTTTGCGAAGCACACCTACTGGCTGCCGGATGCCGGGTTGCCGTTGGCAAGCAATGTTGTTGCTAAATCCGGGGTTAATCTGGCAAACGATGAAGTGCGTCCGACCGTGCTGGCTCCATTGTGGCGTCCGGTTATCGACAGTAAAACTACAGGCTTGTTTCCCAACCATGATGACGGCGTGCTGATTATCGGCGGAAGCTTGCAGCAACAGCAGGCCATACGGTCGGTGTATGCGGCCGCGCAATCGATAGCCATCGATCCTGCCGTCACCATCGAGTCATTAAGTCATCGACTCCGGCAGCTTGGCAATCTGGATCATATTATCTGGATAGCACCAAAGCCGGACGAGGAATCGGGGCTGATCGAGCAGCAAAACTCCGGTCTGCTGCATGTTTTTAAACTGGTCAAGGCCTTGCTGGCCCTGTCGTACGGCAATAGGGATCTGAACTGGACGGTGATAACCTGCCGGACGCAAGCGGTATTTAACGAAGATGTGACGGATCCCGCTCATGCGGGTGTGCATGGCTTGGCCGGCGCGCTGGCGAAGGAATATCCCCGCTGGTCGATTCGGGCGCTGGATATGGAAAATCATCTGGATTGGCCTGTGCATGAATTGATGAGTTTACCGGCTGACCGGCAGGGCGATGTGCTGGCTTTTCGCGGCGGCCAGTGGTTCAAGCGTTTCCTGAGTCCGGTCGAAAAACTGCCGGAATCGACACCCGCTTATCGGCAGCGCGGCGTTTATGTGGTGATCGGAGGCAGTGGCGGCATCGGTGAGGCGTGGACGCGTCATGTGATTCAGCATTATCAGGCGCAGGTTATCTGGGTAGGCAGACGCCGGCCGGACGCGGCGATTCAGGCAAAGCTGGATGCGCTGGCCGAGCTAGGCCCTGCGCCGGTTTATGTGGTTGCAGACGCGTCGAATCCTGAGTCGCTACAGGCGGCCTATGCAATAATCAAGCAACGCTGGCCGGTCGTTCATGGTGTGATCCATTCGGCGGTAGGGCTGTTCGATCACAGTCTGGTCGAGATGGACGAACAGCGGTTCCGGGACATTCTTTCGGCCAAAATCGACATCAGCGTGAACCTGGCGCAGGTGTTTGAACATGAAGCGCTGGATTTCATGCTGTATTTTTCCTCCGTCGTGGCGCTGGAGAAAAACGGCGGCCTCAGCGGTTATGCCGCTGGCGGGGCATTTGAAGATGCATTTGCATTGCATCTGGCCAAACAACGGACTTGCGCGGTTAAAGTCATTAACTGGGGGCATTGGGATATTGGCACCGGCGATGCCATTTCCGCGGCCACGAAAATCCGTCTGCAACTCAGCGGCATTATTCCGATACAACCGGACGAGGCCATGTCCGTGCTGCAAGGGCTGCTGACCGCACCGATAAACCAGCTGGCGCTGCTGAAAACTTCACGGCTCGATGTATTGCCAATGATCGACCCGGATCAAAACCTGAGTATCTACGCGGATACCGCTCCCCGATGCATTGACCTGATTCCGCCGGTTTCGGAAGAACTGAACAAGCGGGTTGAAACGCTTAAACCGTTAAGTATTTTCAACAACGCGGAATTGGAAGCGCAGTTATTGCCGTTGTTTGCCGGTACGCTACAGTCGCTGGGTCTGTTTGATGAATCCGGCGAAAGTCCGCACGGTTTTTACAGTCAGTGGCTGGAGGCAAGCCGGAAAACACTAGCCGAACAGGGGTTTAGCCGGGTCGCATCGGGCAATCCCGAGCAACACTGGCAGGCATGGGAAAAAGCCAAGCGAGATTTTGCTAATGCCGACTTAAGCGCTGCGGTCGAGCTGGCGGAAGCCTGTTTAAGGGCGCTGCCGGATATTCTGTCCGGCCGCAGCCGCGCCACCGATATTCTGTTTCCCGACTCGTCGATGCGGCGCGTGGAAGGCATTTACCGGAACAACGCGGTTGCCGATTATTTCAACCGTATCCTGGCCGAATCGCTGGTTGCCGCTGTCGAGATCCGCTTGCAAAAAGATCCGGATGCGCAGTTGCACATCCTGGAAATCGGCGCAGGGGCGGGCGGCAGCACCGCGACGCTCCTGCCGCTATTGGAGCCGTATCGGCAGCATATTGCGGAGTATGCCTATACCGATGTGTCCAAGGCGTTTTTGTTTCATGCCGAAGAACAGTTTGTTAAGGACTATCCGTATGTTCGCCCGAAACTGTTCGATGTCGAAAAGCCGCTTGCCGGCCAGGACATAGCCGCGCAGCACTACGATCTGGTGATAGCCACCAATGTGTTGCATGCCACGCGCAATATTCGGCAGACACTGTCGAACGCCAAAGCGGCGTTACGCAAAAACGGCCTGTTGCTGCTGAATGAAATCAGCGGCAAGTCGCTGTTTGCGCACCTGACGTTCGGCTTGCTGGAAGGATGGTGGCTGTCGGAAGACCAGCCGCTGCGCATTCCCGATGCGCCCGGATTGTATCCTGAAACCTGGAAGCGGGTTCTGGGGCAGGAAGGATTTGGCTCTGTGCTGTTTCCGGCGCCGGATACGCATGTACTCGGTCAGCAGGTGATTGTTGCGGAAAGCGATGGTGTTGTCCGGCAGCAAAAAACGCTGCAAAAACCGCCGGTCAATCCAGCCCCGCTTGTGCAGCCGAGCTCTGCGGATGAACTTTCGCACCCCGCCGTTATCAACTCTGATGAGGGGCTAAAAGAGGCAAGCAATTTTCAGTTGAAAAAACTGGCCGCCAAGACCCTTAGAATGAACAGTCAGGACATTGATGCGCTGGAACCGTTGGAAACCTACGGCATCGATTCGATTCTTGTGGTGCAGATTACCAACTCCTTGCGGGAAATATTTCCCGATGTCCGCAGCACGCTGTTATTTGAATGCCAGACCATCGACGCGCTGAGCGATTATTTTATTAACAACAACAAAAACCAGTTAATCCAGCTGACCGGCTTGCAGGCTCAATCCGCCGCATCGGAACCTTCGCGGCCTCAGGTTCAGGCGAGTGCGGAAAAAACCGCCGGGTGCGATGATAAGGCGCAGCTTTACAGATCCGATAACAAACCGGATGCCGAGCCGGACGCGATAGCCGTTATCGGCATGAGCTGCCACTTTCCGCAGGCGGATACTATCGATGACTATTGGCAAATACTAAAGTCCGGGCAAGATTGTATCCGGGAAGTTCCCTCTGATCGTTGGCCGATGCAGGACTTTTTTGATGCCGACCCGGATCAGGCGGTCGAGCAGGGCAAAAGCTACAGCAAGTGGGGCGGATTTCTGGATAACGTGACCGATTTCGATCCGTTGTTTTTCAATATTTCGCCGAAAGAAGCCATCGCCATCGATCCGCAAGAGCGGCTATTCCTGCAAACCGCCTGGGAGACGCTGGAAGATGCCGGTTACACCCGCGAGCGTCTGGTCAACGATTTTAAGCAACAGGTCGGCGTTTTTGCCGGTATTACCCGAACCGGTTTCGATTTGTTCGGGCCCGAGTTGTGGCGGCAAGGCCAGACCGTCTACCCGCATACCTCGTTCAGCTCGGCGGCCAACCGCGTGTCCTATTTCCTGAATGCGCGCGGGCCGAGTGTGCCGGTGGATACCATGTGCTCGTCCTCGTTGACCGCCATTCATCAAGCCTGTCAAAGCCTGCGCAGCGGCGAATGCCGGTTGGCGATTGCCGGCGGCGTGAATATTTATCTGCACCCGTCCGGCTATGTCGGCCTCAGCGCATCGCGCATGTTATCCAAAGACGGCGTTTGCAGAAGCTTCGGCAAAGGCGGCAACGGTTTTGTGCCGGGCGAAGGTTCGGGCGCGGTTTTGCTGAAGCCCTTGTCTCAGGCGATAGCGGATAACGACCGGATTTATGCAACGATACGCGCAACCCATGTCAATCATGGCGGCAAAACCAACGGCTATACCGTGCCCAATCCGCAAGCCCAGGCCGAACTGGTCAGGGATACGCTGCAAAAAGCGGGCGTTAATGCGCGCGCGGTCAGCTATATTGAAGCGCACGGCACCGGTACAGAGCTAGGCGACCCGATTGAAGTATCGGGACTGACCCAGGCCTTCCGGCACACTACGCAGGATACCGGCTTTTGCGCGCTGGGTTCTGCGAAAGCCAATGTCGGCCATCTGGAGGCTGCGGCCGGAATCGCCGGGTTTATCAAGGTCATTCTGCAGCTGCGTCATGGACAGCTTGCGCCCAGCCTGCATGCGGCTGAATTGAACCCGAATATCGATTTTGACAAAACCCCGTTTGTTGTCCAGCAAACACTGGCGGACTGGCAACGTCCGCTGCTGGAGCATCAGGGCGAGCTAAAGGAATTTCCGCGCATAGCCGGCATATCCGCGTTCGGCGCAGGCGGGGCCAACGCCCATGTGCTGGTCGAAGAATACCGGCAACCGGAACGCCTGCCGCCAGACGCCGGGCAGGGCTGCGTTGTTGTGCTGTCCGCCAAAAACGAGGAACGGCTTAAAGCCTATGCGGGCAGGCTGCATGACTTTATCGGTCGGCGTATCGCCGATGGTGACGAGCTAGAGTTGGCGGATTTGGCCTACACGCTCCAGGTCGGCCGCGAGCAGATGGATGAGCGTCTGGCGCTGGTCGCGCATTCGCTGGTCCAATTGCAGGAAAAACTCAGAGCCTATATCGGCGGTCAGGACGAGGTGGAGGATCTTTATCAGGGACAGGTCAAGCGCCACAAGGAACTGATTGCGGCGTTTGCCGGCGATGAATCGATGCAGCAAACGGTGGATACCTGGTTCAGGCAGCGTAAGTATTCCAGGTTGCTGAATCTCTGGACTAAAGGCATGGACATCGATTGGGCAGGGCTTTATCAGGGGCAGCACGTCCCCCGGCGGATTAGTCTGCCGACCTATCCTTTCGCGGCGACCCGTTATTGGTTGCCGTTGGTTGAAATAGAGAGGACACCGCAGAAGATCGTTGACGTTACCAGTGCTCCAGCGCTACGGTCTAATGCTGTGGTCTTAAGCACTACAAAGCCCTCTCCAGAGGGAGAAGGAGTACGTACCCTTAAGTCAACAGCATTAGCGCCGCGACCAGATAACACTCTGTCTATGCCGGCGGCACCACTCTCAGCTATAGGACCCGTTACAGTCGGCAGATCGGAGGCTCCTGCACAGCAGCCTTGCGCTGATTCCGCCGTTCCGGCCAAGCCGAATGGCATTTCACTGCTGCAACCAACCTCGTGTCCGACAACATTCCAGGTTCAAAGCGCAATGAAGCAAATTAGTCTTAAACCATTGCAAAGTTATGGTTCAGCCTCCGGCACTTTTAATACGATAGCCTCCACCGGCGATAATCCCGGCATTACCCTTTACGATTATGGTGACGGTATTTTTGCCGTTAAGCCTGATAACGCGGACGGACAGCCGATTGCGATAGACAGCGCTTGCGCAGGGCTGATCGAATGTCTGCAATGGGTGAACGCGCTGGCCGAAGATAAGTCAGGGTCTGGCGCTCCGGCAAAAACGCTGTTGCTGACCGGGCTGGGCCAACTTTTTGCCGCTGAAGATGACTCGGCGGCAACGCGTTCGATCAGCAACGCGGCTTCGTCCATAGCCGGTTGTGTCGTTCCTGTGATCGCCGTACTGATCGGTAAAAACAGCTACAACGCGATGCTGATGGCTGCCGCCAGCGAGGTCATGATCTGTAGCACGGAAGGGTCGTACAGCTTTTATTCGCCTGTTGTTTCCGGGCAGGAATACCGGCTTTTTACCGAACGTTTCGGCGGAGCTTGCGCGGGCAAAATAGTATCGGTCCCAGGCCAATTGAGCGGAGCTTCATTAAGGCAGGCCGGACTGACGATGCCGGTCGTCGGGCAGGCGGAGATTGATGACTATGCGCTGGAAACAGCCCGCAGCATCGCGGAGATATCCGGCACGGCGTCGGCTGAACTGAAAAAACATTTGTCCTCACGGGTCAGACAGTTGACTGAAAACCTTGCCGCTCCGTTCACGCCTGTGGTTGCGAGCAGCATGTCGGAGCCAATCGATACGGGTAGGCTAGATGCTGGCTTCGTCTGGTCTCCGGGCCGCGCAACTGCCGGTGCGGAAACGCCGGAGCCGGTAGCCCTCGATTCTGAGGTGGTTACGCTGCAAAAGTACCGCAACGGCGTAGTGGTAATGAATCTGTGCGACCGAGCCAGCAAAAACACCTTTTCACCCGAGTTTGTCAGCGGCGTCATTGCGGCCTTTGATCATATCAATAACACGCCTGACTACAAGGCGGTGGTGCTGACCGGCTATGACAATTATTTTGCCTGCGGCGGCACCAAGCAGGGCTTGCTGGCGATCCAGAACGGCAGCGCCCGGTTTACCGACGAGCAGAGTTACAGCATGCCGTTGGCCTGCGAGATTCCGGTGATTGCGGCGATGCAGGGACACGCGATCGGCGCCGGATGGGCGATGGGGCTGTTCTGCGATTGGGCGGCTTACAGCGAAGAAAGCGTCTACCAGAGTCCGTATATGCTGTACGGCTTTACGCCGGGCGCGGGTTCGACGCTGATCTTCCCGGAGCGGCTGGGCCACGATTTAAGCCGGGAAGTTTTACTGACCGCCAGGGAATTTCAGGGCCGTGAATTAAAGCGACGGGGCATTGCCATGCCGGTCATGCCCCGTAGCGAGGTATTCGATTATGCGCTGGCATTGGCTAACCATCTGGCGTTGTCGACCAGAGACCAGCTTGTGCGGCAAAAGAACCTGCGCAGCGAGTCGATCCGGCAGCGCTTGCCGGATGTTTTTGCGAAGGAACTGGCGATGCATGACAAGACCTTCGTCGGCAATCAGGACGTCATTGACAACATCAACCGGCATTTCAATGAGGCCGCCGCGCAAGACCAGCCGGCTCAAGCGTCAAACATCGGCGCGCGGGCATGTAGCCAGCAGTCTCCGCAGCAGGTGCTTGAGAGCCTGAGGCAAAGTCTGGCCGAGGAGCTGCAAATGCAGCGGGAACAGGTCGATGATGAGACAGCCTTTATCGACATGGGCTTGGATTCGATTACCGCCGTCACCTGGATCAGAAAGATCAATAAACAGTTTGGTTTGTCGATAGGCGCAACCAAAGTTTACAGTTCCCCGACCTTGACCCAGTTTACCGAATTTGTGCTGTCCCAGATGGATGAGCCGCAACCGGCACCCACTATTAATACAGCTATCGATACGGGAACGGTTCAGGAAAACGGCGATCAACTGCTGGCATGGCTCAGGGAAACCTTGGCCAGGGAGCTGTTGATGAGCCCGGAAACGCTGGACGATGACATGAAGTTTATCGACATGGGGCTGGATTCGATTACCGCGGTCACCTGGATCAGGGCGATCAACAAACGCTATGG
>NZ_JALOCF010000105.1 GCF_023227905.1 Methylobacter sp. | reverse complement strand
AATGCCGCGCTGAACAGTGCTTTGATCATCAGCAATGGGTCCACTGTTATTGCCGTGGGTGACAACGGCCTCGCTGGCGAGTTCTTCGTGAATGGCTGGAACCAGAACAGCATGGGTGGCATCAACAACCTCCAAGCCTTCATGGCCTCCAACACCCCCAACACGGTCTTCTTCGCCAGCTTCACCAATGGCTTCAATTATCCGGCCAGCACGCCGCTGCCAAACCAGGGCGTGGCCAACTCCGTCGCCCGCTGGCAGGGCCTCTTTAATGCGCCCACCAACGGCCTTTACATCTTCAATACCGCCGTCGTGGATGATTTTGAGGTCATCTATATGGATGGCATCAGACTGACCAATGGCGCACCCATCAACTTGACCGCTGGCGCGCACAACATCGCCGTCTATGTTGCCAACGGCGGCGGTCCCTATGGCGGCGCGGTGGATGTCATCATGCCCGGCGAGGCCCTCGCAGTCCGCCTGAACAACAGCTACCTGTCGGGTTCCGGTCCTGCCATCGGGTCGCTCATCGGAGGGACCGGCGCGCAATTGATGATCAGCAACTGTGTGTTGTTGATCAACCAGACCAATGACACAACCTTTGCCGGCTACGTTACCGGCGCAGGCGGCCTCAACAAGCTCGGCACGAGCATGCTGACGCTGACCGGCACGACCAACGACTGGAGCGGCGGCGTCATCCTCAGCGGCGGACGGCTCAGCATCGGCGATTGGGCCAACATGGGCGTGTCCACCAGCATGATCACCTTCGCCGGTGGTATTCTCCAGATCACTGGCACGTCCATCACGGATCTCGGCAGCCACCCGCTCAACAACAGCGGCGGCATGACCTTCAA
Source organism: Methylobacter sp. (assembly GCF_023227905.1). Lineage (GTDB taxonomy): Bacteria > Pseudomonadota > Gammaproteobacteria > Methylococcales > Methylomonadaceae > Methylobacter_A. Next base: position 3,171 of record NZ_JALOCF010000105.1, on the reverse strand, counting down.
CGGCGGCCTCGACATTGCGAATGCCGCCAACGTCTTCAGCCTGACCAATGTCCTGACCGGTCCCGGCAGCCTCACCAAGTATGGCGCGGGCACGCTCGTCCTCTCCGCGTCGAACAACTTCCTCGGTGGTGTCACGATCAACGCCGGCACCCTCCGCATCGGCGATCTCACCGCCCTGGGCAGCGGCATGCTCAATGCTAGCGCCGGCACGGTGGACATGTATGGCACCAACGTGATCGTCAACGGTCTCTCGGGCACCAATGCCGTCATCACCGACACGGCCCCGGCCGGTGGCCTCACCACCTTGATGCTCGTGGTCAGCAACATCTACGGCAACACCACCTTTGGCGGCATCATCACCAACGGCACGCGCGAGATCGGGCTGAGGCTTAACGGCCCCGGATCGAGCGGGCTGCTGACGCTGACCAACAACCAGGGCTACACGGGCTCGACCATCATCGACGGCGGCCGGCTCATCCTTTCCAATACCCTCGGCGCGATCTCGCTCTCAACCAACATCACGCTCCGCGGGGGCGGCGGCTTGATTATCAGCAACACGCCGACGATGAACAGCAGCACGCGCCTGCGCGCCGACGCCACGATGACCATGAAGGGCGGCGAATTCACCTTCGGCAACAACGGGGCGGCGGCGACGTACGCGCAGACGGTCGGCACGCTCGCGCTGGAGGCTGGCGGGAACCTGATCTTCTCGATGCAGGCTCCGGCGGGCAGCGCGAGCACGCTGACCTTCAGCGAGATGGTTCGCTCGCCTGGCGTGACGGTCAACTTTGTCGGCACGGGTTTGGGGTTGGGCGCGTCGAACATGATCGTCTTCACGGCAGCGCCGGTGTTGAACAACGGCCTGATCGGGCCGTGGGCGACGGTGAACTACACCAACTGGGCGACGTACGCTGGCGGCTCGGTTTCCAACTTCACGGCTTATACGAAAGTGAACACGACGACCGGCTGGACGCCCACCGACCACGTGCGGCTGGAGAACGCCGATCGCTCGATGGCCGGAAACGCGACCAACTTCAGCATGAGTATCGGCCGGGCGCGCAACGACACATTGAACCTGCTCGGCTACGGGTTGACGGTGGCCAGCGGCGGCATCTTGGACTCGATGAATCCGGGGGCGGACAACAGTTTCGTCATCATCGGCGGCACGCTGACGGCGGGCACCAACAACGGGGGAGCGGCGGAACTCATCTACACGCGGTGGGACTTGTCGAACCTGGGCTACCTCCGGTCCACGATTGTGGACAACGGCCCGTTGTCGCCGGTGGCATTGATCAAGGCTGGCGCGGGCAACCTGACGCTGGAGTCGGAAAACACGTATTTTGGCGGGTCGTCGAACACCTATAGCGGCGGGACAATCATTAACGATGGCCGGATCTATCTGGGCACCGACAACGGGTATCGTCAGGGCGCGTATGCGTTGGGCAGCGGGCCGGTGACGATGAGGGGTGGAACGGAGTTACGGTTGGGCGGCTCGGGTGCGGCGGCCGTGGACGGCGTGGTTTATACGATTGTCAATGACATCACCAACTACGGCGCGCGGATACTGGGCATGGGCGGCAACCAGCACTTGACGGGGACGATGACGCTGGTGATCAGCAACAGCACGCTCTATGTAAACTATGCGCGCAACGACCTGTATGTGGACGGGGTGATTACGGGGGAGTCGGGCATCCAGATCACGAGTGGGAACAACGGCGGCGTGGTGATCTTCAGCAACACCAACAACTACGAGGGAGGCACGTTCATCGATTCGGCTTTGCCCGGCTTCCTGTTTGTGGCCTCGACAAACTCGTTTGGAACGGGCGGTATTACGGCGACGAACATGAACGGGACGGTGGGCGCGCTCTATGCGATCGACCAGGATTTCCTCAATCAGGTCAATGCGAAAGCGGCGGCGCCGGTGTTTGCGGGCATGGGCATGTTCACCAACAGCAGCGCCGCGCTGGACTTCAGCGGGCTGGTGAACCTGGCGGACAGCTTCCTGCAGGCGGCGCCGAATCGTGTGGTGGTGTATGACGGGGACCTGACGCCGGCCAATGCGACGTATCGTTTGAAGGGCAGCTTGCAGGGCGGGACGCTGGTGGTGGGCAGCCAGCTGACAGGCACCAACGGGCTGATGGTGGGCAACGCCGGCACGGTGGTGCTGACGAACAACATCAACGATTACAGCGGTCTGACCTACATCTACTCGGGCGGCGCGCTCCAGATTGGCACGAATTCGGCCTACGGCACGATTGGTGGCGGGGCGGTCAGCAACGTGGGCACGTTGGTGTTTGCGCGGTCGGATGTCTATACCAACAATAACTTTATCACCGGTGCGGGCACGGTGCAGAAGAACGGCACGGGCACCTTGGTGTTGACTGGCAGCAATCTCTATAACGGCGCGACCTATGTGAACAACGGCATCCTGCAGGTTGGCAGCACGAATGCCCTGGGCATTGGCGTGGCCGTGGTCAACTACGGCGGCACGCTCGACCTGAACGGCATCAATCTGACGATGAACAGCCTGGCCGGCACGTTGGGGGGCTTGGTGACGGACAACAGCACGAACGGCGGCGTTACGATGCTTCGGCTTTTGGGCAGCAGTTGGCAGACCTACTCCGGCATCATCGCCGACGGCAGCAACACGCACGTGTCCTTGGGCAAGTTCGGCACGGCCTTGCAGGTCCTCGCCGGCGATAACACCTACACGGGCGGCACTCTCGTCACCAACGGCGTCCTCCGCGCCACCTATGGCATCGGCCTGCCCACTGTTGGCAATCTCACACTGGCCCATGCAGGCGTTTTTGAGACGGGCGTTGGCTTCACCAACGGCCTTGGCAATGGCGACGGCCAGATCCAGATTGTCGCCGGTGGCTCCGGCAGCTATGCCGGCTTTAGCAGCTACAACCTCTACGGCTTCGAGGCATACACCACTGGCATCACCATCAACATCGGTGGCCAAGGCTCCAACTTGGTCTTCGGCTCAACCTACTTCAGTCCCAACGCCTTCGTCCTGAACGCCAGCACAGCCAACGCGTTGTTGACCCTGGAGAACGGCATCGACCTCAACGCCGGCGGTGCCACCCGTTACATCGGCGTCTTCGCTTCCACCAGCATGATCACCGGCGTGATCACCAACAGCTATGGCACCGGCAACCTGCAGAAGGA
>NZ_JALOCF010000104.1 GCF_023227905.1 Methylobacter sp. | reverse complement strand
GCAGACCTCGACCTCAGTGCCCTGCAAGCGGGCGTTCACATCAATGCGTGAGCCGGACGGAGTATACTTGAGCGCGTTGTCGAGAAGGTTCGCGCACACCTGTGAAATCTTGAGTGGATCGACCAGCACCGAGCCAATGGCCGGCTCGATGGCGAACGAGAGCAGATGCCCGCTGGCCGAGGGACGCCCGCGAATGTCGTCGACAAGGCCGGTGATGAGGTCGGCGAGGACGGTCGATTCCCGGTGCAACCCGGGATTGATCGATTCCAGACGTGAGAGCGTGAGCAGATCTTCAAGCAGCGAATTGAGACGTTCGGTATGGCGCTGGATGGTCTGGAGAAAGCGGTCGCGATCCTCAATCGGCATGCTGCGATGGCCATCAACCAGGGTCTCGATATAGCCCTTGATAATGCTCAGGGGAGTCCGGAGTTCGTGGGAGACATTGGCCACAAAATCCTTCCGAACACCTTCGAGCTCTTTTTGCTTCGTGATATCGTGGAGCACAAAAAGCGCCCAGGAACCCCGGTCACCATTCAGGGGCGTCACGAGCGCGCCGGTGACCTCCAGCCAGAGGGAAACATTGCCCTCGATGAACTCGAGTTCGTGTTGCGGTTGGGCGCGGTTGCTGCGCACAGCCTCGACGTAATTGAGGAAGGCGACACTATGAAGGACGAGTTCCAGTCGCTGGTTGAGGATATCCTTCGCCCGGGGGAGAATGGTCTGAAGCGCCTTGTTGGCGAGTAGGATCCGGTTCTCGCCATCAACAATGAGCACAGCCTCCTGCAGGCTCCCCAGCGTGGCTTCGAGTTGGGCAAGTTGTCCCGAGCGCAGTTGCTGCAAGTGAGCGACCTCGGCGATGATCTCATTTGCCGCAGAATACAGCTGATCCCAACCGGCAGTGGTTTTGCCATCGGCCTCTTTTACGCGAAGCAACGGTCGCCGTTCCCCGATGGCCTGGCGGAGATTGCGTAGTGCTTGTCGGTGATGGAGGAGCTGCTTAAGGGCAATGACAAGGCCGACGCTAAGGACGGCGATGATCAGGTAGAGCATGCTTCGATTTTGCGTTCAGCAATGCGATAACCAACCCCGCGGACCGTTTCAATCCAATCAGCCTCGGAACCAAGTTTTTCGCGCAAGCGACGGATATGGGTATCGACTGTCCGGGTTTCGATCTCCGTCTCATAGTTCCATACATTGATGAGCAAGTGCTCACGGGTCTGTACACGGCCCCGGCGTTCCATGAGCAGACGGAGTAGCTTGAACTCAGTAGCAGTCAGTTCAATCGGGCGCCCATGAACGGAGACTTCATGGCGTTCGATATCGAGGACGATTTGTCCGACCTGAACGCGTTTGATTTCTTCTGGGACACCTTCAGTCGCTCGCCGGAGAATCGATTGGATTCTAAGTATTAACTCTTTTATATTGAATGGTTTGCATATATAATCATCGCAACCAACTTCAAGCCCAGCGATCCGGTCGTTTTCTTCCGCTTTTGCCGTAAGGAAAATGATGGGCACATTTTTAAGTTTGGGATCAGCCCGCAGGATACGGCAGATCTGAGTGCCGTTGAGATCTGGCATCATGATATCCAAGATGACTAGATCCGGCAAAAAAGAACGAGCAATTCCAATACTGACATTGGGGTTGTTAACGGTTTCTACTTGATAACCCTTCGCCTTAAGATGGTAGGAAACCAAGTCAGCTACGTCAGGTTCGTCGTCAACAACTAGAATCTTCTTGGGCCTGTGCTCCGGCATGGGTTTTGAGCATAAGCCGCGTGGAAGTGTTTGCTAGTGAATTTCTGGGTGTCACCCATTTGTTACATCAACGACAATCTGGTGACATTGCCGGCAAAAAGCCGTTTGGTGGTCACTTATTGTCGAGCAGACCTATTCCCCCACCCGCTTTGATCAGAATCATGAGAATACTAATATCCGCCGGGTTGACGCCACTGATACGTCCAGCCTGGCCCAAGGTATAGGGACGAATTTCCTGGAGTTTTAACGCGCTTTCGCGGCGCAGACCACGAATGGACAAATAATCAATCCCCTCAGGAATTTGAATACGATCGGTTTCGTGCATTTTCTCAATTTGACGTAACTCGCGCTCCAAATAACCGCGATAATGGACGCGATAAAGTACCTCTTGCCGGATTGGCGCTGTTTCTGAAAGAAAGTTAGAAGGCAGTGCTGATATCGATTCTCCTCGCCGCAAGCGGTCTCCCCAAGTCGCGCCGTTTTCGCTGGAGGATTCAAATCTACTCACCCAATTTTCTATGAGTAGTTTTTTTTGATTTATTTTATTTATCCGATTATTGGACAATAGGTTAAATGATTTTGAATGATGCAAAAGCCGTAGTTCTGCGCTGCCATGATTAAATAAAAGTCGGTATTCAGCGCGACTGGTGAACATTCGGTATGGCTCATTTGTTCCCTTGGTGACAAGATCATCGATCAAGACGCCAATGTAGCCTTCGTCGCGCTTGATGATAAGAGGAGCATGATTTTTAGTCTTCTGCACAGCATTGATTCCGGCAACAATCCCCTGCCCTGCCGCTTCTTCATAGCCGGATGTACCGTTGATTTGTCCCGCTAGAAATAGGTTAGTGACTTTTTTTGACTCTAGCGATGGGTAGAGTTGAGTAGGCGGAGCATAATCATACTCAACGGCATACGCAGGTCGCAATAAGGCCGCTTGCTCGAGTCCTGGGATACTGTGAACCATTTCGAGCTGAGTCTCGAAAGGCAGACTCGTCGAAAGGCCGTTAATGTAATACTCGTTCGTTCCCCTGCCCTCAGGTTCCAAGAAAAGAATATGGCGTGGTTTATCTGCAAAGCGGACAAATTTGTCCTCAATGCTTGGGCAATAACGCGGTCCCACTCCGATAATCTCACCGCTGTACATCGCTGATCGATGGAGATTCTTGCGAACAATCTCAGCAGTTAAGTCTGTTGTATAAGTGATCCAGCACGACACTTGATTAGTCCCGGGTGGCCAGCCCAGGCGGTGTTCACCGCTATGTTCCACGTGGAACAAGTCTCCTGGATCTCTGGTATCGTGAAATGCGAAGAACACAGGATGCTCATCACCTTTTTGCTCTTGGGTCTTTAAAAAATTAATGGTCCGGCCGAGTATCCGCGGAGGTGTTCCTGTTTTTAATCGCCGTAACTCTATGCCCGCAGCAATGAGGCTATCAGAAAGTGTCCTGGCGCTGAAATCCCCGAGACGTCCGCCTTCATTTTTGTTTTGGCCAATATGCATAAGGCCGCGAAGGAACGTACCCGTTGTAATAATGACCGTCTCGCCGAAAAAATCGATGTCCAGATTGGTTCGGCACCCGATGACCTTACTGTCTTTGATGATCAGTCCACTGACAGTTGCCTGAAAAAGCTGAAGATTGGGCTGAAGCTCTAGAGTGTGTTTGAGTCGGAATTGGTAAGTTTTCTTGTCACATTGGGCACGCGGCGACTGGACAGCCGGACCTTTCGATTCATTAAGTAATCTGAATTGAATTGCAGTGACATCTGTGTTTATGGCCATTTCACCTCCGAGTGCGTCAATCTCACGCACGATTTGGCCTTTGGCTTGCCCACCGATCGCTGGATTGCAGCTCATTTGTGCAATTGTGTCGATATTGCCTGTCAAAAGTAGGGTAGAGGCGCCCATTCTTGAGGCCGCAAGGGCAGCTTCGACTCCTGCATGACCAGCCCCACACACGATAACATCAAATCGTATATTGTTTGATATCATTTACATATATAATAATAAACATTTCTCCAAATTTACTTTCCGATGCAAAATGTGGAGAAAAGACGATCCAAAACCTGCTCATTATCGATTTTCCCGGATATCTCTCCAAACGCAGCGAGTACACCCCTGAGATCGCTTGCCAGCAGCTCCAATGGACCCGTTGTCGCAAGCTTGCTTTGCGCCTCAAGCAAGCAGGCACTCGCCTGGTTCAAGGCATATGCGTGGCGCGAGTTAATCGTGACGAGATCTTCGCCTTGTTCCACGCGGAACGATTCGGCACGTTGAACGATTGCCGAGACGAGCTCATCGCACCCGGCTCCAGTCAAAGCTGAAGTCTTCATTATGGGCAACGATATTGGCACCTCCGGGAGGGGGTCGATAGAG
>NZ_JALOCF010000103.1 GCF_023227905.1 Methylobacter sp. | reverse complement strand
TAGACTACCTGGTAATTGTAGCACCGCCTCCTTGAGCTTCTTTAAAACACCTTCCGGCTTTAGGTGGTTACTTCGCTAACATGGCGCTCAACCGGAGCGCGCTTATAATGCGGTTTTGTTTTTTCAGCTTTCCGGGCCGCGCCCGGTTAGCTCTACGTTAGGGTTACAAAATGTTTATGCGCTTTGCTTTCATCGGTGCAACTCTCGGCCTTATTATTCCGATCGTACTTCTCCTGAAGGTTCAAGTTACCGGTGAAGCATTTGGTGTTATTGAAGTTCTAGCTTGGCCTAGCTCATTCAGCCTCATGGCCAACGAGGCTTATCAAGACGGTGACCCCATGATTTGGTTCAATATGGTAGTGTCGATTTTCATAAATATGGTTTGGTACATTTCGTTGGCTAGTATCATTTTCACCTTTTCTCGCTTAGTTAAAGGGCATAGTGGTCCGTAGCCCTAACCCAACGCTCAACCGGAGCGCGGTTATAATGCGGTTTTGTTTATTCAGCTTTCCGCGCAGCGCCGGTTAGCTCTACGTTATACCTTTAGGAAAAACACATTATGAACGAACAGGAATATGCAGGGTTTTGGATTAGAACCGGAGCCACACTAATAGATACAATATTAATATTAATTATAACCCTGCCCATACTTACTGCCATATATGGCACAGATTACTGGGCAGGTGAGTCTATTTTTTTGGGTTTTTGGGATGCCCTGCTAAATTACATATTGCCCGCAATCGCTGTTATTGTTTTCTGGGTTTATAAATCTGCTACCCCAGGAAAAATGGCAACAAAGCTAACCATTGTAGATGCAAAAACTGGGGGCAAACCATCTACAGGCCAATTCATAGGGCGCTACCTTGGCTACTATATTTCAATGATTCCATTATTTCTTGGAATCATATGGGTTGGTATTGATAAACGAAAACAAGGATGGCATGACAAGCTTGCTGGCACAGTAGTAATTAGAAGCAATAAAACTGAGCCAGTTAAATTTGAAAGTCAGGTATAACATGGCGCTCAAGCGGGACGGTCGCTATCGCGTCCGCCCCTTAGCTTTACGTTATGCCCCCCCTATGGAGAAATATGAGCAATATCACCGTACGCCAAGCAGTCCTATCTGACCTTGAAGCACTTGTCCCGCTCTTTGATGGCTATCGTCAGTTCTATGGTCGCCCAAGTGATATTCCTGCCGTGCGAGAGTTTTTGCTCGCTCGCTTCAATCACGGTGAGTCAACTCTGTTCATTGCATATGAAGGCAATATACCTGTTGGCTTCACCCAACTCTATCCAAGCTTTTCGTCGGTATCGCTTGCCCGAGTGTTCGTGCTCAACGACCTTTTCGTTCATGAGCAAGCTCGCAGGAAAGGCGCGGCATCAAAACTGATAACCGCTGCTACGGAGTTTGCAAAATCATTGGGAGCTGTTCGTGTTTCGCTATCAACAGCAACGACAAATCAAACTGCCCAAGCTCTTTATCAATCCGCTGGCTGGAAACGAGATGAACAATTCTTTGTTTATCATTTCGCAATCTAGACATAACCCATCGGTCAAGCAGGACGCGCTACCGCGCGCCTCTTACCTCAAACGTTGGACGACAACCGATGACTGAAATTAAAGTAGCACATCCTTGGACATTTCTTAGAGTCGCGAAATACATTGCGATTGCTTTTGGCGGTCTTGTCATTGCGCTAATACTCCTTGTTGTCACATTAAATTGGTGGATGTCTGGTGGTGTTTTTACAGTGTCACGCTTTGATCGTACAGCTTGGTTCGCGCCGCAGACCCATGCGACGGAATTTACTTGTTACCGGGGCAGAATGGCCAGGGACATAAAGAATCGCTTGCTTACTCTCGGCATGACACATCAAGACATAGAGCATCTTTTAGGCACACCAGATGGACACTTTACGTCAGCGGAATATCAATACATCTTGGGAATGTGCAGCGGGTTGAAGATTGATTATGACGTCTTGCACATCTATTTTGGTACTGACGGCAAATATGCAAGCTCAGCAATCATTCAACACTAAGTTGTCGTCCAACCCTGCGCTCAAGCGGGGCGCGGTGAACGGCGTAGTTTTCTCTTCAACGTTTTGCGCGCCGCGCCGCTTAGCTCCACGTTAGCGGTATACGCATGGCAACTTGGAAGAAGATAGCACTTTGGTTTTTTGGGACATTAATCGTTGCTTTTGCGGGTTGTGTTGCGCTGCTTATTCATCTCTTTGCTGATATGTGTGCAACTACAGTCGTCGACCAAGTGGCTTCCCCAAATGGAAAACTCAAGGCTGTTCTTTTTCAAATTGACTGTGGAGCAACTACTGATTTCAATAGTCACGTTGCTATTGTTCCTGGCAATGTTGACACATCACAGAAAGACTCTCTTCCCGAGAGCTTTTTTGCCGCAGATGGAAATCATGGGCGAGCACCAGCCGGAAACGGCGGCGGTCCTGAAATCCGGTTGCATTGGCAGGCTGAAGATCGCCTAGAATTGCAACATCACAATTTTGTTCGCTTAATACGCTCTGAAACACAATCAGAGGGTGTAACCATTGATTACCAAACCTTTCGCTAACATTGCGTTCAAAGGGACGCGCCTTTTTGTAGTGGTTTTGAAGGGCTGTTGTTTTTCTGGCTTCGCTAATCTTCTGTTGAAGGCGCGCCCCTTGACATTACGTTAGCCACCATGAAGTTTTTGCACTCTAAATTCGCCAGCGCTATTGCCGCAGCCTACGTTTCGATGGTTGTGGGCGGCTTGCTGCTTCACTTCCTCACCACTGGTGATTTCGGCACCCTCAGATACAGCCTCATGCTTCCATCCACGCTGGGCGCAATTTTCATTGGCAGCCTACTCGCATGTGGCCTTTGGCGTGGGTTTGCTTGGGCTTGGTGGCTAGGTTTGGTTGCTACTGCCATTCAGCTCATTCGCTTCGGCAGTTGGTTCATCGCGCGCCTGAGTAGTGGAAGCGCGCCCGTAGCGTCATGGATTATTGCCTTTCTGCTTGCAGCATTTCTCTGTGTGTTGCTTATTAAGGCCACGCGCCAACGATGTTCTCGTTAAATCCGGCAGTCGTGCGGACGCTCCGCTCACTTCCACGTTAAGGCCATAAGATGCGCTAGGCATAGGATGTGCTGAGATAGTAACCGCATCGTTCGCGATTGATGCGGTTACTATCTCAGCACATCCTACGGTCCTGGAAAAACAAGAAGAGGGCCTGGGACTGAAACCGACGATGAGAAAAGGCAGTGCCGTGGAATTACAGGACTTCATCGATCACGATTTGCTGTCTCGCTTATTGGAAGCGTCGTTGCCGCATCTACCAAGCAAGCCAAGCATCGATAAACATTGGCTGAGGTGGTTTAGAAATAGCCGGAAGCGGTGATTTTGGCGTCATCCCTCAACTCAACGACAACTCCGCCCGCAAACGCTCCGCCATTAAATCGACGAACGAACGGACTTTCGCCGACGAATGGCGACCCTCGCGGTGCACGATATGGATTGGAATCGGCGGACTCTCGAATTCGCTGAGCACGATTTTCAGTTTGCCAGTCTGTAGCGGCTCGGCAATTTGGTAGGACAGCAAGCGGGTAATGCCCAGACCCGCCATGGCCGCGCTGGCCGCTGAGTCGTTGTCGCTGACGCTTAATATCGGTTGTAACTTGACCGTCTGCGGCAGGCCGTCGCGCAGAAAGCGCATTTCATTATTCGGATTTAAGCTGCGCGCCAGGATGATTTGATGCTTGAGCAAATCGTCCGGCGTTTGCGGAATGCCGTGCGTTACCAAATAATCCGGCGATGCGCACAGTACCCGCCTTACCGAACCGACTCGCAGCGCCCGGTACGACGAATCGGGCAATTCGGCAATGCGGATCGCCACGTCCACGCCTTCCTCCAGCATGTTGACAACCCGGTCGACGAACAGTGCGTTGACTTCCACCGCCGGGTAACGGCGCAAATATTCGACGATGCCGGGCATCACGTACATGCGGCCGAACAAAACCGAGGCGGTGACGGTGAGTTGGCCGCGCGGTTCGGCGTTGATGCCCAGCGCCGCGTCATCGGCTTCATCGGCCAAAGCGATGATGTGTTTGGCGTCCTCGTAGTATTTCTGGCCGGCCTCGGTCATCCGCACGTAGCGGGTGGTGCGGTTCAGCAATTTAACGCCCAAGCGCTCTTCCAACGCTGCAACCGCACGC
>NZ_JALOCF010000006.1 GCF_023227905.1 Methylobacter sp. | reverse complement strand
TCTTTTTGGAGTTATTGCCGTTGCTTTTCCATGGCAATTTCCCCATGTTGCCCGGATTTATTTCTTCAACGACGCCAGCAGGAATACCTGAATATAATCCCAGCATCCAGACCATAAATACCGCTAAACAGCTTGCGAAGAATTTCACCTATACCCGCACCGCTTCGCATCTTTACCCTATTGAAGGGCTGTTTTTAATGGGTAGCGTCGGCAGTATCGCTTTTTCCAAAACCAGCGACATGGATATCTGGTTATGCCATCAATCCAATCTGTCGCTCAATGCCATTGATGAATTGCAAAAAAAAGCTACGGCCATAGAAAACTGGGCGGCATCGCTGGGGCTGGAGGTGCATTTTTTCCTAATGGACAGCAGGCAATTCCTGCTCGGCGAAAATACTCCGATTTCTACAGAAAGCAGCGGCCAAACCCAGCATTATCTATTGCTTGAAGAGTTTTACCGGACAGCCATTTATATTGCCGGAAAAAGCCCTGCCTGGTGGCTGGTTCCCCCTCATGAAGAAAGCAACTACACGGGCTATATCAAACATTTAATAGATAACTTATTCATTCCCGAACATGAGTTTATCGATTTTGGCGGCTTTGATGCGGTTCCAGCTGAAGAATTTATCAGCGCCACTCTTTGGCATCTTTATAAAGCGCTGCATTCACCGCACAAATCGCTGTTGAAACTGCTATTAATGGAATGCTATGCCAGCGAATATCCTCAAACTGAATGGCTGTGCCAGGACATAAAAAAGTCCGTTTATCAGGGCAATTACATGACGGTCGATCTTGATCCGTACTTGCTCATTTATCAAAAAGTCGAAAAATATCTGCAAAAAGCTCACAGCCATGGAAGATTGGCCTTGGCTCGTCAATGCTTTTATTTAAAGGTGATGGGGGCATCCGATAACACTATGGACTCTCGAACAAGGACGCTCAGGGAAACCTATATGCAATCTATTGCTAAAAACCAGAACTGGTCCACATCCACTATTGATAACTTTAAATATCAGCGGCTCTGGAATATAAAAAAAGCAACGTCCGAACATGCCGTTATTGTGCAGCAACTGACCCACTGTTATCGCATGATCATGGGATTCGCCAGAGATCATGTAGCCCAGAACCAGGAAAGCAGTAATGACCTGAAGTTAATCGGCAGAAAGCTTCATTCTTTTTTGGAAAAAAAGCCAGGCAAGATTGAAATCATCACTACGCGCGCTGACGTCCATACAAAAGAAACCACATTATCTATCGTAGAAAATCGCCTTCCGGGCGGAAACGATAGCTGGACCTTATACCTGAAAAGCGTACAGGCGACTAACACTGCGGATTTTGAGCCTATACAAAAAAGCCGGACTTTAATCGAGATCCTTTGCTGGCTAATCATCAACGGCCTCTATAACAAACACTTACAGCTCCAGTTCAGTTCGCATTCACTCGAAATATTGAATGAAGAGCTGCATTCCATCCTGTTCCAAATCAATCTTTTCTTAACCCGAAATTTTAATGATGACCCTTCGCTGGAGACTTACCAAACTCTCAAGACACAGCTTAATTCGCTGCTTATTGTCAATATGGGTATATCGGATGGCGATAACCTGTGCGTTATGAGCGAACGTTCTGATGCGTTGAGCTACGGCATGGGTCGCCAGTGTTTTATCCAAACCATAGACAGGGTTTCACTGTCCAGCTGGGGTGAAATCACAACCAGTCAGACCGAGGGCGCGGAAGGGCTGTTTAACTGCCTAACGGATATCATCAATAACAGCAAAAAGCCGCTGTCTTTAAACGACCTGAAACTTATTTGTCACACTCCGGCTCGAGCCAAAGGCATTCTCCTCCGTATTGAGGTGGTGTTCAGCACCTTGGTTAAACTTTTTGCCAAACAACATCACAATCACTCACCGCGTTATATTTTACCGGGCGGAGCTTCGTTTTATGTCTTTCAGTCTGTAAATAAGGTATTAAGTTACAAAGAAATAAAAACAAAAAAACTACTATTAAACGAATTAGCCAGCCCCCAGGAACAGTTCAGTCCTATTCATTTTGATCCAGCCGTACTCGAAAACACGCCCATCCACCTTATTTACGCCGTAAATAAGCCCCAGGTAATTCAGTTTTTTTACCATGAAGGCAAGGCGGACACGCGCGTCTTTATTGTTGATGAAAAAGGAGCCTTGTACACGCAGATACATAGCAAAGCAAACTCTAGCCATCTGCTAAAGCAATATTCCACTTTTTTAGAATCGCTTATAAACCGCAATCTTTTTGAAACGCTTCTGACTATTGAATATTACGAAATCAAGAAAAGCCCAGCAGGCGTTTATTCTTACAATCCGGTGCAACTGAAGACGGCGTCTTCAAATCAGGAATTAAGTTTACGCATCGCTGGGGAAGATACCCCAAAGGGCATTATCTATTCAATCTACTGCAATGAAAAAGAATTTTCCTCGCTAGATCACGGCAATCAGGTTTTTTATGCCGTATATCAACATATACTTCAATTTAGAAACAGCAACATTAGTTATCCGATTCATATTACCGATATTGACTTGCCGCTTTCTGCATTCCACATCGATAGCCCGGAAAAACTACAGACCATCCACTATTTAAAATATAAACAAAAAATAGAAGATAAATTCAATGTTTAATCTCATCCGGCATTTTCTGTTTGCTCGTTGAATCGAATCGCCTGACTAGAGTAGTGCATCAATTTCAGCATTTGCAAAGAACCTCTCCCCTTCTACCAGCGCTTTTTAAATCTTATAAAATTGCGCACAAATGACACGAATTTTGGTCGGGTCACGATGAGCTTACGCTCGGTAAATTCCAATCACTTCTACTATTAAAGCACTTGGAAACTTGTCCGGATTAGCCTTCAATATCAGCACTGAAACGCTATGTCCGACATAGCGTGAAAACGGGCTTTGTGCTTCAGCATCGCCTTGTCATGCTTAATTATATACTCTACCAGGAATAAAAAGGCTGTGAAATGGCCCCGAAGCAAATGGCAGGCTCCACGGAACCGATAACCTCGAGGTTCTCCACAATACAAAGAAAAACAAGGAGTATTGGTTTTACATAATTTTCGATTTTAATCTTTAAATCCAGCAGTGCATTATCTCTTCTTGGCTTCAGGCCAAACCCTGAACATGGACAATCGCTGGCAATTATTTGTTTTTGTAGCGGCACTAATATCCGCAGCAGCTGTTTTACGTCAATAGACTAATCACCCTAAATTTTGATATAATTAGGCGGTTTCTCGGAAACCTGAGGGTTATCCGTTTTTGTAAGTTTCATTTCATCACTCTGGAGAAAATCTATGCCAATTAAAGTTGCAATCAATGGCTATGGCCGTATTGGACGTAATATTGTTCGCGCATTATACGAAGCAGGCCGTACTAATGAAATTCAAATTGTTGCAATTAATGATTTAGGCGACGCAGCAACGAATGCACATCTGACTCAATATGACTCAGTGCATGGAAAATTTCCTTTCGAAGTAAGTGTTGATGGCGACTGCATCGTTATCAACGGCGATAGAATTAAAGTTTTCTCAGAAAGAGACCCATCAAAACTGCCATGGGCAGAACTGGGCATTGACGCAGTTCACGAATGCACTGGCTTATTCACCAGCAAAGCCAAAGCATCTGCTCATATTACTGCTGGCGCAAAAAAAGTTATCATTTCTGCGCCCGGCGGCAACGATGTTGATGCGACTATCGTTTACGGCGTAAACCATAATGTTTTGAAAGCATCAGATACTGTCATTTCTAATGCGTCATGCACAACGAACTGCTTGGCACCATTAGTTAAGCCTTTACACGATGCCATCGGCATTGAGAAAGGCTCAATGACCACGATTCACTCGTACACCAATGACCAAGTTCTGACTGACGTCTATCACAGCGATTTACGTCGTGCCCGCTCAGCCACACAATCAATGATTCCTACAAAAACAGGCGCAGCTGCGGCTGTTGGTTTGGTATTGCCCGAACTGAATGGAAAACTGGATGGCTTCGCGATGCGTGTACCAACTATCAACGTTTCCGTTGTCGATTTTACCTTTGAAGCTTCTAAAAAAACCAGCAAGGAAGAGGTTGATCAAATCCTGAAAACTGCATCCGAAGGCCCATTAAAAGGCATTCTTGAAATTAACACCTTACCACTGGTTTCAATGGACTTTAATCATAATCCTGCATCGTCAATTTACGAAGCATCGCTGACTAAAGTTATGGATGGCAACCTTGTAAAAGTCTTATCCTGGTATGACAACGAATGGGGCTTTTCAAACCGTATGCTGGATACGACAATTGCTTTAGTCAACGCAAAATAACGGATTCCCCACATAAAATGTTAAGAAGAACCAAAATTTTAGCAACACTGGGCCCCGCTACGGATAAGCCCGGTGTACTTGAAGGCATGTTTGCAGCAGGCCTTGACTTTGTTCGCATGAACTTTTCACATGGCTCTGCTCAAGACCACATCAACAGAGCCAACGCCGTTCGTGAACTTAGCAAAAAAACCGGCAGATTAGTTGGCATTTTGGGCGATTTACAAGGCCCTAAAATCCGCATTGCCCGCTTTAAAGATACCAAAGTGTTTTTAAATGAAGGACAAGATTTTGCGCTGGATATCAATCTTGACCCTATGGCTGGCGATAACACTCAAGTTGGCATCACTTACGAACCGTTGGCTCTTGAAGTCAAACCCGGCAGCAGACTGTTACTGGATGACGGCCGAATTGTACTTGATGTAGTCAATGTTAAAGATATGCGTGTTAACTGTACCGTTATCGTTGGCGGCGACCTATCCAATAATAAAGGCATTAACCTGTTAGGTGGAGGCCTTTCTGCCGCCGCGCTAACTGACAAGGACAAGGAAGACATCAAAACAATAGCGCAAATAAAATGCGACTATGTAGCGATCTCCTTTCCCCGCACAGCAGAAGATCTTCATGAAGCACGCCGCTTGTTACTTGCCGAGGGCTGTCATGCCGGCATCGTGTCTAAAGTTGAGCGAGCCGAAGCCTTGGATGTTATTGACGAAATCATCTTGGCATCGGATGCCGTCATGGTTGCTCGCGGCGACCTCGGCGTTGAAATTGGCGACGCCAATCTACCTGCCGTGCAAAAAATGCTGATCAAGCGCACCAGAGAACTCAACCGTGTTGCTATTACCGCTACACAAATGATGGAATCAATGATCGATAATCCGATTCCTACTCGTGCCGAAGTATTTGATGTCGCCAATGCAGTATACGATGGCACCGATGTTATTATGCTTTCTGCTGAAACCGCATCTGGCAAGTACCCAATTAAAGCAATTGAGGCAATGGATCGCGTTTGTATTGAAGCCGAAAAGCAACCTAAAGTTCGTGTTTCCGGACATCGTGTTGAGCTTCAATTTGAGCGCGTCGACGAAGCCATTGCAATGTCTGCCATGTATTTAGCTAACCACTCCAAGATTCATGGTATTGCTGCACTTACCGAGTCAGGCTCTACAACATTATGGATGTCCAGAATCAGTTCCGGCATTCCAATCTTTGCACTCAGTCCTCGACAAGAAACACTTGGTAAAGTCACTTTATACCGCGGTGTCTTTCCAGTGCTTTTCAATCATGATCAAAACGATCATGTTGAAGTAAACAAAGCTATCATTGCAGAATTGAAGAAACGCGGAGTTGCCGTGGACGGCGACACATTCATTATTACTCAAGGTGATCTGAAAGGAATACCGGGCGGCACTAACGCTTTAAAAGTTATCACTATTGGACAAGACTAACTCCTTAGAAGCTTTTTGGCTAACTACTCGACTAGCCTTAATCCAAGCCCGAAATCGCGTTTACAAAGAGGATAACATCCTAATTAATAGCCTGGAAGCTTTTGCTTTTCAGGCTATTTTTTTAACAAAAATTTTCGACCTACTCAAAAGTAAAATTGACACCAGTAGCAAAGCTTTTCTGACATAGTTGTTTAGCAAACTCTGAATAAGATTTTTAATGAATTACGTGTGGCAATTGATTAAGAAGTACTTGATAAAATCAAACTATGCAACCTGAGTTCGGGATAAGCCAATAAGCTGAATGCAAGAGATTGACCTTGGACAGAGACAACGTAGGCTTGTTGTCGGACAGGCAATGGCCGTAATGCCCGCCATCAGGTTGACCGCAAAATTAAAGTGGGGGCGGTGCCGCGTGTGCTCAATCTGGCAGAGATTCTTTAATTCATCAAAAACGGTTTCAATCAATGAGCGACGGCGCAGGATAGCTTTCTCAAAGTCCGTGCGTGGCACGGGCTTCCTATTTTTCTTGAGGGTCGTGATCAGTTGCAGGCCTTGCTCGATCAATACTTCGGGTGAGCCATTGCGCGATATAGCTTGGTCGGCAAAGCCTTGCCCGAACAGCCCTTAGCACAACTCAGGCATCGGCTTGCGGTCATCGATATTGCCAGGCGTTAGCTTGAGCCGGAGCAGTTCGCCTTTCGAGTTAATGATGGCGTGCAGCTTAAAGCCGTAAAGCCAGCCCATCGACGTCTTACCCCACTCGACACGTCCTTTGAAGACCTTGTGATGCGGAATACGCTGATTATTGCAAACCGCTAAGGTCGTGGCATCGGCGATGGCAATGCCGTCGCAGGACCCTTGAGGTTATCGAACAAAGCCGCCAGCGGTGTGCCGCAGCTCCACACAGCGTGTAACTCGGCAGTTTGGGAAATTCGGCGCGCAGATGGCGGCAGACATAACCCAGGTAAAAGGGCTTGAACTGGCGGAAACGCAACTGATGGAACAGAATGGCGAGCGTCATCAACTCCGGTAGACTCAACAGGCTGGGCCGCTGACGCCGTTTCGCCCGCGTCGCCAGTAAATGCCATTCCCATGCCGACTCAAACGCACGGCAAAAATCATCGATCAGGCAATAAAGTTCGGTTAAACTGTCCATGAGCGTCACCTGGTTAGGTTGATATTTGTTTGCGGAAACAAAATCTTACACCAAAAGGGCGGCGCTCATTCTCAGTTTTCTTATCCCGAACTCAGGTTACTTAGGTTTTTTCGAGTTTGTGCATAACGCAAAAAAACGTGGCAAAGCCTTGTTAAACTCGCTGTTAGAACTGATCATGAGCTAGAGCAATTATCTATTACATATAAACAACTCTATTGTTAACACAATTAGGTACTGAGTAGTAAAAAGAGGCACCTTGCTATGCCCAGCCCTTATTCCGAAGGTTTACGGCACCGTGTAGTGAATGCCGTAGCCAATGGCAAAACCACTCGCGAAGTCAGCGCCTGTTTCAAGTGAGCCCTACTTTCGTTTCAATTATTTATCGACACTTGCTCCAAACCGGCCATGTCCACCCTAAGCAGATCGGCGGTTACCGACGGGCTTTTCTGGAGCCTTATGTGGCCTTACTGGGCTGAACAATTATCAGCCCACCCTTCGATGACGCTGAAAGAAGTGCAAGCTTGGTTAGCAAGCGAGCAGGGATTAAGCGTTTCCCTATCCTGTGTCGACAAATTTCTTCGCCAACAATTGGGCTATCGCTATAAAAAAACCGTAGTCGCCAGTGAACAGAAACGAGAGGATATCGCGATGACCCGAGAACAATGGCAAGCGTGGCAACAGAGCTGTGATTGGTCGAAACTGGTTTTTCTCGATGAAACCGGGCTGTCTACGTCTACCGACATGATCCGTCGTTATGGCCGAGCCCTGGGAGGTGCCCGTTGCCAAGATAGCGCTCCAGCCGGTCATTATTGGCAGACCCTGATTTTTATAGCCGCGTTACGTGCGGATAGAATCATGCCCCCCTGGTGTGTGGGTCAGGCCATGAATGGCGAAGCGTTCAAGGAATAGTGTCGCTCTCAGCTGAGGCCGATGTTAAGCCCCGGCGATATCGTCATCTGTGATAATCTCCCGGCTCATAAAGTGGCAGAAGTCCAAGAGACATTATTCAGGCACAAGGCGCTACGCTGAAATACCTCCCGCCTTATAGCCCTGATCTGAATCCGATTGAACAGGTGTTTGCCAAACTCAAGGCCTTGTTACGTAAGACGGCTGAGCGTACATACGATAAACTCTGACAAACCACCGGCCAATTACTTGATCAGTTTCCAGCTAATGAGCGCCTAAACTTCTTCAAGAATTCAGGCTATGTTTACAGGTAAGTGCTCTAGCCCCTGGAATCCAATAAGAACCTTTATTTATTCCAAAAAAAACCCCCGTTCCCTATTGGAAACGAGGGTCTCAATTCCTTAACTGACAACCGAAGTTGTCAGTTAATTATTTCATTTAGATGAAAGATGGAATTAATGGAGCATCTACCATAACCATTTGACGGTTGCCAGCTTCATCAAAGAAGAATAACAAACCAGCAAAACGGCTGTCTGGATCATAGATCAAGTCAGCTAAACGGTAAACTTCCCAAGCTGCGTCAGAAGCAGTAACTTGTACAGTTCTTGAAGTGCCTGGAGCGATTGGGCTATTATCGCTAATAGTCAAACCGTCTTCAGCCAACAAGTCATCTGGATAGCCTGTTTCATCAACATGAACTTTTGAGTCTAAGAAACGAACACCAGCAGTGTTGAACTCACCCAAACGTACAGCTGAATCACCATTATTAGTGATAGTCAGTGTCATTTGCATAGCACGACCTGGTACACGATAAGTTGCATCTTCAACTTTAACGTTGACTGTTTTAGCAGGCATTTCAATTGGTTTCATGCCACGCAACAAACCAGCTTGCAAAGGAGTTGTTACAGGATAAGCTGCGTTTGTGCTGCTCATACCGAAAGCAACAATCGCCATAGTACCTGCTGCAAAACCCATAGCAACTTTCTTGTCAAGAGCAGTAATCAAAGAGTCTGCCTTGCCAGCTTCCATAGCAATATGACGTGGTATGAACATTGGTTTACGAGCCCAATATGCCAACCAAGCCAAACCTAAGGCATACCAAAAAGCGTGCCAGAAGTAAGTGTTGCTCAGATTATACGTTTCCAGGTTGATAGTATCACCTAATAACGTAGTAACTGGGTTAACAAATGATCCCATAGAACCAGTAACAGTTACCCATTTACCTGGACCGATGATTGGACCACCACCTTGTACGTTCATCATAGTGTGTACGTGCCAGTCACCTGGACGACGTGCTTTCAACAATACTTTAAACTCATAAGTTTCACCCAGTTCCAGAGTAACTGAACGAGGAACTAATTGACCGCCGATCCAAGAACCTTGACGAATAAATACAGGTCCAGGAATACCGATGTTCAAGAAAGAAACTTCTGGTTTATCAACAGTTTCAGGCCATCCCGCGAAAACGTGGAACTTACCGGAAATTGTCATAGTGTCGTTAACAGCTACTGTATCTTTTGACCAGTTCAGGTCAAACCAGTGAATTGTACGCATACGCATAAATGCAGCTTGCGACTTTTCACCATGAGCAGATGCAGTTGGTGTGTAAAACATCGCTGCCGTAACAGTTATCAGCAGTGCGACAAAGGATAATTTAGCAACCTTGTCTTTAATTAATTTCATATATCCTCCTCTATAATAGAGAATCTATAGTTTTTAGAGTATCTAATGTCAACAGCCTAATTAGCCTAGCCAACATCAGTCTTTTTGTGTGTTTCTTAAAACCAAGTGCTTACGCGCTTTGGGTGAATCCAGTACCCGCAAACCACTTGCCGAAAAAATGCCACAAGAAGTAGATCAAAATACTCACGAAACCAGAGAAGAACGCTGATACTGGAGCAACGTCTTTACCGAAAGTTCTTAATGTACCTTTTTCAACCATTCTGATGTACTCAGGAGTACCAGTTCTTACGTAGTGGTAACCTTGCAAGTCAGCAAGTGTCATCATCATGCCATTGTATTCAACAGGAACATGTAATGGAGCAATGATTGGCCAGTTGCCAGGATAGAACAACAGACCCCAAGCCAAACCGCCAAGAACAGCAGTCAATGTCATGCTGCCTGACAGCATTAAGATTGCGTCAAGAACGATAGCACCTGGCATCAAGTTTGATGGGAAGCAGAAATTTACTGGGAAATAAGTCCAACCCCAGAAGTTCAAATATCTGTTGACCCACTCACCTAAGAGAAGACCCAGTACACAAACAACAGCGCCGAATGGCAAACGGTAACGCCACCACAAGCACGCTTGAACAGCAGCAGGGAAAGTGATTGAAACGATTGGCGCTACAGTTACCCATAGACGTCTATCTTTCCAGTCAGTCCAGAAATCCCAGTCACCACCGGTTAACATGTAGTGAATGTGATAACCACCTAGTACAACGAAGAACAATGTAAACAGAACTAGCCAGTCGAACGTGCGTGAAACTTTAACGGCTTCAGCGCGTGAACGTACAGCTGATTGAGATGCGCTCATTAGCTTACCTCCTAAAGGATTTAAATTATTTTTATTAATTGACTATCTTCACTTTAGCTGTTTCACTCCGAAAAAAGCGAAACAGCCGGGAGGAGATAGTAATTACAACCAAGACTTAATTAAGCTAAGTCTTTTTTCAGAAGCTTAGCCATTGCTGCAACTTCTGTGTTCACAACCCCTAATATACCTAAAGCAGCCCATCCGAAGAATACGAAGCCGTAGTGTAAAGGAGCAACAAACAGTTCTTCCATAAACCAGAAAGTGTGACCCCACTCATTCAAACCAACATTTGGCAGAATCATGAAAGGACCAACGATCGCAACCATATATTGCAGGTGCAAACCTTGCTGATAAGTAGGAAGTCTGGTTTTTGCATACAAGAAAGCAGCGCCACCAGTGATGATGTAGATTGGATAGCTCAAGTAGAATTCGATGATGTGACTTGGTGTAAAGTCAGTGTCACGAACGATAGTTTGATGCCATGTACCATCTTGCTCTGTAAAGTAGCTAGCGCCGTAGTAAATAGCGAAAGCATACATTACCAACCAAGTCCAATGAGTAAAGTGTCTTCTCAACTCTTCTCTTGGTGTGATTGACATTACTTTACGGTCACGAGTTTTCCAGATGTAACCCCACAGGATACCTGCAGTTGCAACTTCTAAAACGAACTCGATATAAAGAAAGTTCATCCAATATGTTTCGAATTCAGGTGCGAATGAATCCAGACCAGCTGACCAGCCATAGACGCCTTCATACCAACGAACCCAAGCATAGAACACTACATATAACAGTGATCCGAGGATCATGTTTCTTTTGTTTAACAGCGGTGCTTCCGCAGCATCAGCTCTCACTGATTCAGTTGTAGCTGCCATTTCTACCTCCAAAAATTATCAAATCCCCAACTTGTGATAGCTAGGGGTTATAGTTACAACTCCTTTTTTTCACCGGAACCATAAAAACTTTAAGGACCAATGACACTAAGTCAATTTAGTGAGCTGTCAGTCTACCAGCTCAATTAGCCTTGTCAAGTCAAAAACAAACACCAAATTAATTTCCTTGACCTCGGACTTTGCCTGGTAAATTCCTCTACACTTAAAACATTGATTCCTGTTAGAATTAATTTCAATTTTACTTTTTCGAAACCGAATCCATGAAGAAATACACCCTCTTATTTTTTATCGTTAGCTTAGGAATCTTGCTTTTAGTGCAAAGCAAAGTTGTCATGCCCCTCGTTTATAAAGTGATTCAATCAGACTTATTTCTTGTTGACAGCAAAGACCAGGGCGGACAAGACCCTATATCCAACTCATTAACTAAGCTCGCTTTCTCACACTGCAATAACTTCATCAGATCCAAGCTTGGTTCTGATGTATCTGTTAATTTTCCAGAAAAACCTCTTAATGCATGGAGCCTAGGAAATTACCAATATGTCGTTAATGCCGAAATCGACATCACAAGCGCCACCGCAAGCACTGTTACTAAAAAATATGTCTGCCGCATTAATTATAAAAACGGCGATAATGAAGAAGGCTCTGTTGATTTTGCCAACTGGTCTATTGAAGGTTTGTCTGGCTTAGATTCTTTTTAAAATAGTTCTTTGCTGGCATCACCACGCAACAGCACTTCCCCTGCTTTAACAAATCAGCTATTGCATGGACTCTTTACTTAAGCCCAATACATAAAGAAGAGCCGGGAAAGGAGTCGTGAAACCAATATCTCCAAAAGCTAACAGCCATAAAGCAGAAAGCCAGTGCAACATTTGTTGCACTGGCTTTCTGCTTTATGGCTGCCTACAAAATCAAAACGGTTAACATACCTTTTTGCATATATGCATCAAAAATACCAATCCATATATTTACTAAATTGCGGCATAACGAACTTTTTGTGGCAATGCTAGGATCAGCTGCCCAGCATAAGTCCACAAAATTTATTTGCCGTATTTTTTACGGAATTTATCTACTCGCCCCGCTGTATCAACAACGCGCTGTTTTCCTGTATAAAAAGGATGGCATGAAGAGCAAACCTCAACCTGCAAATCCTTACCCAATACAGAACCGGTTTCAAATTTATTACCGCAACCACAGGTTACAGTAATTTGTTTATATTCTGGATGAATTTCTGGTTTCATATCACTTTCACATTACCCACAAGGGCTACGACTTATTAGAGAACCCCGTATAATACGTATTTCATTTAAAGTTCGCAACTCAATTATATTTATGCGTATTATTACTTTAGATGCGAACGGCATCCGCTCCGCGGAGCACAAAGGTTTCTTTACATGGATGCAGCAGCGAGACACTAATATTATTTGTATATAAGAAACGAAATGTCAGCTGGATTAACTTAGCTTTGATCCTTTTTCCCTTCAAATTATCATTGTTTTTATCATGATTCTTAAAAAGGCTACAGTGGAATTACTTTATATTGCAAAAAAGAGCCCGATCGAATTATCAACGGCAGACTGACAAGGAATCGATATGAAAGGTCGCTTTATTTGCTCTCCGACTCACCAAGAGAACTCCAAACCTTAAGGTGTAAATTCATGGAAAAACTTGCGCCTTATTCACAAAATCACCGCAACCACATAATCTGAGATAGCTGGAGCATAACTCATAAAAAAATCGACTTAAGAAACTCAAGGCAATTGCTTTTTACCGAAAGAAAGAGCCTGGTTGGACCAATTATTAGCTGATAGTCAATGGATAGATACATCCAACCCCTTATAACCAAGGGGCTGAACAAGACGCATGGAGATCAAACAGAGGCCACTCTTGGGTAAAAATTGCTGGCTGGCACATTGGTTATCAAATAACCAACCCTGTCTTTAAAGATAGAATAAACGCAACATCTATTTATAAAGATGAGCGATTCTCCGATCACGCTCTACTGATTATGGATTATAGCCATGATCAGTAGAGCGGCTTTGATAACGCATCAATAAAAGCACCAGCACGATTGCCGGTAGACCTACTGTTGACGCATAAATAAAAAAAACCGTGTACCCATAGCTATCTACAACTATCCCGGAAAATCCGCCTAATAGTTGTGCCGGCAAAGTCATCAACGAACTGAACAACGCATATTGAGTAGCAGTGTAAGCAGTGTTAGTTAGACTGGAAAGGTAAGCGATAAACACTGCCGTGGCGATACCGCCGCTTAAATTGTCCGCACTTATAACACCTGACAGCAGCAGCAAATTGGGCTCGCTGACCGCCAAAACGGCAAACAGCAAATTAGTAGCCGCCACCATAACCGCACCCAGCAATAAAGGGCGCATAACCCCATACTTGACAACCAATACTCCACCTATTGCAGCGCCGGCAATAGTCATAAAAAAACCAAAAATTTTGCTAATATCTGCAATATCTTTTTTACTAAAGCCTAAATCAAGATAAAACGGATTGGCCATAACCCCCATCGTGATATCGCTCATTTTGTAAAGAGCAATAAGCATCAAAATCAATAAACCGATTTTGCCATTGCGCTCAAAAAACTCTACAAAAGGATTCAATACAGCACCTGCGATAGCTGTCGACAATCTCCGCCAAATACTCCACTGACTTGCATCAGCATCTTTGCGCAGTCGCCCGTCAAATTGTTTATGCTCTGGCTCTTTAATACAAAGAGTTGCAATCAACCCCACAGACATGGCAGCTGCCATCACAAAGTAAGACACTTTCCAACTGGCATATTCCGCAATATAAAAGGCGCCTGCGCCCGCCATCAGTAACGCAATCCGATACCCCAGCACGTAGGTCGCCGCCATAGCACCTTGATATTCAGGATCCACAGATTCAATGCGATAAGCATCAATAACCACATCTTGCGTAGCTGAACAAAACGCTACCCACACTGCAAACAATGCGATCTGCTGCAATTGACTGTGCGAATCCGAATATCCCATGCCAATCAAGCCAATAATAATGCCTAATTGCGCAAGCAGCATCCAACTGCGCCTTTTACCCAAAAATTTAGTTAAGAATGGCAAAGGCAACCTGTCTATAACGGGAGCCCAAAAGACCTTTATTGAATAGGTAACCCCGACCCAACTGAAAAAACCTATAACGGATCTCTCCACACCCTCATCCCGCAACCAGGCTGATAACGTCGAAAAAACCAATAAGAAAGGAAGCCCGGCGGAGAAACCAAGAAAAATCATGCCGCGCACTTGCGGCTGAATATAGATTGAAAAGGCTGAGCGCCAGCTTTTATTGCCAGCCATTGACCTCACCCAACAACCGTGACCGCACTGACAGAAATATTTGGCGAGAACTGCCTGCATAATCCACATGGATTATGCAGGTGTCGAAACCACGTCCTGAGCAGCTGCCGAGCACCGCACGAAACGTGCAGTGCATGCTTGAATTATCAACCATTAATTAGATAGTGAACAACAATACTTGCTACGTAACCGCCAGCAATTGCAGGCGTCCACTTTAAATGGCTAAAAAATGTATATTTATGGTCAGACTGCCCCATCAACGCCACACCGGCAGCAGAACCAACAGATAATAACGACCCACCAACACCAGCAGTTAACGTCACTAATAACCATTGATATAAATCCATATCCAGATTCATGTTCAGCACCGCAAACATAACAGGAATGTTATCAACAATTGCTGAAATCACACCCACTAAAATATTTGCCGTTGTCGCACCTAATCCGTCGTACATAGCACTGGACAGCAACTCAAGGTAACCGATATAGCCTAATCCGCCAACCGCAAACACTACGCCGAAGAAGAACAACAAGGTATCCCATTCCGCATGACGCACCTTATCGAAAATGTCAAACGCGTCATCACCTTCAACACGGAAAACTGTTTTTAAGCGATAGCCATAAAGCATCAACGCAGAAAGTCCGACCATCATTCCCATAAACGGTGGCAAATGCAGAGCTTGTTTAAAACTTACCGCCGTAACGATAGTCAACAAGAACATCACGCAAATCTGTACCGCACCTGGTTTTAACTGCACGGCCTCTTCTGTGGTGGCTTTAGGTTGCTCATCAGGAACCGCAAAATACATCACCGCTGCCGGCACAGCGTAATTCACCATCGATGGAATAAACAACTTGAAGAAATCAAAAAACTCAGCGTACTCAGCCTGCCACACCATCAAGGTTGTGATATCGCCAAAAGGACAGAACGCCCCTCCCGCATTAGCTGCAACCACTAAATTAACAAAGCCGATACTGACAAATTTAGGATTATCAGCCCCTACCGCCATCACAACCGCACCGACTAATAAAGCCGCCGTCAAGTTATCAGCCACAGAGGACAAAAAGAATGTGATAACGCCGGTAATCAAAAACAGCTTGCGATAGCCAAACTGCTTTCTTACCAACCAAGAACGCAAGGCCTCAAACACGTTACGTTCGGCCATTGAATTAATATAAGTCATGGCAACCAGCAGGAATAACATTAACTCTGCATATTCTTTTAAGTTGTACTCGAAAGCCTCATGCATATCCTCAGCAGAAACACCGGCTTGAGCAGCCAAAACAGCCGCATTCGCCCAAATAATGCCAGCGGCTAAGATAACCGGTTTGGATTTACTTAGATGCGTAAATTCTTCTGCCATAACAAAGCCATAGGCAATGATAAAGATCAGAACCGTATAAATACCCCGCTCTGTTCCTGTCAAGCCGAGACTTTCAAAACCACCTGCCATTGCCATTCCAGGCAACAGCAATAGAGACAACACCACAAACAATGACCGTAACAAAATAACCCCCTAACTTTTATCTCAAAAATTAACCAAAAAACACCCAAAATTCAGCCGACAATCTTAGCATCATACAATAACCTTTGTCATTTTATGACCCACAGTATATGATTAATGGTTGTAATTAATTGCCTATACAAGCGCTCAGCGCTCACTTATGTACCAGTATAATAACAACGACCAAACACTCATTGAAGAACGGGTATCCCAATTCAGAAAGCAAACCGAAAGCTTTTTGAAAGGCGAAATTTCAGACGATCAATTTCGCGCATTGCGCTTAATGAATGGTCTTTATGTGCAGACTCACGCTCCGATGTTGCGGGTAGCCGGCCCTTACGGCCTGATTAACTCCAAGCAATTCAGAAAACTGGCTCACATTGCCCGTACCTACGACAAAAACTACTGTCACTTTACGACTCGGCAGAATATCCAGTTTAATTGGCCTAAATTGGAACAAGTGCCCGACATTCTTGAAGAATTGGCCAGCGTCCAAATGCACGCCATCCAAACCAGCGGCAATTGTCTTAGAAACACCTCAACTGATCATTTGGCCGGCGTTTGCATCGATGAAATTGAAGATCCCCGACCCTATTGCGAAATAATCCGTCAATGGACAACCCTGCATCCGGAATTTGCTTATTTGCCGCGTAAATTCAAGATTGCCGTCAGCGGCGCAAAGCATGACCGTGCGGCGACTCAACTTCATGACATCGGCTTGCATCTGGTAAAAAATGATGCCGGAGAAATCGGTTTTAGAGTGCTGGTCGGCGGCGGATTGGGACGCACGCCTATCATTGGGCAAGTCATCAAGCCCTTTTTGGAAAAGAAACACCTGCTGTCTTACCTGGAAGCCATACTGCGCATTTACAACCTGTTCGGACGCCGTGATAACAAATACAAAGCGCGTATTAAAATTCTGGTTAAAGAATCCGGCATGGAGCAATTCTCCGAATTGGTCGAAAACGAGTGGCTGCTGATCCGGAATAACCTGGAACTTGACGCCGCGCGCATTGAAGCCATCAAAGCCCAGTTCGCATTACCCCCCTACGAAGCAGATGCAGCGCATGATACCGGATTTGCACAGCACCAACTCGAGAGCAAGGCTTTCGCAACCTGGGTTAAATACAATACAGCCGATCACAAAGTGCCCGGCTATCGCGCTACATTTTTGTCGTTAAAAGCACCGGACTCACCTCCCGGCGACATGACCGATACGCAACTTGACGCTGTTGCTGACCTAGCTGACCGCTACACCTTTGGTGAAATCAGAAGCACGCACAGGCAAAATCTTGTTTTTGCCGACGTCAAACAGGCCGATCTGTTCGAGTTGTGGCAACAGCTAGATGCATTGAAACTGGCTACGCCGAATAACGGCACTGCAACCGACATGATTTGCTGCCCCGGCCTCGATTTTTGCTCGCTCGCAAACGCCGGTACAATCAGCATCGCCAAAGAAATCAATGAAGCGCTCGATGACCTGGACTACCTCCATGACATCGGCGATGTAAAAATCAACATGTCCGGCTGCATGAACGGCTGCGCGCACCAAAGCGTCGGCCATATAGGCATCCTCGGCGTTGATAAAAAAGGCGTGGAATGGTACCAGCTGACTTTAGGCGGCTCCTCTGAAAACGAGGCAGCTATCGGCGAACGGCTCGGCCCTTCCATTGCCAAAGATCAAGTCACCAAAGCCGTCACTACCATACTGGATGTTTACATCAAGCAACGCCTGGATGACGAGTCTTTTTTGGACATGGTAAAACGCGTTGGCATCACCCCATTCAAAGAGCAAGTCTATGCAAATAATTAAAGACAAACAGATTGTTGACGACAACTGGAGCTATGTTGCCGATGACGCCGATCTGAAAAACGGCGACATCAGCGTTTCCTTAGCCCGATGGAAAAAAGACAAGCAACAGCTGCTTAAGGCTAACGGCAAAATAGGCGTCAGGATCGGCCCCGCCGACTCGGTTGAAGACATTGCTGCCGACTTGAAAGACATCCAATTAATCGAGCTGAATTTTCCCGCCTTTGCTGATGGCCGCATATTTTCCCATGCTTGGCTGCTCAGAGGCCGCTATAACTACCAAGGTGAAATCAGGGCAACAGGCCACTTCATGCGGGATCAGGTGTATTACTTATCTCGCGTCGGCGTTAATGCCTTTAACCTGGAAAAAACCGAAGATTTGCCTGCGGCTCTGTCTAACCTGAATGACTTTAGCGTCAATTATCAAAAATCGATCCGTTAATACGCATTAATTCACCACGAAGACACGAAGAGCACGAAGTGGTGTAGGATGAGTAGAGGCGATAGCCGAAACTCATCCCATCCAACACCCATCTATGTAATGGGTTTCACTATGCTCGACCCCTCCTACCACGCCTCACCGCTTTGTTATGTCAAACCTGCCCCTTCTTTAAACCAACTAGGCATTGACTCACCCCATACCTCCCCAGAAACTTTTTCAATGGCGTCTATAACCCACTTCACTCCTTCGGCATTCAACTTTTCACCAACAAAGCGACTTCTTGAATTGTGAGGTTCAGAGTGGGCAACAGCTATTCTTGCATCCCAAATTGACCTAACTTCCGAAGACTCATACCCTATAAGTCTTTTAAATTTGTCAGGTGGGCCAACCTTTAAATAACTTCCTCTCCCTCTTTGTTTATATAACTCTGGTTTTAGCACATAAGCAGCCTCTGACAATAAAGCCTCTAAAGCTGCCGCCCCCATCAATATGGTTGCTGTTGCCAGCGCAACAACTTTATATTCGTTTGTTTCTTCTTCAGTCATCCTGACCAGCATTTTTGCATGCGCCACAAGTCCGGCAGACTGGAATACTGTAATTATTATTTCCTCTGTTGCAGTTACTGAATCATTTGTTTGCATGCTTTTTCAACTCTGCCCATCTAAAGGCATAACATAAAAGTGCTGTATCTTATCGTATTAAAGAACTGCACGATTAAAATCGTAATCTTCCCCAACAAATTCAATGCATAAAAAACCCGGATTCCAGCAAACATTTACATTTGCTGGAATCCGGGTTTGGGATTGCCGTTATAAACTATAAGCTTATTTTTTCATAATACTAATGCCTTTCAGCAAGGTCAGAGCCTGATACAAAGGATAATCTTTTTCCAAGGCTTCCTTCTCTTTCTCCTGCGCCGCTTCCTTACTCTCCTTGCCTTTTCCGTTTTGCAAATGATGCGACAAATCGGCTTCCTTGACCGGCTTGAACTCGGATTTTTCCAACTCCTCCAATTTGACGCGAGCTAAGGCAATATCCGGCTCGATACCCTCAGCCTGGATGGAGCGTCCTGAAGGCGTGTAGTATCTAGCTGTGGTCAACTTGACTGCAGAACCACCACTGGTTGGCAATATGGTTTGCACCGAACCTTTACCGAACGATTTTTCACCCATGATCACCGCGCGTTTTTGGTCCTGCAAAGCTCCGGCCACAATCTCAGAGGCCGACGCGGAACCGGCGTTAATCAATACGACTATCGGCGCACCGTCAAGGAGATCATCGGCAGCGGCATTAAAACGCATTTCCGAGTTCTCAATACGACCCTCGGTGTAAACAATGAGACCGCTCTTGATGAAGGCGTCACTCACCTCAACGGCTGCATTCAATACTCCGCCTGGATTATTCCGCAAATCCAAAACCAGGCCTTTT
The DNA here is from genome assembly GCF_023227905.1 of Methylobacter sp. Lineage (GTDB taxonomy): Bacteria > Pseudomonadota > Gammaproteobacteria > Methylococcales > Methylomonadaceae > Methylobacter_A. The sequence goes on along the minus strand of NZ_JALOCF010000006.1, from coordinate 122,641 downwards.
AAGTTGCCTGCATTTTCCTTTTTCAACGCGGCCAGGGCCTCTTTCAGGCTTTCACCGGTTCCTGATTGAAAACTACTAATACGCACATAGCCGTATCCTTTTTCCAACATCCGGTTTTTTACGCTTTTAACCTTTATGATGTCCCGGGTTATGCTTATTTTTAAAGGCGCTTCTACCCCTTCACGAACAACGGTAAGTAAAATTGTGCTGCCCGGTTCGCCACGCATAAGCTTGACCGCCTCAGCTAAGGTCATGCCTTTTACCGGCTGATCATCAAGCCTGACAATCAGGTCTCCGGTTTTGATCCCGGCCCTCTGGGCGGGAGTATCATCAATAGGGGAAACCACTTTGACAAAGCCGTTTTCCATTGTTACTTCAATGCCTAAGCCGCCGAACTGGCCGGTTGTGCCTTCTTTTAATTCCTGATACTCCTCGGCAATCAAATAAGCGGAATGGGGATCAAGTCCGCTCAACATGCCGCGAATAGCATCTTCCAATAATTTTTTGTCGGAAACGGGTTCTACATAGTCCCTTTTAATTCGGCCAAAAATCTCCGTAAATGTGCGCAAATCTTCATAGGGCAGAGCTTCCGCTGTATCAGCTACCGGCTCGACATTATCCCGCTCGGCAAAAACGCTGCCGCAGATTCCCATAAAAACACCCAACATAATCCCTAAGGACAAAATGAAAATATTTTTCTTTTTTAACATGTATCTTAAAACTCCAACATTCGATTTCCTAAAAACACGGCCGTTAAGCAGTTAATTGACTTGATCCCGACTACTTCCGACACCACTCAAGCGGATCAACCGGCTTACCATTGTTGCGTATCCCAAAATACAGCCCGGGCCGGCTACGACCACCGCTTTGCCCCACTGAAGCAACGACTTCGCCGGCGTCTACCCATTCACCAACTTGTCGATATAAACTTTGATTAAATGCGTAAAGAGTCATGTAGCCCTTGCCGTGATCAATAATAATCAACAAGCCGTATCCGCGTAGCCAATCAGAAAAAACTACTTTTCCGCTGGTAATCGCATGGATCTCCGTTCCCTCGCTAGCGTCAATTAAAACTCCATCCCAAATGTTCTCAGTACTTTCAGCCCGCACGCTGCCGAACTTATTAGTCAACCGCCCCTTAACAGGCCATGGTAACCGACCTTTAAATGAAAAAAAATCACCTTCAAGCTTAGGAAAATTATCCTTGGAATTCAGTAAGTCTTTGCCAGGTTCTTCGGCCGGAACCTCGGCAGTTTTGTGCAATTTTTTTGTTTGCTCAACTTCAAAAGTAAGATCATTAGTCGATCTTTGTAATGAAGATACCAGATTTCTCAACTTGTTTTCACTTTCTCTCAAGTGAATTATTTGCTGTTCATTTGAAGAAAAATCACTTTTTAATTGCGCCAGCAATTTAGCTCTTCGTTTTTTAACGTCGTCTACCGCTATCTGTTCCGATTTCTTTTGCTCAAGACTTTTCTCTAAAAGTTCGGTTTCGTGCTGCTGCTGCTTACCAAGCCGCTCCAGATGATGCATAGACTCTGAAATGTTAGCCAGCTTTGCCAGGCGAGCCTTGTTAAGGTAATCGTAATACACCAGCATCCGGCTGGATAATGCAGGATCTTGCTGATTTAGCAGCAACTTCAATTGTTCCTTTTGCCCCATTGCGTAGGCTGCCTTTATTTGACCCGCCAATTCTACGTTCTGTTTAGCGACTTCATCCTGAAGGCTCTGTTTTTCCTGATGAATCTTACTCAAATTCTGGCGTTTTTGTTCAACTTGAGCCTGCAATGTCTTCAATAAAGCGGCCGTCCTTCCGTAGAGCTTCTCAACTTCACCCAACTGCGAGTTTAAAGTGTTTTTTTGCAGTTGAATGCGCTGCAAGTTTTCGCCGGCCGCTTTAATTCCTGATTGAACTTTAGTTAGCTCTTCACTTCTTTCCGAGACTTCCGCCCTACCCTCATGGACGAACGCACTCAGCAAAAAACAAAAAACCAACTTCTTTCTCATCCACAGATTAAACAACTTTAATAAGCGATCGACCAGTCATTTCAACAGGTTGCTCAACCCCTAGCATTGCCAATATTGTTGGAGCCAAATCCGACAAACTGCCGCCTGCATCTAATGCTTTGTCCCCACCGACATAAACCAAAGGCACAGGATTTGTAGTATGCGCTGTGTGCGGCTGCCCGGTTTCTTTATCAACCATTTGCTCAACATTGCCGTGGTCGGCAGTTATCAACATCTGCCCACCCACAGATTTTAAGGCGTTAACTACGCGCTGCAACGAAGCGTCAACCGCTTCCACAGCCACAATTGCCGCATCGATTATGCCGGTATGCCCAACCATATCGCAATTAGCATAATTACATATGATGACATCGTATTTACCGCCGGTAATGGCAGCGACCAAATTATCGGTAACTTCTCCTGCATTCATCTCCGGTTGCAGATCATAGGTCCTGACCTTGGGTGAGGGCACTAATATTCTATCTTCTCCAGGAAAAGCCGTGTCTATGCCGCCGTTAAGGAAAAAGGTGACATGCGCATATTTTTCCGTTTCCGCCAAGCGCAATTGGGTCATGCCCAGATTGGACAAATACTCGCCGAGACAATTTTTTAAATCAGTCGGAGGGAAAGCCACATCATAGTCAAAATCCTGTTGGTATTCCGTTAACGTACAGTAATAGCCCGTGTGAGGCGCGCGACTTCTCTCAAATGCATCGAATGTTGGTGCCGTTAATGCCACAGAGATTTCGCGAGCACGATCGGCCCGAAAGTTCATAAACACAACCGAATCTTCGGGATCAAGAGCAACCGTCCGATGTTCGGAGTCAAAAATAGTGGTCGGCAAAACGAACTCATCTGTTTCGCCTCGCTCATAAGCCGCTTCCAAGGCCTGTATTGCAGAGTCCGCGCTAAAAGCGCCCTCGCCTTTGGCGATCAGGTCATAGGCCTGTTTTACGCGATCCCAACGATTATCCCTGTCCATTGCATAAAAGCGACCCACGATTGAAGCAATCCGGCCTACGCCAAGCGCCGCAAATTTTGCATCCAATAACTTCAGGGAAGCCATTGCGCTCTTGGGTGGGACATCGCGTCCATCTAGAAAGGCATGCAGGTAAATTTTATCGAGTCCGCGCTTGGCGGCTAATTCGACCATCGCGGCAATCTGCTCTTCATGGCTATGCACACCGCCAGGAGACAGCAATCCCATGACATGCAAAGCTTTATTTTTTTCTTTGGCAAGATCCGCTGCTCGGCAAAGAACAGGATTAGAATAAAAACTGCCGTCGATTATTGCATCGTTAACCTTGGAGAAATCCTGCGGAACATAGCGGCCCGTACCGATATGAATATGCCCAACTTCTGAATTACCCATTTGTCCGCTAGGCAATCCTACGACATTGCCGGAACAACTGAGCAGCGTCACGGAACAATCTTTTTGTAACTGATCCCAGCAAGGTGTCTTAGCCATTGCAATGGCATTGTATTCTTTATCCAACGAGTAACCGAATCCGTCAAGGATCAGCAATACCACCGGCTTTGGTCGATTTACCATCTTTAAATTTATCTCCGATACTAAAAAAAATCCGCATCACTACTTCTATGCAAACAAATCACTTTGTGCTTCATTGGATTCTTCATTACCCAAAATGGGCGTAGTGATGTATTATTTTGCCAGATTCACTGGTTTTTTATACTTGGCAACATGCCAATCACGCAATCAAGTGGTCATTATATTAATACACGTTGACAACAGTTGTGTATAAATAATTCTTCACGGGTTCTTTTTAATCGTCAATAAACCAGAAATATTAAGCAGACCTATGAAAACGAAAAATCCGCACAATTTGTATGACGATACCGACATAGCCAAAGCGGCTCTCTGCTTAAAGGCAATGTCACATCCATTGCGCTTAAAGATATTATGCGTTCTGGGCAGTGATTCAGTCTGCGTACAACAAATTGTCGACCAGGTTGGCACCAGTCAGAGCAATATTTCCCAGCATCTGGCAATTCTCAGGGAAAAAAATATTCTCGGCTCCAAAAAACAAGCCAACCGTGTTTATTATTTTATTGACGATGCCCGTATGCTGTTGCTCATTAAAATGATGCGGGATGTCTTCTGCTCTAACTACTAATTCATCTTTTCACTTAAACTTTACAATCTATCCATGGACCGCTATCTAGAATTCATTTTAAATCACTACATACTCTCTCTCGCTCTGGCTGTAGTAACTTATTTATTAATCCAGGAATTATTCGATACCGCATTCAAAAAATTCAGCTCCGTTTCCCCGTTGCTGGCTGTCGCCAAAATGAACGACAGCGATACAATAGTTATCGATGTACGCGAACCGGAAGAGTTTCTTAAAGGCCATATTGAAAATTCAATTAACACGCCATTGGGTAATTTGCCCACTCACCTGTCAAAATTGGAAACACACAAAAACAAACCTGTCCTTATAGCCTGCCAAACAGGAACACGCTCAGCCTCAGCCGGAAAAATATTGACTAAAGCAGGATTCGAGCAGGTTTTCGTTATTACCGGCGGCATGCAAGCTTGGGAAAACGACTACAAACTGCCGATAAAATCGCCAGGCAAGCACAAAAACTAAATTCGTGCTCGATATATACGGCTCTCACATTAAACCCTACTTATAAAATTCATTATGGCTGAAGAAACCAACCCAGTAGAAAAACAATTTTCGATCCAGAAAATTTATACCAAGGACATGTCTTTTGAGACACCTAACTCGCCTAAAGTATTTACCGGAAAATGGGAACCCACTGTCGACTTTAATCTAGGCACTCAAGTTGCGCCTTTAGAAGACTCAATGTACGAAGTAACCCTCATGGTAACCATCACCGTGAAAAACGAAGATGCGACAGCCTATCTTGTTGAAGTCAATCAGGCTGGGATCTTCTCTTTAGCTGGTTTTACGGATGCAGAAATGGGACCGATGGTTGGCAGCTTCTGCCCTAACATTCTGTTTCCTTATGCAAGAGAGGCCATTTCAGACCTCGTCACAAAAGGCGGCTTTCCGCAAATGATTTTAGCCCCGGTAAATTTTGACGCCTTATACTCACAACATTTACAGCAAGCACAACAAACGCCCGGCTCTGACGCTATTAACTAATTCGCTCGATGAATAAAAAAATAGCCGTCCTTGGCGCCGGTTCATGGGGCACGGCCCTGGCAATCCTGGCAGCTAGAAATGGTTGCCGGACGCTGTTGTGGGGACATAATCCGGAACACATGGCATCGCTGGCACAAGATCGTGAAAACAAACGCTATTTACCCGGCCTGATTTTTCCTGAGAACCTTACCCTTACTTCCGACTTGGCTGAGGTCGCCGGGTTTAGCAGCCTCATACTGGTTTCCGTGCCCAGCCATGCGTTTAAAGATACGCTTCTTAAGCTCAAAGCGCATTTATCCAACGACGTGCAAATAGCTTGGGCAACCAAAGGCTTTAATCCTGATAACGGCTCCCTGCTTCATGAAGTTGTAGCCGATATATTTTCTGCGCAAACACCGGCGGCCCTGCTTTCAGGCCCCAGTTTTGCAGGCGAAGTCGCGGCTGAACTGCCGACAGCCATTACCATTGCTTCAGCGCAGCCGGATTTTGCAGGCCTTTTGACTGACATCCTGCACAGTGAACGTTTTCGGACTTACACAAACTCGGATCTGATTGGCGTAGAAGTAGGTGGGGCGGTAAAGAACGTCATGGCTATTGCCGCCGGCATTGCCGATGGGCTTGGCTTTGGGGCAAACACCCGAGCCGCGCTGATTACTCGAGGACTCAATGAAATCATTCGACTCGGCGTCAAACTTGGCGGCAAGCAGGAAACCTTTATGGGGTTGGCAGGCCTCGGCGACCTGATACTGACTTGCACCGACAATCAATCCAGAAACCGGCGTTTTGGTCTAGCCTTGGGACAAGGCAAGGATACAGCTGCCGCTACAGAGGAAATCGGCCAGGAAATTGAAGGTATTTCAGCGGCAAAAGAAACTTTTTTGCTCGCTAAAAAATACGGCGTGGACATGCCTATTACCGAACAAACCTACAAGGTGCTATATGAAGGCTTGGCTCCGCTAACCGCTGTACAAAACTTATTGGCTCGAGAGCAAAAAGCCGAATCATAGAGAGAACTTTAATTCACCACGAAGGCACGAAGAGCACGAAGTTTTATTCCTTCGTGCTCTTCGTGCCTTCGTGGTGAATTCATATCTATTTTATCATCGCATCCGCAAAACCCATCTGCCGCCAAGCCTCGTAAAGGACAATAGAGACCGTATTGGACAAATTCAAACTCCTGCTTTCCGCCTGCATCGGCAAATACAAGCATCGATCGGAGCCTAGCTCAGACAACACCGCCGCTGGCAGACCGCGCGTTTCAGGACCAAACAAAAACGCATCCTGAGACTGGAATGTCACCTCACTGTAAACCTTCGTGCCTTTTGTGGTCAGCGCGAAAATCCGCCCCGGCTTAATACTGTCGACAAACTCAGCCAATGAATCATGCTCTTTCACAGCCACCCATTCATGGTAATCCAGTCCCGCCCTGCGCAATTTCTTGTCATCCAACTCAAAACCCAGCGGTTTGATTAAATGCAACTGCATGCCGGTATTCGCGCAAAGCCGGATGATATTACCGGTATTAGCGGGAATTTCCGGCTCAAACAAAACGATATGAAACACGATCAGGACTTGATGCTGACCGGCGTCAGTTTCCAGATGTCGTTGTTGTAATCGGTGATGGTTCTGTCGGTAGAAAACTTACCGCTGGCGGCGCAGTTTAAAATACTCATTTTGACCCAATGCTCCTGGTCCTGATAAGCGGCTTCCACACGTTTTTGCGCGTCGATAAAACTACGGAAATCGGCTGCCGTCATCCAGGGGTCATGAGGGCTTCTTATCGAGGCCAGAATATCGTCAAAAATTCCCGGCTCGAACTGGCTAAAATGCCCGCACTCAAGCAGCTTCATGACCCTATTTAAATCTTCATCCTGATCGATGATCGCATTAGGATCATAGTGATGTCTCATTTCTTCAACCTGCTCCTCGGTCAAGCCGAACAGGAAGAAATTCTCATCGCCGACTTCTTCGCGAATTTCAATATTAGCCCCATCCAGCGTGCCGATCGTCAACGCGCCGTTCATCATAAATTTCATATTGCCGGTGCCCGAAGCTTCCTTGCCGGCGGTGGAAATTTGCTCGGAAAGATCCGCGCCCGGACATATTTTTTCCATCGCGGAAACCCGATAGTTGGACAAGAACACCAATTTTAATTTTCTGCCCACATCAGGATCGGAATTCACGACGCTGGAGACATTATTGATCAGCTTGATGATTTTCTTCGCCATGTAATAGCCCGGCGCAGCTTTTCCGCCAATCAGTACACAGCGGTCCGTCCAGTTCGCCGTATCGCCACGCTTGATACGGTCATACAGATGTATCACATGCAACACATTCAGCAGTTGACGTTTATATTCATGAACGCGCTTGACCTGCACATCAAACAGCGCATCTACATTAAAATCAACATCATATTCAATCTTTTTGAAATCAACCAGCCGTTGCTTGGCGTCTTGCTTGATTTCATGCCAGCGCTTGCGGAACTTCTTGTCGTCAGCGTAAGGTTCAAGCTTCTTTAACAACGACAAATCCGTCAACCAGCCGTCGCCTATGGTCGCAGTGATCAGTTCGGCCAGTTCGGGATTACAAGCCGCCAGCCAACGGCGCGGGGTAACCCCATTGGTTTTATTGTTGAATCTGTCCGGCCAGAACTCATAAAAATCCCGGAACAAGCCCTGCTGCAATAATTTCGAATGCAACGCGGCAACGCCGTTAACCGAATAGCTGCCGACTATCGCCAAATAGGCCATTCTGACATATTGCTCATGACCTTCTTCAATAATAGACATGCGGGTTAACCGATCGGTATCGCCCGGCCAGTGTGCTGAGACTTCGGCCAAAAAATGGGCATTGATATCGAAAATGATCTCCATCAGCCTTGGCAACATCTGCGTGAACAGATTAACCGACCAGCGTTCCAGCGCTTCCGGCAACAAGGTATGGTTGGTATATGCCATTGTCTTACGGGTGATAGCCCAGGCATCATCCCAGACCAGGCCGTGAACATCCAACAACAAGCGCATCAATTCCGCTACCGCGATGCTCGGGTGCGTGTCGTTTAACTGGAAGGTATTCTTCGCCGCAAACTCGGAGAAATTATTACCGTGGCGACCAACCCAAGTGCCGATCACATCCTGCAAACTGGCTGACGCCAGCATATATTGCTGACGCAAACGCAGCGCTTTGCCGTTTTCATTGGCATCATTCGGATACAGCACCATAGTGATATTTTCGGCGGTATTCTTTTCCGCTACCGCTTCTGCGTAATCGCCGGCGTTAAACTCCTGCAAATCAAATTCTTCAGTCGCCTGCGCTTTCCATAAACGCAAGGTATTCACCGTGCCGTTCCGGTAGCCGGGAACCGGCGTATCATAAGGAACCGCGAGTATATCCTGCGTCTCTACCCAACTGGTTCTTTTATTACCGATCTCATCAATATGCGACTTGGTATAACCGCCAAATTTGATCCTGACCGTGTACTCAGGACGTTCAATTTCCCATACGTTGCCGTTACGCAGCCAGTGGTCAGGTTTTTCGACCTGCTCGCCATTAATGATATCCTGCGAAAACATCCCGTATTCATAGCGCAAACCGTAGCCGGTCACCGGCAATTGCAAGGTTGCGCAACTATCGATAAAACAGGCCGCTAAACGCCCCAACCCCCCGTTGCCCAAACCGGCATCCGGCTCGTTTTCAATTAACTCTTCAATCTCAAGCCCCAGATCATACATGGCTTTTTCAACCGTGTCGGTAATGCCCAGATTCAGCATGGCATTACTTAAGGTGCGGCCCATTAAAAATTCCATCGACAAATAGTAGGCTCTCTTGCAATCCGAATCTTTGTAGGTATTGAAAGTTTTTTTCCATCTTTCTATCAACCGATCACTGATCGCCATCGACAGCGCCTCATAGGCATAATGCGGCGAAGTATTGTGCTCATCCCGGCCCAGACGGTGGCTGTAATAGCGCTTGAAGTCGGCTACAAGATGTTGTTCGTCCATGCCCAATTCAGGAAGCATGGTAATTGTGGATTTTGGCTTGCTAGTTTTGAAGCTTCTATGTGGCATATTTTTTTAAACTACAGAGTTAATGTTATGTTGATGTTAACTACTTTTCTTTATTTAACCAAAATATTCCTTTCCCCTTACGTTTAGCAATCCTTGAAAATCTATCGCAAGTTTTTTTCCCAGCGGCTTACGAGCGCGGCAGCGATGCTGTTGCCGAACACATTGGTGGCACTACGGCCCATGTCCAGCACTTGGTCGACGGCCAGCAACAACAGCAAACCGGCCTCGGGAATATGAAACATCGACAGCGTGGCGGCGATAACAATCAGCGAAGCCCTGGGTACGCCGGCCACACCCTTGCTGGTAAACAGCAGCGTTAGCAGCATGATCAGCTGGTCGCCCAGCGTCATATCGATGCCGTAGGCCTGAGCGATAAACAGCACCGCAAAGGTCATATACATCATGCTGCCGTCGAGGTTGAACGAATAGCCCAGCGGCAGCACCAGACCGCAGACTTTTTCGTCGCAACCGAAACGCTCCAGTTGCTGCAACAGTTTCGGGTAGGCGCTCTCGCTGCTGGCGGTACCGAACGCCAGCAGCATCGGCTCGCGGATATGACGGATCAAAGACAGGGTTTTGCGCCCCAGAATCAAGAAGCCGACGCTGCCCAACGCAACGCACAGCAGCAGCAACCCGAGATAAAATTCCCCGATAAACCGGCCGTAAGACGCCAATACGCCAATGCCGTTTTGCGCGATGACTGAAGCCACGGCCGCAAACACCGCAACCGGTGCGGTATGCATCACGTAGCCAGTGACTTTCAACATGATATGCGTCAATGAATCGAGCAACTTGACGGTAGGATGAGCCAATTCGTCCAGCGAGGCGCAGGCCATGCCAAAAAACATCGAGAACACCACGATCTGCAAAATCTCGTTGGCCGCCATCGCTTCGATAATGCTTTTCGGGAACATATGCGCGACAAAATTAGCCAGCGTCGGCACAGCTTCCGGCAATCCCGTTTTCGCCCCGACCTCGGGCAGCGCCATGTGCAGCGAACTGCCCGGTTCAAACCAGTTCACCAGCAACATGCCCAGCAGCAGGCTGAAAATAGACGCCGAGAAAAACCACAGCATCGCCTTGATGCCGACCCGCCCAACGGTATGAATATCGCCCATTTTCGCCATGCCGACTACCAGCGTGGAAAAAACCAGCGGCGCGATAATCATCTTGACCAGCCGCAGGAAAATATCGGTCAGCGCGGCGAAAATCCCGGTTATCGGCTTCATGGCTTCGGTTCCTCCCAGGGTCAGGCTAAGCAGCTCGCCAACGATGATGCCGAGCACCAGCGCTATAGCAACATAGAGCGTTTGGCGATTTGGATGTGATGTGTGGGTTGTCATAAATTTAAAAGGGCTTAGTTAAAATTATCGTCGCCAATCAAATGCTGAATTTGTCCGTTATCAAATTGCCGGTGATAATTTTCAAAAGACCGCATATTACCGAACCAATTGTAAAACTTGTTGCGATTCGATGCGGCTTGGCTTCTGCTGCCGAATCGTTTGATAGGAAGAATAAGGGTAAGTGCGAAAATCGTCGGTAAACCCGTGTTTTTGCGGGTTACGATCAATATAGCTGACCAGATGAATGAAATAGCGGTCTGTGTCGATCAGGATACGGTTGAAGTTTTTCTCGAATAAACTGCCTGAACGGTCGTAAGCCTTGTTGATTGCTTTGGTGTACGCGTTAAATAAATTTGAAAAAGATTGCGAATAATTGCGCGACGTAAAACCTTCCAGGTCTTGAAGACCTGGAAGGTTTGGTTCCCTGCCCAGATTTAGACCTTCCAGGTTTTTAAAACCTGGAAGGTCTGGCTTGGGATTAATCCTGACCAACAAATGAAAGTGGTTTTTCATCAAGCAATACGCGTAAGTATCGGCAATCGGATAAATATAACGGATATAAAGTTTGAGGAAATGGCGATAATTTCGTTCCTCCGGAAACAAGTTTTCGCCGTTATTGCCGCGATTATAGATATGGTAATAGTGGCCGTTGAGTAAGGGCGTTTCTTTTGACATATTTAACCTTGAGAGTAAAACCTTCCAGGTCTTCAAGACCTGGAAGGTTTAGTTTCCAGCCCAAATTTAGACCTTCCAGGTTTTAAAAACCTGGAAGGTCTGCTCAGACTAACAACACCGCTTAACCCCATTCCACTTTTCATCCTGCCACTGCTTGAAAAACGCTTCTTTGCTTAACGGCATTTCGGCTTGATGATGCTCTGCATGATGCTGTAAATAGCGCTCGTAAGCATCATCCCCGGAAAGGCGACGCACTAGCCGCCAAAGCGCTTTGAGTTTGCTAAGCATCAATCCCTCACCCAGTCTTCAATCAAACGGCTCGGACTATGCGGCGATTCCGCCAGCGGCAGCACCGGCTTTCCGGCCAGATAACGGCTGCAAACGCGCAGCATGTCGAACACGATCAACCATAACAAAGCCACAAAAAACAGCGTTATCCAGCCGTCCAGATGCAGATTGAAGATCAGTTGAGGCGCAACGGCCGCTTTTTCCGGCGGCAACGCGCCTGCCGCCAGCTTGTCGGCCAGATCATTGGCCGCTGAAAAGAAACCGATGCGGGTATTGTCGCTGGCGATTTTTTCCCAGGCAGCGGTGCTGGTGATCGTCACCAGCCAGGTCAGCGGCAGGCCGGTCACCCAGGCGTATTTGAGCTTGTCGGATTTGATCAAAATGCCGGTCGCCACGCACAGCGCAATCGCGGCCAGCATTTGATTGGCGATGCCGAACAGCGGCCACAAAATATTGACCCCGCCGTTCGGGTCGATCACGCCGATATACAGAAAATAGCCCCACCCAGCGACCACCAGCGCGCTGGTCAAAACGACCGACGGCGTCCACGAGGTTTCGGCCATTTTCGGCCAGATATTGCCGAGCATGTCCTGCAACATGAAGCGCCCCACGCGTGTTCCGGCATCGAGCGTGGTCAATATAAAGATCGCCTCGAACATGATCGCAAAGTGATACCACAAGGCCAGCATGCTTTCGCCGAACGCGCTGCCGAAAATGCTCGCCATGCCCACGGCTAAAGACGGCGCGCCGCCGGTTCTGGCAAACAACGTCGCCTCACCCATTTGACTGGCCAGCAGCTGCATTTGGTCAACCGTGACCGGAAAGCCCCATGAAGAAATTTTAGCGACGGCATCGACAGCCTCTTTGCCGACCACGCCCGCCGGGCTGTTGATTGCAAAAAACACGCCGGGATCGAGCACGGTTGCTGCCATCATCGCCATGATCGCTACAAAGGATTCCAGCAACATGCCGCCGTAGCCTATCATGCGGATATCGCGTTCATTGCTGAGCAATTTCGGCGTGGTGCCGGAAGCGATCAGCGAGTGAAAACCGGAAATCGCCCCACAAGCGATGGTGATAAACACGAACGGGAACAGCTTGCCGCCGAAAATAGGCCCGGTACCGTCAATGAACTGCGTCAGCGCAGGCATTTTCACGGTCGGTTGCAGCATGATAATCGCCACTGCCAGCAAAGTGATCGTGCCCAGCTTCACGTAAGTCGACAGATAATCGCGCGGCGCCAGCAACAACCAAACCGGCAAAATCGCCGCCGCAAAACCGTAAGCCATCACACACCAAGCCAATGTCAAACCTTCATGATCGAACCAAGTGCGCAAGGTAGGATTGTCGTCGATCCAGCCGCCGCCCATCACGGCCAGCAACAATAAAATCACGCCCAACGCCGAAGCTTCCAGCACTTGGCCGGGACGAAAACTACGCATATACAAACCGACGATCATCGCAATCGGAATCGTCGCCGACACCGTAGCCGTCGCCCACGGGCTGTGCTTCATCGCGTTAACCACCACCAGACCCAGCACCGCAATCAGGATGATCATGATCGCAAACGTACCGATCAGTGCCGCCGTGCCGCCCAATGCGCCCAGCTCGTCGCGCGCCATCTGCCCCAAGCTTTTGGCATCGCGCCGGGTCGACAAAAACAGCGTCACCATATCCTGCACGCAACCGCCCAGCACCGCACCGAACAAAATCCACAACGTCCCCGGCAAATAGCCGAACTGCGCGGCCAGCGTCGGCCCCACCAACGGCCCAGGCCCGGCAATCGCAGCAAAATGATGGCCGAACACGATCCATTTATTGGTCGGCACGAAATCGCGGCCGTTGTCCAAACGCTCGGCCGGTGTCGCCCGCGTCTCGTCAACCGCCAGCACCGTCGCGGCAATCCACGCCGCATAAAAGCGGTAAGCAATCGCGTAAACGCATAAAGCGGCGGTTATAAACCACAACGTGTTGATGTGCTCGCCGCGGTTTAAAGCAATCCCGCCGACAGCTGCCGCACCGAGCGCGGCAATCAGTACCCAGATTGAGTTTTTCAGTAGATTATTCATTAGGCATCTTCTATTTATTATTGATGTTTTGTCTCGGCGTTAACCGGTTAGCCGTTTTTGAGAAATAAATGACTTCCGGTAAGTCCTTAAAATGATCATCCGCCGTTATCAGCGGCACATCAACCAGTCTTGCGGAAGCATAAATAATTGCGTCGGCAAACGATAATCGATGTTGCAAAGCCAGGTCTGCCGCATAAAGAGACAGCCGGGTAGTCAATGGCAAGACCTGTCCTTGTTCGGTTAAAGCGATAACTTCCAAAGCCTCAACCTCACTTTTTTCCCGCTTTGCCCATTTATACAGTTCAAATTGCAGCGTAGTGGGAATGATTAATTCAGCCGGATCGGCCAGATAGGGCGCAAAGGCATCCGCTAACTGACCGTCGGTTAACCATTCTATCCAGCCGCAGGTATCAACCAGACCAGCCATTAAACTCTGTCCTGATGATCCCTGTAACCGTTAGGATTGCTGCCTTTGAAGCTACCTCTGGCAGCTGTTAAAGAGCGAACCGGAACCAGCTCAATAATGTCGCCTTTAGCGATCAGCGTAAACTGTTGCCCCGCTTTTAGATCGAGCTGATCACGGATAGCCTTGGGTATTGCCAATTGGAATTTGCTGGATAATTTAGCTGAAATCATACTAACCTTGTGATGATGCCATCGATCGAGTGAAAGTAAAATCATAGAGGCTACTCAGGATTGAGGCAAGTATTGGTTTGATCGTTAAGGCCGATTTGCTTGGGTGTCGCAGATGGACGGAGAGAACTTTGCTCGCTGCCTCGTTCCCACGCGCTGCGTGGGAATGCGATATGGGACGCGCTGCGTCCTACATTGAGATTCTCTGTATTTCGACGTTTATAGAGAATTGCGGCGCAGCGCGTGGGGACGAGGCAGCCTTGGTTTGTTCTTGACAAATATCAAACCTATTAGATGCCCTAATTTTCTAAATCATATATCATAGACTAAACTAACTAAACTTAACTCAATGAGGTTTATCATGCAGACAGTCAATATCCACGAAGCCAAAACCCAATTGTCTCGCTTAATAGATCAAGCGGTAAAAGGTGAGTCTTTCATCATCGCCAAAGCTGGAAAGCCGCTGGTCAAGGTGACTCGACTGGATGCTCCATCGGGCGAACAAATCCGAAGGCTAGGTTTCATGGAAGGGCAGATCACTGTTCCTGATGACTTCGACAGCATGGGCAGCAAGGAAATCGAGCTGCTTTTTGGCGATGAAGAATGAAGCTACTACTGGATACCCACTTATTGTTATGGGCTGCCGGTTCGCCTGACCAATTGTCAGCAGTTGCACGCCCATTGCTGGAAGACCCGTCGAACGAACTGCTTTTCAGTGCGGCCAGCCTTTGGGAAATTTCCATCAAGCGCGGACTTGGACGTTCCGATTTTCAGGTGGATGCAAGAGTGCTACGCCGTGGGCTGTTAGACAATGGCTATCAAGAATTGGCTATTACCGCTGAGCATGCGGTTTCTATCGACAGTTTGCCACCCATCCATAAAGACCCATTCGACCGCATCCTTGTTGCGCAGGCCACCGTCGAGGGAATCACCTTGCTGACATCGGATACTTTGGTGGCGAAGTATCCAGGACCGGTACGGCAGGTTTAACTCTTAAGCGAAAGAGTACATTAAACGTCTTCAGTTCCCACAGCGTTTTTTCAAATACCAAAAACAATGTAACGGAAAAAACCAAAGCTATGACCGAACCATTCATATCAGCCAAACTGATTAAACCACTTTACAAGAAGTTAACCCAAATATGGGAAACACGGGATAAGGAATTCGACGTGATATCCGACATATTTGGTGATCCGCGCACGCTCGCCCAATACTATATTCAGCCCGACTGTCAGCAACACAACCCTACGGATTACGACGAAGATAGTATCCGCTCCTGCGTGAAGTCTGAGATATTCAAAACCATTAATGATTTCTTGGGACGCGATAAAGTCGAACATGACGGCCGCAATCAGATGTTCATATTAGCCGATGCCGGTATGGGTAACATCTCTCTTTATGATGCTTAAATTGAGCCAAATGCTGCCTTTTTGGCCAAAAGACTACGATTGCCTGCTGTTCAAGCTAGACGAAAACACCTTAGACCGGATAAATACACAACATTATCGATAATATGCTGACTCTTTCTGACCTCGAATCGAGATTAAAATTTAGATATGGAACTGATAATATTCGAATTAAATCGCAAAGACTTAATATGGCTCTTTTGAGAGAACTTTCTTCTCTAGACAGATTAAATGCTGAGAAGCTCTTACATGAAAATGGGCCTTTTTTTCATGTTGCCAGAGACTTGTGATTTTGTTTTGCCCTATGCAGCCTCACCGGGCAACAGTTTTTTCGTTGCCCTACTATTAGCGCATCTGATTGTCGGGCATTAACAGCATGCCCTACCGAAACTAAAACCTCTAACCGTATTAACCATGCCCCAAAACAAACCAGTCCCAAAAATCAAAGGCGAATTTCTATTAGGCAACTTACGCCAGATGAAAGCCAATCCATTCCAAGCGCTTTGCGACTGGCAGCGTGATTATGGCGATTTGGTCAGATTCAGACTGGCTACGCGCCATTTTTATTTAATCAGTCACCCAAAGCTCATCGAGCAGGCTTTAATCAAGCAAAGCGATACCTTTGTCAAAATGTACGATCCTAAAAAACCAACCGGTCTGGGATTGGTGTTAGGGCAAGGATTAGTGACCAGTCAGGGCGAGTTATGGCAAAGGCAGCGGCGGTTAATGCAGCCGGTTTTCCAGAGGAGTAATTTGGCGTCTTTACACGCGCAGATTGTCATGGCCGGCAATAACTTATTAGCTAGATGGCGGCTATTAGGTGATGGGGCGCAGGTTAATCTCGCCGATGAGATGATGCAGGTAACGCTTGAAGTGATCACTCAAACCATGTTCAGCACCAGCGTTCTCGATAAAATCGAGCACATTGCCCCCGCTTTAGACACGGCGCTCCGGTATGCGGCCAAATCGGTCATGAATCCTTTGCGTATTCCGTTATCTATACCCACCCAGGCCAATCGGGAATTCAATGCGGCAAGCGCTCTGTTGGATGAAGTCATTTACGGGATTATCGAGCAGCGCCGTACCCAAACAGCAGTGCACAACGATTTGTTGGCTATGTTGCTGAACGCAAGCGATGACAAGGGTAACCTTATGTCCGATAAACAGATTCGCGATGAAGTCATTACTATTTTTAGCGCAGGCCATGAAACCACCGCGAATTTGTTAAGCTGGACGCTGTATTTACTGGCCCGCCATCCGGATGTATTGGCTAAATTGCGTCAAGAACTCGATACATTAGTGCAAGGCGAAATCCCAACGGCAGAAGACTTGCAGCAGCTTGTTTATACCAGAGCCGTACTGAATGAATCGATGCGTTTTCGTCCGCCTGTCGGCATTATAATGCGCAAGATTATCAAAGACACTGAGATTGACGGGTATTCGTTAAAGCAAGGCGGGCTGGCGATTTTCAGTATTTACAATATCCACCATCACCCGGATTTCTGGCAACAGCCTGAACAATTCGATCCCGAACGCTTTTTGAACGGTGAAAATCGCAGGTTTTCGTTCATGCCATTTGGAACCGGTGAGCGCATCTGTATCGGCAACCATTTTGCGTTACTGGAAAGCCAGATTTTGTTGAGCATGATCGTTCAGAATTTTGATTTGCAGTTGCTTAATACGGATGAGGCCGAAATTGAAATGGCGGTAACGCTGAAGCCGAAAGGTGGGATTCCAGTGAAGTTAACCGCTCGAAGCAGGCATCGTTAATTGTATGTTTTCTGTTTGATACCATTAGGGTGTAATCGAACACATTATCTTACATCTCAAACATATCAACCAAAGTCGATGAGATCATTTTTTGTGCTTTGGCGTCGATAGTCCCCAACTTTTTAACCAATCTGGATTTATCGACCGACCGCAATTGATCCAACAAAACCAGCCCGGTCTTATCTTGGAATTGAAGCTCAACTCTTGAGGGTGCATGAAAACCTTTTGTAGTCATTGGCGCGATTAAAACCGTTTTCAGGCAATTCATTTCATTCGGTGAAACAATAACGCAGGGTCTGGTTTTTTTAATTTCACTGCCGACAGCAGGGTCAAGCTCGATCAAATAAACATCAAACCGATTGACTACCATTCCCACTCCTCTCCGGTCGGAAGTTCCGCACTATGATCCAAATTACTATGGTTTTCATTAAAGTCCTGCTCAGTTTTAGCAGCTAAAATATTTTTAAATTGTTCTTTCCATCCTTGTCTGTGACTTTTTATCGGGGTGATTAACAAACCGTTATCGACGACCTGAATTTCAAATTCCCGATCTTGAAGATTTGCTTGTTTTATAAGTGCTTGTGGAATCCTGATACCTTGGGAATTTCCAATTTTGATTAAGTGCGCCATATTCGACTCCTCTTTATTTATAATTACATTGTAATTACTTTTAAATAGAGCGGTCAAATTAACGCAAAAAAAAGCCCGTCATAAAGACGGGCTTTTTAAACACTCAAACCAACTTAAGATCAGTTTTTGGTTTTATCAACAATCTGGTTGGCTTTAATCCAAGGCATCATGCTGCGCAGTTTTGCACCGACAACTTCAATCGGATGTTCTGCATTCAAACGACGCTTGGCGGTCATTTCAGGATAGTTGGTCATACCTTCCATGATGAATTGCTTTGCGTATTCGCCGTTTCTGATGTTTTTCAACGCTTCACGCATCGCCCAGCGGCTTTCTTCGTTGATGACGCGTGGGCCGGTAACGTATTCGCCGTACTCTGCATTGTTGGAAATGGAGTAGTTCATGTTGGCGATGCCGCCTTCAAACATTAAATCAACAATCAACTTTAATTCGTGCAAGCACTCAAAGTAGGCCATTTCAGGCTCATAACCGGCTTCAACCAGAGTTTCAAAACCCATTTTTACGAGTTCAACTGCACCGCCGCATAATACCGCTTGTTCACCGAATAAATCGGTTTCACATTCGTCGCGGAACGTGGTTTCGATGATCCCTGAGCGGCCGCCGCCGATAGCTGACGCGTAAGACAAGCAAATCGCTTTAGCTGTGCCTGAAGCATCTTGATGAACTGCGATTAAGTCAGGAACGCCGCCGCCTCGTACAAATTCCGAACGCACGGTATGCCCTGGCGCTTTAGGCGCGATCATGATCACGTCCAAATCGGCGCGTGGCACGACTTGGTTGTACAAAATAGCAAAGCCGTGTGCAAATGCTAATACTGCACCTTGTTTGATGTTCGGTTCAATTTCGTCTTTATACAATTTTGATTGGAATTCATCAGGCGTCAGAATCATCACGATGTCCGCGCCGGCAACTGCTTGTGCAACGTCTTGTACGGTTAATCCATGTGCTTCAGCCTTAGCCACTGAAGGTGATCCTGCGCGTAAGCCCACGACAACTGAAACGCCGGATTCTTTTAAATTAAGGGCGTGAGCATGGCCTTGCGATCCGTA
The DNA here is from genome assembly GCF_023227905.1 of Methylobacter sp. Taxonomy (GTDB): domain Bacteria; phylum Pseudomonadota; class Gammaproteobacteria; order Methylococcales; family Methylomonadaceae; genus Methylobacter_A. The sequence continues at coordinate 103,552 of NZ_JALOCF010000006.1, read as the reverse complement.
ACCGATAATGGCTACTTTTTTATCTTTGATGATTGAAAGATCGGCATCTTTGTCGTAATAAACTTGCATGGTTTTTCCTGTTTTTTGGGTGTTTAAAATTAATTGGGCGAAGGGCGAAGGGCGAAGGGCGACTGAGCTATGCTTTTTCGCCTTGAGCCTTTCGCCTTTAACCTTAAGTTTACAAATGCAGCCCTTTTTCGCCTCTTGAGATACCTGTCGGCCCGGAACGAACGACCTCAATAATGGTGTCGGGATCGATAGCTGCGATAAAAGCATCCAGTTTACTGGACGGGCCGGTCATTTCCACGACATAAGTGGTCGGCGTAACATCGATAATCTTGCCGCGAAAGATAGCCGCTATGCCTCTGATTTCTTCGCGGGTGTGTTCGGTGGTCTTGATCTTGACCATCATCAGTTCCCGTTCAATATGATCGGATTCGGCCAAGTCTATCAGTTTAACCACATCAATCAGTTTATTCAGCTGCTTGGTGATTTGCTCGATAATGTCATCGTTGCCGCGAGTGACCAGGGTCATACGCGACAGGCTGGGGTCTTCCGTTGGCGCTACGGTCAAGGATTCGATATTGTAGCCGCGCGCGGAAAATAAGCCTGCCACCCGCGACAACGCACCGGATTCGTTTTCAATCAGGATAGAAATAATATGTCTCATTTTACGCCAATTCCCTATCGGTTGATGTGCCTTCCGCGACTCTTAAGGTCATATCATTATGCGCTTTACCTGCTTCAATCATCGGGTAAACATTTTCGGTTCGGTCGGTCAGGATGTCCAAGAACACCGTGCGGTCTTTCATCGCAAAAGCTTCTTCCAGCGCCGGTCTGACGTCCTCGGGTTTATCGATACGCATGCCGACATGACCATAGGCCTCTGCCAGTTTGACGAAGTCCGGGATGGTGTCCATGTATGAATGCGAGTAACGGCTTTCGTAGGTAAATTCCTGCCATTGGCGAACCATGCCCAGGTAGCTGTTGTTCAGGTTGATGATTTTTACCGGCGCATTGTATTGCAATGCGGTCGATAATTCCTGAATGCACATCTGGATGCTGCCGTCGCCGGTCACGCAGGCAACTTCCGATTCAGGAAACGCCAGTTTAACGCCGATGGCCGCAGGCAAACCAAAGCCCATCGTGCCCAATCCGCCCGAATTAATCCAATGCCGCGGCTTGTCGAACGGGTAATACTGGGCCGCCCACATTTGATGCTGGCCGACATCCGAAGTGATATACGCCTCGCCTTTGGTGACTTCATACAACTGTTCAATCACGTATTGCGGCTTGATCAGTCGGCTGTTGCGGTCGTATTCCATACATTTGACGGCCCGCCATTGGTCGATTTGGTTCCACCAGCTTTCCAAGGCTTTCTTGGACGGTTTCTTTTTGCTTTCACTGATCATTTCCAGCATCTGTTCCAATACCGGTTTCACTTCGCCGACGATAGGAATCGCGACTTTAACGGTTTTGGAAATGGACGCCGGATCAACATCGATATGGATAATCTGGGCGTGCGGGCAAAACTGATCCAGTTTGCCGGTAACGCGGTCGTCAAAACGCGCGCCGATAGCAATAATCACATCACTGTCATGCATCGCCATGTTAGCTTCATAAGTGCCGTGCATCCCGAGCATGCCGACGAACTGCTTGTCGGTTGCCGGATAAGCGCCCAGGCCCATCAAGGTATTGGTGACAGGAAAACCCAGAGTGTGGGCGAATTCGGTCAATTCCTTGCTGGCTTCGCCTAAAATCACGCCACCGCCGGAATAAATGATCGGCTTTTGCGCGGTCAACAATAAATCCACGGCTTTTTTAATCTGCCCCTTGTGGCCGGTAACCGCCGGATTATAAGAACGGATAGTGACTTTTTTAGGGTATTTATACGGTACTTTTATTCTGGGGTCGGTGATGTCTTTAGGCACGTCAACAACAACGGGGCCGGGACGTCCGGTGGTCGCCACATAAAAGGCTTTCTTGATAGTTTCAGCCAGCTTGGTGACGTCTTTGACCAGGAAATTATGCTTCACGCAGGGGCGGGTAATGCCGACCATGTCGACTTCCTGGAACGCATCGCTGCCGATGACCGGTAACGGCACCTGGCCCGAAATAACCACCATCGGGATTGAATCCATATAAGCGGTGGCAATGCCGGTTATCGCATTGGTGGCGCCCGGTCCCGAAGTGACCAGGACGACGCCGGGTTTGCCGGTTGCACGGGCATAGCCGTCCGCAGCATGGGTCGCGCCTTGTTCGTGCCGGACTAGAATGTGTTTGACCTCATCCTGCTGGAAAAGGGCATCGTACAAATGCAATACCGCCCCGCCGGGATAGCCAAAAATATATTCTACGCCTTCGTCCTTAAGACTCTGAATTACAATTTGTGCGCCGTTTAGCTCCACGCTAATACCCTCAAAATAGAGTTTCGAATTAAGCTGATTATATGTACTTTAAAAATTCAAGACCCAAATACTCGTGTATTTTAAAGAACGTCATATAGACTGCTGCTGGTAGTTGCCTTTTTGCAGGCAACATAATATAAGCATTTTACTAGGTTTTAAGGCCGATTGTACATGCATCTCTTATCCTTTTAGTTCCTGCTTGGCTGGTACCATCAGATGTTGGTTATCGTTAAAAAGATATTATTCGTGATGCGGACCATGACTCAGTACATTAAATTAAGAGTCATTTGCCTAGACAGGCACTACTGCTGCAAAAGCTCAACCTCATAACCGGCAAACTTGCGGATATTAATGACGCCGGTATCCAGCAATAAATACTGGCCTTTAATGCCATGCAGCACCCCGGACACTTCGGCGTCCTTATCAAAGTTAAAGGACTTGACCTTGAGCGGGTAGCTGTCCACCGGAAAATGAATATCCACAACCGGCTCATCGGTTAACAACTCAACCGCTTCCGGCCCGAAGCGCCGGGTAATTTCATCCAGCTCCGCTTTACAAACAGCAATTAATTCATCCCGTTTTGCAACCAGGTCGATAGGCTTTGCCTTACTTTTAAGCATTTGCTGCCAGCTGGTTTTGTCGCTGACATGCTTGGCAATAGCGATCTCAACCAGTCCGGAAATATAGCGCGACTGTACTTTAAAAATCGGCAGCGCCATCACTGCACCTTGATCTATCCAGCGTGTTGGAACTTGTGTCTGCCGGGTGATGCCAACCTTAATGCCGCTGGAATTAGCCAGATAAACTACATGCGGCTGAAAGCAAAACTCCTCTCCCCATTCTGGCTGGCGGCAAGTACCGGCCTCATAGTGGCAGGTTTCCGGCTTCATGATGCACATGTCGCATTGCGCCAACGAAACAAAGCACGGATAGCAATAACCTTGGCTAAAACTCTTTTTAGTTAGCCTGTTGCAGTGCGCGCAAAAAATTTTACCGGTATACACCAGCTTAATTGACTTACCGATCAGCGGATTTAAAGCAATCAACTGATCGCCTAGCGGCAGCTCGTACTGAACCGGCTTTGAGCTATCCAGCTCGAGCCTGGCGTGCATTTTTCTTAATTGTCCCTGCATTTTGGTATTTCCTAAAAATATAACCGTAACTGAATGAAGATTGAGAAAACTTCGTCCATGAAAGCCAAAAGTAGGCGACACGAAAAGGACGAAAATCTTCAAAAAGAAGCCAAACTAAAGATCCCCAGCCAAATGAATTAACACAACGCTATAATCATTTTTCGTGGCTTTCGTGCTTTTCGTGGACAAATTGCTAAAGATAACCGTCCGTATTTTTTACCAGCCAACGTTCGGCTTCGGATTTTAACAGCTCCTTTTTCCAGAAAGGCGCTCTCGACTTTAACGCCTCCATGATGTACCGGCTCGCATCAAACGCATCGCCTCGATGCGATGTCCAAACCGCTACCAACACGATCGGCTCATTAGGCAGAATATCGCCGACCCGATGCACCACCAACACGTCAATAACCGGCCATTGCCGCACGGCTTCGGCAACGATTTTTTCCAGCTGCTTTTCAGTCATGCCGGGATAATGTTCCAGGGCCATGCCCTTAACGTCATCGCCTTCATTGAAATCGCGCATCGTGCCTATAAAGATGCTGGTCGCGCCAAACTTGCCGGCCATCTCTTTTGCCGAATGCTGGTGTTCCTGAATTTCTTGCCAGGGATCGAAAGGTTCCGGGCAAATTTTTATGCCCATACTCAGCCCCCGGTCACCGGCGGAAAAAAAGCCACTTCATCGCCATCCTTAACCGGATTGCTTAAACCGACATACTCCATATTCACCGCTATCAATATATTGTCCGGCAGAGCTTTGTTCGGATTAGCGCTATGCCATACATCCCCGACTGTAGCCAGTCCTGAAGACTCCAGATTGTCTTCCGAACGGCCGATACTTTCTTTCAAGCTGGCAAAATAACGAACCTTAATTGACATGATCAGTCACTCAGTCACAAAAAATAGCATTGGCACAAAGTGCATTTTATGGGCGATCTGTCGACCGCCTTTTTAGTTTTCTTAACCGGCAGTTGTTATAATAAAAACGTGCCTATCTTTTCATTGCTAATTTTACAGAAAAATGACTGCATTAACCCACTTTAATCAATCCGGCGAAGCTCACATGGTTGATGTCGGTGATAAGGCGATCACCCAGCGTACTGCCGTCACCGAAGGCTATATTGAAATGCAGCCGGAAACGCTCAAGCTGATCATGGATGGCGGACATCAAAAAGGCGATGTATTGGCTGTCGCAAGAATAGCAGGCATCATGGCTAGCAAGAAAACTGCGGACCTGATCCCGCTCTGTCATCCGCTGCCCCTAACTCATGTAGAGATCAAACTAAGCCCGGAAATCGACAGCAGCCGAATACGTTGCCAAACTACCGCAAAAACCAACGGACAGACCGGCGTAGAAATGGAAGCGCTAAATGCCACGCAAATTGCTTTGCTCACTATTTACGATATGTGCAAAGCCGTAGACAGAGGAATGGTTATCCAGTCAGTCCGGCTACTGGAAAAAGATGGCGGCAAGTCAGGACACTGGCAGAAAGCTACCGGGTAACTCAACCGCGACATCAGGGAATAGGAATACAATAATATTCAAGCAGCTGGCCCTGCCATACTGGCAAACAACCAGCCAATACGGTTGTTTATTGGATTTATTACACTAAACTTAAATTTTCAACAATGTGCCGACTGCTTGGCGCCATTCAGAATAACAGCAGAGACAACTATGCCGATTACATTAAAAGAACTTGCCGATTTTTGCAGTGCGCGAATTGAAGGAGGCGATTTATCAGCAATCATCCATTCAGCAGCAGATATTACCTCTGCGCACCAAGGCCAAGTGACGCAGCTGACCAACAGCCGCTATACTCGGCACATCAAAGATTCAACGGCTTCGGCCTGCTTTATTGCAGAAGGCTTTAGTGTTGATAATGTACCTGAAAACATGGCGCTGTTGATATGCCCCGATCCCGAGCTAAGCTTTATTAAAGCGGTTGAATTGTTGCACCCTGCCAGAACTTATACGCAGCAAATTGCGCCGCAGGCAGTACTTGAAGCTAATGTAGCATTGGGCAACGAACTGTATATCGGACCCTACGCCGTCATTGGAGAACACTCAAGCATAGGCGATGGCAGCCAAATACACGCGGGCGCTTATCTTGGTAAAAATGTCAAAATAGGCAAAAACTGCCGCATTTATCCTTATGCTGTCATTTATGATGATGTGATCATAGGGAATAACGTCATTATTCACTCAGGGGCGATCATTGGGGCCGATGGTTTTGGTTATAAATTCAGAAATAATCAGCACGTCAAAGTTCCCCAGGTTGGTAATGTGGTCATTGAAGACAATGTCGAGATTGGCGCCAACACCTGCATAGACAGAGGCGCATTGGGAAGTACCTTGATAGGCGCGGGCAGTAAAATCGATAATCTGGTGCAGATTGGGCACAATAACAAGGTCGGGAAAAACGTAATCATGTGCGGCTTAACGGGCGTGTCCGGCTCCTGCAACATTGAAGATTATGCGATTTTGGCGGGAAGTTCAGGTATTGCCGATCACGTTACGATTGGTCGCGGCGCAGTTGTTATGGCGCGTTCCGGCGTAGCTGGCGATGTCAAGGCAGGCACACAGGTCTTCGGCAGCCCGGCAAAAGATAAAAAGACAGCTTATAAAGAGCAGATAGCAATCAGCAAATTGCCTGAGCTGTTAAAAAGAGTAAAAATGTTGGAAGAAAAGCTCCAAATACTGGAAAAAGACTAAGCCAATGGACCGGACAAGCATTTTGCCCGCTACATGCGCTATGTAGATAAAAGACGTACCCGGTACAAGCCGCATGTACGCTTACTTAATGGCAAGAGAACTTAGTGCCGTGGCAACTGTTCGAACACATCTGCTCGAATCAGATGTTAAAGTAAGAAGATATTGAAACAAAAAAATATGGAATAAAAAAAGCACCTCCCGCCAATACGAGAGGTGCTTTTTATTTACTGCATTTCCAGCATTAATTACTCAGCAGTTTTGTTGCCTGTTTTTCTTTTCTCGATATTAGAGAAAGTTTCTGCTTGCAACTGCGCTACGCTACCACTTTGTAAATGCTTTGTTTCGTCTTGTTTTAACAGTACTACTAAAACAATAACAGCAGCAATAGCAACGCCAGCGTACAACCATGTGTTGTCTTTTTCTTGTTCTTCAGCCATTTTAAAATCCTCGTATAGTTTATATTATTTTATTTAGTTCCCTTTCCTCAAAGGGGCAACCCAGTAAATTGCTTTATTGAGTTACTTGTCGAATTAACTATTAAACGACAGGTTACTTTTTATCATGAGATACGACGTTGTGTCAAAGCTATAAATAAAAAAATACCAATCGCGTTAGGGTTAGTAATGTAACGTAGGCGACTAACAATAGTAAAACCGCAAAAGCCAACATAACAAGCCATTGTAATTAAAAACAAATTTCTATAACGCTCACAACAACGCAGTTGCTAAGAGAAAGACATCAAGGACAATTAAGTGCTGTTGATTACCGCATGATAGATTGACATCGAGTTAGCGCAATTAGAGGAAATTGCGCTTAAAATTTCGGGACCAAGGTAGCGAAATGCCATAAGCAAAGACTGAATCAAGGGCACAAAGCGACCGATGTTTTCACCAAAAAACTGGAACTGTATCTTTCCGACGCAAAGTCGACCAGTAAGGCGCGTTATCGACCTACCATCGGTGCATCATGCACTTATGAGTTGAATCCAAGAAGAGAAAAGTAAAACTTCTTTAAACTCACTATTCTCTCACCGGCTTCTTATCCAGCTTCCTTTGCAACGTGCGCCTGTGCATGTTTAATGCCCTGGCGGCAGCCGAAATATTGCCGTCGTGCTGCATCAGTACTTTTTGCAGATGCTCCCATTCCAGGCGCTTTACAGACAGAGGGTTTTCGCTGATGGAAACCGATGAGTCGCCTTCATTTTTATGCAAAGCATTGACAATTTCATCCGCATTGGCCGGTTTGGTTAAATAATGCGTAGCACCCAGTTTTATTGCCTCGACCGCCGTAGCAATACTGGCAAAACCGGTTAACATGACACAAGTGGTATTATCATCCAACGAAATCAATTTTTTCACCAGCTCCAGGCCCGATTCAGGCCCAATACGCAGATCAATCACCGCATATTCAGGTAAATAGCGTTCGGCAAATGCTATCCCGGTTTTGACATCGTTAGCGACCAATACTTCATAATTTCTTTTTTCCAAGGCGCTCTTTAACACCTTACAAAAAGTCTCATCATCATCCACCAGCAACAGCCGTGGTTTATCCGTTTCCTGGGTTGTCATTTTCGTTCTCTGTATTTAAAAGAGGAAGAGTAATTTCCACGCAGGCGCCGCCCGATTCGCTATTGTAAAAGCTAGTCTTACCGCCCAAACGGTTAATCGTGGAATAGGCTAAAAATAATCCCACACCCAAGCCACGTTTTTTGCTGATTACGGGTTGCTTGCCGGCAAAATCGATGAGTTCCGGCGGCAAGCCGGGGCCAAAATCCCTAATTTTAATAACGGCGTAATTTAAATCCCAAGTCGCATGGAATTCGATACCCTTTTCCGGCGGAGACGCTTCAGCGGCATTATTCAGTATGTTTATAATCGAGTGGGTCAGCGTGAGTTCGGCGATAATTTTTGCATGCGTTGCGACCTCAGGATCGATAAAGAAGCATAGCTTTGCCGATGGTTTGTGAGTCCGCCATTGATTGATTACCTCGTCAATATAATCAGTCAACAGCATGGCGCTACCGGATTCGGCACGCATCTCGCCTGCAGAGGCTGACATCACCGATAGCGCTACTTTGCAGCGGTCGATCTGTTGCTGCATAATTAGTACTTTCTCATGCAGATCAGCGAATCGATGAACAGGATACTCCTGTTCAAGTTCATGAGCGACAATAGCAATGGTGCCCAATGGCGTTCCCATATCGTGAGCGGCACTGGCAGCTAAAGTTCCCAATGCAACAACTCGCTCATCCCTTAACGCGTTCTCCCGTGCTTCAGCCAGATTTCGTTCCTGGGTCTTTAGCGTTTTAGCCAGCTCAACCACAAAGAATGCGACTAAGCCGGCGCTGAATACAAAACCGAACCACATGCCAAAAATATGCAGATTAAAATAATGGCTGTCGCTCATGGCATGAACCTGCTGTAGCAGTTCATAATTTTTTACGTCGGAATATTGCATTTCCGAGCGGGGCATGTGGGGCTCTATCGACGGCAGGGGAATGTTGTAGGCCATTAATGCCGTATACATAGACGTAGTCAAAATCACCATATACCAGGCATAGGATTGGTGAAGCATGATGGCTGTGATAATAAGCGGTAATAAAAATACCCAAGTAATAGGGTTTGATGCGCCTCCGGTCAGGTACAGCAATGCTGCAATACCAAAAACATCAATGACTAGCTGAGAAAAAATTTCCAATTCAGTAACAGGATCCGCTGTCTTTAAGCGCATGGAGGTATAAATATTAACCACACCTATAGACAATACTACCAACCAGAGCTGCTGCTCCGGTAGACGAATATTAAGACCGTATACTGATAAAACAATGAGTATAACTTCGCTGAGCATCATCAAGTTTCTTAGTATAAACAGCCACTTAAGGTTTTGTCTGGCAGAGAATTCTGACTTGGGCGCGGCGTATGAGAGCATTTTATAAAGATAGTGTGAGAATTAGAAATAACTTAAATAAGAAATTAGGCTATTTAAATATATTATGGGGATATTAATTAAAAATGAAACTGCGACAATATGTCACATTTTGTGTTGTATTATTTATTGATATTATAAGCCTAACTTTTAAAGCTCTTGTAGAGCATCATAGCTGAAAAGTTGCGTCATATTCTTCCTAAATAATTCCAAGGCGGTTTTTTAAATCGCCTTTTTTTTGTCTTTTATAATCAAAGACTAATCAGAAACAACGCCTAACCCTCCTAAACCGCAATAACCCATAGGATTCTTAGCCAGATATTGCTGGTGAATATCCTCGGCATAATAAAATTCTTTTGCCGGCATGATCTCGGTAGTTATTTGTTCGAAACCTGCTTGAGTGAGTTGCTGCTGGTAATGTTGTTTTGATTCAAGCGCCTCATCCAGCTGTTGCTGGGTATAAGTATAAATTCCGGACCTGTATTGCGTACCGATGTCATTGCCTTGCCTCATGCCCTGCGTGGGATCATGGGATTCCCAGAAAATCCGTAATAAGTCACGGTACGAAATGATAGCCGGATCATAAATAACTTTAACGGCCTCGGCATGCCCTGTTAAGCCTGTGCATAATTCTTCGTATGTCGGGTTAGGCGTATAGCCGCCCGTATAACCGACAGCGGTGCTAAATACGCCCCGGCATTGCCAAAATTTCCGCTCTGCACCCCAAAAGCAGCCCATTCCGAACAAAGCCTGTTCAATATTTTCCGGAAACGGTGGAACTATCGGATTACCTGTTACGAAATGCCTGTTGGCAACAGGCATTGGCGTATTTCGGCCTGGTAAAACTTCTTTAGGGTCAGGTAAGGTAAGTTTTTTTGATGAAAAAATCATAGCCTGTGGTATTTTTATGACACTGTTAGATCAAGGATTATTATGATCCTGATGTCCAAAAATGCACGACTTTTTTAACTGGAGAGACATGATAGAGCAAGATATATTACGCCGTTTTTTATTTGAAGAGCTGGGCGTTCGCGGAGAATGGGTCAAATTAACCAACAGCTGGCAAGCGGCAAAACTTCATCAGCGCGGCTCTGAAAACATGCAACAGCAACTGGGACAAGCGCTGGCTGCCGTAGTCATGCTGTCCGCGACCGTCAAGTTTAAAGGCTCGATGATTCTTCAGGCCCAAGGCGATGGCGACATTAAGACATTGGTTGCTCAGGCAACGGATCAGCGAAAAATACGAGGCTTGGTCAGAGGCAAAGAAAATATAACTGCCGGCCCGATGGAAACTATGTTCGGTCAAGGGCGATTGGTACTAACCATCGAAATGGAAAATGGCGCTCCTTATCAGGGTATTGTTCCACTTCAAGGCAGTAACCTGGCCGCCGTTCTGCAAGCTTATTTCGAACAATCCGAGCAACTTAAGACCCGCTTATGGCTATTTGCTAATGCAACCCATGCCGTGGGGCTGTTTTTGCAGGAACTGCCGGCACAGGAAAACTATAAAGCTGATTGGGAGCATATCGAAATACTGGCCAATACGGTGACCGAGCAGGAACTATTCGATCTGGATTGTGAACAACTGCTATATAGATTGTTCAATCAGGAAAAAGTCAGACTGTTTGACCCCGAGCCGGTTGAATTTAGCTGCGCCTGTTCACGGTCAAAAATTGAAAAAACGTTATTTGCCATGGGGCGAACTGACTTGGAAGAAATTCTGGCGGAACGGGGAGTTATTGAAGTAGTCTGCGAATTCTGCAGCGAGCAATACCACTTTGATAAAGTTGATGTGGAGAATATCCTGTCTCGGGAAAGTACCGCTCCAGAATCCACAACAAGGCATTAATCAATAACTGTATGAAAGCCGGAATAATTAAACGAAGTCTTCGCGTTATTTTCTTGCTGGTTCTGGCCGGCTCGTTATCCGGTTGCATATACTGGATCCGGGCATATCAAGTTTACCTGCAAATGAATGAATTCGATCGCCACTTTTCTGTAGAGTCCAGCGATGAATTTACCTTATACTTCAAAGACCCCATTCTTTACAGCAAAGACTTTGTTTCTTTATCCAAACTTTATGCCAGCCAAGACGATCCTACACCGGAAGGCAGGCGCTGGCGATACTGGTTTCGTAAGGTTGACGGCAATAATTTACTGATCAAACCGGAAGTAAAATTCTATTCCGACTTAAGTTTTAACAAAGAAAATCGCCTGGTTGCCTGGTCATTTTCTCCGCTTTTTCTGGCGATTGCGCCGCCCAAATTTCTAGAGGTTTCTTTACGGTCCATAGGTGGTGCCGAGATCGACAAAGACAAAAGACAGCTTAAAGCCAACTCCGCATTGCTGGATAAAATATCTGAGGATCTACCTAGAAAACCGGCTGTTCTGGCGCAGTTGGGTGAGCCTTTTGAAATCAAGGATGAGGGGGAATTCGAGGTGTATATCTACCGTTTTCTGCTTGAAACCCATCGTATAGAAGAAGGTTATGAGGATCGCGCCTTAAGCGAAGTTAAAATCAGCTTTGATAAAAAAACTCAAGAGTTGGTGAGAATGGCCGGGCGCTTCGCAGGACTTAAGGTTTCAATTAATTATCGAAAGTTTCTGAACATTCCGCAAGATGATTTCGTACAAAACAAGCCGGAATAATAACGCCTCTTTTTTTATTACCACGGCATAAGCTTTAACTGACACTTATCCTCTAGCCGCATCGTCATTTACCGCCACCTCATTCTTTTATTCTTTCCCGACGCAATAAAAAAGGCTTGGACATTAGATGTCCAAGCCTTTTTTATGTCGGGCAGGACGGTTAAACCGTCCCTGCAAACTATGGCTTACAGCTTATCGGCATTTTTATCCAGATATTCTGCAACACCGGCAGGGTTTGCATTCATGCCTGAGTCGCCTTGACGCCATCCGGCTGGGCACACTTCGCCATGCTCTTCGTGGAATTGCAAAGCATCAATCATACGCAACAACTCATCCATATCGCGGCCTAAAGGCAGATCGTTAACAACCTGATGACGAACCATACCGTTGCGGTCGATCAGGAAAGTGCCACGGTAAGCCACAGCTGGCGCAGCTGCTTCTACATCATAATCTTTACAGATTGAGTGCGAAATGTCAGCAGCCATAGTATAACGAACTGGGCCGATACCGCCTTTATTGACGGGTGTATTGCGCCAGGCGTTATGAGTGAAATGAGAGTCTATAGATACGGTAATGACTTCAACATTACGGCTTTTGAATGCATCCATACGGTGATCCAAAGCGATCAACTCGCTTGGGCAAACAAACGTAAAATCTAACGGGTAGAAAAACACTACCGCATATTTGCCGTTAGTGGCTTCAGAAAAACTAAACGAATCAACTATTTGACCATCACCTAAAACGGCAGGAACCGTAAAATCAGGTGCTTGTTTACCGACTAATACGCTCATTGATTATCTCCAAATAAATAATGAAAAAACAAAAGACTGCTAATTTTAATGTTAGCCACTGATGCAGTGGATTGTTGAAATTGTACACTAGATTAGTAGGAAATAGCGAAATTGTTGTTATTTTTAGCTTGCTTTAATTTTAATTTTAGCCATAATTTGTCATCTATAGCTTACAATAGCGTCAGGGGATTACTCTATTTGGGCTTTCATAAAGCCTGTCGCCCTAGCTTGGCTGTTAAATCCATTTAGTTCACTTGTTTGATGGAATCCTATCATGGCAAAAAATAAACATATTACCGAACCCGATGTGTTTGGTTTTCAGGTTCGCATCGTAAGGCGCGGCAAAGAAAGCAGCCGTTATTTTTCTCACAAATTGTGGGGCAATAAAGGCAAATCTTTAAAAGCTGCAATTACCTGGCGTGACCAGATGCTGACCGTTTTAAAAGGCAGCAAGACACGCTTCCTTAAGCCGCCCAAAAATAAGACCACCACCGGCGTCACGGGCGTATCCAGAACGATCAAATACGATCATCGTAAAGATAAAAGCTATCTTTGCTATACCGTATTTTGGGTCAGTAACGGCAAATCAAGAAATAAAACCTTTCAGGTTGGCAATGTTGACAAAGTAACGGCAGATGACGAATTGCATGCTTTCCGTACCGCCAAGCTGTTTAGAAGTTGTTACGAATTTTCAATTGATAATGATCTTGAATTTTATGACAGCAAATTTACCGGCTGGAAGAAAGCACGCTTATATGAAGACGAGCATCTGAATGCAGTAGCGGTATAAACGAAGACTTCGCGTTAGAGCTTGGCAGCGGATTTTTGTGAAAGCAAACCCTAATCAGTCCGCAGTAAGAAACTGACTTGATTAGCAAAAAAGCCGTTAACTGGCTCACTAGAGCTCGATCCGAATACCCAGCTCAATGACGCGCTCAACGGGAATTTTGAAAAATTCAATCGCGCTTGAGGCATTGTGAAATAAAAACCTGAATATGGGTCTGCGCCATTTGGGCATGGGACTTTTTCTCCTGAAAGAGACCCTTTCACTACCGATAAAAAACGATGTCTGATTGAAATCGATGTTCAAGCCTTCCTGAGCGCACAACTCTAACGCGTGCCTCACATCAGGGTTTTGCTTGAATCCGTAATAAAGTTTAACGCGGTAGAAATTGTTGTCATTGCCAAAGGCGCGAATTTTGATCCGGTGTGCCACATCCACGTAAGGCTCATCCTTGGTGACAATGGTTAACACCATGATTTGCTCGTGCAATACATGGTTATGTTCAAAATTGTGCAAAAATACCTGCGGCACACCATGCAGGCTTTTAGCCAGATAAATGGCCGAGCCTTTAACAATTGCGGCTTGGCGGCTTATTATCTTATCTTCCAGATCCTCAAACAGCACGCGCCTCTCATCCATATATTCCGCTAACAAGGCACGCCCCTGAATCCAAGTTGTCATCATCAAGAACAGCACAATCCCGATAACCAAAGGCAGCCAGCCACCGGTCGGTATCTTTAAGCTATTAGAAGAAAGAAACAGAAAATCTACAGTTAGAAAAATTGTCAGGAAAATAATACTGGCCGATTTTTTCCATTGCCAGATCCCTTTAATGACGATAAACGCCAGAAGAGTATCGACAATCATGGTGCCGGTCACGGCAATGCCATAAGCGGAAGCCAATGCCGAGGAAGTATGAAAACTCAATACCACCACAAACACCGAAACCATCAATAACCAGTTGATTGCAGGAATATACACCTGCCCCATTTCCCGGCCCGAGGTATGCAAGATATTCATGCGTGGACAGTAGCCAAGCTGTATTGCCTGTCTTGTGACCGAGAATGCGCCGGATATGACCGCTTGGGAAGCAATAGCTGACGCCAGTGTTGCCAAAATCAATAACGGATACATCGCCCAAGCCGGCGCCATTAAATAGAATGGATTTTTTACCGCCTCAGGATGCTCAAGCAGTAACGCTCCCTGCCCGAAATAGTTAAGCAGCAAGGCGGGAAAAACAAAGCTAAACCAAGCATAACGGATGGGCTTTAATCCGAAATGCCCCATATCCGCATAAAGCGCCTCGGCACCGGTTATAACCAGAACCAGCGCCCCCATAATTAAAAAGCCGTGCCAGCCTATCTCATACAATAAATGAATCGCGTAATAAGGGTTAATCGCGACCAGCACCCCGGGCGCATGGATAATATTAGTAAGACCAAGAATACCCAAGATACCGAACCATAGACACATGATAGGCGAGAACATTTTTCCTACCGCCCCCGTACCTCTGGCCTGCACAATAAATAGAGCGCTGAGCACAGAAATTGCAATCGGCAATATATAATGACTTAACTTGGGCGCGATTATTTGCAAGCCTTCGACCGCGCTTAATACCGATATTGCCGGGGTAATGATGCTGTCGCCGTAAAACAAAGCGGCGCCGAGCAAACCGATGGTAATGATAAAGCGTGCTTTTTGTGGATTGTCCTTAGCGCTTTGCAATGCTAAAGCCATCAGCGCCATAATGCCGCCCTCGCCTTTATTATTGGCGCGCATAATAAAGATGGTGTATTTGGTTGTTACCACCAGAGTCAATGCCCAAAAAATCAGCGACAGTACGCCTAGCACATGAAGCTTATCGATCGGCAAATGGCTGCCAAAGATTTCCTTAACCGCGTATAAAGGACTAGTGCCGATATCGCCGAACACCACGCCGGTTGCACTTAGCGCGAGAATTGTTGTCTGTTTTTTGGAATGACTTTGTGAATTCGACGGCATAGTAGATATTGAATTAAGTTAAAGAATCGACGAGGCTCATATCCAATGCAAGACCTCGAATTGCAGATACCAGAAGCAAAAAGAGCCTAAAAAGTTGACCAATACTGCCGGCAGAAAATGTAAGTGCGTCGCAAAAGTATAGCTTTTGTCGATAGACATAACCATGCCTCCCGTCGACGAACTAGGCACGGTCAAGCTACCACCGGTAACGATCATCACCAATTGATCATCGCCAAGCCGAATTAAGGCACTCAACACGATGAGCCCAACTGATGAAAAGGATGAATGACGATGGCCTAGGGCTCCAGTCAAAAAAATTGGTATTTTTAATATATGTTTAGTCGATGGGCAAACAGCCCTTGCGCGATGCGGCTAAATTTCCCAGCCTATGCACAGCTAATCAATGAAAGAACTGTATACAGAGTGTATACAGAGTGTATACAAAAACATTAGCAAGCCACGAAGATACAGGGCTTTTCTCGTTTCTTCGTGGCTTTATGTGGGGGAGACTGCGCTACTGCTTTTCAGTCACGAACGCTATTTTAGTAAGCCCGGCATGCTGTACGGTTGCCATGACTTCCGCGACTTTTGAATAAACGACATTTTGATCCGCATATAAATGCAAGGCAATTTCAGGATTTTTTACAAGCTCAGCTTTCAACGCTGCTTCCAGTGCGGCCAAATCGGCTATAGGCAGTTTGTTCAGGGAGATAACCCCTTGCGCATCGACACCCAATTGCAACGGTTGCTCTTTCGTGTCCGCCGTGGTCTCGGCGGTTTTCGGCAGGGTTACATGCACCGATTGCGTCAGTAGCGGTGCAGTCACCAGCAAAATAATCACCAGCACCAGCATCACATCGACCAGCGGCGTGACGTTAATTTCGCTCAGCGCGCCTTCGTCTTCCGATTGCGGTTTAAAAGCCATGTCTACTCCTTACCGCTAGCGTTCGCGCTTGGGGTGACATGCAGAAAACTGGTGACAAAGTTTTCCAGGCCGGCACGTTGCTGTTTGACCTGACGCAGGAAAAAGTTATACGCCAGCACCGCAGGTACCGCGACCGCGATACCGATGGCGGTCGCGACCAAAGCGTCGCCGATCGGACCGGCCACCACATCCAGGCTGGTCGAACCGCTGGCGGTAATCTCGTGCATCGCATGCATGATACCCAGCACCGTACCGAACAAGCCGACAAACGGCGCAGTACTACCGATGCTGGCAAGCATGGTCAGGCCGCCTTCCATACAGTGCTGCTCTTTCTGCATTTGCACCAGCAGCGAATGTTCCAGCAATTCATCCGGAATGCCGCGATACTTAAGGCTCTTGCCGGTAGACTGCTGGCTTTCGTTCATCCATGCAAACCCTTGTTGTGCAATTCGCGCTTGCGGACCTCTGGCTACCTCTGCGGGTAAGGCTTTTGCCTGATCCAGAGTGGCCGCATCCCAAAATGCCTGGCTAAAGCGCCGGTTATAGTGGCTATTCTTGGTGAATTGCCAGATTTTGAAAAGAATCACCGTCCATGTCGCCACAGAAAAGGCCACTAAAGTATACAAAGTACCGTCGATAATAACGGTGGGTGAAATATGATGGGGCATTCCCCTCTCCTTATTTAATAATTAAAAATGAAACCCTGGCCGCAACCATTAAGCTGACTGGCCCAGGCAGGGCCAATGGCAACCCTAATAAAGTTGCGAACCGATTATTGTGTTAATTTAAATTGCAGCGTCTGCACAGCACGCTGTTCAACCGCTACACCGTTAACTGTCTTTTCTTTAAAGGTCCATTGATTAATGGCCTTCAATGCAGCATCGTCAAAGATTTCGGGGGGCTCCGCTTCAACAACTACCGCATTTTCAACTTCACCGCCGGTAGTAATAGTAAACTCGATTTTAACCCAGCCCTCGATATGACGACTAGCCGCCCTTGCCGGGTACTTCGGCGGGACTCGCTCCAATGGAACGACGCCGGTGCTGATCCTCGGCTCGCTCTTCGCTACCGTCGGCGCAGTAGCAGGTCGACTTACAGTTTGCGGCGCTGAAACCGAAGGTGCCGGCGCAGGATTAACGGGCGCAGGCTTTTCTTCAGCAGTAGCCTGGGGTTTCGGTAACTCCGCCTGCTTGGGAATAACCGGCGCTTTTTTCTTGACCGGCTGTTTAACAGGCTGTTTTTTCGGTGGTTCAGGTTTTGGCGGTGCCGGTTTTGGTGGCGCCGGCGGCGTAATTTCGGCTTTTTGAGTCGGTGCAGAAACCAGCGAGACCTCCATAATCACCAACGATGGGGTTTTAGGCTGCTCGTCTGCTTTTAACAGCCAGATAATCGCCACCATGTGCAACAGCAGCACTAGAGTCAACAGTAACCCCCCCATAAAGCGCGGGTTTTCTTCTCCGGTTAAGGCTATAAACAATGATCGCTTTTTCTGCATTAACGTACTTGCCTCATCCCCCGAAGATTTTAAATTCGGGCCGGCCAAATCGCCTTCATGACTGTTAAATAAAAACATAAGAATATTTACCTTTTAAACATCGATGGTGCGTCTGTTATGTTCAGATTCCGGGCAACGCCGTATTTTTCTTAGCACGGTCACGATAATAATTACAGAAATTCAAGCTCTATATGGATTGAGGCTGCTTTAACAATTTAGCTTTCACAAAATGCCAAACCATCGGCATGAATGACACAAAAACAATGCCTAATACAATCTTTTCGAAATTGTGTTTGACCCATTCATTCGAGCCGAGAAAATATCCCGTCAAAGTTATGCTGCTAACCCATAATGTGGCGCCGATGATGCAAAAAATGATGTATTTCGTGTACTTCATGCTGCCCGCGCCGGCCACAAAAGGAGCAATGGTGCGAATGATCGGCACGAAGCGCGCCATGATAACGGCTTTTCCGCCGTGTTTCTCGTAGAAATCCTCGGTTTGGGTAATGTATTCCCGTTTAAAAAACAAAATTTTCTCACGGGATTTCACGAGCTTACTGAAATGCTTGCCGACGAAATGATTGAGATTATCGCCCAGCAAGGCCGCGCCAATCAGCAACGGAATGATGATTTGAATATCCAATTTACCGGTCGATGACGCCAGCAGCCCCACGGCAAACAGCAATGAATCGCCAGGCAGCAACGGCATGATGATTAAGCCGGTTTCGACAAAGATTATCGCGACCAGGATCGCATAAGTGAGCATCTCATAGTGCGCCAGAAAATCTTGCAGCGTCGTCAGCGGGTCTTTTAGCAAGTGCAATAAAAAGTAAATAATTTCCATAAGGGCACGTTTATATCGTTAAAATGGACAAGCATAAAGTACGCATCATGCTTTGGCGATTATTTCTCATCGATTGATATTAAACCGTAATCTTGGTGTTGCGTTTTCCAGGAAAGATAGGTCTTTTGCCCGTCATTGACCAGGAATGGCTGATCGTCGGATTTGGCTGTTTGCGCAATCACTTCCGGCTTCGACCAAGTCTTGCCGTCATCGGCGGATTTCATCAGCTTGATGACATTATTGGTGCCGTCGAATTCCTGCCAAACCACATTAACCTTCGCCCCTAAAGCCAGCAGATGCGGATGGCCTGCGCCTTCCTTAGCGAAATTAACCGGCATGGAAAAATGCCTTCCTGCGTCAGTCGAATAGGCATAAAACAGGCCTGGATTGGCGGGAGAACCGCTAAACCATACCGCATGGTAAATACCGGAATCGGAAATCGACAGGCCGGGGCCGTGATGCGGACAGGCATCGATTTTCCAGTTATCCCTGCCTAAGCGATGGGTATCGCCCGGAGTATTCCAGTCGCTGAATTTAACCAGCCCATGATCGCGAATGCCGCCGTCAAAAACGTGCCGCCAGGTGATGACCGGGGTGTTGTCCGGCGCTATCGAGGTATCCAGCCGACAGCACTGGCAGGTGTGCGCGGCGATTCTTTTATTTGGATAAAAATGCTGACCGCCATCGTCCGACCAGCTGTAATACAGCGAAGTTCCTTCAAATTTCTTACCGGCTTTTTTTGCCTCTTCAAAGTCGCGGGCATCCAGCCAGGCGATAAAAATTTCGCCGTTTTTACCGATCGCCATGCTGTCAAAGCGGTGGCCGATATTGTCCAGATTATCGTTGACGGTAACCGGCGCGGAAAAATGCTGTCCGCCGTCAGTTGATCGGCTAAAACGGATATGGCCGCTATGACGGCCTTCCAGCTTTTGCGTCCAGCTTAAATAAATGTTGCCCTTGGCATCCGGCTTTATTTTCGGGCGGTATTCGCCTTTGGCTTCGATCTTCTCGGCAACGGAGTTGACCATCACCGGTGCGGTAAAGCTTAGCCCCTTATCGTCCGACGATTGCACATAAACATGATCATTGTTCGCCCAGGTAATCCATAACACGCCCTTGCCGTCAAAAGCGGCGCTTATTGTTTCAGCGCATTGGTTCGATGCCTGCGCACCGGCATCGGCGCAAGCGCCTTTTGCCTCATTAACGTGTTGGTGCTTAGCATCGTCTGCGGTTTTTACCGCCGGGTCATTTGCACAGCCCGAGACGGCCAGCGTTGCAAGAAATAGAAATGGGGTTAGGGATTTCATGGGTTACACCAAATTTAAAGAGTCGATCCGGATTATAAAGAAAAATGGCGGTAATATCTTTCCAGCCTTTATGCAGCAAAGCCGGACTCGCAACAAGTCCGGCTTTTGTTTTTCTTATTAAGTCATCAATAATTATACTTCAACTCGGCAAAGTAGGTGCGCGATGGAAAAGGGTGAAACAACCAGACCTGTTGATCAGTGACGTTATCAATACCCGCTGAAGCGCTGATCTGCTTGGTGAATTGATATTTGGCTTTCAAATCGACGATGAAGTATGCGTCGCCGCCCCCGCCGTAAGTCTCTGCATTGATATCGCTGTTGTTCAGTTGACTAAATTGCGCACTGCTGTAACGGCCGCTTACCGAAGTGGTCAACTTGTCAATCGGACGATAGGCAACGGTTGCACTGGCGCGCCACTCGGGAACCCTGGGCTGGCGTTTGCCGGTTGACGGCTGATTGGCGTTGGGGTTGGCTGTAGTCGAACCTGCTGCTGCCGCGGCCGCATCTGCCGCACCGTTCTCGGTAATTTCGGAATCAACCCAAGTGGCAGTACCGTAAAGGTCAAGCCCTTGTATGCCGACATCATTGGCTTCGCCCGCAAATTCGACGCCGTATGTCTGAATTTCGCCAACATTTGATGGCGTGCTGGCAATAGCGCCGGTAGATAAAATGGTTTGCTGAGAAAAAATGGCGTCCTTTATCCGCTCCTGGAACAAGCTAAGGCGCAATTTGCCTTGATCCAGGAAATATTCCCCGGAAAGTTCGGAAGACAGCGCTTCCTCGGGCTTGAGGTTGGGATTCCCATTAACAATAGTTTGTACCCCTCCCACAGTCGTCGTAGTCGTTTGAAACAATTCTGTTACGGTAGGAAAGCGATAGGCCTGGCCGATGGCTAAACCTGTTTGTACGCGATCCATAGGTCTCCAGGTCAACTTGGCCTTGGGCGAAAATTCCAGTTCACTCCGGTCTTCCTGATTAAGCGTTCTAAGCGCTCCGCCAACGGTAGCTGCATTATAGCCCTCATAAGCCTGCCAGTTTTCCAAACGCCCGCCTAAAGCCAAATTCCAATCCTTGTTAAAGTCCCAGGAGTCTTGAGCCCAATAACCCTCAGTCTGGGTCTTGCCTTGTGAATCGGAAAAAATGCTGCCGCTATCGCTGGTTTGCCAGTTAGTCGCGTTATAAACCGGATTATCCAAATTGTATAAATCATGGTGAAAGCCAAAGCTCACTTCGTGCTTGCCCAGCAGATCAACGCCGGGACGCCATATCCCCTTGGCATCGGCGGTATGCCAGCCGGTTCCAGTCAAACTAGTCACCCTGCCGGCGCCGTTGTTAGCGGCTTGCGCAGGCGTTTGTGTCGACGTGCGGCTCAGATCGGTGCCGTAATCGACCACGCTGCCCGACAAATCCCAATCGAATACGCCGCCGGTAGTGGATTTTAGATTCATGCCATGCGACCAGTGCATCTGTTCGGCTCTGGTTTCTGCGAAATTGGCTGCGTAGCGCCTTCCGCCAATATTAACGTTACCGCTGTTGACGACAGCGCCGGTGTTGGCATTGCGCAGGAAGCTGTTGAATCCTGCATTAGCATCATTCTGCCATAATCCCAGTGTATACGCCGCGTGTATGGTCGGGGTAAAGTCATAGCCCAGCTTCCATTTGAAATTGTCCTGCACCGTGTGATTGAGTGCAGACTCACCCAGCACTTGAGCGTTAACCCCGTACGGGTTTGAGTTTGCAATAGCCCCGGTCACTACCGTGTCCGCACCCGTTGCATTACCGGTTGAAATAGGGTTCACAAAAGCGATAGGCTGGCTGTGGCTATCCAGATGGCTGACATCAAAACGGAACGACAGGTCTTTATAACGATCACCGACATTGAAAGAATACTCCTGGCTGTCGAAGGTCTTTTTCTTGCCGTAGAAACTGTAATCCTGCCAAGTCGATCTTATATCGCCACCGGCCTCGAATTTTTCCGGCATTTTTGTAGTGATGTCGATCACGCCACCGATCGAATTGCCTGAATGCGCAGCCGAAAACGGCCCGTACATCACGTCAACCCGTTCAATTTCCGAAGGCGACACCATATTCCAACGCGGTGAGCCGGTATTGCCGTTGTTATTACCCAGCAAAGAAGACAGCATGATGCCGTCGGCATAAATCAAGCCGCGGGCGCTCTGGCTGGTGCCGGAAGTACGCCAACCCACCGGCGCATTGGTATCGCCGATATAGCGTTTGCGCACCTGAATGCTGGGCAAATATTTAATAGTATCCTCGGCAGTCATGGCATTGATGGTGTTGTCGATTTTTTCGCTGGTAACGCTCTCTGTCGTTGTCGGAAGCTTGTATGTTTCCTTGGCAGTAGGCTTTATTTTTTCCGTTACCGTCATATCCGCCATTACCGCTTTGGATTTATCGGCCGGGGCTTTTTTTCCATCAACGTTTTGCTTGGTTTCAGCCGCAGCGAAAGGGCTGGCTAATATCAGCATGCAGATTAAAGCGCGCTTGGGATCAAGCGGATATGGCGGTTTGGAATGTGTCATAGAATCCTCGTAATTTATTATTATTTAAGGTGCCGCGTCTGAAGGATGCACACCCTTGTGCTGATCAATCAGCTATCTTTCGTGTTGCGGTTAATATTTCAGCGATGCACTAATAAAATAGGTGCGTTGCGGGTAAGGATGGTTTTCAAAGGCATTGGCATCAAAAACATTATCAATCCCCGCTGAGATGGTGCTTTTCAGTTTGGGATTAATCGGCAGCCTGTAAGTGGTTTTCAAATCGACAAAAGTTGACTCATCGGTACCGCCCATCACGTTGGCCGCCGTATCGGTATTGGCCAAGGTTTGAAACGAGTCGCTGCGGTAACGCACGCCCACCGACGCATCCCATGGCTGCGTAATATGATAAGTTGCCGAGCCGTTGATTTGCAGTTGCGGTATGCGGTCCCATTCTTTGCCGGTGTAGTTGACGCTGTTAACCCCGATAGGATTGTGCTTGGTAATCTGCTTATCCATTATGGTGGTGTTCGCCATTAAATCGATAGGCAGGTCAAAGACCTCATACTGTTGATAAGTTAAATCAACGCCGACAGCCTCGGTTTGGTCGATTGGCTGAAAAGTTGTTGTCGTCTGGCCGTTAACGGTGACCTGGGTGCTGTTGATTTCATTGTTGATTTGGTCAAAAAAGAAATTGGCGCGAACATAACCTCTGGGAATATCGTACTGGGTCATAAAGTTATGGAAGTAACCCGCCTCAGGTCCTAAACCGGGAGCAGCAAAAGTCGTGCTGTTAAGCCTGGATAAGCTGGCGAACATTTCTTCGGCAATCGGGAATCGATAGGCTTTGGAAAACGAATAGCGGAAAGTCCATTTGTCAGGCGAATATTCGAGCGACGCTTTAGGCGAAAAACGGGAGGCGTCGCGGTCTGCGTAGTTCTGTACTCTCAAGCTAGGATTGGCATTTGTGAAATTGTAAACATGGCCGTCAAGCGCTTGCCAATGATCAAATCGTCCACCGGCCATTACGCTCCAATCGGGAAGAAACCGCCATTCCAGCTGCGAAAAAGCGCTGTTGGTTTGAGTGGCGCCGCCGCTGTCGTTGGTTTTAGCCCCAACAGATCCAGCCCGGTAATCATTGCTGTCATAAACATCCAGATTCAGACTGGCATGGTTAAACTGATAGCCGCCCATAAAGGATAAATCTTTCCTGCCCATGAAGTTATCGGTCGCCAGCTTCAGGTCGTAAGTGGCCCACCAGGGTTTTTCATCGGAAATCTGGCCTCTGTTTCGGTTTAGCGGGTGATTGGGATTGAGAGTTGAACTGATGGTTCTATCCTTGAAGGCGTCGTAATAGCTGGCGGTGGTGTCGATACTCCAGTTATCCGAGATTTTGCCTTTCAAGCCCAGTCCGTAGTTTAACGCCTGGCGCTCCGAGTCGCTGACCGAGAAAACCGAGCCGGGAACGGCAAAGCGTTGTCCATCGGCAGTTCTGTAGTTTTGGTTGGCTGACAGCCCTGCTGCGGTGGCGCCTCCCCATACTCTGTTGCCTGCCGCATCTCTTAATAAAGTGTTCGGGTCGTCAACTTTTCCTACCCGGTCTTCATAGGCAATGGTAAAGCGTCCTTGCAGCTCTTCGGTAAAGTCATAAGCGAATTTGGCTTTGAATAAGTCCGTCGTTTGCTGGGCAACGCCGATGTCACCGTAGGCAATCGACGGCGCTTCCGTCGTTGTTTGATAGCCTTCACCGCCGGTGATTGGCGTTCCGCCTGCGGCCCTGGTTAAAGCGGCGGCATTGATGGTCTGCGGCTGGCCTTCGTTTTCAAAACGGTTATAGGAGGCCCAAACGCTGAATCTATCGATCCGGTCCCCGGCAGAAATAAAGGTTTTATAGCCCGTTAAAGTTTCATTACGTCCTGACCGATGCACATCCTGGAACATGCCGGTGGCGTCCATTTGGGCTTCAAATTTTTCCGGCATTTTAGTATTCAGGTTAATTACGCCGCCCATCGAGTTGCCGCTGTATTGCGATGAGAACGGCCCGTAAAGCACTTCCGTGGATTCAACTTCGCTCGGAGACACCATCGACCATCTGGGAGCCCCGTTAAACGTGGTGCGCAAGGGGTTATGCAACGGCATGCCGTCGGCGTAAACCATGCTGTGCGCTGTTTGAAAGGTATTTGAAGAGCGAATACCCAAGTTGCCATTCGGATCGCCCATAAAACGCTTTCGTATCAATACGCCGGGAGCGTATCGGATAGTATCCTCAACCGTTGTGGCGTTAACCTTAGTTTCAACATCCGTTTTATCAATTGTATAGGTCGGCGTTGCCTTGGCGGTATCCGGAAATGTTCTATCGGTTGAAGTCCCGAAAGTGACCATGTCCGCGCCCTGATATTTGTCGCTTTTTGTCTGGGCCTGCTTATCTGTAGTTTTAGTCTTGCTTGGTTCTGCCGCAACTCCGCAGCCTAAATACGTTATTCCCAGTAATAGTAGATACTTGTTCATTTTGTATTTTTTATTTTTATAGTTAGGGACGGTCTGTTCATGTGAGCACATTGCATGCCAAGCCACAGTTCCCACGATGCCACTATCAGCCAAGGCTACGGCCTTTGACTTTTTAATTTTTAAGAATCAACTACTTACTATTTATCTATCAATCAGCTTCGCTTGCCATTATGCTCATACGCTTGCCCGGTGCGCTCCCTAAGCTTTTATCAATCGCTGTGTTTTAACAAAAGTGAGTCATATGACCTATTTTAAGTGCGTTAAATAACACAGTTTAATTAAGAAACAGACTTACTCGACCGACCGCTAAGCCTCCACTCCCAAACACGGCTTAATAAAACGCCCGGTTTGCTTTCCCGCTGATCTAATGGGTATAAATTGAAAGTAGCCTGGTTTAACGCGCCAAGAACTCTAACAAAAGAACTTTAAAATCGGTTAAAATAGGCAATTCTGATAATAATCCTGCAACGGGTTGATAGCTTTCATGCATACAAAATATATTACTGATGACCTGAGAATTTGCGAGACTAAAGAAGTCATTGCACCGGTTCAGGTTCATACCGAAATGCCGATTAGCGAGACTGCGGCGCAAACGACTGCACTGGCCAGGTTGGATATACATAAGGTATTGGCCGGACTGGATGACCGGCTGGTTGTGGTGGTGGGGCCTTGCTCGATTCATGATCCGGTAGCGGCGCTTGACTATGCCCAGCGTTTGAGAGCAATTAAAGACGAGTTAATTGATGACCTGGTAATCGTGATGCGGGTCTATTTTGAGAAACCGCGCACTACGGTGGGCTGGAAAGGCCTGATTAACGATCCCGACCTGGATTCCAGTTTTAATATCAACAAGGGCCTGCGCATCGCCAGACGTTTGTTGCTGGATGTCAATGAAGCGGGCGTTCCCGCCGCAACCGAATACCTGGATTTGATCACGCCGCAATACGTTTCCGACTTGATCGCCTGGGGCGCAATCGGCGCCAGAACTACCGAAAGCCAGGGGCACCGCGAATTGGCTTCGGGCGTATCTTGCCCTATCGGCTTTAAAAATTCCACCGACGGCACCATTAAAATCGCCATTGATGCGATTGGTGCGGCGATGAGTCCGCACCATTTTATTTCACTGAACAAAGCAGGCCATTCGGCGATTTTTTCAACTACCGGCAATGAAGATGTGCATATCATTTTAAGAGGCGGCAATAATTGCCCTAACTATGATGCCGTCAGTGTGGAGCAGGTTGCAGAAGGCTTGGTGAAGGCAAATCTAAAACCGAATATCATGATCGATTTCAGTCATGCCAATAGTTTAAAACAGTGCCAGCGGCAATTAATTGTCGGTGAAGATGTTGCCGGACAAATCGCTACTGGCGATCATCGCATTATGGGCGTGATGATCGAGAGCCATCTTAAGGCAGGCAGCCAAAAGGTTGCTGAAGGCCATCCGCTGGCCTACGGCCAAAGCATTACCGATGCCTGTTTGTCCTGGGATGATACTGTTCCATTGTTAAGAGAGCTGGCACAAGCGGTGCAAAAACGCAGAACCGTGGACACCAGCCGGAGTTTAAGCAAATGATAGTTTATGTTAACGGCGAAACCCGTGACTGCGCCGAAAACAGCCGGGTCGCCGATGTGGTTGCCGATTTGGGTTTAACCGGTAAGAAAATTGCGATTGAACTGAATAAGGAAATTTTGCCGTTTCAACAATATGATTCTCAGGTGTTGCAGGCCGGGGATCGTCTGGAGATTGTCCATGCGATTGGCGGCGGACAGGACGATTCTTTCATGCTCGCTGGCGTCAAGTATCACTCAAGATTGCTGGTTGGCACCGGCAAATATAAGGATATGGAAGAAACCCGCCTGGCTATTGAGGCCAGCGGCGCGCAAATTGTGACCGTGGCGATACGCCGCACCAATATCGGCCAGAATCCCGATGAGCCTAATTTGCTGGATGTTATTTCTCCTGACAAATACACCATTTTGCCTAATACCGCCGGTTGTTATACCGCAGAAGACGCAGTAAGAACCTGCCGCTTGGGCCGAGAATTGCTCGGCGGGCACAAGCTGGTCAAACTGGAAGTGTTGGCCGACCAGACAACTCTGTTTCCTGACGTAGCGGAAACTTATATCGCCGCTGAACTGCTGGTTAAAGACGGCTTTAATGTGATGGTATACACCAACGATGACCCGATTGCCGCCAAACGGCTGGAAGAGATCGGCTGCGTGGCGGTCATGCCGCTGGCAGCGCCGATTGGTTCGGGTTTGGGAGTGCGTAACCCCTATAACATTCTAACTATCGTTGAAAATGCCAAGGTACCCATTTTGGTCGATGCCGGTGTCGGCACAGCCTCTGACGCTGCAATTGCGATGGAACTGGGTTGTGACGGGGTGTTGATGAATACTGCGATTGCCGCCGCCAAAAATCCGGTATTGATGGCTTCGGCCATGCGTAAAGGCATCGAAGCCGGCAGGGAAGCGTTTTTGGCCGGCCGCATGCCGCGTAAGCGCTTTGCCTCTGCATCATCGCCGATAGACGGCTTATTCTTTTAATTTTGTTGGGGCGCCCGGCTTAGGCGCCCTTTATGTCTTAGTTATTATGCCCGCTCCCGAAAAAATTCCCTCACGCAGAATCCGCAGCTTTATCCGTCGGCAAGGCCGCATCACCCAAGGTCAACAATTGGCTCTGGATAATCATTGGGATAGGTACTGCCTCGACCCTAATGCCGACTATGATTTCAGCCAGGTTTTCGGCCGCACCGCGCCGTTGATTGTGGAAATAGGTTTCGGCGCTGGCGATAGCCTGGCGAAAATGGCGGCCGCTAATCCCGACAATGACTATATCGGCATTGAAGTACACAGGCCGGGTGTCGGGCATTTAATGCTGTTGTTGGATCAGCAAGGCCTGACTAACGTGAGGATTTACTGCCACGACGCCATTGAAATTATTGAGCGCAAAATTGCCGATAACAGCTTGGCCGGAGTGCATCTGTTCTTTCCCGATCCCTGGCCGAAAAAGAAACATCATAAACGCCGCATCGTCCGCCCCAGCTTTGTTGAATCATTAACCAAGAAATTGCAGTCGGGCGGCTATTTCCATGCGGCGACGGATTGGCAAAATTATGCGGAAAATATGCTGGAAGTATTGTCTGCCGGCACCGGCATCAGCAATACCAGCGATACCGGCGACTATTGCGAACGCCCCGAATACCGTCCGTTAACAAAATTCGAACAGCGCGGCATACGCTTGGGGCATGGCGTATGGGATTTGATTTTCAAAAAAGCGTGAAATGGCTCAAGCTATAATAGCTTAAGCCTTGCGCAGCTTAGCTTTCCACATCCAGATGCATGGCTTTAATGATAATAGCCAATTCATCGCGTTGACGCTTTAAAGGCTCCAGTTCCGCTTCAAGACTGGCAATGTTTTCCACAATGCTGCCTTTTGATTCGTTGATTTTTCTCAGCATTTGCAGACGGCCTTCAATCTGTTTTTTATGATCTTTAATTTGATGCATCAACGGCGTTAAAACCCCGTTACTCCAGGTTGTAGCATCTGCATGCGCCTGCCTGAGTATGTTTCTGGCTCTGGCGATCAGGGTACTGTAAAGTTTGTTGATAACAATGCTTTGTTCCGACATCGTGGTCTTGGCGCTGGAACGAAATTCTTCGCCCTCATCAAAAATCCGTTCCAATTCAATCTGGTACTGCTTGATCGAAAACAGCTGCGGCTCGATTTCCTTGAAGCCGTACTCATCCTTGAATTTTTTGTGTATTGCTTTTACCAAGCGCCGGGTTTCATTGGTAATATCGACGGAGTCCTGCAACAGGTCGCGCAATTCATCGAACAATTTCCGGATGTTTTGCTTCATGCCATAGGTTGTCAGGCTTTTTGACATATCATTTTTGGTAGCTTTAATAATGCTATCAATTTTTTCTTTAGCGAATGAATCAATCAGAAGCTGGGCTTGAACGGCAAAAACGCGGCGGCTGGCCTGGAAGTTTTCGACATTGGCCATGTATAGGTTTTGTCGATCCCGCGTCTCGGCCATCAACTTGCTGGTCATGTCCTCGTTTTGGAAATCAATCTTTTTGAACTCTTCAAGCTGTGCAACAGCATTTGTCAGCGAAGAGGCCGCTAAGCTGGACGACTCATTAACCAAAAAGCCGATATCGCGAGTAATGGTCCCAAGTAAGATATTTTTGCGCTGTTTTAAGATATCAGTGGCAAGATAGTTTTCCAACGCGCCCAGACGGCTTTTCTCAAGCAAAGATTTATCGTCTTTAACCTTGGCAAGCAGGGCTTGTTTGGCTGAAACCGGGAAAATCACATCCTCGTTTATTTTTAACGTAATCGCCGAAGTTTTTATTTGCGAGTGTATGGAGTCGTCATAACCGTTTTCACCGGCAAGGTCATCCCACATGGCATCAATTTTGTTCATTACCACAGCCAATCCCTGCTTACTGCCGCCGCGATTATGGCAAACATGGTTACGCCACATTTCCAGGTCGCTTTTGGTAACGCCGGTATCGGCAGCGAGCACGAAAACGATGGCCTGGGCGCTGGGCAACATGCTTAAGGTAAGCTCCGGTTCGGTTCCCAAAGCATTTAAGCCGGGCGTATCAAGTATTGACAAGCCCTCTTTTAACAACGGATGAGGGAAACTGATCAGGGCATGACGCCAACAGGGAATTTCAACTTTTTCCGGATTGATAATGCCCTGCTCTGCCGCTTCACGCTCATTCCACAAACCTAGTTTGTCGGCAATATCCCGGTCAACCATCTTGGTGGCGACCAGCTCCTTAAACGCTTCCTGCATTTGCGTGGGCGAGTCACAGTCCAGGTCAATCTGGGTCCAACGATCCGGATTCCTTTTAAACTCAGCCAGCGAAATATCTTCAAGGCGGCTTTCGATATTGAGCAAACGGATATAATTGCCGCCTTTTTCATCATGGAAAAGTTCGGTGGGCGACATGGTGGTACGGCCAGGCGAAGACGGAAGCAACCTGACGCCTGTTTCGGCAAAAAACAGCGAATTGATCAGCTCGGTTTTGCCGCGCGAAAATTCAGCAACAAAAGCCAGCGTGATCTTGTCCGATTGCAGACCATTCAGAATATTTAAAATAGTATCTGTGCTGTGCGCATCATTCGTACCATAGCGATTACGCCATTGGTGATACATTTCTATAGCTTGAACCAATTTTGCACGCCATTGCGAATATTCGTGCATTTGCTCTTTAAATTCCATATTTCCCATGGTCTGCCTTTTTGTAGCTAACGTCGTTATAGTTAGTCGAGAATGTCCGCAATTGCTCCTGCATCTTTGGGTAGCTGCTCTTATTATTCTACCTTCTGCATCCGTGCAGTCGCCAAGCGGCGATAATTTTTAAATAATTGTAGTCTATATCGTAAGAACTTAAAGTGTCAGGGTCCATTATCAGCAGTTCTAATTTAGCCAATTGTTTTTAATTATTGGTCAGGAACCCGAGAAGAGCGGAAAATTCTTCGGCATTTTATCTCGTGAAAGTTGTGTTCTTCCTAGTTGAAATTTAAAACGACAATTAGCGACTCATTATAGCTCATATGAATCGCAACTTTTTTTGGATTATAAAGCCTGGAGATACGACGTATTAGATTCAAATTGTAGTGTCTGCACAAAGAACCATGCACATGGATATCTTGCCAAAGGAACCGCATCGCCCAACTGAGCTTTCAATTCACCTCATACGCCGGAGATAATAATCTGGAATACCTGCCGGGCGCTTTCAATAAAAATACCGATCTGCTTTACAGCATCCGGACTTTAATCCGTTGCCATAAATAACTTGCCACTAATATATTGATTTCTTAATTTTTCAACTTTCTTCTTAATATTACTAAAAAAATAAAGGGAAATACTCTATTCTTAATCTGATTAGATTAGGGGACACAGATGAATAGAGCGAGTGAGTTGATCTTCATCGATCAAGCACTTTCAAATCAAGAGATAGCAAACGAAGATTTTTGGCATTTCTCCAAAGATGCCGTTCAATTGTTCGATACGCCTCTTCAAGATCGTGAACGGTATATATCGGAACTTGTCTACGAGATTCAGAAGTATCCTAAAAATTTAGTAGCGCACATTCAACGAATTACCTGTTGTTATCAAGAAGGTTTAACCGATCCTCTTTTTGCCGCGCTCGTTGATTTTTTGATTATTCTTAATAAACGTGGCAAGGCAATCAGCCGAAGAATGGTCACAGGTACAGTGACAAAATTGTCGAGTCGGCAACAAGCTCTGCTAAAGTCTGTAATAAACGAAGAGATAGACGATATTTCACTAATTGAAGGCAATTGTTACAGCATTTTTTGCCAAGGACTGTCAGGAACCGTCAACCTCATCGAAAAAATAGATGCTAATGAGTCAACTCATCACAGTCCGCTTAAATTGGCTCAGGATGCTGTCGAATATTGTCAATTGGATGAAGCGATGCTCATTTTGGAAGCCGCACTTGTTGAGCAACCCCAATGGATAGAACTCCATGAATCCTTGTTAGAACTGTATAAATCGACCCATAATCAAACTAGGTTTGAAAGTACGTTGACCCATCTACGTAACATGGAAAGTTTTATGGCCAACAGCAGCATTCAGAAAAGCTGGGATCAATTAAAAGATTTTTTTGAACAAAAGTATCACTAACAATATGCAGGATAATCAGAAAAAAAGTTTAAAAGTAGCCCTGCCGGGAATGAGCGAGAGGGCTCAAAAAATGTTGGCCATGTATTTGCTGGGGCCTTGTAAAAGTGCCGGCGTTGTTATTGTCGATGGCAGTGACGCCGAAGTGGATATTATCGATATCGATTTGCCTGATGGAAAAGTCATCCTGGAAAAAAAGCAGGTTACCGAATCGAATACCCCTTCTATTATCTTGTCATTGACGAAGATTAATAGCATTACATCCGGCGCTAACTTTTATATAAAAAAACCTATTACTCAAGAGGCTATGTTAAATGCGCTCACCACTGCTAAAGATCATATCCTCAAAAATTCCAATAAAACCAAGAGTCGGCCTGAAACGGAACCCAGTTTACTTGACGAACCGTTATTAGCCCCTATCGTTCAAGACGTAGTAAGCGAGCCGGCCAAACCGCCGTCGTTAAAGCACTATGTTGCCGATATAAACGATAGGGATAAAACATCCAAGCATAGAACTGCAATGCAAATGGATGAAAAAGGTTTTGCCGCCTATATGGGCATTATGGAGTCTTTAGACATTACTAATGCAGCGCAATTAAAGCAGGCCCATTATAATCCCAGAGACTACTTTCAAGGTTATTTGCAGTCGGCATTAAAAGTTGCTTCAGCGCGAAATCAGATAGTGCAATTGAATTCAGGCTGGAAACCACTGTTAATTTTTCCGCACAACCATGAAATCTGGCTAAATGCCGATGACAAGCAGTTACGCGCTTTTGCGGGGATAATCATAAACAAAGGCGGCGATTCCCATAAAAATATGTCGTTAACACCTTTGGATTCTAATTCGGCAGCTACCTACGACTTGGACAAGTTTCAAAGTATGGAGGTTCTAGTGTGGAAACTGGCATGCTGGACTTCAAAAGGCCGTTATCCGCAACAGATAGACATTGATTCTCCGGTTTTTCTTAAACATTGGCCCAATTTTACCCGTTTGCTTATAACGCCTCACGCCATGAGAATTGCCGCGCTGCTGGCCGACAAACCCCGAACTGCGGCTAGTATCGCCTTAGCTTTAAAAATCAAGCCGGAATATGTATTTATTTTCATTAGCGCCGCCTTTGCTATTGGTTTGCTGAGCCAAGTTGCCAAAAATACCGATATTGCAGCGGCGCCACAAGAGATCAAACCTGATAAAAAACATAGTCTGTTCAGCCGGATTATCAGCAAACTACGAGCAAATAACGAATAACGGAAGAGCACATGAGTCAGTATAAAATAATTTTTGCAGGCCCTGTCGGCGCAGGGAAAACCACTGCTATTCATTCTATTAGCGATGTTCCCCCGGTTAAAACCGACGCTACAGCCAGTGACATGGCAAAAGACAGGAAGTCTGCCACCACCGTTGCTATGGATTACGGCATTATGAATCTTCCCGGCGGCGAAAAATTGCATTTGTATGGAACGCCGGGGCAAGAGCGTTTTAACTTTATGTGGGATATTCTGACGGAGGGAGGTATAGGTCTGATTTTGTTACTGGACAATACCAGGGCCGACCCTTTCCTCGACATGAAATTCTTCCTGGACTCTTTTTCACAGTTTATTTCCAAGACCACTGTTGCAATAGGCGTCACCCAAATGGATCTGAGCGATAAACCGACTATCGCCGATTACCAGATAAAACTCAAAGAGATAGGGTTAAATCGGCCGGTTTTTGCGGTTGATGCCCGAGTGAAAAACGATATTTCTATTCTCGTTCAGTCACTGCTTTATTCGCTGGACCCAGTCATGGAGGAATGATATGCCTGGTTACCGGCTTGCCGATGGACTTTATTTATATCCGACTCCTGCGGGCGCTTATTATGCCGCGTCGTCGAAAGATAATGACAAGCCTAGGCAATTTATTAGAGCTCTCTTTCAACAGCCCGAAACGCCCGAATTATCAGTAGGACAATTGCAGCATTTGACTGACGGCAATGACGCTGAAAAATGCCTGGAGTTACTGTACCACTGTCAGAAGCTTGGACTAGTTCAAGGCCTGGACACAAAAATAGAATCACCTGCCGGAACGCTGGAGCAATTACTGCCTACTCTACTGAGCAAAATCTCGGAGAACGGTAAAGTGCTACTGGCAGATAACCAGGGATTCTACCTGGCTAACCACGGGTTTGTGCATGAGGTCGCTGAAGAGTTATCGGCATTGTGCGCAGAAATCGCAATCATCCATGAACGCCGTTCGGGTTTGTTACTCAATAACTTGGGTATCGGCAGCCACGCATGGGCAATAGTCAATGCAGGAGGAAACAGCCAAGTCGGGTTTTGGCCGTTACTGATAGGAGATACCCGCTTTGTTATAGCGATATTGGGTGTGCCGCATTTTAATCAACCCGAGTTCGTCGAGCTGGTTTGGGCGTTAAGTAGGCGCTATGCAGCAAACCGTAAATAATTTGAATTGATGTTAACCGTTATAGATTAAGAACAAGAAAAGGAGAATGTAATGCGAGCAGACCTGCTAACTTCAGTGTTAACAGAACTAAATGGCACTTCAGCCGATATCGAAGCATCTGGAGTGATTTCAACCGATGGCTTGATGATGGCTAGCGTATTGCCTGCAAATATGGACGAGGATAGAGTCGGTGCGATGAGTGCCGCCATGCTTTCACTTGGCGACCGGACCGCTCATGAGTTGGGACGAGGTACGCTGGAACAGGTTTTAGTTAAAGGCGACAGAGGCTATGTCTTGATGACTTATGCCGGCACCGAAGCGGTACTGACTGTTCTTGCAAAACCGAATGCAAAGCTCGGACTTATCCTTTTGGATGTCAAAAGAGCCGCTCAAAGTATTTCCGAAATGCTCTAGTGCTATACAAAATATAGGCGATCAACATGATAAACGATATGCAACCGGAACATATAATCGGCGATTACAAAGAAGTAACGCTGGATTTGTACGGCGGAATGCGCCGCAAGATTTTATACACTGAGATTGAAACACCTTACCCGGACGGCAAGCTCATTGTTTCTACTACAAATCCTGACGGCGTTATCACCCATGTCAACCAATCGTTTGTAGAAATGTCAGGCTACACGGAAGATGAGCTTATCGGCTCCCCTCACTCAATATTAAGACATCCGGACATGCCGCCGGCCGCATTTAAAGATCTATGGGATACAGTAAAGACAGGCGAAAAATGGCAGGGGTTCGTAAAAAATTTACGTAAAGACGGAGGGTATTACTGGGTCAAAGCGACCGTAATCCCCAATATAAGAAAAGGTGTCGTAGTGGGCTATACCTCAGTTCGAAGAAAACCCTCCCGAACTAAAGTAGAAGAATGCATCCAGTTGTATCCGACAATGTTTTAACAAGGAGTCGCCATGTCATTTATCTTTACCGTTAGCCCCGACTTTACTCCGGACCATCTATCCGGTTGGTATATTTTTAATACGTGGTTGCAGAGGCAAACCGATGTTTCGATCCATCTGGAAATGTACAATAATTTTAATGATCAAAGAGAGGCAATCCGTAACGACAAGGTCAGCCTGATTTATGCCAACCCTTTCGATGCCGCGATGCTGGTCAGAGAAAAAGGTTTTCTACCTCTGGTCAAACCGGCTGGCGCTTCCGACGAAGCCATTATTGCAGTCAATGCGAATAATCCTATAGATGACGTAGCGCGTTTGGCACCGGGCATCAAACTGGCCTTTACCGATGATCCGGATGTAAAAATGATGGGCATGATCATGCTGGAACCCGGTGATCTCGATACGAGTAATGTGCAAGGGATTTCCTGTGATACTTACGTACTTGTGGCAAAGCATTTACTGCGCGGAGAAGCGGATGCCGGTATTTTTCTGGCTGAAGCTTTTGACGGTTTGTCCGACATGATTAAAAAACAACTGAGAATTTTAGTCCGCAGTCAAATCAGTGTCATCCATCATTCTTTAATGATCGGCCCCAAGTTACTGGAAAGGAGAGATGAGTTTCAAAAATGCCTGATAGAAATGGATAATGACTCTAAAGGCCAGGGTGTTTTAGAGAGCCTGGGCTTTAAAGCATGGGAAAAAGTCGATGATGAAGAAATGCAATTTATGATCGATTTGATGGATACATTGAGTATTTAGTAACGGGCAAGTATCAGGAGAATAGCGGAGTCGATGCATACCCACTCATCATGCACAAACTTCTTCAGACTCTCGCTGGTAGAAGATCAGCCCTGTAACTTGGCATAGAGATGGCCGCAAAACTTCAGCTCTTTGATCAGCCATCCAGTGACAGCGCATATTACAAAACTGACTTTAAAAGCCAGTAGTACTGGGGTTATCAATTCATAGAGAACCTTCTAAATCAATTATATTGATTTAGAAGGTTGAATTTTACGGCATTGTTAAGCAAGATAATTTGTTCTTAGCTAAGCTTGCGCATTTATTTAATACCGTAAAGACGTTGATATTCTTTTATCGCGTTAAGCTGCTCGCTGCCGTCGGCCGTTAAATATTCAATAATATTCGCCAGGGTAATGATGGCAATCACAGGCATTGCGAATTGATCTTCAACTTCCGAAATAGCAGAAACGTCATTTTGGCCTTTTTCTTGTCTATCCAGCGCAATTAAAACGCCAGCAGGCATTGCGTGGGCATTTTTTATGATCTCAACCGACTCCCTGACTGAAGTCCCGGCAGTAATCACGTCATCAAGGATGAGCACCTTGCCTTGCAGCGGCGTACCCACCAGGCTGCCGCCCTCGCCATGATCTTTAGCTTCTTTGCGGTTGAAGGCGAAAGGGATATCCTCACCGGTTAACCGGGCATAAGCAATCGATGTCGCACTGACCAGCGGGATACCTTTGTACGCAGGGCCGTAAAGAATATCCGGCTTAATATCGGATTGAATCAATGCCTGCGCATAAAACTCTCCCAGTTTACCAAGCTGGGCGCCGGTATTGAACAAACCGGTATTAAAGAAATAAGGACTGGTGCGGCCCGATTTCAATTGAAATTCGCCGAATCTGAGAACACCGCAATCCAACGCGTAGGAAATAAAGTCTTTTTGATAATCAAGCATGATAAATTCTAAATAGTTGATTTATTAAGGGATGAAATTTTCTAAAATATTGTCCAGAAAGTTCCAGCCTTGTTCTGAGCAATAGTAGTGATTGTTTTGCCGTATCAGCAAGTTTTGTTGCACGCAAGCGGATAAAGCCGGCTCCAGCGTAGCGGGAGCAAGACCTGTCGCCGCTTGATAGGCTTCCTGACTAAAACCCTGCTTCAGCCGCAAATGGTTCATGATAAATTCCAAAGGCAATTCGGCTACAGCAATAGCCTCGGACCCGCCGTTTTGATGCGTATCGCTTAAATACTGTTCCGGACTTCTGGGTTTAAAAGTTCGAATAATCGATTGCGGCAGAATTTGGGAGATTTTCCCATGAGCCCCCGCGCCTATGCCCAAATAATCGCCGAATTGCCAATAATTGACATTATGCCGGCATTGCATGCCTTGTTTACTGTAGGCCGAGACCTCATATTGCTGATAATCATGATCCGCCAATATCCGCTGACACTCTTTCTGCGTTCGGAAGATGGTTTCGTCATCAGGCAGCTTGGGCGGAAACTTATGAAACCAGGTATTAGGCTCCAACGTTAGCTGGTAAAAGGAAATATGGGTGGGCTTGAGGCTAATCGCCGTTTCTATATCCGTTTTGCTGTTTTCGGGAGCTGCGCCCGGCAAGCCGAACATTAAGTCCAGATTGAAGTTTTCAAAACCCGACTGATGGGCGATCTCGGCGGCACGCATGGCTTCCTGCGCCGAATGAACGCGGCCCAGCTGTTTTAATAACGAGTCGTTAAAAGTTTGGATGCCGATCGATAAGCGGTTAATGCCCAGCGCCCTGAACTCGGCAAATTTATGGCTTTCAAAAGTGCCCGGATTAGCTTCGAGAGTGATTTCCGCCCCCTCTTCAAGCTCCAACTGTTGCTTTATGCCGCGCAATAGCCGGTTAATCGCTTCCGGCGAAAATAAACTGGGCGTGCCGCCGCCGATAAAAATGCTGTGTATCGGCCTGTTGATATCATAGCGCTGTATGTCGAGAGCTAAATCATTGAGCAATGCCGTTATATAGGCCGATTCAGGCAGTTCCGATTTAGCCGCATGCGAATTAAAATCGCAATAAGGGCATTTTTTAATACACCAGGGGATATGGATATAGAGGCTAAGCGGCGGCAAGAGATTTTTTGCTATATAGTTTAAAATAGGCGTCAGTTTAACACGTGAGCCTCTGATTAATAAGACTCCATGGCGATCAGCCACTTAAGTGGAACTTAATTTTGCTTAATTACGCTTATAGCCATTTGTTGATAACTAACTACTTTAAAGCGAGAACATATGCGACTATTACTGGTGGAAGATGATGAAATACTGGGTGATGGGCTGGTCGAAGGCTTAAAAATGGAAGGTTATGCGGTTGACTGGTTAACCAACGGCAAGCTTGCCGACGAGGCTCTAAAAACCAATACCTATGAGCTGGTCGTGCTGGACCTGAACTTGCCGGACATGGAAGGCCTGGACATATTGAAAGCGCTACGAGGGCGTAAAGACGAAACGCCGGTGATGGTCTTGACCGCCAAGGATACTATTCCTGATCGCGTAATAGGCTTGGATAGCGGTGCCGATGATTTTGTGATCAAACCGTTTGAATTGGATGAAGTGTGCGCCCGGTTAAGAGCATTGGCGAGAAGGAACGAAGGCCGCAGCGTTCCCAATATTGAATATAAAGGTATTGTTTTGGATCCGGCCTCGCGCCAGGTTACCTGGAATGATGAAAAGATTGATCTGTCGCAAAAAGAATTTGAGATACTGAGTTTTTTAATGAGCAATATCGGCCGGGTTATTTCCCGCGCCCGCCTCGAAGAAAGCATGTACTCATGGGATTCGGACGTCGAAAGCAATACCGTCGAGGTCCATATCCACCATTTGAGAAAAAAGCTTGACCCGTCCATTATCCGCACCGTCAGGGGTGTGGGGTATATCATTGATGAAGATTAGGATTAACTTTAATAATGGAACACGGATAAAGAAGGCGAAAGGCAAAGGACAAAGGGCAAAAAACACTTGTCGTCCTTCGCGCCCTTTGCCTTTCGCCTTTCGTCTTGTGCCTTATCAGTGCTTACCAATCTAATCCACGTTCCATTTCCCTAACTGCCAAAGTCACCACCGAGAATTAATGAACTATTCGCTACGCCAACTGTTGCTGTTTGGCCTGCTCTCCGCCTCCATGTTGATCTGGGGAGTGACGGCCTATATGAGTTACAAGGTCACCCGCGACGAAGTCGCCAGCCTGTTTGATGCCGAATTGGCGCAGTCGGCCAAAGTACTGCATGTGTTTGTGGAAAGCCTGGTCCGGGAAGGTTCACTGTCCAAGCACTGGGCGCAAACACAGACCGATAGCCAGTTGCATCCTTATACCGGGCGTAAAAATAAAAGCGCTTTTCAGCTCTGGACTAAAGGAGACAGCTTGTTACTGCGTTCGGAAAAATCGCCTGAGTTTGCGGTGCATGGATTCAGCAAGAAAAATATCGACGATCAGTTATGGGATGTATTCGACGGGCTTCTGGAAGCCAACGCTTTAGGCCATAAGTATGAAAGAAAAGTCGCTTTCCAGCTGTGGTCCAAAAATGACGGCTTGCTGTTGCGCTCGGAAAGCGCGCCAACGTTTGCGTTTTCTTCGGCGACTAACGGCTTCAGTGAAACCAATATCGATAAACACGTGTGGCATGTGTTCAGTATTTCCAGCTCAAACGGCGAATATGTGATTCATGTCGGCCAAAAAGAAGAAATCCGCGCCGAATTAACCGATGAAATATCAACGCAATTGGTGACGCAATTTCTGGTGGGCTTACCGATT
Source organism: Methylobacter sp. (assembly GCF_023227905.1). Classification (GTDB taxonomy): domain Bacteria; phylum Pseudomonadota; class Gammaproteobacteria; order Methylococcales; family Methylomonadaceae; genus Methylobacter_A. The sequence continues at coordinate 64,011 of NZ_JALOCF010000006.1, read as the reverse complement.
TTAGGCATCGTTATCTGGATTATTGTCGGGCATGCCTTAAAGCCGCTTAATCGTTTGGAAATAGCCCTATCCAGGCGGGAAGCCAGTTTTCTCAAACCGCTATCCAGCAAAAAACTGCCCAAGGAAATTATCCCGGTCGTCAATGAGATCAACAATCTGTTTGCCCAGCTTGAGCAGGCCTTTGAACATGAGCGCCGGTTTACCGCCGATGCCTCGCACGAATTAAGAACGCCCTTGGCCGGACTGCTGACCCAGGCCCAGGTTGCCATGCGCACCCGCGACGAAACCGTCCGTCATCAGGCGCTCAAGCGAATCGAGCAAGCCGTCAACCGCATGACCTACATGGTGCAGCAATTGCTGACCTTCTCACGCATTGAATCCGGCACCGAGTATTTAGCCAAAGAAATGACGGTGCTTAGCCGTGAAGTGCCGCGAACCATTGCCGAACTCGACCCCGAAGCGCATAAAAAACGGATTCACATGGAATACGATGAAATCAATGCAGTGCCCATCGTAGCGAACACCCTGCTGATCAATATCCTGATCAGGAACATTATCGACAACGCCATCAAATATACCCCGGCTCAAGGCATGATCCGGGTCAGCCTGATAGGAACCGAACACCAGTTGCGGCTGTGCGTTGAAGATTCGGGACCGGGCATCGCGCCGGATCAATATGAAAACTCGCTAAAGCGGTTTCATCGTTGCGTCGAAACCGCCAATAAAGCGCAGGGCACCGGCCTGGGTTTTTCCATCGTGCAACGCATTGCAACGATACACGATGCCGAGCTTGTGCTGGATGAATCCGAATTTGGCGGCTTGAAAGTAACCGTTATATTTACCTTGCCGACCAGAGCGGCGGTTAAAAAGAATCTCAGCAAATTAAGCTTTTTTACCATCAAGAAAAGCGCTTGAGGCACAGCTACAATTTTCGCCACGAACAGTACGCAGTTTTGTATATTTTCTTCGTATCGCGCTATTCGTGGTGACTTTGCAATACATCAGTTCATACGTAGCCAATTATCCGGCTCATCAATAACCGGATTAACCAGCGTCCCAATACCCTCAATCTCAATCCGGGCAATTTGTCCCGGCAACATGTAGCCGCGCGGCTTCATTTTTACGCCGACCCCGGCAGGCGTGCCTGTGGCAATAACGTCTCCCGGCTCCAGCGTCATCGCTTGCGACAAATAGGCGATCATTTCATAGCAGTTAAAGATCATATTGCGGGTATTGGAGTTTTGCCGCAGCTCATCATCAATCCAGGTTTTAAGGTCCAGATTATGCGGATCGCCGATTTCATCGCTGGTCACCAGCCAAGGCCCTAACGGGCCGTGGGTATCGAATGATTTACCCAAGGTAAAAGTCGGCGAACGAAACTGCCAGTCACGCACCGAAACATCATTGGCAATGGTAAATCCGGCAATGACTTGATGAGCTTTGTCGACAGGCACATGGCGACAGCGCGTGCCGATAACAAAAGCCAGCTCGCCTTCATAATCCAACTTATCGGAAACTTTCGGCCGATGAATCGCATCGCTGTGTCCGATCACACAGGTGCCCTGCTTGGTGAAAAAACTGGGATATTCCGGCTTATCCAGGCCGGTTTCTTCGATATGATCGTTATAATTCAGACTGATGGCCAGATATTTACCGGGTCTTGGCACCGGCGCCAACAGCTTGACCTGATCCAGAGCGATACGGCCTTCGCCGCTGTCGATTTGTCGCTGCATCGCATCTAACGCGGCGGCACCTGCGCTTAGAAATTCAAGCATGGTTTCCGGGATTTTAGTATTATTTTTGCCGTCAACAACAAAGCCATCAACGACAGCGCCTACACGGGTTTTATCATTATGAATGAAGGTTACCAGTTTCATGAGTTAAGCTTATCCGTATAATTTCAAGTGCAGCTATTATAAACCCAAGCGTAAACATAAGAGTTTGCGTAAAAAGAAGATATAATTAATAATTTTTTTAATTCACGAGGATCATAAAATGAACGAAAACTGGATTGCGCCCTCCATTCTGTCAGCTAATTTCGCCAAATTGGGTGAAGAAGTTGATAATGTTTTAAAAGCCGGCGCCGATGTTGTGCATTTTGATGTAATGGATAACCATTTTGTACCCAACCTGACCATCGGGCCTTTGGTTTGCGAAGCGCTGAGAAAACACGGCGTTACTGCCCCCATTGACGTGCATTTAATGGTTGAGCCTGTTGATCGTCTTATTCCCGATTTTGCCAAAGCCGGCGCCAGTATCATTACGTTCCACCCAGAAGCGTCCGTGCATATCGACCGCACCCTGCAATTGATCAAAGACAACGGCTGCAAGGCTGGACTGGTATTTAATCCCGGCACGCCGCTGCATTATCTGGATTACGTCATGGACAAGCTGGACATGATTTTGTTGATGTCGGTTAACCCCGGCTTCGGTGGCCAGTCTTTCATCCCTTCAGCGCTGGATAAACTGCGTCAAGTCAGACAAAGAATCGACGACAGCGGCTTGAATATCCGCCTGGAAATCGACGGCGGCGTTAAAACCGATAATATCCGGGAAATTAAAGCAGCCGGCGCCGACACTTTCGTCGCAGGTTCAGCGATTTTCAGCCAACCTGATTACAAAAAAGTAATCGATGAGATGCGCGCTGAATTGGCTAAAGCGGGTTAATCGTGTTTGCGGATTGGGTTTCAAAAACCCAATCCGGCGAGTTTACTTATTGGAGCTATATCTATGAAAACTTCGCTCAATTTGTCTGATGAATTAATTAAAGAAGCCATGCGACTGACTGATGCTAAAACAAAAACAAAAGTCATTGTTTTGGCATTGCAGGAGCTGATTAAGAAAAATAAAGTGGCGGGATTAAAGTCTTATAAAGGCGCAATCGGTCTGGAGATGGATATAGATACGCTAAGAAACCGAAATGCGCATTTTGATTGATACATCTATTTGGATCGACTATTTCAAAAGTGGTGCCAACTCAAGCGGGCTAGATACTTTAATAGATGATAATTTAATTGTTATTAACGATATTATCCTTACAGAGCTGGTTCCTTTTTTGGCTATTAAAAAAGCAATTTAAGGTTATTGAATTGCTGAATAACATAACACTATTGCCCTTACAGCCCAACTGGGCTGAAATTATTAATTGGCAAACGGCTTGTTTAAGTAAGGGTCATAACGGTATCGGCATTCCTGATTTGCTGATCGCTCAAAATTCAAGACAACAGAATTGTAAAATTTATTCGCTGGACAAGCATTTTCGCCTCATGACCGAGGTGATTGAAAATATACAACTATCCGACTAACACCATGACCCCAGAACAATTCAATCACTATGCCCGGCAGGGCTACAACCGCATCCCGGTTTGCCGCGAAGTATTGGCCGATTTGGATACGCCGTTAAGCGCTTACCTTAAGTTGGCCGACGGCCCTTATTCCTATTTATTCGAATCGGTGCACGGCGGTGAGCAATGGGGTCGTTATTCAATTATTGGTTTGCCCTGCCTTACTGTCGTCAAAATCACCGGCAGTCAAATTCGCCTGGAACAAAACGGCGAACTGCTGGAAACGATAGCCCACGATAACCCGCTGATCTGGATAGAACAGTTCAAGTCGCGCTATAACGTTCCCGACATTGACACCCTGCCCCGCTTTAACGGCGGCCTGGTCGGCTATTTCGGCTATGAAACCATCGGCTATATCGAGCCAAAGTTGCGCGGCACAGAAAAGTCCGATCCGCTCGGCAATCCCGACATCCTGCTGATGGTGTCGGAAGAAATGCTGGTGTTCGACAATTTGTCCGGCAAAATGCTGCTGCTGACTCACGCCAATCCTGAAGAACCTGACGCCTATAACCGTGCCGTCGCGCGAGTGGCTGACTTGGCTGTAAAACTACGCGAGCTGCAAGCCAAACCTAAAAACCATCATGCCCCCAGACAGGTCGAAGAATCCGATTTCATCTCCGGCTTTACCCAACAAGGCTTTGAAAATGCAGTATTGAAAGCCAAAGAATACATCACCGACGGCGACATCATGCAGGTAGTGCTGTCGCAACGCATGTCCATTCCTTACACCGCCTCGCCACTTAATTTATACCGGGCTTTGCGCTGCCTGAATCCTTCGCCGTACATGTTTTACCTGAACCTGGACGACTTCCATATTGTCGGCTCGTCGCCGGAAATACTGGTCAGGCTGGAAGACAACATGGTCACGGTACGCCCGATTGCGGGTACCCGTCGCCGTGGCTTAACACCTGAGCAGGATCTTGAGCTGGAAAAAGACCTGCTGGCCGATCCCAAAGAGCTGGCCGAACATCTAATGCTGATCGACCTGGGCCGCAATGATGTGGGCCGGGTTGCAGAGATCGGCACCGTACAATTAACCGATAAAATGATCGTCGAGCGCTATTCGCACGTCATGCACATCGTCTCCAACGTCACCGGACAACTGCAACAAGGCGAAAACGCCTTTGACGTGCTGGCCGCGACCTTTCCGGCCGGTACCGTCAGCGGCGCGCCGAAAATACGCGCGATGGAAATCATCGACGAGCTCGAACCCGTCAAACGCGGCGTTTACGCGGGCGCAGTCGGCTACATAGCCTGGTCCGGCAACCTCGATACCGCCATCGCGATCAGGACCGCCGTGATTAAGAACAACATGCTACATATACAAGCCGGTGCCGGTATCGTCTACGATTCCGTGCCCGAAAACGAATGGGATGAAACCATGAATAAAGGCCGCGCCATTTTCCGCGCTGTGAATATGGCCGAAGCAGGCTTGGAAGGGGAGCAATCATGAGTGCCGTCAAAGTCGTCATGGTCGATAATTACGACTCGTTCACTTACAACCTGGTGCAATATTTTGGCGAGTTGGGCGCCGATGTGACCGTGGTGCGTAACGACCAAGTCACAGTAGAAGATATAGAAAAACTCGCACCCGACAAACTGGTGATATCACCCGGCCCTTGTACCCCTAAGGAAGCCGGCATTTCCGTTGAAGCCATTTTAAAATTTGCCGGGAAAATTCCTATTCTGGGGGTTTGCCTGGGACATCAAAGCATCGGTTATGCATTCGGCGGCAATATCGTCCATGCCAAAAGCATCATGCACGGCAAAACCTCGCTGGTTTATCATCAGGATCAAGGCGTGTTCAAAGGGCTTAACAACCCATTTACAGCCACCCGTTACCATTCGCTGGTCATAGAACAGCAAAGTATTCCCGATTGCCTGGAAATAACCGCCTGGACACAGGATGCGGCGGGCAAACTCGATGAAATCATGGGTGTAAGGCACAAAGAACTGGATATTGAAGGCGTGCAATTTCATCCCGAATCGGTCCTGACCGAGCATGGGCATGATATGTTGAGGAATTTTCTGGAGAGGTGATTGTTTCCATACGCTATCATGGAACTGGACATGTTCTGTAGATTGGATGCCTAAATGAGTCCAACAGTATTTAAAGAAAATGGTTATCGGTTCTTTTTCTTTTCCAGAGAAGAGCCCGGAATGCATGTTTATATTGTTTCAGGAGACGGAGAAGCTAAATTCTGGCTAGAACCGGAAATTGAATTGGCTAAGAATTATCAATATTCAAGAAAGCAGTTAAAAGAAACCGAATTACTTCTGGAGGGACATTACGGTGAGCTCATTAGCGCATGGCAACAACACTTCCCCGGTTGAAGTTACGCATATATCAACCCACGGGGTCTGGCTGCTAACTCATGATGAAGAATTATTCATGTCCTATGACGATTTTCCGTGGTTTAAAAGTCAGCAGATTAAATCAGTCATTAATGTTGAAGAACAATCGCCGGGGCACTTTTATTGGCCGATATCGATGTCGATTTAACACTGGAAATCATCAAGCATCCGGCACGCTTTCCATTACAGACAAAAACTGTAACCCCGGATAAGCCAGTTTGAGCGAATGCGAAACCCGGCTTATCCAATACACCGCACAGATTTCCGTAAACGCCTGACCTACGCCACTCGTGGTCGGCCTTACTCCGGCATACCACCCGACATTAATCAGGAGTGCATTATGAGTCGTATCGTCTGGCTATTTTTAAGCGCCGTATTATTCGCATCGGTCACGCAGGCAAAACCGTTAACTCCCGAACAGGTGCCGGAGCCTCTCAAACCCTGGATAGCCTGGGTATTGCACGATAGCCCGGAGCCCATCTCCTGCCCTTTCATCTACAACAGTTATGAACAAAAACGCTGTAGCTGGCCTACTCAAACACAGCTGGATTTAACGCACGATAAAGGCATCTTCTCGATGAGCTGGCTGGTGTACCAAGACAGCTGGATCAGCTTGCCGGGCGATAAAAACCACTGGCCGCTTAATGTGACGGTTGATGACAAGACCGCGCTGGTCATGGATAGAAACGGCAGCCCCTCGATTAAACTGACGGCGGGCTTGCCGCACAAAATCAAAGGCGGATTCTTGTGGACTGCCATTCCTGATAACTTAAAGATACCCGACGATACCGGGCTGGTTGAGCTGCGTATTAACGGGACGGCAATACCGACCCCGGCCATTAAGGACGGGCAACTGTGGCTGAAAGAAAGCGAAACCGGCTTGAAAAAACCGGAAAACCTCCAAAACAACCTGGACATTCAGGTCTTTCGAAAAGTCATTGATGAAGTACCCGCACAAGTTTTAACCCGACTGATGCTGGACGTTTCCGGCGAGCAGCGTGAAGTAAAATTGCCCCGGCCTATTTTGGACGGTTTTATCCCGTTGAGTTTACAAAGCCCATTGCCCGCCCGACTGGAACCCGACGGACAATTATTGATGCAGCTGCGCCCCGGCCACTGGCAGATCGACATACTGGCGAGAAACACTAAAGAGCTGAATGCGCTCCCCGCTCCCAGGCTGGAGCTTGGGAGCGAGCAAGGCATCCAGTGGCCGGAATCGGAAATCTGGGTATTCGACGCCCGCCCCCAATTGCGGGTTGTTGAAATCGAACAGCTCAGCGCCATCGATCCCAATCAAACCAATTTGCCGGACGATTGGAAAAATCTCCCGGCTTATAAAATCAGTCAGGGCCAGTCCATGGGCTTTAAAACCATACGCCGGGGCGACCCGGAGCCCGAACCCAATCAACTCAATTTAACCAGAAAGCTGTGGCTGGATTTCGACGGCCAAGGCTACACCGTCAATGACATGATCAGCGGCACCATGACCCGCGGCTGGCGGCTGAATACCTTGCCGCAAACGCAATTGGGCAGAGTCACCTTAAACGGCAACAATCAATTTATTACCCAGGATAACTCCGGCAAGCAAGGCGTGGAAGTCAGAACCGGCTCGATAACACTGGACGCCGACAGCCGAATCACCGGCCCTGTTAATGCCGTCAGTGCGGTTGGTTGGGAACAGGATTTCCACAACGTCAGCGCCGAACTTAACCTGCCGCCGGGCTGGCGCTTGCTGGCGGCCGGCGGCGTTGACAATGTGCCTGACAGCTGGCTTTCTCGCTGGACATTGCTGGACTTGTTCCTGGTGCTAATTGCAGCTCTGGCGACAGGCCGGCTGTGGGCTCCCTATTGGGGCGCTCTCGCCCTGGTCACCCTGGTGCTGATCTGGCATGAGCCGGGCTCGCCGCATTTTGTCTGGCTGAACATTCTGGCCGCGACCGCCTTGATCAAGGTATTGCCGCAAGGCCGGTTTTTAAAATTCGTCAACTGGTATCGCTATGCTTTCTGGCTGGCGTTAATCATGCTCACCTTGCCCTTTATGGTGGCGCAGGTGCGCACCGGTCTTTATCCGCAACTGGAAAAACCCTGGCAAAGGGTCAATATGCAGGACCCCCAATATCACGTTATGACAGAAATGGAGGCTCCGACATCGGCACCAGCCCCTCAAATGAAGAGCGAGATGAGCGAACGCGCATTAAAAAGGTCTGTGCCATCCGATTCCTCATCGTCTTATGGTTATTCTGACGCAGCAATCGATTTTGAGCGCATCGACCCTAAAGCCAAGGTGCAAACCGGCCCCGGCTTGCCGCAATGGCAATGGCATAAAGTATTGCTGTCATGGAACGGTTCGGTTGATGCTCAGCAGCAGCTGCGCTTATGGTATTTAACGCCGACACAGACCATGCTGCTCAACTTCATCCGTACAGTTTTGGTTGCGGCGCTGGCCTTGTTGATGTTTGGCGCTTTTGAAAAATTGAAGTTTAAAAAGGCGCAGCCTTCGGCACCGCTGTTGCTGTGGTTTTTGCTGTTGCCTATGCTGTCCATGCCGTCGCAAAAAACCTATGCCGAAATTCCGGATAAAGCCGTTCTGGATGAATTGCGCAGCAAGCTGTTGGAGAAACCGGTGCCGCCGGACTGTTTACCCGGTTGCGCGCAAATTCCGCAGATGAAGATAACCATTAACGATAAGGAACTGGCGATCGCGCTACAGGTGCATGCCCAGCAATCCGTAGCCATTCCTTTACCCGCCGAATATGAACAATGGTTCCCCAATCATGTTTTTGTTGACGGCAAAATAGCGCCGGGGCTTTATCGCGATAACAACGGCTTGTGGCTTAACCTGAGCGAAGGAGAGCATCAGGTGGTACTGGGCGGGGCTGTGCCCATGTTAAGCAAGTTCACGCTGCCGTTGCCGTTAAAACCGAACTGGGTCAGCATTCAAAATACCGGCTGGCAGGTCATCGGCCTACAGGAGAACAGCGCGGTTGACGATCAACTGCAATTTAGCCGCATCAACCGGACCGAGCAGCAACGCACAGCCGAACTGGAACCCAGTACCTTGCCGCCGTTTGTCAGGATTGAACGTACCCTGCACCTGGGCCTGGACTGGCATGTGGTTACCCGCATCATCCGGATTTCACCGGCAAACTCCGCCGTGGTATTGGCCGTCCCCTTGCTGCCGGGCGAATCGGTCACTACGGCAGGCGTTCGGGTTAAAGAAGGCAAGGCTGAGGTTAATATCCCGGCTCAGCAAACCGAATTGCAATGGGAATCTACGCTGGATAAATCGGAAAAAATCGATTTTGTCGCGTCCGAAACAGAGCAATGGATAGAGGTGTTGAAGGCAGATGTAAGCCCCGTCTGGCATGTTGAAACGACCGGCATCGCGATGATTCACCTGAATAATGACGGGCAATGGCTGCCTGAATGGCATCCCTGGCCGGGCGAAAAAATTACCCTGCACATAACCCGGCCCACAGCGGTGGAAGGCCAAACCTTAACCATCGATAACAGCCGGTTAAGCATCAAGCCGGGGCAGCGTAACCAGGAAGCCGAATTGAATATCAGCCTGAGAAGTTCGCAAGGGTCGCAACACACGCTCATCCTGCCGGAAAAAGCCGTATTGCAAGCCGTTGCCATTAACGGACAGACCCAGCCGATCAGGCAGGATGGCAGAAAGCTCACGGTACCGATCAATCCCGGCAAACAGGATGTCTCAATCAGCTGGCGGGAAGCGGCCGGCATAACAGCGGCTATGCTCACACCACAGGTTGACTTGGGAATAGCGAGTGTCAACGCCAACCTGAATATCGGCTTGGGTCAGGATCGCTGGGTATTGTTTACGATGGGGCCGAAATTGGGGCCCGCGGTTTTATTTTGGGGCGTGCTGATCGTTATTGTTATGCTGTCTCTGGGCATGGGCAAAATCCGGCTGACACCGTTAAAAGCCCGGCACTGGTTCCTGTTATTGGTGGGGCTTAGCCAGATTCCCTTGGAATCGGCGGGCATTGTGATTGCATGGTTAATGCTGCTGGGCTGGCGCAAGACGCAGCCGGTTTCCGATGTCCACTATTTTAATATAGTGCAAGTTGCTATTGGCGTATTGACCGTGATATCGCTGGGCATGCTGTTTTTAGCGGTCGAACGGGGCTTGCTGGGATCGCCCGATATGCAGATTATCGGCAACCACTCCTCGGCATTCAACTTAAACTGGTATCAGGATAGAAGCCCGGCGATTTTGCCGGTTGCGACGCTGATTTCAGTGCCGCTAATCGCGTATCGGGTATTGATGCTGGCCTGGTCGCTCTGGCTGGCGGTGTCGTTGCTGAACTGGCTGAAATGGGGCTGGGAGTGTTTCTCAAGCAATGGGCTTTGGCATAAATCCGTAGCTAAAGAGATAATTGTTAAGCCTGAAGAAAAATAATTCACCACGAAGTCACGAAGCACACGAAGTTTTTTCACTACCTTAGCGTCTTCGTGTCTTCGTGGTCATTAATCAATTTGTTTCATTTTGGGTTCAATAAATCCCCATGTCCACCTTTAAGTTCCAGCAGTTTTCAGTATTGCAGAAACACTCCGGCATGAAAATATGCACCGATGCCGTGTTATTCGGCGCAATGGCTCCGGTCAATCCGGGCGACTGCGTGCTGGATGTCGGCACCGGCACCGGCGTGCTTGCGCTGATCGCAGCCCAGCTGGGCGCGGCGAAAGTCACCGCCGTGGAATTAACGCCGGAAGCGTTTAAAGAAGCCGACATCAATTTCAGCAACAGCCCATGGGCAAGCTGCCTTGAAGCCGTGCATCAGGATATCCAAAGCTTTGCCCTGACCGCCAACCGGCAATACGACCTGATCATCAGCAACCCGCCGTTTTTTGAAAACCACCTCAAAACCGTCGATACCTTAAGAAACATCGCCCGGCATACCGACCAACTGCCGTTTGCCGATTTGATCGGCATTGCAGGAAGCTTGTTATCCCCGCAAGGTTTATTTTATTTGCTGCTTCCCGCTCATGCAGCAGCAAAATTTTCAGCTCAGGCTTTGGAAGCGGGATTTTATTTGATCAAGCAAGCCGATTTTCGCGGCTATGCGCACAACGAAGCCAAGGTATCCGCGCTGACGTTCAGTCGCTGTAAAGCCGCAATGCCTATGGCAAGATTGCTGACTATCTATGAATCCCGCAACACTTATAGCCCAGATAGTGAAGCTTATTTGGCCGATTTTCTGCTGCGGTTTGCCAAAGACCAGCAGTCAAATCCAGAACATAAGACATGATTGAAAATAGGTGTAAAATCAATAGGCAGAGCCTGCGGGCTTTAATTTAATGATGGCATAGCGCACGCCTAAAAAGGCGCTTTAACCTTTATATGTTGGAAACCGGGCATCAATCAGATTATGATTATGTACCAGGACAGAATGCCTGGTTTTATTTAATGGTGGTTTATACATTTTTTCACACTCTTCATATCCGGTACTTTACCGGTTATTGACGACTTAGTTTCTAATCTGACGGCTGTACACATGATTGCAATTAACGCAGTACCTCAACGGAATTAAAACTTTATGGAAGAACTATTCATCGGCTGGCTGAAGGAATATGGCTACGTAATTTTGTTCCTGTGGAGCATATTGGAAGGAGAAATAGGCCTGATCATGGCTGGAATCATGTCGCATACCGGCGACATGCAATACTTCATGACGATTTTTGTGGCGGGTCTAGGCGGGTTTACTGGAGATCAAATCTACTTTTACATTGGCCGTTTCAATAAAGGCCTTATTCAGCGTAAGCTACATAGCCAGCGGCGTAAATTTGCGATTGCGCATTTGCTGTTAAAAAAATACGGTTGGCCCATTATTTTTATGCAGCGCTATATGTATGGCTTGCGGACCGTCATTCCCATGTCGATTGGCATTACCAAATATTCGGCAAAGAAATTTGCCTTGATTAACCTTATCAGCGCGTGGGTATGGGCCACTATTACGATAACCCCCGCTTATTTCTACGGTGAGGAAATATTAGGTTTATTGGCCGATGCTAAAGAGCACTGGTATTTTGCCCTGCCAATTGCCGGAGGATTTCTTTATGGAATTCATGCCTATTTCCAAAAACTGGAGCGGCATTTCTTGCAAAAACGAAGTAACCGTTTTTCAAATGATGAGAAACAGGAGCAGGCCAGCGAATCTCCGGAAGATATAGCTGCGTGACGGACACGCTTTTTATGCTCGACCTTTCCATGCTTAAAACAAGGACGGTTTAGGGTTTACCCATCCGCCGCTCCATCACCGGATATCATAATGTCGAGCGACAAAATATATCGCCCGACATTGGGTCAACTTTTGAATATAACCCGATTAGTTAACTACCCGATGTCCGCGGTTTCTCATACAGCTGGAATAGGCTCTTTTGTACGCGGATTCTGCATCAAGACCCTTATAAGCGCCACCGCCGATACCGCCCGTTGCCGCACCGATGGCTGCACCTGTTCCGGGGTTCCCCGTGATTGCACCTATTGCTGCGCCGCCAGCCGCGCCGATTAAACCGCCAACGCCGGCACCGATAGCGGTTTCTTTGGCAGTGCCGCTAGAGGCATGACTCGCCAAATCTTTACATTCGGCCATATCTTGATTGATGCGATAGGAATTAGGATCGTTATAGGCATCAACGGTTGGCGTCCATCCACCTTGGCTGTAGCAACCTGCGATTAATGTACTGCCTATTAAAACGATACTGGTGGTTAGTTTTTTCATATTGTTTGATTACCTTTCGGAGAAATTGATTTTTTACAGAATACTTCATTTTTTATGAATAAAGTATGAATACCATAGCACTATAATCGATTGAAATCATACAAACATTTCTAGCATAAGAGCTCAGACCCGTCAATCAAACGGGGACTGATGCTGGCTTGCAAAGTTTAAGCGTTATAACTCCCTTAAAACCTGAAGCGGGGATTTGTTAACCACATTTCTTACGCCCCAATAACCTGCAAAGCTGACAAATAAAACGCCGATCACCGGCACAATTCCCCATAAAGAATAATTAACATGATATTCCATATGCATGACATGGGTGTACAAGGCGTAGAGTATGGCTTCAGAAATAATGACTGCCAGCACGCCGGCAATCAAGCCGAGCAGGCTGAACTCGATAATGTGGGTCTTTCTTAAAAATAAGCGATTGGCGCCCAGCGTTCGCATCAATGCGCCCTCATGGATACGACTGTCCAAAGTCGCGTAAACAGCAGCGTACAATACCGTAAAGCCGGCCATCAGAGCAAAATACAGCAGGTAATTAATCGCTTCAGTCAATTGGCTCAGTATGGTTTGGAATTGACGTAAAATTAAATCGACTTCCAGAAGGGTGGTGCTGGGGTATTTTTTTATCAGTGCGTTTAAAAAGTCTTTTTGGTTTTCCGGCAGATAAAAACTGGTGAGAAAAGTGCTGGGAAACGCGTCCAGCGTACCGGGCGAGAAAATCATGTAAAAATTCGGCTTCATAGTATCCCACTGAAGTTGGCGAATACTGGTAACGGTGGACGTAAACTGCTGGCTGCCGACGGTAAAGGCCAACTGATCGCCCAGCTTGATTTTCAGGCTGTCGGCCAGTTTCTGTTCGACGGAGACCTGCCCGGCCTGAGCATCGATCCACCAGCTTCCGGCCGTAATTTTATTATCCTCCGGCAGCTCTTTAGTCCAGGTCAGGCTTAATTCCCGATGCGTGGCGCTTTCGCCCTGCGAATCTTTGCTGACGATTTGTTGCACCGGCGTGTTGTTAATGGCGACCAGTCGCCCTCTGACTACCGGATAAAACTGGCTGCCGTTGATTTGCTGCTGTTGCAGGTCTTGCTGAAAGCCTTGTTGCTGCTCGGGAAAAATATTCAGCGCGAAATGGTTGGGCGCATTGGCGGGCAGCTGTTTGTGCCAGTCATTGATCAGATCGGTACGCACAGTAAAACTGAGCACCATCGCCACCAACGTAATGCTGAAAGCCAGTATTTGGCCGACGCTGCCCCGAGTGTTTTTTAACAAACCCTGCAAGCCGAAACGCCAGGTCAAGCCAAGATGCGGCAATAATCTCCGGCTAAACCTTAGCAATGCATAAACCAGCAAACCGAGCAGCAGCAATGCCCCCATACCAATGCCGATAATGATCGCCGTCATTTTAAGATCATCGGTATAGCGCCAGATTAAAACGCCAATAATGCCGATTGCCAAGCCGTAAATCAGCCAAGCGCTGCTCGGCAAGGGTTCCAGTTCGCGGCGCAACACCCGTAAAGGCGAAACTTTTTTAAGGCGCAATAACGGCGGCAATGCGAAGCCCAACAACACAGCCATGCCGATGATAAATCCGAAAAAAACCGCCAACAAGCCGGGATCGGCGACCTGCTGAGGCAATAGCGACCTCAATAAATGAAACAGCCCCTGCTGCGCAAACCAGCCCAACAGGCAACCTATCGCGCTGGCCAATAAACCCAACACGACAAACTGGCTGCCGTAAAGCCAGAGTATTTCGTTCTGCTTGCAGCCAAGGCAGCGCAATATCGCGGTAGCGTTAAAGTGCCGTTCGGTATAGCGCCGGGTGGCCATCGCGATCGCCACGCCGGAAATCAAAATGACAACAATGCTGGATAAGCCCAGATAACGTTCCGCCCGTTCCAGCGCCGAGCCCAGCTCCGGGCGATCTTCATGGATGTCCATGATGCGCTGGGACGGATTCAGCTGCGGTTTGACCCAACGCCTGAACTCGGCTAAAGCTTTGCTGTCGCCGCTGAATTGAAAGAAATGACGCACCCGGCTGCCCGGTTGCAAAATGCCGGTCGCCTGCAAATCGTCGGCATTCATCATCACGCGCGGGGAGAAACTGTAAAAATCGCCGCGTTTGTCAGGTTCGTACGTAATGATATGGCTGACGGTCAGTTTTTTATCGCCCACGGTTAGCGCATCGCCAAGATTAACTTTAAGCGCCGACAGGACGCGCTTTTCAACCCAGGCGGTTCCGGGTTCCGGACCGGAGTGCACAGTGGCTTCAGTCGAATAGTCGGAGGTGGTGGTTTTTAAAAAACCGCGCAACGGATAAGCGGAACTGACCGCTTTAATGCCTGCCAGTAAAAGCTCGTCATGCTCAATCAACACACTGGAAAATTCGACCGTTTGCGCTTGCGCGAGGTTGAGCTGCGTTGCCTTGGACAGCCATTCGTCCGAAATAGGCGCCGGACCTGTGATCACCAAATCGGCGGCCAAAAATTCCGCCGCCTGGGTGGTCATGGTGCGTTGCAGCCGATCAGCAAACAGCGATATGGCCGTCGAGCTGGTGACGGCAATAATCAAAGCCAGTATCAGTATGGTCAACTCGCCGGAACGGCTGTCGCGCCATAACAGCCGGAGAGCTAAATTAAAACGTGTCATAAATGCGTCCATAAAATTAGTGCTTGGAATTTACCACGAAGACACGAAGAGCACGAAGTTATTGAGCATTTCTTAATGACTACAAACTTCAACCACCTGTATGGACGCAGACATCCAGAGTCTGTAAATGGCAAAATTTAGTGTAGGGCGGCCCTACTCAATTGAAAGGCGTGCATCGTCAGGAAAGCGTTACTCTTTAAACCTTCGTGCTCTTCGTGTCTTCGTGGTGAAAAACTCTTAACCATTGCACAACATCAATTAGCTACTATGCGCCCCGCATCGAGTTTAATGACACGCTGGCAGCGAGCCGCCAGGACTTGATCATGCGTCACCAAAATTAACGTCGTCTTGTTTTCCAGATTAAGCTCGAACAGCAAATCGATAATATGCGCCCCGGTTTTGCTGTCCAGATTGCCGGTCGGTTCATCGGCGAACAAAATCGAGGGCTTGGTCACAAAGGCCCTGGCCAGGGCTACGCGCTGCTGCTCGCCACCGGAAAGTTTCTGGGGCGTATGCGATAAGCGATGCGACAGACCGACTCTCTCCAATAACGCGGCAGCGGCAGCCTTGGCGTTTTTGTCGCCGCTTAATTCCAGCGGCAGCATCACGTTTTCCAGAGCGGTCAATCCCGGCAGCAACTGAAAGGACTGGAACACAAAGCCGATCAGCTCATTGCGCACCGCCGCCCTGCCGTCTTCGTCCATCGCCGTCAATAGTTTTCCGTTCAAACTGATAGTTCCGGCAGTCGGCGCATCCAATCCGGCCAGCAGGCTGATCAAGGTGGATTTACCCGACCCGGATTCGCCGACGATGGCAATACTTTCACCGGATTTGATTATCAAATCTATGGATGACAAGATATGTAATATTCCGTCGGACGTGGCTACCGATTTACTCAGGTTTTCCGTTACTATATCGCCGGGAAGATTTTGTATGTCGCAAGCTTCCCGGGAGCAGGCGCGGCGATCGCCAGTGATGGAATGCTGGTCGTCAGCCCGACGGAAAGATGTGCGACGACCATTGTTTAATGATTGAGTTTTCATAATGACCAGATTCTTATTTGCTGTGATTGTTTCGTTGGTGTCGATGACCGCTACGGCCAAATCCATTGTGGTATTGGGAGATAGTATCAGTGCCGGTTACGGAATTGAAGTCTCGCAAGGCTGGGTGGCGTTATTGCAAAAAAAACTGAACGAAAAAGGCGCGAGCCATATCGTCCACAATGAAAGCATCAGCGGCGATACCACGGCCGGGGGGTTAGCGCGAATAGACCGGGCCTTGACCTTACACAAGCCGGATATCGTCATCATTGAGCTGGGCGCTAATGACGGTTTGCGCGGTTTACCGCCGAAGTTGATAAAAAGCAACCTTGCCGAAATAGCCCGCCGCGCACAAAAAGCCGGAGCAAAAGTATTGCTGCTGGCTATGAAAATCCCTCCCAGTTACGGTAAGCGCTATACTGATCTTTTCGACAGCATCTACCCGCAATTAGCTAAGGAGCTGGGCGTTCCGTATGTACCTTTTATCATGGAAGATGTCGCACTGAATAAAGATATGATGCAAGCGGACCGCGTGCATCCGAACCACAAAGGGCAGCCGTTCATTGCCGATAGAGTATGGCCGCAGTTGCTGCCGCTATTAAAATAAAAAACCTTCAACAAGAAGAGAACACTAGATGAAATCTTTAACACTTGAAAAAGCCAACCTCATTATTAATGCGGCCATTAATAAAGCCCGTAAGTTAAACATGGAGCCGATTACCGTGGTAGTTTTGGATGCCTCCGGACATTTAAAAGCCATGCAACGGGAAGACGGCGCAACCGTGATCAGAGAACAGATTGCTACCGCGAAAGCCTGGGGCGCAGTCAGCATGGGCATATCGTCGCGCAGCTTGGCCGGGGTGGCGGAAAAAAGGCCCGATTTTATGAATGCCCTGTTAAATATGGCGGATGGAAAAATCATGCCGGTTCCGGGTGGCGTTCTGATCCGCGACACCAAAAACAATCTGATCGG
Organism: Methylobacter sp.; assembly: GCF_023227905.1. GTDB lineage: Bacteria > Pseudomonadota > Gammaproteobacteria > Methylococcales > Methylomonadaceae > Methylobacter_A. Next base: position 46,895 of record NZ_JALOCF010000006.1, on the reverse strand, counting down.
CGCAGTCGGCATCAGCGGCGATATTTCCGATCAGGACGAGCGTTGCGCAATTGTCGGCATTGAAGCTGCGGGATTTATTGCGGGGGTTTGAAGCGGTCAAACTGCCTGAATATCTAAATATCCCTTTATAAAAGTCGGGATAGCCCAACGAAGGGCGGCAGTCGGTGCCTGTCTTGCTGTTGCTGGTCAAAACGCCGATACGCAACTATTTGCATATGCAAAGCTGGTTTTGGTGGAAGTATCTGAAAGTCTGAAAAAACTAGACCCGGTAACAAAAAAGTTTGGTCTTTCGCCTGTCTTCAATGCCGACTATCGACTCCGGTTCCCAATCCGGTATCGGAAAAGATGAAGAGATAAACAGACTGCCGGGGCGCATTTCGCGCCTGACTTTCCCGCTCAATTCGGCCATGACCGCCGGCGAAAGAAACGCAAACACCACCTCGTAATAAGCAAGATTGCAGCCCCATAAGCTGGCGCGTCTTGCCGTCGCATTCGGCAGCCTTCGGCAACGCCAGGCGGTAATCAGCCAAGGCAGCGGCGCGCATTCCCAGGCATCGACTGCCATAGCACGACGCTCTGCCAGCGGCACTGCCACTGAACCGATTCCGGCGCCAAGATCGGCGAACATACCGGCATTTTCGCGCTCAACAATCGCCGCTACCGCATCCGCTACGGCAGTAGAAGACAAAAACAGCGGCACATCGCCTTTAACGGTACCCCAAAACACCAAGGCCAGCAGCAGCGCAATCAGTAGATACAACCCGGGAGATAACTGCAAGGCGAGCATGGCGATTGCCATCGGCAGAAACAGTAAATGGATCGGCATCCACCAGTACGGCTGGCGAAACGCGCTGGACCATAAGGCAGCGGCAACGCCTTGTACCACCGCCAAGCGCCATGCGCCGTGAAACAGCGCAGGCGACATCCAGGCCAGAGTGATTGCAAACGCCAACCCCATCGCCTGTGCGGCAAAAGCTTTGAATAATGTTACCCAACCTGGTGCTTCGGCGATCTTCATTACGGTCAGGCCGGAAAATGTATCGGTATTAATTCTTCGGGGAATTTGGTTTGGACGCGGGAGCTTCAGGAACGGGTACTGGAGTCGGTGCGGCAGATGGATCCAAGGTTTTGGATACGGTTTCTTTGACAGCCTTTTCCTCTAAAGCTTTTTGCCGGTTGCCTTCGCCATAAAGCGTAGCGGCAACCATAAACAAGACGGTCGATATAATGAGAATTAAAAATCTGTCCGGTTTTTTCAAAAAGAACAAAGGCCATTTGGGCTTAATCATTCCAACTACAAAAAAAAGCAGGGTCCAGATCCCTGTGTGAAAAGCGATTTTTATCAGCATTATAATTACTCGTTAAACTTACATTTAGATAGTTTTATATTATTATTAGTTGAGCGGCCGTTTGCAACACGCACGGCGCTATTTTAGCGGTTTTACTTTGTCAGGGTCTGAATTGTTGGTCTCGGTTGTTCCAGTCGGCTGATATTTGCCGCATCCGCATTAAAACTCTCATCTATAGAGTTTTCATATACATAAAAATCAGGAGAAGGTTCCATGGGTGATTTTGCTTTAGCGTTATTAATTTTCGCCGTCTTGATGGTGTTTTTGAGCGTCAAATCGGTTCCGCAAGGCATGGAGTATACCGTCGAGCGCTTTGGTAAATATACCCGTACGCTGACGCCGGGCTTGGATTTCATCTGGCCGATTTTTGATCGCATCGGCCATAAGATGATTATGATGGAGCAGGTGATGGACGTGCCGTCACAGGAAGTGATTACCAAGGATAATGCGATGGTCACCGTGGACGGCGTGGTTTTCTACCAAGTCATGGACGCCGCCAAAGCCGCGTATGAAGTCAGCCAGCTGAGCTGGGCGATCCTGAATCTGGTGATGACCAATATCCGTACCGTCATGGGCTCGATGGACCTCGATGAACTGCTGTCGCGCCGCGATGACATCAATGCACGGCTGCTGGCCGTGGTCGACGATGCCACGACCCCGTGGGGCATCAAAGTCACCCGCATCGAAATCAAAGACATTGCTCCGCCCAAAGATCTGGTCGAAGCGATGGGTCGGCAAATGAAAGCCGAGCGGCTGAAACGCGCCTCGATTCTTGAGGCCGAAGGCTTACGGCAATCCGAGATTTTACGCGCGGAAGGTGCCCAGCAAGCGGCTATTTTGGAAGCGGAAGGCCGCAAAGAAGCATCCTATCGCGATGCCGATGCCCGTGAACGCTTGGCCCAAGCCGAAGCCAGAGCAACATTGATGGTGTCCGAGGCGATCGGCAAAGGCGACGTCCAAGCCATTAACTATTTTGTCGCGCAAAAATACATCGAAGCGTTAAAAGATATCGGCGCGGCTAACAACAGCAAACTGGTTTTCATGCCGCTCGATTCATCTAGCGTGATTGGCGCCATCGGCGGCATCAGCGAGCTGGCCAAAGAAGCCATAACCAATGCAGCGAACGCTAGAAAAAGCTGATATGAATGAACTAGAAGTTGTCTTTTGGAACTGGTGGGTACTCGCCCTTATTTTATTAATAATAGAACTACTGGCTCCGGGCTTTTTCTTTTTGTGGATGGCGGCCTCCGGTTTAGTCACCGGCTTGCTGTTATGGCTGATGCCTGCTCTCGACATCCAATTGCAGGTATCTATTTTTTCGGTACTGTCAGTTGTTGCGATCACCGTGTGGAAGCTTTACGGAAAAAACCACCCCACAGTCACAGACCATCCGTTATTAAACAAGCGCGGCCAGCAATATATCGGCCGGGTCTTTAGCCTGTACCAGCCGATAGAAAACGGCGAAGGCAAAATCAAGGTAGACGATTCCATCTGGAAAGTTCACGGCGAAGATTGCGATATCAACACCAGGGTAAAAGTCGTCGCGGTTCGCGGCACGGTGTTTGATGTGGAAAAGATTCGGGATGCCTGATTAAAATCGGCTTTGCGATTTATCAGGTGAATATCAATCCGTAAGCCGGGTTAAGTTAGCCACTGCAAATTTAACCGGTCTATTTTTCATGCCTTGAAGCGACGTTTGTTATCAATAACCGGTTTATTTGCTCCATGTCTTCTTGGGCCAGGCTGCTGGACGCTTGTTTCAGCTTCAAGGTATTCAGCAGATAATCATAGCGGGTGCGTGAATAATCCCGTTTAGCCCGATATAGATTTCTTTGCTCGTCCAGTACTTCAACGAGTGTCCGTACGCCGACTTCAAAACCGGCTTCAGTCGATTGCAGGGAAATCTCGGCGGAGCTGACTGCGGTTTTCAGCGCTTCTACGCGGCTAATGCTGGTAGTGATGCCCCGGTAAGCATCTTTGACCTGACGGTTTACCGCTCTTTTAGCGGCAGTTAATTGTTCTTTGGCCTGTTCATATTTATAACCGGCTTCCCGGGTTCTGGAATTGACCGCGCCGCCTTCAAACAACGGGACATTCAAGCGCAGACCGACAACTTCTGTCGATCCTCGCAAGCCAAAATTACTGGTCGTATCGTATTCGCCTATGGAAGCGGTCAAATCCAATTTCGGCAGATGTCCATTGCGCTGTAAATCAATCGATTTCCGGGCAAACTCCATTTGGTTAAAGGCTGAAATGATGCTGAAATTACCAACTTCCGCAGAACTGCTCCACACCGAGATATCATCCGGCTCCGGTCTGGCTAACGGAATCTTCTCGCCCAAGGCATTAAGCGTGATGTCTTGCTCGCCAATAATTTCCGCTAACGCTTCTTTTTGGTTATCGACATTATTGACCGCCTCGATTTCATTGGCGGTGGCGGTATCGAAAGCGGCTTGAGCCTGCTGGCTTTCGGTAATCCCGATAACGCCTATGGCAAATTGTTGTTTAGCCTGATCGAGCTGACGCGCAATCGCCTGTTTCTCCGAGCGGCTAAATTCAAGATTGTCCTCCGCAGATAAGACATTGAAATAAGCCTCAGCGATTTTAACCATCAGTTTTTGCAGCTCAGCCTGATAATCCGCCTCGGCTTGGGCAATTTGATTATCGGATTGGCTTAACTGTATCCAGTGTTCCCAGTGAAACAATGGCTGGGTCAGGTTGACATTAAAATAGTTGTCCGAGTAATTCTGTAAGCCCGCGCCTTGATAAGTAAACCTTTTGTTATTCAGACGATTTACAGTGCTATTACCTGTTGCCGAAACATTGGGCAGGAAATTTGCGATACTTTGATCTTTCGATTCACCAACGGCCAGCTGGCTGGCGTTCGCTTGTTTTAAAACCGGATCATTTTGCAACGCCAACTCATAGATTTCCAGCAAATCCTGAGCATATATAACAGGAGAAATCCCTGTTAAAAAAATAACAATAAAACCCGGTAAGTAATTGGACACAGCTCGCTTGATGATATGAATGAACATGCAATTTTATTTCCCGGGTTAGATGCATTTATAGCCTTATAAAGCCGTCACCTTGCATAGTTCGCAAGGTAAGCGGCACCACGGCGATTAAGCTTGAATTGGCTTCAAAAACACCATTATAGCAGGAGTTCAATTGAGAATTGCCGGGAAGGCTGGACCGGCTTGAGCTTTGGGTACGGGTGCAGCAGCGGCGGAAACCTGCTGTGCTGCCGAATCTTATCAAAGCTGAACAACTCGCCATCAGCCTTTAAATAAACCCACCAGCGTCTTGAGCTGCTGCAAATCTTCACTGCTTGCCGTCCGCCCATAACGCAGCTTGATAAATAGAGAGGTGATTTGATCTATCTGCTCCGTTTGTCCGGGCAGTCTTATTTTCACCCTTTCAGAAAAATCCTTAACCCCCTCGCCCGTGTCCCTGAACAACCCGTGCTTGGCGAGCTTTTTACAGAACCGGTTATAGGCCAGCAAGACCTTATCGGCGGCTTTCGGTTTTTGATAGAGCAGGAACCAGCAAAGCACGGCTGTTATCGATGCTATAACGGCTATCATCCAGTAAATCATGGCCTTAAGATCGTTGATGCCGAATGACGACAGGAAGTTGGACTGGCTCTTGTGGTCGTAATTGATGACCCAGCGTTGCCAGTTATAATCGACGTTACCCCAAAGTTGCCGGGCCTGTTTCAGCCAGTTGTAAGCGGGGCGCGGCAAATAATCATTTGCTGCCGTAATGCCGTAGGCGGTTTGCCGGTCCAGGTTAATCTCGCGCTCGATTCTTTCCGGCGCAATCGCGGCGGTCGGGTCAAACCGAACCCAGCCCCGATTCTCCAGCCAGACTTCTGCCCAGGCATGGGCGTCGGCTTGCCTGATTTCCAGAAAGTCGCCGACTTTGTTCAGTTCGCCGCCCTGATAGCCGGTCACGACGCGCGCCGGAATATGGGCGACGCGCATCAAATACACGAAGGCCGAGGCGTAATGGCTGCAAAACCCGTGTCGGGTTTTAAACAGAAAGCTCTCTATCGGGCTTTCTTCCATGACCGGCGGGGTTAAGGTGTAGTGAAAGTCTTCCTCCCTGAAATGGTTTAGCAGCTGGTTGATAAAGTTGTCGGGGGCACTATCAAAACCGTGTAACTGCCCGACCAGCTGCTTGATTTTATCCGACGGTTCGCCGGGCAGCTGTGTTGCTGATTTATATTCGCCAGGATTGATCGGGCCGGTGTTGTACTCGGGATAAGAGGTGACTTTATACTCGGCGCGTTTATCGGGGCTGTCTGAAGTAATGAGCTGGTAGCCGGCATTCAAGGTTAAAGGCGCGGGAAATTCTTGCGGCATATCCAGCGCAAACACCCAATTTTTATCCTGCGGTTCCATCAGCAGCGTGTATTGATAAGACATGCCGGTAACGGCAGGTTTGCCCGAGGGCTTCTGGAAAACCGCCTGAGTCCAACGCTTGCCGTCGGTGTAAGACAAAACCGGGCCGCGCCAATAGCGTTGCTGCGGCGGAGGGATTGGGCCTGCAAATTTCACCCGAAAAACCAGTTCGAAAGACTCGCCCAGATCGCTGATGGAACCGGGTTCCATGCTGTCGCTTAAGCCTGTTTTAGCGCTATGCGGCTCATTAAACAGCTTCCATTTCGGGGCTTCAATGCGAGGGAATAAAACAAACAATGCCACTGCAATCGGCAGGGCCTGAACGGTGATGATCAGTGCTGTTTTTACTGCCGCACGTGTTAGCGCTTTGCTGCTGTTGATATAAACCAGCGTTGCCAACAGCACGCAGCAAACCAGCAGGATATAGGCCGCCATCAATATGCTTTGTTCGTATAAGAACTGGGAGGCGGCGACGATAAAAGCCAGATAGTTGATCAGGTACAGGTCGCGCTCGGTTTTAATCTCCAACAATTTGAGTCCGAGGGCGGTAATAAACAGGTTGGTTCCGGCATCGCGCCCGAACAGGCCTTGATGCTGGCTATACAGCAGGCCGATTCCGGAAACGGCCAGTAACAAAATGACCCATTTGCCGGGCAGCCAATTGGGCTTCCAGACCCCGATAAAGCGCCAGCTGAGCAATAGGCTGAAAAAGCCGAATATGGCGGCCGGGATATGGTAAACGTGCGGAAATACAATCAGCCCGATCGAGGACAGTAGAAAGATTAAAATATTTTTGTCGAGTTCCGGTTTCATAATCGTCAAAACAGCGCCAGCGCTTCCAGGCATTTTCGATAATGCTCCAAGCCGTTATCGGGCGGCCATTTTACTCCGGGCAAGGCAAAGCCGTAACGGATTCCGGCCTGCTCCGCATCGACCACCCAGCGGCACAGCCGGCTTAAGCGTTCTTCGCTATCGTGTCCGGGCGCCTGGTCGTAATCCAGCCAGATTTCCTCTGATGATTGGTTGCCGTCGTATTGCTTGCTGAACACGCCCAAGCCCTTGGCGAATGCTTTCCAGTGGATGTGCTTGATGGAATCGCCGGACTGATATTGCTGCAAGCCGTAAAAGTCATCGGCGCCTTTTTGGCTAAGCCCCTGTTGAGTTGCTGCCGAAGGCGTTTTAGGGAAAGGCATTTCAACATGGGCCGGTTTCGGATAAACCAGCGCCTTAAGATTGAAGCGGATCGGCGACCAGGCGCGAAACAGGCCCAGTGGGTAAGTGCTGGACAGTGTAACCGTCCCCGCCTGGTGCCAGCCTCTTTTTTGGGTTAGCGAGTGAACCGTAACATGTGCCGTGCTTTGCGGCTGCATAGTCAGGCTTTGAGTATCTTGCAGCTTAATCTGTAACTGGTAGCGCTCCGTACCGGTCGGATTGTTAATGTGAATATCGAACCCTGCGGCCTCTCCGGCAAACACGGCGTTGCTGCGGCCTTGTTGCAGCACCAGTCCGGATAGCGCTTTGTAACTGTGCAAAATGGTGACGAAAAAAACGCTAGCCAGCAAGAAAGCCAGCATGTAAGCCAGGTTATTGTTATAAACAAAGGCGATCAGCATCAATAGAACGATCAGCAATACAAAGCCCAAGCCTCTCTGGGTGGGCAGAATAAAGATGCGCCGGTGATTTAACACCACAGGCGCATCGACCGCCTTTTCGCCTGACACAAACCGGCTGAGCCTAAAGCGTTCTTTTAAGGTGATTCCCAAGAAAGAGTATCCCATCAAGAATCCGATCCGTAAGAAAAAATAGGGTCCACGAAACTCACGAACGGCACGAAAAAAAACAGTAGAAAGAATCGTGTTATGGTTTTTTTCGTGCTTTTTATGTCTTTCGTGGACGATTCGTTTGGTGGATTCATTATTAGTTTAATGGATAGCCACGTTAGCCAAGATGGGCGCGACGATGGCTTCCGATTGGCTATTGCCGGCCCGCAGCCGATGCCCCGCGACGGCCGCCAGCACGGCTTGCAGGTCTTCCGGGATAACCGCATCGCGCTGATCCATGAACGCCCAGGCTTTGGCCGCGGTCAGCAGCGCCAAACCGGCTCGGGGCGACAAGCCGCAGTGATATTCGGATGACTCGCGGGTAAAGTTGATGATGCCCTGGCAATAATCCAGCAAGGCAGCCGATACATGAACCTCAGTGACCGCCTGCTGTATCCCCTGCAATTGTTCAGGCGGCAGTTTTACCGGCAGCGATTCGAACAGGCTGTGCCTGCTTTGCCCGGTCAGCAGTTGCCTTTCCGCCTGATAATCGGGGTAGCCCAGTTCGATGCGCATTAAGAAACGGTCCAGCTGAGACTCAGGCAACGGAAACGTGCCTATTTGATGGGAGGGGTTTTGCGTGGCAATCACAAAAAAAGGCTGGGGCAGCGGATAGGTTTTCCCTTCCACCGAAACCTGATGCTCCTCCATCGCTTCCAGTAAGGCACTTTGGGCTTTGGGCGTAGCCCGGTTTATTTCATCCGCCAATACCATCTGGTTAAAAACAGGGCCGGGATGAAACTTAAATTCGTGGTTTTTAGCGTCGAAAACGGAAGCGCCGATGATGTCGGCAGGCAAAATATCGCTGGTGAACTGAATCCGCTGATAATTTAAGCCCAGCAGTTTTGCCAATGTATGAGACAGCGTGGTTTTGCCGACGCCGGGAATATCCTCAATTAACAAATGGCCGCGGGCCAGCAGACAACAAAGCGCAAGCCGAACCTGCCGGGGCTTGCCGAGAATGACCTGATTAGCGGAATCTAAAAGCTGCTGAATTGCATTTTGCATGATGAGTGATAGGATGGTGTGTTATAAATTTATTGAATTTCACTTTATTATTATAAAGCAAGATTCAACTGCACACAGACCGAACCGAGAACAGAGATTTACTATGAAAGAATATGAAGAAGTACGAAACAGTTTAATTGATATGCTGGAAGATCTTGATGATCGCCTGGCTAAAATTACTCATGATGTTAAAGAACCTTTAGACAAAGACTCTGAAGAACAGGCGACCGAAATGGAGAATGCTGAAGTTCTGGATAGATTGGGCAATGCAGCCAGAACGGAAAGAGAAATGGTCAAGGAGGCTATCGCCAGAATAGATAAGGGCCAGTACGGATTGTGCCAAGTTTGCGGTAATCCTATCGCCAAAGAACGGTTAAAAGCCATACCTTTTTCCAGTATGTGCATAAAATGCGCCAGCCAGACAGGCTGTTAAGGAAATCTAAATAATCCGGTTATATGATGCCCATAAAGCAAGCGATTAGCCACCCAATAGCTTCACACATCTATATCGCTAAAACTTCTCAAGCTAAAATTAGAAATTACAATACAATTTGTTCAAATCTTTTGTTTAATAAGCTTACCCACCTTATAATCCAACAAAACTTCCAAGTTTTTTCCATTTCCTATTTATTTCACTACAACCAGAGACTTGTCTAACAATGAAAATGAAGATTGCCCTATTTTTAGGACTGTTACTTATTGCTAATGTCAGCTTTGCTGAAGATTTAAAAGTTGGTTTTGTCAATATTCCTGCCGTTCTTGAAAAAGCCCCCCAAGCTGAAAAAGCCAAGAAACGCCTGGAACAAGAGTTTTCTCCACGCGACAAGCAATTGGTTGCTCAACAAAAAGAAATTCAAAGCATGGACGAAAAATTGGCTCGTGATGGCGCCGTGATGGGGGCGTCAGCCAAAGCCAATATGGAAAAAGACATTCTGAACAAGAAAAGAGATGCAAAAAGAGCGCAACAAGAATTCAGCGAAGACTTTAATGTTCGTCGTAATGAAGAATTGGGCAAGTTGCAAAGCCGTATCGTTGAAGTTATCCGCGATATAGCCAAAACTCAAAACTTTGATTTGTTACTGACCGATGGCGTTATTTATGCCAACGACCAAATTGATGTGACTGCACAAGTTCAACAAAAGTTATCAGCTTTGCCAAACTGACCGGTTTTAACCGTCAGCCCTGAATGGGCTGACGGTACTTTAAGTCTCACAGTAAAGGCGACCGCTTTTACAACAAATAATCCCTCCCCTCCAAGCTCTTCCGGTCATTTTCCTATTAATCCGCAGCCAATCAGTAAAGGCGACCGCTTTTACAACAAATAATCCCTCCCCTCCAAGCTCTTCCGGTCATTTTCCTATTAATCCGCAGCCAATCGTGGATGCATTCATCACCTCATTACCCTTTGCATCAGGCAGAATAACATGAACAAGCGACAGCTCATCGAAAAGCTATCATTGGAACCTCATATTGAAGGCGGCTATTTTTCCAGAACCTACAGTTCCGACCTAAAAACCGATATGGCTGAGGGTTCGCAATCGAGGCGCCTGCTCTGCTGTCCTCTATTTTTTACATGCTGACTGACGACAGCCCGATTGGTCATTTGCATAAAAATAAATCGGATATCATCCATTACTTTCACGGCGGCTCCCCGTTAACTTATTTAATCCTGCATCCGGACGGCCATGTTGAGACCAGGATACTTGGCGATGATCTTGATAACGGTCAGCAACTGCAACTCATCGTCAAAGGGGGATGCTGGAAAGCAACCGAGCTAAAAACGGGCGAATTCGGCTTAATCAGCGAAGCGGTATCGCCTGGATTTGACTATGGCGATATGGAATTGGCGGAAGAGACCATCATAAAAAACCAGTTTCCTCAAGTATGGGATCAAGTCTCAAAATATGTCAGGCGAATCGGAGCATAAAGGTTTCTATTCTCTATTGCTCCCAGTCATTTTTCCCCAAACGTTTTTGCCGGCTCATTAGCGCCAAGCGCAGCCATTGCAACAGCGCGGCGCAGCCTTTGATAACCTGTGGCGCATAGTGTCTTGCCCTTTGCAGCAGCGAAACGGTGAATCTAAAAAGCGCTACACTGCCGCGATAGCCTTTTTCTTGCATCCGGAAAAACAGCGGCCGTAGCGCAGCAAAGTTCACATCCCTATCCTTGACCTTGCCGCGCCGGTGCAACCAGCCTAGCAAGCCACTAACATAAAGAACGAACAGCCCGATACCGCTAAGAAACCAGATGAACCGGGCTGTAGCGCCGAAAGCTTCGCCGGTATGCACAGGCCATATCCAGGTCGCAAAAGTTTGCCCCTGGGTAAACCCGGACGGGTCGCGCACCTCTTTGACCTGACCGCTCCATCTATCTACCCAGACCGTCGTGTAGGGATGCCGGCGATTGACTTCGCTGCCTTGACGCAAATTAATGCGATAAATCCCGCTGTCGCCGGCAGGCGTGGTAACCCGCCTGAGTTCGGCTTTGGGGAAAGGACCGCGGGCGACAAATTCCGCCGACTCCAGGCCGACCGGATGATTATTGGGGGTTGCCGTGCTGATGATATTGCGCCCGGTTTCGCCGTGTTCCATGCCCGACGAGCCGACCAGCGTTTCCAGTATCGAAGGGAAACTCAAGTTAATGCCGGTGAACGCCAGCAGCAACAAGACCGATACACTCAGCAGCCCGATCATGCGGTGCAGGTCGAAGGCAAGCCGTATCATACCGGCCTTATGGCGAATCCGTAATGCATCCGGAATTCCCCTGATACCCGGCCACCATAAGTAAAGACCGGTACCGACCGAAACCATCAGCAATAATCCCAACATGCCCACCGCATTCCAGCCGAAACGATCAACTCGAAGCTGAGTATGCAGGTCAAGCAGCCAGGTGGTCGCGGTTTGCCCCCAGAATCGGCTGGCAACGACTTCGGCGGTGTACGGGTTTACCGAGACCATCAGCGGCGCATACAGCTCGAAGAAGGTCTCTCTGGGCCTGTCGTACCAGACAGTGATCATGCCATGCGAAGACCTGGGCAGCTCCAACGTCCAGGAGCCGTAGCGGTTGGGATGTGCGGCCTGCACCGCCGCCATGATTTTATCCAACGACTGGCGCTTGCCCTCCGGCTGCTCGATGACCAACTCTGGATTCAGCAGCTCATCCAATTCTTCGCGGTAAACGCTGAGACTGCCAGTTAGCCCCATCAGCGCAAAAAAGAAGCCGGCGATTAATGCCAGATAAACATGAACCTTAATCCAGGTTGCTTGGTTGAGCAGGCGTTGAATGGGAAATTGCATGGCGTTGTTATGAGCGTAAAAACCATCATTATCCCATACGGAATTATTCGCGGTTTATTTTTGTCCGGCGCGCCAACGAATAAAATCGGCCTCATTAACCGCCTGGGCGTACTCAATGCGATTACAAAAAACAATAGGTGATATCACCTAGTCAATAAGTGATATCACCTGTTTTTACGAATCATCCCTACCTCAACCGCCCGCTAAAAAAGCTTGTCCGGTACCGCACAGGCCCTGCCAATACTAGCTTCGATCGCTCGAGCTCAAGGTCTATTCCGTTGTGGCACGGAAACTGCTTTTGTCTGTTGAATAACTTGTGTCACAACAAAGCATAATTACAGGAGAAATGATGCGCACACTACCCAAACTGATAGCAACCCTGCCGCTGACGATGGTCATGGGCTCTGCCCTGGCTGAAGAAAGTACTTTCACCGGCACCAACACTGTGGCGGTTAAGGCGCCTGATGCGCCGGCATCTACGGCTAAACCCGGTCAAAAAGGGGAAAGCGCAAAAAAGACAGACGAGCCGCTGGTTTTGGACATGTTGACCATCAAATCCCAAAAAGCCAATATCGACCAGCCGTTCGGCAGTTATCTCGACCACTCGCAAATCGCCCTGGCCAGAACCGCTACCAGCGATACCGCGCAAATGCTTAAAGGCACTCCGGGCATGAGCTTCTCAGGCGGCGGCGGCATTTCCAGCCGACCTATTATTCATGGTATGGCGGATGATCGCTTGCGGACCCAAGTCGATGGCATGAATTTGATCTCGGCTTGTGCTAATCATATGAATCCTGCGCTGTCGTATGTTTCTCCTTCCAGCGTAATGAGCGCCCAAGTGCTTGCCGGCATTACGCCGGTCAGTATGGGCGGCGACAGCATCGGCGGCACTATCCGCGTTAACTCGGCCGATCCGGAATTTGCCGAAGACGGCAAGGCGCCGTTGCTAAAAGGCCAAGCCTCGACCTTTTACCGCACTAACGGCGACGCGCGGGGAGGCAATATTGCCGCTTCGATTGCGAACGAACATGCCGAACTTAAGTACACCGGCTCAACAGTGCAGGCCCGTAATTACAAAGCCGGTGGAAATTTCACCACCCAAAATACCAAAAACGGCAATGACGTGGTGGCTTCTTCGGCCTATAAATCCGAGAACCAAGCCTTGTCATTGGCCTTGCGTGGCGGTGACCATCTTGCCGTCATCAAGGTCGGACAACAGAACATCCCTTATCAAGCCTTCCCCAACGTGCGCATGGACATGACCGGCGATGACAGCTGGTTCGCCAATGTCTTTACTAAAAGCAATTTTAACTGGGGTAATATTGAAACCCGCGCTTATCACGAGGACGCCCAGCACAAGATGAATTTCCTTGAAGATAAAAAGACTACGCCAACCCGCAGCATGCCTATGGATACGCATGGCGTTAACCAGGGCCTGTTAGTAAAAGCCAATATCGATATGACCGACAGGCACTTGCTGACGGTCGGCGGCGAATATCAGCGTTATCGTTTGGATGACTGGTGGGATCCGGTTCCGGGCAGCATGATGATGGGGCCGGGCACATTCTCGAATATCAATGGCGGCAAGCGCGACCGAGTCGATTTGTTTACCGAATGGGAAGGCCGCTGGAGCGATAAATGGCTGACCCAACTCGGCGCCCGCGTCGGCGCTGTGGAAATGAATGCCGGCAATGTTCAGGATTATCGAACCATGACCGTGGCGCAGAGAGCGGAGGCAACGGCGGTCAACAGCCAAAATAAAAAGCAGACCGACATCAATATTGATTGGACGGCATTGGCGCGTTATACCTACAACGACATGCAGACTTATGAACTGGGCGCCGCCCGGAAAACCCGTTCGCCTAATCTTTACGAGCGTTTCGCCTGGTCCCGCGGATCCATGGCGATGTTCATGAACAACTGGGTCGGGGACGCCAACGGCTATGTCGGCGACATTAATCTTAAACCCGAAGTCGCTCACACCCTCAGCGCCACCGCTAACTGGCATGATGCCGATCAGCAAGACTGGGAAACCAAAATCACGCCTTTTTATACCCATGTCGGAAACTATATCGATGCGAGACTTTGTCAGCCGGCTAATGGCGTAGCGTGCAACAGCCCGGCTATGGGTTTCAATATGTTGCAACTGGCCAACTTCGATGCCTACCTGTTCGGTGTCGATGTTTCCGGATCCAAGCGCTTATTCGAAGACGCAAAATACGGCAACTTCACCGGTAAAACCGTCTTGAATTATGTCAGGGGGAAGAACAACGATACCGGCGGCAACCTGTACCAACAGATGCCATTCAACGCGACGGTGGCCCTCGAACATCAACGCGGCGGCTGGGCGAATACGATTGAAACGCAAATCGTCGCGCCTAAAACCGACGTACAAGGCGTCCGCCTGGAGCCTAGAACCGCCGGCTTCGCATTGTTGAACCTGCGCAGCAGTTATACCTGGAAGCACTTGCGAATCGATGGCGGCATCGACAACCTGCTCGACAAGAACTACGCCTTGCCGTTAGGCGGTACCTATATAGGCGAAAGAAGCGTCCCGGGAACAGCGGTACCCGGCATGGGGCGCTCATTCAATATCGGCATGACTGTAAATTACTAGCCGGCCGCATAAGTTGCGTTAACGTTAAGCAGTTAACGCAACTTGCTTTATTACGATCAACGACTTACATTTTTTAACGGTATAGACACTCAATTACAGTGACGCCTTATAGGCAACGCTTAATGGCTGAAGCAGGTGAACACTCTTTTCCTGCGGAAATTTTTAGTCAACCGCGAGCGGCTGTATGAATACAGCCGCTCGCGGTTTTATCTTTTAAGGCATAAGCCAACAGACTAATGAGTCAGACAATGTTAAGTTTCAGACTTGCCCTCTGTTTTTTATGCGGCCGCATAGCATGGGAATTAGACTATCCTAAAAACCCTATTTCATGCTGCACCTGTCACCCTCCCCAGCAATTACTTGATTTTTTAGCATTAAACGCTTCGTTTCACGTGGCTATTGCCTATCATGAAGTTCCGTATTATTCTGCCCACATCCCGTCACAAATCTACTGATCATTTCGTCTTTCCCTTATGCCCATCTACTTTATCCATCTGTATAAAGGTTCTCCGGCTTTATTATTATCCGCATCAGGCATCTGCTGTCGATTATCGCAAGCCCTATATCTTTATACTGGCCGGGCGGTTCACTTAAGAATTTGCGGCAATTATTTCGCTTGCCTCTTGAGCACGGATACGATGGATTAACCTCATGCTTTTAGAATCTCCAAAAATAATAAAAAGATGAGATCGATAAAAACGCATTTAACCATCACGCTGTTATTGTTTATGTTGCTACCCACCGGGTTGATAGGCGCAACAACATACTGGCTCGTATATAACGGCATTAAAGAAAACCGCATCAAAGACGTCGGCTTTTTAGCCGAAGCGCGTCATGAAGAACTGCGCATGCGCTTGCACAGGGATGACCAGCGCGGAAAGGCTTTGCTGAATAGCTTGATATCTTGCCGCCACAGCGATGGAGGCATTAATGACTGCGCTCGCGCCAAAATGGAGCAGTTTGCCGCCATTAATCATGCCATCGGCTTTTCTTTCCATTCGGGAATCGAAAACGACTTTTCCTACGGCAGCAATGCCATATCGCCCGATAAGTTAAACCTGCCTTTACTACCCGGACAGATAGCGGCAATTTCTACGGTAAACGATGCGTCATTGTTTTCCATGATCGCTACCGACCCGGCGTCCGGCTTTAGTCTGGTGACCACCTATTCCGGACAGGAACTGCAAGAGATTTTTGTAACTTCCAGAGTGCAGGGACAATCAGGAGAAAATTTTCTGCTCGATAATCAGGGGCTTTTCATCACTCAGCCGCGCTATTCTTCTAAACAAGAGGCAATCGAGCCTATTTCAGTCTTGCCGATGCAGCAGTGTCTATATGTCGGAAGCGGCGAAATTCTCGGCCTTGATTATCGCGGCGCTTCCGTCATCCATGGTTTTCGGTCCGTACCGGAAATCGGGGGCGGATGCATTATGGCGCATATCGATCAGGCAGAGGCCTTTGCCCCCCTAAGACAGTTAGTTTTGGGCTTGGGCGCCCAGGCGTTCCTTTTCGCCTGCTCTGCCTGCTTAATGGCAAGAATCAGCAGCAGGAGCATGTCCAGATCCATTATTGCCCTGGCTGACATGGCGCGAGCTTTATCCCGGGGCGATTTTACGCAACGGATTCCCTCAACAAATTACCGCGAAACCTCCGAGTTGTCGGAGTTGTTCAATAACATGACCGGTCAACTGGATGTCACCCTCAGCCGGTTAAAAGCATCCGAACACGAACTGGAGGACAAGGTTGCTGAACTCCGCGAACGTCATAAAAAATACGATTCGGTCATTCAAACTATCAGTGACGGTTTCTGGCAAGTAAATAAAGAAGGCTGCCTGTTGGAGGTCAATCCGGCCTATGCCCATCTTTCCGGATATTCCGAGGCGGAATTGGTCGGCATGACGATCGCCGATCTGGAAGCGCAGGAATCGCCTGAACAAATAGCTCAACATATCCGCGCTGTTATGCTGTATGGAACAGATGTGTTTGAAACCCGGCACCGCCGCAAGGATGGGAGTCTGTGGAATGTTGAAGTCAGCACTTCTTTCATCAATGAAAATGGA
This sequence comes from Methylobacter sp., assembly GCF_023227905.1. Lineage (GTDB taxonomy): Bacteria > Pseudomonadota > Gammaproteobacteria > Methylococcales > Methylomonadaceae > Methylobacter_A. The sequence continues at coordinate 30,339 of NZ_JALOCF010000006.1, read as the reverse complement.
GGCTATTTCGTCGCTTTTTTCAGGGACATCAGTGCGCGCAAAGAAATAGACGATAGGTTAAAAACCAGTGAAATGAAATTCCGCTCGATCATCGAGGCTTGCCCGGTGCCGATGGCGTTGCATGATGAAAAGTTAAACATCACCTTCCTGAACCCAGCCTTTGTGCAAGCCTTTGGTTACAGTGTAGTTGATATTCCCACGGTGGCGGACTGGTGGTCAAAAGCCTACCCGGATCCGGACTATCGATACTGGGTCGTAACTAACTGGCAAGCGATACTGGAGAAAGCCAAACAGGATCATGCCGAATTGTCATCTTTGGAAGTGGCTGTCCGCTGCAAGAATAACAGCGTTAAAACCGTTTTAGTCTCTACCGCTACGACTCATGCCGATTTTGCAGATGAACAGTTGATAATCCTGTACGACATTACCCTACGCAAGCAGATTGAAGCGAAATTTAACGCCATTTTTAATGCCTCGGTGGAAGGCCTTATCACCTATGACGAAGCCGGTCTCATCGTTTCGGCGAATGCCGCTGTAGAAACCATTTTCGGCTATCAACCGGAAGAGCTGATTGGCTGGAATACCAAGCAACTTATACGTTCGTCGTCAGATTCCGACGCACCTTATGCAGCAGAGCGTAGCGGCCAAATTCAGGAAGTTGAAGGCCTGCATAAAAACGGTTCGGTAGTGCCCCTGGATCTGTCCACCGCAGAGTATGCAATCGACAATAACCGCTTTTTCACCCATATCGTGCGCGACGTGAGTTCTCGCAAGCAACGGGAACAGCAGGACAAAGAACACCTGGACGAACTCGCCCATGTCACGCGCCTGGGGCTGATGGGCGAAATGGCGTCCGGCATCGCGCATGAAGTTAACCAGCCCCTGTCCGCGATTTCCAGCTACACGCAAGTCAGCTTGAACCTGATTAACACCGAATATCCCGATCTGGTAAAACTCATGGAGGTCTTGCACAAAACCCAGCAGCAGGCTTTACGGGCGGGACGGATCATTCATCGCATGAGGGAATTCGTCAAGTCTCATTCAATACATCGATTAAGTGCCGATATTAATGCGTTGATTTATGACACTGTCGGCTTATGCATTGCCGATCTTAAACAAAACGGCATAAGATTGACCTTTGAGCTGGAAAACAACCTGCCGACTGTCTGTGTAGATCATGTACAAATTGAGCAGGTCATTATAAACCTGCTGCGGAACAGTATTGATGCGTTAAGAAACTTACCCGCAGGACAACAACGGCTTCTGTCCATCCAAAGCTCGCTGACGCCCAATGACAGCATACAGATCAGGGTGAAGGACAACGGGCCGGGGCTTGACAAAGACCAGCAACAAAAGGTACTGACGCCTTTTTACACCACCAAAGCGGACGGCATGGGCATGGGACTCTCCATCAGTCGTTCGCTCGTCGAAGCCCATGATGGAGCGCTGCATTTCAATAGCCAACCCGGAAAAGGCACTACTTTTTATTTCACCCTACCCATACAGAAGCTTTAATCTACTTTGCCTGATAAACATCGATACGCGGTATGTTTTTCCGGCAACAACATAATGGATACAAAAGCCCGACGTTCAGGTTCCGACAGAAAATGCACTCATACCAGCACTCATCGTAACGCAACTGGTGAATGCCCATTGCGGCTTGTAACAGCGGAGCGAGCAATGCTGCCCCGCTTGGCTTAAAGGACCGGTCGCCTAATTCATTGAAGTTATGCGGGGCTTTAACGGCTCGCTATTGATTTCAAAATCCATTTTGATACGTTTTACGGCCGCGTTCATTTCTTTTTTATTCTTGAAAGGCCCGGCGATAACCTGATATTCATCATCTTTTGGGACTTTACGAGCCGGTATGATCGGCCCCTGATGATTAAGCATGGTTGCCAACTGTTGCGCCTTGGTTTCATCATTAAAACTGGCTACTAAAATGGACCAGTCGCTATCCTTTAGCTCCTCAACCACAGGCTGGTCATAGAACTGCTCCGGATGTCTCAGTTGCACAGCGCTTGCCGACATTTCCTCGACGTCAGGACTTTGCATCAGTATCGGCGTGGGAATGCCGTCCGAACGCTGGAGTATGCGCTCGACTTTTTCCCAATCGACCGCTACGCCTTTTTTGGCGCTGACTTCATGCAATTTCTTGACTACCTGTTTTTTCAGGCTGGCTTTCTGCTTTTCCCATTTCGGCAAGGGTTCGTGCGCTTCAAGATACAACATGTCCTGATGCCACGCGGTCAGGTAGGGCTGATGAATAATGCGCACCGGCATACCGACCGTTGCTTTTTTGAACAACACTTCAATATCTTCGGGATAAAGCTGCACGCAGCCATGGCTGATCTGCATGCCGATACCGTAAGGTTTGTTGGTGCCGTGGATTAAATAGCCGGGAAAACCCAGACGCATCGCATAAAGTCCCAGCGGGTTATCAGGCCCTGAGCGAACTACCTTGGGCAAGGTATCGCCTTTTTCGGCATGTTCGCGATGAATGGATTCCGGAACAGTCCAACTTGGGTTAGCGTCTTTGGCGACAATGCTGGTCTGCCCCATCGGCGTGTTCCAGCCCTGACGGCCAATGCCGACCGGATAGGTGTAGACTTTATTCGGCTGTTTCTTGGGATAATAAAACAGCCGCATGTTTGCCAGGTTCAGGGCGATGCCTTTATGAGGCGAATCGGGAAGTATAAATTGCACCGGCAATAAAACGCGGCTGCCCGGCTTGGGCGTCCAAGGAGAGACGGAGGAATTGGCTACGCTGATATCGTTATAGCCAAGGCCGAAATGCCGGGCAATATCCGGCAGGACATCATTTTCGCGGGTTTCAATGGCGGCAAGGGAGCCGACCATGTTTTCACCGTCAGGCAGTTCGAATTCGTGGGTAACGACGGCTTCCGGCTGAGGCTCGGGAAGCTCGATGGTTACCGTTTTTTCATCCTCGGGAAAAAATGACGTCAGGGTCTGACAGCCGCTAAGCAGCATTATCCCAAACGCCAAACCGAGTGACAGGGCTGACTTTTTAATTTTGGACGGGGCAATTCTGGAGGTTTCTAGGCTGGTCATAGAGGTAAGCGCGGATAGGGTTACAAACCCTAAGTATATCGAAGCGAAGATTAAAATATACCGCAGAGAACATTAAGAGTTGATTAAAATCGGGTTAACAGCATTGCGCCTACGGATGCCGAATCGCCGATTAGCCAACGCCGACGGCTGGCCATCGGCGTGTTTATCGTGCGCCTAATTACTCCTTAACCGGTCGGTCGGAAGCCAGGGCATTCCACCCGATTACAACCCTGTATACCATCAACACTACAGTGGCAATCAGGATAAAAATCCCGATACCCAGCTCAAAAGTCAGTCCGGACAAGGCAAAACCGGCCAGAGCTATCCAAGCGGTTTTGATCTGCCAGTCAAAATGGGACTCCAGGAAGGTTCCCTTGACTTTATCTCGCTTCATGAAGTTAATCGCCACTCCCACCAGCAACGGCAACCCGGCAAAGGCGAAGGCCAATACCTGGCAAAGATACACGGCCGTTGTCAGCCGCTTTAATGAGTGCAGTCTTTCAATGTCAGTTTGATCAGTCGAGCTTTCATTCATAACCACCTGCCTATTAATTTTTTCTATGACGTTAACTGCAAAAATACGCTTTATTACAGACAAAGCAACCGGCACCCAGCTCATTTTATGCTTTAAATAACCTCAAAGCCCAAGATCGGACAGACCTGGATGATTGTCGGGCCTCGGCCCCAGCGGCCAATGAAATTTACGCTCCGCCTCGTTAATCGGCAAGTCGTTGATACTGGCCAGGCGGCGTTGCATCAGGCCGCTTTGGTCAAACTCCCAATTTTCATTGCCGTACGAACGGAACCAGTTGCCCGAGTCATCATGCCACTCATAGGCAAAACGCACCGCAATGCGCGCCTCATGAAAAGCCCATAGCTCTTTTATAAGGCGGTAGTCCAATTCTTTAGCCCATTTTTGCTGAAGGAACTGCACAATCTGGTCGCGGCCGGTAAGAAATTGCGCCCGGTTACGCCATTGGCTATCGATGGTGTAAGCCAGCGCAATTTTTTCCGGGTCATGGGTATTCCATGCGTTTTCGGCGGCGCGTACTTTTTGCGCCGCCGTTTCGGCAGTGAATGGCGGCAGCGGTGGACGGATATTTTCAGTCATGTTCTGATCCTTATTATTTTTTGAGGGAACATGAAATGTAGTTTCTACAGGTTTTTATTGCAATACAAACTTAAAGCCGATCAACATCAGGATGCAAGCCAGGATCGGCCGCAAAAATCTTTCAGGAATCTTTGCGCTCAGGTGGCTGCCAATCCAGATGCCGGGTATAGAACCGATCAGCAAGCTTCCCAACAAAACCAGGTCCACATTGCCCAGACTGAGATGGCCCAGTCCCGCGACCGCCGTCAGCGGAATGGCATGCGCCAGATCCGTGCCGACGATTTTCAATGTCGTCATTCTCGGATAAAGAAACAACAGCGCGACAGTACCCAACGCACCGGCACCCACGGACGACAGCGTCACCAGGACGCCCAGCACCGCGCCGATCAATACGGTGGCCGGTATTTGCAGATGCTTGAAGCGCCCTGCATTCTCGGGGGTGCTGTGCTCATCATCGATAGGCTTAAGCTTTGCCGCCCGACTTAACAACACACTGCGCACTATCAACGAGAAAGCGGTCAGCAGCAGCGCAACACCCAGCGTAAACGTAATCGCTCCGGTGGTTTCCTTGCCGACTGCCATCAAATGCCTGAGTACATACAAAGTAGCCAATGCAAAAGGTATGCTGCCCAGCCCCAGCCAGCCGACGATTTTCCAGTCAACCGAACTGTGTTTGTTGTGATGCACCCACACGCCGCCGGTCTTGGTGATGGCCGCAAACAGAAGGTCCGTACCCACCGCAACGGCCGGCTTGAACCCGAACAGAAAAACCAGCAATGGCGTCATCAGCGATCCGCCACCCACGCCGGTCAAACCCACCAACAGTCCTACAGAAAGACCGGAAAAAGCATATGCCCAATTCATAAAAATTAGCCCTTGTTTTAATGCGTCTAAAAAGCTGTGCATTATAACAGGCGAGTAGCGCTATTTTTTAAGAGTTGCCATGCTGTGTTTATTTGACAATAAAACCCAGATCAAATCACTGAACTCCAGGCTGTCTATTATTAAGTTTATTCCCAAGCGTTTAAAACGCTTCCCACTCCCTCAAACCGGCTGTCGCCAATGACGCTTTAAGCCTGGTCGTCGGCGGGATTTTCCGCCACCGAACTATGCAGCGGGTTTCCCTATCGAAGCCATTCATGGATATACCTGTCATCATGCGTTAACAGATTGGTTCAGTATCCTGAACGTTAAGGATAAAAATCGGCGATAGTCATGCGGCTGTAAATAGTTTTATAAAAGTGAGCTGTCCGGTCAGGTCTTGCTCATAAATAGTGCAGAACTTGGCAGAGTTCCGTTACATAGTTTTACGGAATAAAAAGGATGCGGTCAGCAGACTGACCGCATAGAGGAGGATAAATAACTCTAATCCCCTTTAGGAGAGGGAGCGCATTCAAGAGTTGCATGCATTTTAATAACTAAACACAACCTTGAAAATGTGACCAATTGCCGCGCGACAATTTGTCTCTATGAATGGCATGATAATTGCTTAATATCCTGGTTTGCGCGATGGAAACGGCGCAGCTGCTGAGCTTAAGTAAGCTATGAAGTGCATGATCGGGTATTTCACATAAGAAATCAGGGCATATCACATAGACCCTATTGATCGAACGCATGAAGCCTCACAAGGACTTAAACGACTCTGTTGCGGGGATGTTTAGTTATCAATTTATTAGATACAACTATCGAATAATATCGTTTTATTAAAATAAACAATCCCCCTAAGCTATACCCAACCCCAAAGAACTGCCGGAAAAACAGTACGGCATGTTTACCATCATTTTTTATGTGTACCTCCTCTATACAAGGATTGTTGTTGGTGCGGGCTTCGGCCCGCCTTTTTTTAAACCGAAAGGTACAGATTTTTATCAATTGAACCCATTGCAGCCGGAAGCGAAAAACCCGCCGGTGGCTCAACCTTTATCAAACATGAGGAATAAGTTTATGCCGTTACAAAATTTAGTTGAATATTTTAATGACCGCTTCAGGCAAGAACACCGCTCAAGCTTTCGACCTTTTATTTTGGAAGAAGAAACAATCAGCGCGCTATTCGGTCAAATCAAAATAGGCAGTGTTTTTTCGCCAATACGTCTGGCACCGAGGCCCGCCGAAATCATCGGTCATGCCGCGAAACTCAAGGTCTCCACTCATGAGGTTCAATACCTGTATTCAGATGAAATTGAAAACCTGTTAAGTAACCATGCTCATCAGGCTAACGATTTTGAATCCATCATCAATTTCGACCGCTTATCCCGTACCGTGCATATGCTTAATTATCTGCCGATTACTCATTTGCAGGGTTCGTTATTCGTGGAAGTTGATCCGCGCCATATATTGGGTGTTAAACAGGATCATGGCGCCTATTTCGAGGAAGTCATTGCCCAGTGCGGACTGGAAACCAAAAATGTTGTCATCATTATGGCGGTAAACAGCCAATACGCCCGGCATTTTCAAGAGTTGGTTACCGGATTGGACAATTATCGGCACCGAGGTTATCAAATCGCGCTCAAGTTCGATTATGTCGCCCAGGAAAGTCAATCATTTGATCTGATTACCAAGTTATCCCCGAATTATGTCAGTTTATCGGCCAGGCAACTTGAACAGGTGCGCGACAGTAACATTTTTGAAAAATTAAGCGGCTTAAGGGAGCGGGTAACATTAGCAGGCGGCCAGAGCATCCTCCAGCAAATCGATCAGAAAAAGTCCGATCAGTTGGCTCGCAACGCCGGTTTCGACCTGGTGCAGGGCAGTTATTATGAGCGATATTCAGCACCGGTACTTAGGACGCAATTATCCGGCATCGAAGTCAGTGTCAGTGGCTAACCCTTAACTGATGTTGCGCACAGGACATATTTCTCCCGCTTGCCGCACCGAGTACCGGAATTTTCTCCAGAACAAATCGGCGGGATAGCCGATTCGCAAGCATAGCTTAACGAGCTTATAAGCTAGCGTAAATCTCCATTTTCTCAATCGTTTAGCTTAAGGAATATCAGCGATACGCAAGCACAGGATCAGCGGATCGCTAGGAAGAGCGGTGAATCCGTAACGGATGTAGAAATCCGACAATTTTATAGTCTTTGCGTCGACAAATAAGAAACTACCGCCAACTAGGCTAGAAACGGTTTTAACTCGCGTCATGGCATCAAGCAATAAACGTTCGCCATGACCTTTTTTCTGCTCTTCGAGCGATACGGCTAAACGGGCAAGCGTCATTGCCGGCACATTTAAAGGAAGGGCTTTTTTCATGTTTTGCGGCAATGCTTCCTTAAGTGTCAAACCGCGGATAGCAAGTGAGTAATAACCGATAACTACTGTAGGAGATTGGTCTTCCATCAGTACAAATGTACGGGATATATTTTTTTCCTGATGCTGCCGCGCAGTATTTTTCAGCCAGGCATCCAGCTCTTTAGTGCCGCAACTAAAATTTCTCAAATCATGTGATCGATCCAGAGTCCGTATTGAGAAACCCACTTTCTACCTCATTTTTATAGCGCTCAGAAGCCTTTGCCAAAACATTATTCGGAGATGATGGCTTCTCAAGCATTGTAAATAACATTGCAGCATCTTTGCGGGTCAAGCTGATTGTCGTCTCACGTTCAATCAGCTGCTCGGCCCTTTCCAGCGCGGTCTGAACCACAAACTGGTTCAGTGTTGCGCCAGTTAAATCTGCTGCCTCTTGCAATTTCTCTTGTATTGACAAAGAAACCCTTGCCGTAATACGGCCTCGTTCGATTGTTTTTTGCTGCATTTTTAATACCTTAAGTATTATTTCATCACGACATCTGTTTTAAGTAGCTGTGCCTTGTCTTTTTCAAGATTCGACCCGATGTCGTCTCTATGTTTAGTGGCTGAGGTGATCATTTATTACTCTTCTTTAGCATTCCCCTACTTGCTTTATAAAAATTTATTATACCTTTATGGTGCCATAATGACACCAAATTTTCTATGAGTTCATCTATAACTTTAAAAATTTCAGGATGAATGCTTACAAGTGAAAATCCCTGCCCGCCAAAACTTCCCTGACATAACCAGCTTTGATGACAAAATCGCCGAAGCGCTGCCCCGGCTCCCGTTCGCGGGCATAGCGTTGCAGAATCGGCGTTAATTCGGCAAGAATCTGTTCCTCGTTGATATTCTCGCGGTACAGTTTGTTCAGGCGCTGGCCGTAAAAGCCTGCGCCCAGATACAGGTTGTACTTGCCCGGCGCTTTGCCGATAAAACCGATTTCCCCGAGCACCGAGCGCGCGCAGCCGTTCGGGCAACCGGTCATGCGAATCAGGATCGGATCGTTTCCAAGCCCGGCCTGTTTGACGATCTTATCCAGTTTGTCGAGCAGCGACGGGAAGTAGCGCTCGCTTTCCGCCATGGCCAAACCGCAGGTCGGAAACGCCACGCAGGCCATCGAGTTCAGGCGCAGAGCGGTCTGATGACCTTTAGCCAACCGGTATTTTTCCAGCAGCGCATTAATGACCGGTTTGCGTTTACTGCTGACCTGCCCGATCATCAAATTCTGGTTGGCGGTGAGCCTGAAATCGCCGTCATGCACCTTGGCGATTTCACGCAACCCGGTCATCATCGGGTCAATCTCGGTGTCGAGTATGCGGCCGTTCTGGATAAACAGGGTGTAATGCCAGGTATCGTTAGCGCCTTCGACCCAGCCGTAACGGTCGCCGGAATGTTCGAATATATAAGGCCGGGGCGGCTCCAGGCTCCATCCCAGCCGCCGGTTCAGTTCAAACATTAGCCAGTCGATGCCCCGGTCCTCGATGGTATATTTAAAGCGGGCGTGTTTGCGCTGCGTCCTATCGCCGAAATCGTGCTGAATCGTGACGATTTCCTCGGCGACTTGCAGCGTCTTGCTCTTCGGGCAATAGCCGATCACGTCGGCCAGGCGCGGGTAAGTAGACGTCTCGCCGTGGGTCATGCTCAAGCCGCCGCCGACGGTGACGTTAAACCCGAGCAGATGGTTATCCTCGGCGATTGCGATAAAACCCAAATCGTTGGCAAACAGATCGACATCGTTGCTTGGCGGAATGGCGACCGCTATCTTGAATTTGCGCGGCAGGTAGTGCTTGCCGTAGATCGGCTCTTCGTCCTGCCGGCTTGAAGACAGCAGTTCTTCATCCAGCCAGATTTCATGATAAGCCGTCGTTCGGGGTAACAAATGCTCGCTGATGCGGCGGGCATACTCGTAGACTTCCTCGTGCAGCCGCGATTGCTGCGGATTGGGATTGCACATGACGTTGCGGTTCACGTCGCCGCAGGCGGCAATGGTATCGAGCAGCGCGGCGTTAATTTCCGCAATGGTCTTTTTCAGGTTGCGCTTGACGATGCCGTGCAGCTGGAAAGTCTGCCTGGAAGTCAGCCGGATGGTGTTATTGCACCAGGTGTTGGCGATGCGGTCCACTTCCAGCCATTGCGTCGGGGTGCACACCCCGCCGGGCAAGCGGATGCGCACCATAAACTGGTAGCGAGGCTCCAGTTTCTGCCTGCGGCGCTCGTCGCGCAAATCGCGGTCATCCTGTTGGTAAATGCCATGATATTTGCATAGCTGGGTGTCGTCTTCGCTTAGTGCGCCGGTCAATGGGTCTTGCAGGCTCTTGACCAGCGTGCCGCGAAGGTAATTACTGGCATCCTTGATCCGCTCGACTTCAGACTGTTTTGCCAATTGTTCCGGAGTGATATCGGTCATCGTTTCAACCTCATTTAACACATAAGTAAAACCTGGAAGGTCTAAATCAGTGAACCTCTTTCAATACACATCCCGTTGATAGCGTTTGGTCCTTTGCAGGTCCGCTATATAGTCTTCCGCATTGCCCGTACCGCTTTCGGCAGCAACAATGTTCAGCAATTCCTGATGCACATCATGCGCCATGCATTTTCCGTCGCCGCAGACATAAAGATGAGCTCCCTCCTGCAACCACGCGTACAGTTCCTTGCCGTGTTCGGCCATCAAATGATGAACATAGATTTTTTGTTCCTGATCGCGCGAGAAGGCGACATCCATGCGGGTCAGTAGCCCGCTTTTAAGATAGCGCAGCCATTCGGCCTGATACAGGAAATCGGTCTCGAAATGCTGGTCGCCGAAAAACAGCCAGTTTTTGCCCGGCGCGCCGATCGCTTCACGCTCTTCGACAAAGGCACGGAACGGCGCGATGCCGGTGCCGGGACCGATCATGATAATCGGCGTGTCGGGGTCGGCCGGAAGCTTAAAATTATTATTGCGGTCGATATAAACAGGGATAATCGTATCCCCATCAATGCGCTCGGCCAGATACGTCGAACCAACCCCTTTGCGATCCCGGCCATGCGACTGGTAACGTACCGCAGCCACGGTGATATGCACTTCGTCGGGATGCTGTTTCAGGCTGGAGGCAATCGAATATGCGCGGGGTGGCAGTTTGCGCAGGCAGCCGACAAACGCCTGCGGCGATAGCTCCCCGGATGGGAAGTCGGTTACCAGGTCAATCATTTCACGGCCATACAGATAGTCGTTCAGTTTTTGTTTGTCGTGCAGCAACTGATCCAGCTTCTGGTTATTGGCTAATAAGGCGTATTTTTGCATGACCGGCCGGGTAATGGCGGTAATTTCATAATGCCGGAACAGCGCGTCGTAAAGGAAGCCTTCCTTACCGTCATCCAGCGTAACCCATTCCGTACCGGCAAAATGCAGCGTCTGTAACAGGGCATCGATCACGTCGGGCGCATTGGTCGGATAAACGCCGAGCACATCGCCCGGCTCGTAACTCAGGCCGGAACCTTCCAGAGAAAATTCAAGATGGTGGGTTTCCTTCAGCGAACCCCGCCCGTTCAGCACGATGTTTTCCAGCAACAGCGCAGGAAACGGATGCTTACGCGAATAGACAGAGGAGCTTGCAACAGACGGCGGCGCGGACTCTGCGGTTTGAGAGTTGGCTTCCAGGCGCAGGGACAGTACATTCAACACCGCATCCATCCACGCTTCGGCGCTGGACTCGTAGTCCACATCGCAATCAACCCTGGGATGAATGCGCGTTGCCCCCAGTTCCTCCAAACGCCGGTCGAAATCAATGCCGGTTTTGCAGAAGAACTCGTAACCGGAATCGCCCAGACCCAGCACGGCAAAATGCATTTTCTTGAGCGACGGAGCGCGCTTGCTGAATAAATACTCGACCAATTCCCTGGCATTGTCAGGCGGCTCGCCTTCGCCGTAAGTGCTGACGATGACCAGCAGATTTTTCTCGGCCTTCAATTGCGGCAGTTTGTAATCGCCCATTTTTTTGACCGTTGTTTTTAAGCCGCGCCCGGCGGCCAGGCTGTGCAGTTGTTCGGCCAGCGTCTCACCGTTGCCGGTTTGTGAACCGACCAGAATGGTAATATCGGCAATATCGGCGGCGCTTGGGAGGGCTGGCAAATCCTTTGCAACCCGCCCGGTCACGTACCCCCCAACCCAGGCGGCCTGCTCCGGCGATAAAGTCGAAAAAAATTGTTGAAGCAGATAATATTGATCGTCGTTTAACGGCGTCTGGCTGCGTTCAGGTAATAATATCTGCATATAAATCCCCGGTTCTTGGGATGAGAGATAACGCGATATCGGCGGCTTTACTTCTCAGGCTACGCCAAGCCGTCCGGACCGGCAATACCGGCCATTACCTAGATTTCGGCAAAACAGCCGGCAAGCTGATTTAACCATCTGGGCCTCAGCAATTTTTGCTAATCAAGCGCCGTAGGGTACGAGACTGTGAAAGTATTATCCAAATTAGGCTAAAAACATTTTTCACCACGAAGGCACGAAGAACACGAAGAAAAACAATCGTTTTAATTCAGTGCATTGAAAACTTCGTGTTCTTCGTGCCGCCTAGAGGCGCCTACTTTTGGCTTCGTGGTGAATTCTTTAATTTTTTCTAAAAACGAATATTTTCACAGCCTCGTACCCGACCGGACTAACCGGGACAATCGACATTACGCTGTACTTAAAAAACCGCGCTAAATTATGCTACGCTCTTCTAAAGGGTATATAAATTTAAACGACAAGATTTTTTATTAACGCGTTTCCGTTCCACTAGCCAGGAGTCAAACCATGCTAATCGGCCTACCTAAAGAAATTAAGGACAACGAGAATCGAGTCGGCCTGACGCCAGGCTCAGTCAGGGCGTTAACGCGCCGGGGCCATCAGGTGCTGGTACAAAGCGGCGCCGGGGAAGGCAGCTCGCTTTCGGACGAAGAATACCGCTTGGCCGGAGCGCAAATCGTTCCCAACGCGGAAGATGCCTGGGCGGCGAACATGGTGGTCAAAGTCAAGGAACCGATTGCCTCGGAATATCCCTATCTGCGCCAGGACCTGTTGCTGTTCACCTACCTGCATCTGGCTTCCGATAAGCCGCTGACCGAAGCCCTGCTAACCAGCGGCACCACCGGCATCGCGTACGAGACCGTGCAGACCGAAGACGGCAGTTTGCCTTTGTTGATACCGATGAGCGAAGTGGCGGGGCGCATGGCGACCCAGGCCGGCGCCACTTATCTGCAAAAATCGCATGGCGGACGCGGCGTACTGATCGGCGGCGTGCCGGGCGTCGCACCCGCCAATGTCATCATTCTGGGCGGCGGCATCGTTGGCACCAACGCCGCTCGGGTAGCGGTCGGCCTGGGCGCGCAAGTCACGGTACTGGATATCAGCCATGCCCGCTTGAAATATCTGGACGACATTTACCGCGGCCAACTGCAAACCCGCATCAGCAACGAATCGACCATCGAAGAAGCCATCGAAACCGCCGATCTGGTCATCGGCGCGATTTTGATCCACGGCGGGCGAGCGCCCTGGCTGATTACCCGCGACATGCTGCCGACCATGCGCAAAGGCTCGGTAATCGTGGACGTGGCCGTCGACCAAGGCGGCTGCGTGGAAACCACGCGCCCGACGACTCACAGCCATCCGACTTATGTCGTCGACGACGTAGTGCATTATTGCGTTGCCAACATGCCGGGGGCCGTGCCGCGCACCAGCACCTTCGCGCTGAACAACCAAACGGCCAAGTACGCCCTGCAACTCGCCAACGAAGGCCTGGACGCCGTGCGTAAAGACAAGGCGCTGCAATACGGGCTCAACACCTATCGCGGGGCCGTGACCTATCCCGCCGTCGCGGAAGCGTTCGGTATGAAGCACACCGATCCGCTGCAGGCATTAAGGTAAATCTTGAGAATAAGCAGCGTTGTGCCGCTGATATCGGTGATTGTCAGATTGCCGTTGTCGATATGCAGCGTGAAATCCCGCACCGCTGCTTCAGCTCCATTTTGTGCAATCAACAGCAGCACAGATAGGCCAAGTTTTTTTAACATTATTTTTATTTCAATTGGTTGTCGTTTAGGAAAAGCCCACTGGAGATTAGGTCGCATAGAAGTGCAGCCATTCTCCGAGCGAGTTATTAGAGGCAAATACCACGCTACTAAATAGTCACTTAAAAACAATGAGATAAAAGAGGGCGAACTGGATTTTAGAAATACCAGTTCATATGCCATAGCGAGCTGCGACATATGAACTGTTTTGCAAAGACGTGCACCGGCAAGATGCGCCTGGGGCTGGTTTTTGATGACACGCACTATGTCTAATAAAACGATAAACTACAGATTCAACCTGTTAGTTTTGCATGTGTGCATAAGCGTACAGAATTAACTATCGCATTGCTCTATCTCTAATTTAGAAAAGAAGCAGTTTTTAAGCCTCTTCTGCTGACGATGTTCACCCATGCGAAGGAGGAACCGGAAAATCTGCACCCAAGGTTCGCATAACGCTTACCGGGCGCCGAGAATATTTCCTAAGCCCGCTCAATGCTGAAGTGACGTTGTGTAACGACTTAATCCTATGCAGGCTGACGAGCGGCAGTCACGAAAATAAAATTCGGTCATCCCGCAACAAAATGAGGAGTAATGACATGAAACTCAAACGTTTAATTGCTGCATTTTTTATTCTAGCGCTCAATTTCGCCATTATTGGGCGCGCTTATTCCGAACCCATTATTTTTGCCCAAGTCAACAATCCTACCGGGATAGTCGTTGACAATACAGGAAGCGTTTTCGTGCAATCCCAGCCCCTTCCGGAGTTTGGGGGCGGCGGGCTGCTTAAATTCGATGCCAATGGCAATTTGATGACCCAAAACAATCAATTAACCGGAAATTTTCGGCTCGCGCTGGACTCGGCCAGTAACATTATCTGGGCTCAGGAAATGAATGGAGTCTTGTATTCTGTCGATCCGGATACCCTGCTGGCACAGCCCGTCATCGACTTGAGAGCCTGGATAATGGGCAATATTCTCCAAAGCCAAGCATTTAACATACTTACAGGCATGCCGGATACGCTGGTCATGGTTAATCCGGTCTTTGGCGATATCGCCACATCGCAATCTGGGTCCGATCAACTGGATGTGCTGGTGACCGGATTGACGAATGCCAGCGGCGGAATGCCGTTTGTACTGCGCCTGAGCTTTAACAACGGAACGCTGCAAAACCCGCAGATTGTAGTGACCAGCCTACCGTCAGCGGTAGTTTTGCCGCCGCCGCTTGATACTTTTCCTTCCGGACTCGCCATCAATAGTGGAGGTACGGTACTGGCCCCGCTGCCTACAGAGCTTGATCCCAATAACGATGTTAAAGCAACGCAGTTATTTCTGTCGATCTTTGGCGCAGAGTTCCCTGCCACCGCCGATGCCTCAACCCCGAACTTTATTCCAGCGTTTGAAAGCAGGCCAGTCTTTGCAACCGGCATGACGGCATCCAATACCGACAACGGCTTTTTCGCGACAACCATTGCCAATGGTTTTGGCTGTGGCGCCGGGCCTGCTTTATTGCATTTTCCTTCAACACTGGATAGCGCGCATTGCATACTGGATCTTTCGAGCCTGGGGCTTACTAATACAGAACCCGCCGATATCGCCATCGATCCGAATAACCAGTTTCTCTACGTAACCATGCCCCAAGACGGCTCTGTGCTGCGTCTGGACCCGCCATCGCTACCCGTCGGCAATGCGCCTTTGCAACCCAGCGAAACATCGATGTTATTCGGCACTACGCCGTTGCCGCCCAGTGACACGTCGCCATTGTTCGGCACAGCGCCATTACCGCCCAGTGAACCCTAAGCATAATTGAAGCAGGCTGTTCCGACCTGCTTGGCAGGGAAGTTCGGCCCATCGGCTGACTATTTTAACGACGAAAGGCACGAAGTTGTTCTTCGTGCCTTTCGTGATGAGTAACGCGGGGATGCTGTTTCATGGAAATCACCTGAAGCCAGCTATAAGCGCCCGGTGATTTCCAGGTCGCTAAAAATGCTGACCGCTCTGAATCCTTCTGACGGTGCTAACCAAAAGGTCGACTTCCTGATGCGTATTGTAAAACGCCAGCGACGGGCGCACCGTGCTTTCCAAGCCAAAACGGCGCAAGATCGGTTGCGCGCAGTGGTGGCCGGTTCGCACCGCAATACCGGCGCGGTTTAATGCGACGCCGATATCCTGGTTGCTGTGCCCTTCCAATACAAACGACAACACGCTGGTTTTATTTGCAGCCGTGCCGATCAGGCGCAGGCCGGAGACGGTTCTTAACGCATCCATCGCATACACCAGCAACTCATGCTCGTAACGGGCGATATTGTCGATGCCGAGTTTCAGCACGTACTCCAGCGCGGCGCCCAGACCGACCGCATCGGCGATATTGCCGGTGCCGGCTTCAAAGCGGGCGGGGGCCGGCTGATAGGCGATCTGTTCAAACGTCACATCCGCTATCATGTTGCCGCCGCCCTGCCACGGCTGCATGGCCTCCAGCAGCTCAGCCTTGCCGTACAACACGCCAATGCCGGTCGGGGCGAATATCTTGTGCCCGGAGAACACGAACCAGTCGCAGTCCAGCGCCTGCACATCCACGCGCAAATGCGAAACCGACTGCGCGCCATCCAGCAACACGCGTGCGCCGACCCGATGCGCCATCTCGATCATTTCCCGAGCCGGCGTGACCGTGCCCAGCGCATTGGAAACCTGCGTGAACGCCACCAGCTTGGTGCGCGAATTCAGTAGCTTTTGATATTCGCCGAGCAAGATCTGGCCGTCGTCATCGACCGGCGCAACGCGCAATGTCGCGCCGGTTGCATCGCACAATTGTTTCCACGGCACGATATTGGCATGGTGCTCCAGCCAGGTAATCACGATCTCATCGCCGGCCTTGATGTGTTGACGGCCCCAGCTTTGCGCGACCAAATTGATCGCCTCGGTGGTGCCGCGCGCGAATACAATCTCCGAAGAAGACGGCGCATTCATGAACTTGGCAACGGTATCTCGCGCCTTTTCATAAGCGTCGGTGGACCGCGCCGCCAACTCGTGCGCCGCCCGGTGGATATTGGAATTCTCGTGTTCGTAAAAATACGAGATTCTATCGATAACCACCTGCGGCTTTTGGGTAGTCGCCGCGTTATCGAACCAGACCAGCGGCTGGCCGTTGACCCGCTCTTTCAGGATCGGAAAATCGCGGCGCACCGCCCGCACATCAAACGCCGGATGGGCGGACGCCAGGGCCGGAACTTGCGCATTAAAACCTCCGGTTTTCAGCTCATCCAGAAAATAAAATGACGAGTCCGAACCGGTGCTTGCCGGCGTAGCTGCCGATCCCCCGAACAGCTTTTGCAACTCGGCTTCGCCCGGCAGCCCATAGGCTTGAGGCGAAAGTCCCTCTATCAACGAGGCGTCAAAATCAGCCATGGAGGCGGCCAAACCGTAAGTTGCCGTCGAAATGGGATTGCCCTGCGAGCTAAGCGGAACACTGCCGGTAGCCGCCGAAGACGGCGCAGCAGGAATTGAACCGGCATCTGCCGTTCCGGGAACGTTGCTTCCTGACGGCACTCGCGAAACCAATAACTGTTGCAATTGCACGGCATCGGGCAGCCCGAAATCGTGCGGCAGAACACCCGCCAGCACGGACTCGTCCAAGCCTGCCAACGGCGATGCCGCCGGTGAAGACGGATTGCCGAGAACCGACCCCGTATCCAGGCTATCGGGAACACTCGCTAAGGACGGCTGACGCGGAGTCAGCAGCTTTTGGAGTTCCGCTTCATCAGGCAGGCCGAAACCTTGCGGTATAACGGACTTTGAAGCAACACCGCCCTGCACTGCCGAAGCGGCAAGGCCGATCCGCGAGCCGTCGCAAGGCAAGGCCGTAAACAGCTCATTGGCCAGTTTGGTCAATTGCGCTATGTCGGGCAATGATGCGTCTTGAGCAAAATCGCTGTTATTTGTATTCATGGTACTTGCCCACTTCGACATTCTCGAGCACGCCGAGCGCATCGTCAGTCAATACTGCCAGCGAGCAATACAGTGAGATCAAATAAGAGGCAATTGCTTTGTGATTGATGCCCATAAAGCGGACGGACAGACCCATGCTTAATTCGCCGGTCAGGTTAGGTTGATACAGACCGACCACGCCTTGACGGCTTTCACCGGTGCGTAGCAGCAAGATGTTGCTTTTGCCGTTGACCACTTTCAGCTTGTCGCATGGAATGATAGGAATACCGCGCCAGGTCAAAAACTGCGATCCGAACATGCTGACGGTAGCAGGCGGTACGCCGCGGCGGGTACATTCGCGGCCGAACGCGGCAATCGCTAATGGATGCGCCAGGAAGAAGCCGGGCTCTTTCCATATCTTGGAAATCAGTTCATCCATATCGTCAGGCGTCGGCGCGCCGGTACGCGGCTGTACTTTAAAACCTGGAGCTACATTGTTCAGCAAGCCGTATTCGGCATTGTTGATCAGCTCGCTTTCTTGGCGCTCTTTAATCGTTTCGATAGTCAAACGCAGCTGCTCGTGGATTTGATTGTGCGGGCTGCTGTATAAATCGGAAATACGGGTATGCACGTCGAGCACGGTATTGACCGCATTCAAGCGATATTCGCGTCCCCATTCCTCATAATCGACAAAGGTTTGCGGCAATTCTTTTTCGTCAAGGCTGGAGCAATCGACCAGCAGGCCGGTTTCGTTCTTGACCTTGTTGACCCGGTAGATACCGGCTTCCAGAGGTTTCCATTGCAGTAAATGAACCAACCACCTAGGAGTGATGGTTGACAGCATTGGGGCGGTTTTAGTCGCATTTGCCAGTGTACGCGCGGCAACGTCACCTAATGCGGTATGGGTTTGACCTTCATGAATATCGGACATGACTTTTTCCTGTTGTGGTTGGTGTAATTAGTTGTTGGCATACCTGCCGAAATGACGGATGTGCGCTGGTTCCCAAGCAGATATCCAGACCTTCCAGGTTTTAAAACCCTGGAAGGTCTAACCCGTAACGTTACGCAGAATGTTGGGCCTGTCCCGCTCGGAGGAGTGCAAGCTATGCTTGCAAAGCAGGCGGAGCCTGCACTCCAATTGAGAGAATACTGTTCCCACTCTATGGCATCGCCGCTTTTTTAAATTAATAAAACTCCTTCCCGTCTTAAGTCGAGTACAGTGCGTTTGAATTTATATCCCGCCCCCATCATGAAACAATTCGCTGCGCACATGCGCCTGGGTAATATTGCTGCCGGGCGGTACGCTATGGGTGAGCCAGACGTTGCCGCCGATGGTCGAACCGCAGCCAATGGTGATGCGTCCCAGAATCGTCGCGCCCGCGTAAATGACGACATCGTCCTCAACGATAGGGTGCCGGGCATTGCCTTTAACGAGGATGCCGTCATCGTCTTTTTGAAAACGTTTGGCGCCCAAGGTGACGGCCTGATACAGGCGGACATGCCGGCCGATGACGGCGGTCTCGCCGATGACCACACCGGTGCCGTGGTCGATAAAGAAACTGTCGCCGATCTGCGCGCCGGGATGAATATCAATGCCGGTGGCTGAATGGGCAATCTCGGCAATGATCCGAGCCACCAGCGGCGCGCCCAATTTATAAAGGTCATGGGCGAGCCGGTGATGAATAATCGCGGTAATGCCCGGATAACAAACCAGCACTTCGTCAGAGCTTCTTGCCGCCGGATCGCCTTCGTACGCGGCCAGGATATCGCTTTCGATCAGCGTCCTGACCTCAGGCAAGCGCGCGGCAAACTCGCGGGTAATAATGACCGCCTGCCGGTATATCTCATCAGCAGGCAGCTGTGCGGAAACAAATTGCAGTTCGCGGCGGATCTGCCTGAACAGCTCACGCAACAGGGTATCGAGCGTATGGCCGACAAAGTAATCGATGCCCTCGTCATCCAGGTCCGGCAGTCCCAGCCGGTTTGGAAACAACACCGAGCCCAGGCCGTCGAGAATCTTCTGCAATTCCTTGCGCGACGGCAGCTTGGGCGGCTTGTCGCGGCGCTGCCGGGTTTCCAATGACTGCACGCGTAAACGGCGCAATCTTGTCACCAGCTCATCGACGCCCCAGTCCGGCTTGATGGTTTGATAACTGAAATCGCTCATGCGGCAAAACCGCCCGCGTCGAAAACACCTTCGAACAAAGGTGAGCTCAAATAGCGCTCGCCGGAATCCGGCAGCACGACGACAATGGTTTTGCCTAGGTTTTCCGGACGCTTGGCGACACGCGCCGCGACAGCCACGGCAGCGCCAGAGGAAATGCCCGACAGTATGCCCTCTTCCCGTGCAAGACGGCGCGCGTAAGCGATGGCGTCTTCATTGCTGACCTGCTCGATGTCATCAACCAGCGACAGATCGAGCACATCGGGCACAAACCCCGCGCCGATGCCCTGAATTTTATGCGGGCTGGGCTTTAGCAGCTCGCCTGCACGATACTGGCTGAGCACCGGGCTCGCCTCAGGTTCAACCGCGATCGAGATAATAGCCTTGCGCTGGGTCTGCTTGATGTAGCGGGAAACCCCGGTAATCGTACCGCCGGTGCCGACGCCGGAAACCAGGATATCGACAGTGCCCCCAGTATCGTTCCATATCTCCGGCCCGGTGGTTTGCTCATGAATAGCCGGGTTCGCCGGATTTTTAAACTGTTGCAGCAAAACATACCGCTCGGGATCGGACACGGCGATTTCCTCGGCTTTCGCGATCGCGCCGCTCATGCCTTTTGCGCCTTCCGTCAGCACCAGTTTGGCGCCATAGGCAATCAATAACTTGCGGCGTTCCAGACTCATCGTGTCAGGCATCGTCAATGTCAACGGAATGTTCCGGGCCGCCGCGACAAACGCCAGCGCAATGCCGGTATTGCCGCTGGTCGGCTCGACGAGTTCCTTGCCGGGCCCCAGCAAGCCGCGGCGCTCGGCATCCCAAATCATCGCCGCGCCAATCCGGCATTTGACTGAATAAGCCGGATTGCGCCCTTCTATTTTTGCCAGCAGGGTGACCGGCGCGCCTTCAATGATGCGATTCAGCCGCACCAGCGGAGTTTGGCCGATGGAATGGGAATTGTCTTCGTACCAATGTGCCATAAAAATCTCCTGGAATTTCAATCGCTAAACTGTCTGGCAAGCGATGAACGAATAACGGTTAGCGAAATTTTGACCAAAAAAAAGCCAGTGGCCCCTAAGAATAAGAAAGGGACTCACTGGCTTCCGGTTGTCCGGTCAGCTTAATTTCGTTTTTTATAAAGTACTTTAAGTCGTTACGCTCTGTCAAGGCGCACAGATGCGTTCTCGGAATGTTTTAATTTCAAGTTAAGCATTTATTTAACCGATATATCGAGCTAATAATATCGTTTTATTTAAATTAATAACCCTACTATATCGACAGCGCGTCACCCTATTACGATCGATCAAAACAACCGGCAAACGCAACATAACTAAGTCAATCGATACAGGTTTTCCGGGTCTGCTTTCCTGATATTCCCGGCCCTTATAAGCTCCGCCTCTTTATATGCATCTGGCGATTTTTTCTGCCCATTCGGCAGCATGCCATATTGCCCCAACTTATGCCTGAGCACATTGCGGCTGATGTCCAACAAACGCGCGGTCTGAACCTGGTTTTCTTCGCAGAATTCAAAGGCAGTCCGGATCACCGTCTCTTCTATAATTTCAAATAGTTTGGGTGGCGCTTGCTCGCACAGGCGCTGCAAGGCGCTTTCCAAAGACGTGGTGGAAACCGATGGCCCTTGCTCCAAGGTTCTAACGCCGGATAGCTTGAAATCCTCAGGCCTTAAGCAATTACTTGGACAAACCAGAAGCGCACGGTGAATGGCATTTTCCAGCTCGCGAATATTGCCCGGCCAATCGTAATTCAATAAGGTCAATTCGGTTGCCGGCGACAACTTGAATTCACCATAGCCCAAGCGGTCGCCGTAAATTTTCAGAAAATGCCTTGCCAACGGCAGAATATCGCCGGGTCGTTCGCGTAAAGGACTTAGCTGAATAGTCGCAACATTGAAACGGTAATATAAATCGGCCCGAAAATGCGAAGCGGCAACGGCCTCTTCCAGATTGACGTTGGTTGCCGCGATGATTCTGACATCGACCGGCACAGGCTGCCTGGAACCTACTTTGACAACTTCCCGTTCCTGTAGCACACGCAGCAATTTGGCTTGCATGCTAAACGGCAAGTCCCCTACTTCATCGAGAAACAGGCTGCCTTTATTGGCGGTTTCGAACCAGCCCTCTTTACTCATTAAAGCCCCGGTAAAAGAGCCTTTTTCATGACCGAACAGTTCGCTCTCGATCAGGTTTTCACTCAACGCGGCGCAGTTTAAGGCCCCAAAAACTTTTTTGCTGCGTTTGCTAAGGGCATGAATATGCCTGGCGACCAGCTCTTTACCGGTTCCGGTTTCTCCGATAATAAGAACGGTTGCGTCGCTAGGTGCGATACGTTCGATCTGTTCCAGCAATCGTTTCGAAACAGGATCTTCAAAAACCAAAGCTGTCGCTCGCAGAGATAGCGCCAGCGAACGTGACTGCAATTCGTCAAATGCCAACAGCGTCGAGCCAGGTTCCGCTGGACTGTCGACAGAATTTCGACCTAAAAATGTATCCATAATGATGTGCTCGTTTGTTTTCCAAAAATTGATAGACCAACCCTTTTTCAGGATCGCTATTCAAATTTAAATAAAATCGCTGCAATTAAGTCAGGCAACAGAGCCGACAAGGTACTCTGTCAGCTATGAATCACATCGTAGGGTAATTGTTATTTTCAATAAAACGTTATTATTAGATTTATATATCTTTAAAAGTGATATAGGAATCACCGGCATGGAACTTCATCCGCCGATGGCTCGTTGGCGTGGCTTAGGAATGAGCTTGAAACAATTTGAACAACTCGAGATAAGTTTTCAGCGGGAGTGCAATCGGTTGGGTACTTGCGCTGGCAGGCGAAGCCTGCACTCCAGCTATTGGCAACTTGCTCAAGTTATTTTGTGCGCATTCCTTACTGGCTTTTGGTTATCCATTTAGCATCAATTGCATTTAATTCTTTTTGGCTCAATACCCTTAAAAACAGATTGGTCTGCACGGATTTACCGGCTCTAAACCTCAATGTTTTTGAGTAAGACAGGAATAGATCATTCCGTGAAAACTAATGTGTCACAGTGATGATCCTATTTCGTTTCCAGACAACAGAGATTCATCCGTTAATATTCATCAAACCTGTCTTAAGGCTCTGAATTTAGCGTAGCAAAATTATCAACTCAGATTAAAACCTCACCGAAGCGGCCAGTCTTACCATGCGAGGCTCCACCGGATGCTTGAGTATGCCGTCCACCCCCGCGGCGGCTTCACCCGGCAAACGTGACGTATAGGCATAAGCGGTGTCATTGCTTTTGGCGTCCAGCAGATTGAACAGGTCAAGCTCAAGTTTCAAATCCTTATGCTGATAGCCTAGGCCCCAGTTGACCAGCGTTGTGTCGCCTGCGGTCAGGCTGCCTGCATCATTCAGCGGAATGTCGCCGAAGTGGCGCAAACGCAAGGTCGAAAAGGTGTGAAAGGGGAGTTGCACTACCGCCCCGGCGCTGATCACCCGGCCGACCGAATTGGGGATATAGTTGGTCTCGCGCGGCACGCCGACATAATTCGCTTTTGAAAAAGCCAGGTCGGCATCCAGGGTCAGCCAGTCGGTTGCCTGGTAGTAGTTGCTCCATTCCACGCCGTGGCGCTCGCTGCGTCCGCTGGGTTCGGTGCTGCTGGCATCGCCGACGAAAATCAGTTCGGAATTGACTTGCATCCACCACAGCGCCACCGTGGAATTCAAGCCCGGAAAAAATGAGTTGCGCAGCCCGATTTCACCGCCGCGCGACCGTACCAATGGCGAGACCGAATCGGCCGAATCGCCGCTGACCGGGTTAACGCGCAAGGTCGCCCCGCGTGCGTCATTGGAGTGATGGCCGTAACCCAGATTTACAAACACTTCGTTATCAACCCAGGGGCCGAAAATCATGCTGAGTTTGGGACTCAGCAAAGCTGCATTTCGTTGCCCAGAATTGGCCGCGAGCGTGCGGCTTTCAACATTGATATCCAAAAAATCGGCGCGCAATCCTGAAATCGTGCGGAATTTTTCATGCCACCTGATCTGGTTTTTCAGGTAGGCCGCCACGCTGGTTTCGCTGATATCGTCCTTGCGCACGGTTTCGAAAATCCGGCGTTGTTCGGTGCGGTTTAACGCGGCGCCGATGACTTCATCGTGACGGATTTGCAGGCCCAAGCTGTTGTCAACGTTAAAGCCGAACCATTTGCCAAACCAGGTTTGCTCGCCGTTGCCGCCTGTGACCACGCGGCGCTCAGTCTGATGCACCTGGTCGCCCTGCACGAGGTTGTCAAGGAAGCCGGTCGGGTTGGAGTAAAGATTGAGATCGTAATAAACAACATAAGCATTAAAGTCGTTTTTATAGCTTTCGCCCCGGCTCCAGACGTTGCTGGACAGGCTGTACCGGTTACTGTCGCCGCCGTCAGAAGGGTCCATGCTGCCGTACAGGTCCAGCGTGCCGCTTTCGATAGCCCGCTCCGGAATCTGGTTGGTCGCGTTCCAACTGGAGTGATAGGCTTTGGCGTTGACCGACAAGCCCCAATCGGTGTTGTCCAGCGTGTAGCGCAACATGCCATTGTATTTGCCCAAGTCTTCCGGCTGCTGCCATACGCCGTCATAAGCGTTGAATTCACCCGCCGCCAACAAATCGCCCGAACCGATTTTTTTGGAATCGGCCAGAAGCGCGCGGTAATAGCCGAGCTCGCCGCCGGTAAATTTGAACAGTCCTTTGGGCAAATCATGCAGCGTGTGCATGCGCGAATAACCTGCGGAAGAAAAATCGCCGGCATCGGCGTAATACGGACCTTTGCCGTAGTCGACATGGTCGACCAGTTCGGGGATGACGCTGTTCAAGTCCAGATAACCTTGGCCATGCGCATGGCTGGGCATGTTCATCGGCACGCCGTCCAGCGCCACTGAAAAATCGGTGCCGTGGTCGAGGTTAAAGCCGCGCAAATAAAACTGGTTGGCTTTGCCTGAGCCGCTGTGCTGGGTTGCCAGTGCGCCGGGCACGACCTCAACCAGCTCACCGGCTCGCGCCAACGGGCGATAAGCCAGCTTCGCCTGCCCGACGACGCCTTGCGATGCCGAAGTGGCCACGGCTGAGGAATGGCTTGCTCGGCCTTTGACCTCTACCGTGTCCAAAAGCACGGCCTCTGCGTTATCTGCGGATAGTGCTTGCGATGCGTGTGCCGGAACAAAACCGGCGAGCAATACTGAGCTGACGATGAATTTTTGCACGAGTATCCTTTGGGCAATTGTCCCTGCATAATCCCTGTGGATGGGGCAATGCAAATACCTGTCCATGCGATTTTGCTTATATTATGTTTGCCACGATATCAGGGTTAGTTGAAGGTCAATTTTCAAGATTCCCTGCTTTTTGAAAAGCCTTACCTGTTATTTGGCTTTGTTCTGGTTCGGATACCAGTAACGCTGATGACACTGCTCGCAGGCCTCATCTATCCGTCCGCCCACGGCGACAAGTTCTGCGGAATTTTTCGCATCGATCGCGGCAAGAGCTTGTACACCGGAATCGTGCAGCGCATGCGCAAACTTCACATAGCTTTCCCTGTCGGCATCAAGCAATCGCTGAACTTCCTCCGGGCCTTCCTCGATCCCCGGATTCTCCGATTTCACGCCTTTGGCCGCTACCTGCCGCCCGTTGATAAGCAAAAGATTCGCCCCTTCTATCAGCGTAATGGCGTTGCGCCTGACTTCCTGCCACTCTTGATCGGTACGAGGCTGCTTATCTTCCGTACCGGTCTTGGTAATCGTCGTGCTAACCGAATTCCAAATGCCATCCGCGGAAGGATCAATCAGCGATAGCATGATGTCCTGAACGGTAGCGGTCGGCTTGAAGTAGCCTTCCTGCGTTGGTTCCTTGATCTCGTTAACACAGGCGACCAGACCTGGCAACAGCGCTATGACAAGTAGAACCAATGATTTTCGTTGCATTTCCAATCCTTAAAATAATGTGCTGATCGTCAGCCGCTGCTTGACCGTTGTGTTTGAAGAACGCAACCCCAACAGTAAAAAGCGCGGCCGACTTTTTCAGTTGCATATAGACAAATCGCTAAGCTATGAACTAAACAAATCCTATTGCCCGCCCGGCAAAGCCAATCCCGAACCATAAAGTAAGGGACAGCAATGCCGCACTTTTGGCAAATAACGGGGTCGGATAGGTCTGCTGAGTTGTTGTAAGAATTAACGCCAATTGGACTGTCACCGCCAAAAACAGCAGGCCGATTTTGGGCAAAAACATCGGATTGTTGTAATACATCACAGGGAAAGTTAAAAACAGGGACGTGCCGGAAAATACGGCAACGATTAATCCGCCTAACATGAACGGATAAAAAGCCTGAAAAACTTGCGCTACTGTTTGCTGTTTTAGCCCGACGCCCAGCAATCGGAGATTAATCACTACAAGAGGCGAAAGCAGCAGCAATAGCCCGAGCACGTGCACCACTTCAAACACGACGATAAAGTCGTGGTCTATCGACCTGAGAAAGGTGCTGACTGAAGAGTCTTGAATAGTATTGGCTATAGTATGGGTTGTCATAACGGTTATCTCGAATGGGTATTTAATGCGTTTTTAATTGCTCAGCCGCTCATATAAGGCGTCAAACGTCCGAAGATGGTCACGCCGCCCCATAAAATCAGCGATGCGCAAGCGGCAAACCTGATATCCAGCGGGGCTAATACCTGATCCAGCCAAGCCGATCCGCGCCGGACAGATTTGAGTTCGAACGACAACGCGTTAATCAGCGCAAAGAACATAAACAGCAGCTTTAGCTGAAAGCCGGAGTTGGCGAGCATTTTGGCGGCCTCAGCCCAAAATAAAAGTCCGCCTGATATGAAGGTCGTAACAAATCCGCCAAAAATGCAGGCTCTAAACTGCTGTAAAATCAGCGAAATGGGCACTTCCGGTAAAAATATGCCGAGCAAACGCAGATCAATAAAAAAAATCAATCCGAATGAAAGTGCCAGCCCCAACAAATGGATACCTTCTACAATCGGAAACATGTATTGAGACTCGCGCAGCGCTGTACCGAACTCCGAGTTTTCCAGTAATTGGGCAATTTCAATGAGTGTCATAATGAATACCTCTTGCTTGTTTAGTTAAACAGAGAACCGCCAAAAGCATGATGCAAACAAAAAGCGATGGCGGAACCCAATGGAATCAGCTGAATTCCCTGTCCGTGCTACTGAGATACAATTTTCTCGGTAATGTAGTTATCCGTATTTTTCTCGCCTTCAATACAGGCGTATTCCCATGCTTCAAAATCCGGCTCGTCCGTATTGGCACGAACCTGCTTTGAGGAAACCGTCCATGGCCGCGTGTAAACGCGTGGATCTTCATAGGTTGCCTGGTATTGGTAAGTGTTCGCATCGAGAAAGGTAAAGCGCTCCTGAATATGTACGCTGTCACTGGAGAAATCGCCTTCATTGCTCAATCGATGCTTGGCGTTGCTGTTGGTCACATCGACTATCAGGGTATTGCCTTCCCAATGTCCCCGGGAATCGGACATCCAGAGCTTGATGTTGCCCGGAATATGCGGCCGTCCGTCGAGCGGAATTATCCGCCTGTCCGCATCGCCGATGATGACCACGTAATTGGGGTATTGCCGAATCTCGGTGTTATGCCACCACTGCTGCCTCGATACGCCGCCCGGAAAACAGCGCGCCTGAGGATCAATGAACTCCTGGCTAACCGGATTGTTAAAATTGGCCTGGACATGCTGTTGCTTGGCACGCGCCCAAGGTTGGTAAGGCACTTGCCCGTCCGCCGGATCGATGATGCGACTGGGCTTTACAGGCCTTTTGGGGATTTTTCCATCCTTGTCGGGCTTGCCGTCCTGGCCATTGCGTGGATTGACCAATGAGTAAGTCCCTTGATTCGCCGGACGCCAAAAGCCCTGAACATCCGGTTGCCCGTCAGAAAGCTTGTTGGGAACCCACACAGCCGGTTTTTCAGCATGGTCTTTGTCTTCCGCAAAGCCGGGCTGCGCTATTAATGTGCATGACAGCAACACAGGAATCCACGCCCTTACAATATTAATTTGATAATTCACAATCGCCTCGCCTTTACCTTGAAAGGTTTTTAAATCTTGCTTCATGGATAGAACTTTTCGTAATCGAATGTGAAGCCGTAGTTTTCCAATAATTGAAAATCCTTTTCCTTGTGCCGATAGAGCGTCAGACTGATCGTCCAGGGTTTGGTAAACACCTTGGGATCTTCGATAACGGCTTCGTACTGAATATGATCCGGCCCGATGGGTTTATAACGTTCCACCACATGCAAGGCGTCGCTATGAAAATTCCCGGAACGGTCAAACCAGGTTTGGTCGTTAAAATGCGTCACGTCAACCACCAATGTATCGCCCTCCCAATGCCCGCGTGAATCGCCTATCCACCAGTCGATATGCCCTTCCGGATGCTTGGTGTCATTGGCGTGTATCGTGCGCACCGTTTGGCCGAACTCGTAAATAAAGGTCAATTGCTTGTCGGACTGAAAAATCTGGAACGGCTCCGGCGTGTAATTGGCCCGTGGAATGCCCGGCATGACGTATTTTCTGCGCGGGTCCAGCTCCGCCCGATTGTCGAAATTCTTTTTCTTTTGTTCCAGTGCCCAGGGTTGATAGGGAATTACATTGCCGACCACGACCCCCAAACCCGGCGGCGCATCCTTACGGGCCTGATGCGGCTCAAGATCCCAATCTGCTGTGCTTAAGGTTTGCCAGATCCCGGACAGATCCGGCTTTCCATCAGCCGTGCGCAGGATATCCGCAGTGGTGGTTGCAACGTTATCCTGCCCTTTGATGTGCGGAGCGCCGCAGCCCACCAAAGTCACAGAGGCTACAAAAATCGCTGCGCCTGAAAGTTGTTTAAACGCAGAAGCATAACTTGAGCGCTCAAATGTCTGCTTATCTTTATTACGGTTGATTATTCTCATAGTCTTTACGCAGGTTTTCTCGTATAGCCGCCGCTTTATGCTGAAACGGCGCGCTTTTAATTGCTTGCAGGTTTAGGAGGTTCCGGAGCACCGGTATTTTCAGAGCCGGCAAAAAAGTCACGACCATCCGGCAACTTTACCGTGCTGCCATTAGCTACCGGCTTTCCGCTTTTGGCCAGGTAACCGTTAACATAAACCTCGGCGCCTATCGGAAAATCGGTCTTGCGCAGACCGCGCCGCATCAGCGCATTGGGGCCGCCGAATTCAACCGCCCAATTGGTGACTTTGCCGGACTTATCCGCCACGTCGAGATAAATCCAGCCATGAGGATTGATCCATTCGATTTTCGTCAACGTGCCTTTCAGTTCGACGGGTTTGTTGGCATCAAACTCTGCCGCAAACGCATGATGAGCATAGGTCGGCGCTGAGGCGGCAAGCAATCCTCCGGCGAGTAGGCAAGCGCTTGCTGTTAGTTTTTGTTTAAATATCATCACAATTCACCAGACCGTTTTATCGGTTTTTAATGACTCAGCGAAAGCGCGATCGGGACAATCGCGCTGTACGGAATTGAAAGAATTAATGCGCTTTTTCAGCAGCCGGTTTCGGCGCAGGTATCTCGATTTTTGTCAAAGCGCCTCCTTCTGCCTCATAGTCCTGAGCGCCAACCGCGCCTGCCACTTTAAAACCTTTTTCAGCCAGCAAATCAGCAGTCTTGCCGGCACGTCCGGCATGGTTTGACACGGTTACAATCGAGCGATCTTTAGGAACAAACGCCAGTCTGTTCTCAAGGTCCTTGCTCTGTATGCTCAGATAAGCCGGAAAGCCGCCAATTTTGGTTAACTCATCGGGACGACGAACATCAATAATGACCAGTTGATCCGGCTTTGCCAGCAGTTCATCCAATTGCGCCCGGTTTAATTTGGGGGTTTTAGCCGTATAAGGATGCGCCTTGCCTCCGCCTGCTTTATCGTGCTCTGCGGCAAAAACCGTCGTTGCAGTAAAAGCCAGCATCAAAATCAATAATTTGCCTAGTTGTTTCACTTTTTACACTCACTTACCAAAGGAAATAGAAACGAACTGCTTACTCACAGATCGCCGGAAAATTTCGCACCGTGACGAATGGCTCAAAGCCTATTCTTCGCTGTACTTGTTGTAGTTATTGCAGTGTTCGTGCCAACAAGATGTGGTCAAAATAAAAAAACTGAAAATGGCCGACTTATTTTTTTATCTGCCTGATAATTAAATTGTTTTGTATGGGATACGTGCCGTCGCCTGCGTGATGACGATGCCGGTTTGGAAGGAATTTACCAATGAGTGCTGCTCAGGCAGCAGTAGGTAAACAAATGTTGTCGATGGAGCAGCATACGTTTTTTGTAATCACTCAGGATTTATGTAAACAGTGTGTCTTCAACCAAAACCCACGCGTATTAACTAGAGTTTATCCTTATTTTCCGCTAGAAATCGGAAGATAGACTGCCTCTAAAAATCACGTTTTTTATTAAACTTTATTTTTGTAATGAGTTGCTCAGGTCTTGAATATGACTCAGCAGCAAAGACTAAAAATTGCGAGTTGTAGGGACAGAATGGTAGAAAGCTCTTGCCTTATGTAGGCAAGTCATTTCAAGAACTTGGTATTAATCCAGAAGCAGACATAGAATCGATAGTATATAAATGCGTGATAGGCGAAGATCGGCCAAAGGACTAAACCGCTCACGCGGTATTGACGCTGCGATCATAAGCCTGTGGCTGGTTGAAAGAGCGTAACTGTTTCCTATGTTATGGAATGAGGCAATCCGCCTTGTTTCAAGATAGGAGCTGT
>NZ_JALOCF010000057.1 GCF_023227905.1 Methylobacter sp. | reverse complement strand
GAGCAAGGCTTCCCATCGCCGCGTGAAGAAGAGTGGCGCTATACCAATGTCTCAACCCTTGAGAAGAAACTGTTTTCGCCGTCGAAAAGTTTGACTGCTGGGGGCGTCGATGCCGAGTGGCTGAAATCATACCGGTTGCAAGATGCTTGGGTCGTGGTTTTAGTGAACGGCCATTTTTCGGCAGAGCTGTCGGTTTTAGAAGGCCTGCCCGAAGCCGTTTCGGTGATGAGCATGGCGGATGCGTTGGCAAAACAGCCGGGTAAGCTGGAAAAATATCTGGGCTTGACCGCGAATCAATCAGAGCACAGCTTTATTGCCTTCAATACCGCGTGGTTTACCGATGGTTTGTTTGTGCATGTGCCAGCCAAGCAGGTTTTAGACAGGCCGATACAGTTGCTGCACATAGTGACCGGCATTGACGCAATGGCTACGACCCGCAATATCATTATTGCCGACGAAATGGCTGAAGCCAAGGTCATAGAGACGTTTGTTGGTTCAGATATCGCCAGGGATGGTGTGTATGCCGCAAGCCGGTCGGGAACAGGCTCGGCGAACGCCTATTTAACAGCCGCAGTTACTGAGGTTTTTGTCGAGCAAAACGCCGATCTGACGCTGTACAAAATGCAAAGCGAGTCGGAAAAAGCCTACCATTTTGGCGGCACCTACATTAAACAGGCTCGGGATGCGCGCTTTACCCATCACAATTTCGCCTTTGGCGGTTTGCTGGCGCGTAGCGATATTCATGTTGATCTGGATCACGCGTCGGAATGTGAACTGAACGGCCTTTATTTGGGCGTTAAGCGTCAGCATATCGACAACCACACCCGTATCAATCACCTGAAACCTTATGCAATCAGCCGCGAACTGTATAAAGGCGTGCTGGACGACAGGGCCAGGGGCGTGTTCCAGGGCCGGGTAATTGTCGCTGTCGATGCGCAAAAAACCGATTCGCAGATGAACAACCGCAACCTGTTGTTATCGGATGACGCCGAAGCGGACACCAAGCCGCAGCTGGAAATTTATGCCGATGACGTAAAATGCGGGCATGGCGTGACGGTGGGGCAGCTGGATGAAAAGTCGATTTTCTACCTGCAATCGCGCTGTATCGATGAAGAGACGGCGCGGAATATGCTGACATTTGCGTTCGCCAATGAAATGGTCGACAAGATCAAAATTAAAGGTTTACACGATATGGTTTTAGAACAACTATTGGCACGCTTCCCGCAAGAAGGCGTGAACAAGGAATGGTTATGACGGCTTTGGACATCAATAAAATCCGCGCGGATTTCCCGATATTGGCGGAAAAAATTCGCAACAAGCCGCTGGTTTATCTGGACAATGCGGCGACCTGCCAGAAGCCGCAAGCCGTTATCGACAGCATTGTGGATTTGTACAGCCATGATTATGCCAATGTGCATCGTGGCGTACATACCTTAAGCGTACGCTCTACCGATAAGTTTGAAGGCGCGCGGACTAAAGTTAAGGAATTTATCAATGCGGCTAGCGAAAAAGAAATTATTTTCGTCAGAGGTGCTACGGAAGCCATCAATCTGGTCGCACAGACTTACGGCAAAGCCCATATCAAAGCCGGCGACGAGATTTTGATTACCGCGATGGAGCATCATTCCAATATCGTGCCTTGGCAAATATTGTGTGAGCAGACCGGGGCGATCTTAAAAGTTGCGCCGATTAATCTGCAAGGCGAGCTGATCTATGATGAATTTGAAAAACTGATCAGCGATAAAACCAGATTGGTTTCAGTTGTGCATATGTCCAATGCCTTGGGCACGATTAATCCGGTCAAAAAGATTATCGCAGCAGCGCATGCCAAAGGCATTCCGGTATTACTGGATGGCGCACAGGCCATCCCGCATATGGCGGTGGATGTGAAAGACCTGGATTGCGATTTTTATGTGTTTTCAGGTCACAAACTCTATGCGCCTTCCGGCATAGGCGTGCTTTACGGCAAGCAGGCTTTACTGGAAGCCATGCCCCCGTACCAGGGCGGTGGCGATATGATCCGTAAAGTCACCTTTGAAGAAACCGAATACAATGTGTTGCCCTACAAGTTTGAAGCAGGCACGCCCAGCATTGCCGATGCGGTTGGTTTGGGCGCAGCCATCGATTATCTGAGCGCAGTCGGCATGGATAATATTGCCGCCTATGAAGCCGAGTTGCTAAGCTATGCCACAGAAAAGGCCAAACAAATTAAAGGGCTTAGAATTATTGGCGAAGCCGAGCATAAAGGCGCAATATTGGCTTTTGTGCTGGATAAAATCCATCCGCACGATATTGGCACCATGCTGGACAGCTTGGGCATTGCCATCAGGGCAGGGCACCATTGCGCGATGCCGGTGATGGACTTTTTTGAAGTTCCTGCGACGGCGAGAGCGTCATTTGCAATGTATAACACCAAAGAAGAAATTGATGTTTTAATGAAAGGCATACAGTCCTTGATTGAGGTATTTGGCTAATGTTTGATGATTTACGCGACCTCTATCAAGAGGTTATATTCGACCACAACCGCAACCCGCGTAATTTCCGGGTCATGGAAAATGCAGACCGTCAGGTTGAAGGTTTTAATCCGCTGTGCGGCGACCGCCTGACCTTATATTTGAAAATGGATGGCGACGTGATTACCGACGCCAGTTTTCAAGGTTCGGGTTGCGCCATTTCGACGGCCTCCGTATCGTTGATGACTGAGATAGTCAAAGGCAAAACCGAACAGGAAGCCGAGGACTTGTTTAAGAAGTTCCATGAGATGACCACCGGCAAAGACGAACAGGTTAACCTGGAAGCGGTCGGCAAACTGGCGGTATTGGCCGGTGTTCGTGAATATCCGGCGCGTGTTAAATGCGCCACATTGGCTTGGCACACGCTGGATGCAGCCTTGAAAAACGAACAAAAGTCTATTTCTACAGAATAATAATTCACCACGAAGACACGAAGAGCACGAAGTTTTCTACTCAATGTTCTTCGTGGCTAATTCACGCCATGACCACGAAAACATCATCGCAATACATCGGTGCCGCGCCTGTTCCCGACCGGCTTGCGGCATACACATCATCCCTGGCGATCGCCGAGCCAGCTCCCGGCAGGCTTTCGGCATACACACCATCCTTGGCGATAAAGCTGGCCGTGCTTTATCAAGGGCAGGGCGATAGTCTGCCGTTCCAGCAGCTTGCGGAGCGGTTGGGCGTTCCTTTGTACCAGTCGCTCAATAGCGACAATGTTGAAGAGTTCTTCTTAACCTGGCGCGACGGCTGTTTGAAGCTGCTCGACAGAGAGCTGCTCAAAAAAGGCGGCTTGACTGTCGATATTGAGCCGCGCAATGGCGAGCAGCGCTCGTGGCCCGCACCCAAAGACGGCGCTTTGGCCCAGGCGCTGGGGCGTAAAACCCGAACCGTGGTCGATGCCACGACCGGCTGGGCGCAGGACAGCCTGCATATCTTTCGCATGGGCTACGAGTTGCTGTGTATCGAGCGCTCACCGGTGATGGCGGAATTGCTGGCGGACGGCTTTGCCCGCTTGGCGCAACTTGACTGGATGCAGCGGCTTAACCTTGAGCCTCCCCACTTGCTGCAGGGCAATGCCATCGAGTTGTTAGCCAATTTGCAAAGCGTGCCCGATTGCATTTATCTTGATCCGATGTTTCCGCCCAAACGCAAAAAATCCGCGCTAGCTAAAAAGTCGATGATGGTACTGCGCGATTTGCTGGGCGATGATCAGGATAAGGAGCAATTGTTCGAGGCCGCAATAAACGCTGCCGGAAAGCGGGTGGTGGTAAAAAGCCCCGATTACGCGGAACCTTTGGGCGGCAAGCCGAGTCAAAGTTTTCAGGGTAAGTTGCTGCGTTATGATGTTTATTTGAAAAGTTAGCTTTAGACCTTCCAGGTTTGCAAAACCTGGAAGGTCTTTGGATTTTGTGTGGCACTCATAGGGCGCAAGCGACGGTCAGCGGGACGTCCACTTTAAAAACAACAATAAGGTAAAAAAATGTCGGATTGGATAGATGCGGTAGATGAAAATGCCCTGGAGAACGGTGAGAACATCGTCATCGACGTTGATGGTACGGATGTCGCCATTTTTAAAATCGACGGTCAATTTTATGCGATTGAAGATGTCTGCACTCACGACGGCGCGGAAATTGCCAGCGGCAGGCTGGAAGGCGACGAGATTATCTGTCCCCGTCACGGTGCGCGTTTTTGTGTTAAAACCGGCGAAGTAAAATCCCCGCCCGCGTATGAAAATATCGATTGCTTCCCGGTCAGAATCGAAAACGGCAAAGTGCAGGTTAGGGACAATCGTTGGGATTAATTCTGCTTCGTGCTCATCCGCTTCTACGAATTGCGGCGTTCAAACAGGCTTGATCCAAGCCCCGGCAATATAGCCGATAGAACTGACACTTTGGTTTGTCGTGCAGCGCGTCACAGCTATGGTTTTATAATTAAATAAAGGCTGGCAGGTATACCTTTATCTTCTTGCAATGTAGAGAATAGCTTTCATTTTTTAATAACCTTCGCCTCTTTGGGCTTATAATAAGCGGCGCTGTTAAACAGTATTTAACGGGCGCAATTATGGCGCAGTATTCATTTTTTCAGGTTAAGGTTTGTTAAGATGCACTGCGTTTTTTATTAAGTTTATTATTGATAATCGGTAATGATAAAAAATGGCAGGCATGGATGACTAACCTACGGACTACAACCATATCCGGTTTTACGAGCGGCGCATCGCTATGCAATCCTTGGTATTGCTTTATTTGCTGTGTGTTTTTAATGACGCTGGCGAGCTGCTCGAAACCAACCATTCAAAAGCTAGAAGGCCCGGCTCAGGGCACGACCTACCACATTAGCTACTGGTCGGAAGCACCGGTAGATACTAAAGATATCAAAGCCAGTGTCGAAAACGAATTTGCGGTCATCGATAAACTGCTGTCCAATTACCGCCCCGACTCGACCATAGAAACTTTCAACAGCGCTGAGAATACTGAAAGCCAGGAAGTCGGCAGCGAAATCGTATCCTTGGTTAAAATCGCGCAAGTCGTCAATCAGGCCAGTCAAGGTTGCTACGATTTAACCATCAAGCCATTATTTGATCTATGGGGCTTTCGTGGGGATTCGTTGACAATCCCTCAAGATTCGGTCATTCGGACCACACTGAAACAAATCGGCATGGAAAAACTCGAAGTCGTGGATGAAACGCATCTGCGTAAAAAACAGGCTGATCTTAAGACCGATTTATCCTCCATTGCCCAAGGCTATAGTGTAGAACGGATCAGCAAGGTTCTGGAGCAAAAAGGCATAACCGATTATCTGGTCGAGATCGGCGGCGAGTTGAAAACCAACGGTCATAAGCCGGGCCTTCAACCCTGGCGCATCGCGGTCGAAAGGCCGCTGCCGGAAGAAAGGACCATGCATAAAATTGTTACCATGCCCAAGGATGCGCCGATGGCAGTCATGACCTCCGGCACTTATCGGCATTATTTTGATGACCACGGTCAGCGTTATGGTCACATCCTCGATGCCCGCAACGGCAGACCGGTTACCCACAACCTGGTTTCCGTCACTGTCCTGATCAGTGATCCGACAGTTGCCGATGCCTGGTCCACTGCACTGCTGTGCCTGGGCCAAAAAGACGGCATGGCAGCCGCAAACGCTGCAAAAATCCCCGCGTTATTCATTGAGCTGCAAGGCACTGAACTTACCGAATCCCGTAGTGATGCGTTGAACACGTTGACCTCTCTCACCATACATTAATGCCTGAGTCCCAAGTTATGTCGTTAAAAAACCGTAGTCATGCTTTTTTTTCACGTTGGGGAAACTTGACGCTAGGCAAACCGCTTGTGGTGCTGTCGATAGTAACTCTGCTCAGCGTTTTGGCTTTGCAATATACGGCCAGTCATTTAAGCATTAATACCGACACCGCCGAACTGGTTGCTCCCGATGCGCCTTTTCAAAAAAACCGGCGCAATTATGAAAAAGCCTTTTCCCAGGATCTGCATACCCTGTTGCTGGTGGTTGAATCGGATACGCCGGAACTGACCAAATCGGCGACTAAAAGATTATTGAGGCTGCTCAGTGCCAATAAAGATAGTTTTAATTCGGCCTATATTCCGGATGACAACGAGTTTTTCCGCCAGAACGGCCTGCTTTATCTCGATACCGATGAGTTGCAAAACTTGTCAAACAATCTGTCACTGGCCCAGCCGTTTATCGGCAGAATTGCCCAAGAACCCAATCTGACCGGCTTTTTTTCAATTTTCGAAGATGCTCTGACGTCCACAGACAAGACCCAGGTTGTGCCTGTCGATCTAACCTCGCTGATTGAAAAGGTTGCGTCGGCTTTGCATAAAACGCTTAATGGCGAAAACATCTTATTGTCCTGGGAATCATTGCTGAGCGATAAGAAAACGCATGAACGCAACGGCTTTATTATCGTTGCGCCCAAATTCGATTTCTCGCAAATTCGCCCTGCCGAAAATGCGATTGATGCTATTCGCAAAGCTGTTGCTGAAATTCAGGATCCGAATCTGCCTGCGGTTAAAGTCTGGGTTACCGGTGAAGTCGGCCTTGAAGATGATGAGTTAGCAGGTATGAGTACCGGCACTTTTACGGCCAGTATTTTTTCCATTGTGTTGGTGCTGTTTATTTTATTGGTTGCCTACCGCTCCGTTTTACTCACAGTAGCCACATTAATGACGCTGGCTTTGGGCATGCTTTTTTGCGGCGCGTTCGCGGCATTTTCGGTAAAACAATTAAACCTGATTTCAGTGGCTTTTGCAGTATCCAATATCGGTTTGGGGGTGGAGTATGCGATTCATTTTTGTTTACGCTACCGGGACAATCTGATTCATCATATCCATAAAAGCCTGGCGTTACGCAACACGTTAATAAGCACAGCGCCTTCGCTGTTGTTGTGCGCAGGCACCACTTCCATTGGGCTTTATGCATTTATACCAACTGATTATAAAGGTGTATCCGAGCTTGGCCTGTTGGCGGGCACCAGTCTGTTTATTTGTTTGTTAATTACCTTGATCGTCTTGCCTGCGTTGTTAAAAATAATTCCGGTTCCGGCAAAGTTTCAGAATGAATTAGGCCGGAACGGACTGACTAGACTGTCCGAAAAATTGTCGATTTTGCCGCTTCATTACGCCAAGCCGATTTCTATCGCAACTTTTGTTATCGCCGTGATTTCCATCGTGCTGGCATTTAACGTGAAGACCGACTTCAATCCGATTAATCTTCGCGATCCTAATACCGAATCGGTTATTGCTTTTAAGAATTTGATGAAAGACAAAGAAACCACGCCGATGACCTTGACTGTTCTGGCCAAGGATGAAAACAGCGCGAAAACTTTAGAGCAAAAGCTTTCGATATTGCCTACGGTTGATAAAACGGTCAGTCTTTTTGACTTTCAACCCAGCGATCAGGACGATAAACTGGCCGTGATTGAAGAAATGAGCCTGATGCTGGGCGCGCAGATGCAGAGCTTTCCGGCGTTAAAAGAAGATACTGATCCGGTTCCTGCTATTAACCGCCTGATACAAGCTATCGACAATATCCTGCCTCAAAAAACCGATGCTCATGAGCGTATGGCATTAACAAATTTTAAAAAAGAATTACAGGATATCTTGATTGAGCTTGATGCCCGGCAACAACCCAATCGACGTATGTTCATTGAAAAAATTCAGACCACGCTGCTCGGTACGCTGCCTAATGTCATGAATGAACTGTCAGCCGGTCTCAATGCCAGGGAAGTCACGCTGAACGACCTGCCTGCCGACATCAAGGACAAATGGCTGAGCAAGGATGGTTCGTACCGCATTCAGATATTTCCTAAAAAAGATTTGAACGATTTGAAAAATCTGGAAGAGTTTATTACTGAAGTGCAATCCGTCGCGCCAGAAACAACCGACTTGCCGATTATGTATTGGGAATCGATGAAAGAAGTCATCTCCGCGTTTCAACAAGCCATTGTGATTGCCTTGGTCACTATCGCGCTACTGCTGTTTGCGATCCGCCGTAATATTGCCGACACGTTACTGGTCATGACGCCGCTGATACTGGCAGGGCTTTTTACTATGGCGAGTGCTGTGCTCACCAATACTCCGATTAATTTTGCCAATATCATCGCTTTGCCGCTGTTATTGGGATTGGGTGTTGATAATGGCATTCACATGGTTGAAAAGCTGCATCATTCCCTTTCCGAAACGCAGAACATCTATCAATCCAGCACCGCCAGAGCCATGTTTTACGGTGCGCTGACCACCGCCTCAAGCTTTGCCGGACTGGCATTCTCGCCGCATCAGGGAATCGCCAGTATGGGTTTGATTATTACTATAGGCATATTCTGGATCATGGTATGTACGTTTGTAATTCTTCCGGCGCTGAGTAAGTTGGTGTTAAAAGCTCAAGGAAAAGTAACTGTTATCGATTTTGACTCGATGAGAGAAAGGTCATAGTGCTGCTTTAGCGCGACGAGAATAAGTTCGAGTAATTGACAGGAGATGCGGTTCACGCTGGGACCGCATCCCCACAAACGCCTCCGCCGGAAAGCAATAGGGTTCTTCCGTTTCGTGCGTCTGTCGCTCCCATTGCTTACGGTATGCGATGTTCTGAATGAGTTCTTAAGTGTCGTCTCTTGGGCTTTCCCTTTTTATGACCCCTCGCTCTCTGTGGAGGGTAATGTCGTAAGGGGTATTTCAGAGTATCTAACAGGTGTGAAGGCTGCTTGTAAGCTAAATTCTATTAGCTCCGTACATTTTTGTGAAAGGTGGCTTATCTGTTAAGTCGTTATCTGATATTTCCACCAATAGCCCCAGAGCTGATGTCTTTTTCTCAATAGGTTTTCAACAGAAACAGTAAGCAACACTTTAAACCAACTGTCCAACTGCGTTAGTCCGGTTGATGTGGTTTCTATTGCAAAATTGTTATCGTCTAATGATCTGTCGAGTCTTGCATTGTTTTATCAGCAGCTTCTTTTTGCTGTTGCGACAAATAAGTTCCACCCATAATTATCGTCATAATTAAAAGATAAACTACTGAAGCGATACGTCTGGCTTTCTTTCCTTGCTCATAGCTGTTCATGATTAATACCTGAAATCTTAAAAAGCGGGAATCATACAATACTTGTAAATTTAAGTAATAGAGAATTCTCGGCAAGGGGCTGCTCAAATGGTTTTTTACAAGGCATTGATTTTGTGCGCTTAAGATAAGCTTAAGACTTGTTAAGTTAAAATTGGGCCAGATTTAAATAAAAAAGGCTCTATCCTATGAATAAAATCATGCTAGCAGTTCCTGTTTTTTTAATATGCAGTTATTTTGTTGCCCCTATACAAACAGTCGAAGCGTCCGAACATCGCACCGCTCATAAGGCTTCCAAACACTCTCAGGCAGCAACTCATAAAATCAAGCATCAGCCAGACGGCCATCAAAGCACAGTTTCCTGGTATGGCTCTGAGTTTCACGGCAAAAAAACCGCCAGCGGCCAAAAATACGACATGTATGCCATGACCGCCGCACACAAAACATTGCCTCTCTTGTCTTACGCCAAAGTAACCAATCTGAAAAACCACCGTAGCGTTATTGTTCGGATCAATGATCGGGGTGCTTTTTATGGGAAAAGAGATATGGATTTATCCTATGCTGCCGCAAAAGAACTCGGTATCCGGGGAATAGGATCTGTAGAAATTACACCGATTAGCCGTAATGAAGCAGTATCGTCATTAAATAGTAGTGTTAAAACCAATAAACATAGTTAATTTGATATTCTGAAAAATCAGGATAACACTCTTTTTCCTCAAAAAGCTTAGGCATAGCCGGGGTGACAGGGTCAACCGCTATGCCAGCAAGCAAATTCAATATACAGCCCGTCCGGCTGGCCAAACCAAATTTCTTAATGCGTATTTTCAGCGCAGCTAACTAAATAAATAAGTTCGTTTCGCAGTTTATAAGCATGGTTTATGGATTGATGCCTGAAAACCAGCGTGTAGTCTTATGGATTAAGGCTCGGGTCGTGTAAAATACGGCAAATAATGGCAATAGCCTTCGACCCATTCAGCAACGCAGGGATTTTTTAAAGAGCATGTTAGAAATCAACGAAACTTTAGTTATTTATCATGCCGACTGCTTGGATGGTTTAGGCGCCGCATGGAGCGCATTTTGCAAATTAGGTAATCAAGTCCGATATATTCCGGCGCGCTATGGCGACGCTATTCCCGATTTCGAGCCAGGAGCAATCCTCTATATATTAGATTATTCATACTCGCCCCAGCAATTGGTCGATGCCTCGGCGAAGGCAGGTCAGATCATCCTGATTGATCACCATATGACCGCCATGGAACAATGCGATGCCTTTTTTAAGGTACAGCCAACTCCTGAAAACCTGTCGATTAACTTTGATATGTCCCGAAGTGGTTGTGTTTTAGCCTGGCAGTATTTTTTTCATGATCTAAAACCACCTAAAATCCTCTTGCATATCGAAGACCGCGATCTTTGGCACTTCAAACTGGACGGCACCCGTGAAATAACCACCGCGCTGTATGAAAGAATGCCCATTACTTTTGCCGAAATAGGGGGGCTTGATCTGGCGGAGCTATTGGCAGTAGGGCGCATACAGGTTGAGCAATTTGCAGGGATGGTGAAAAGGCTTGCCAAATCTGCTCATAGCGTCACTGTGGCAGGGCAGGTTGGGCTCGCCGTTAATGCGCCATCATTTTTCTCAAGCGACCTTGGGCATGTGTTGGCTGAAAAATCAGGCACGTTTGGGATGACGTATCAATATGACGGAAGAAAGCGGCAGTGGACCTTCTCGCTCCGCTCAATCGGTGACTATGATGTAGGCCATCTGGCGTTAGGTTTTGGCGGAGGAGGGCATAAGAACGCAGCCGGTTTTGCCTTGGATAGCAACCCATTTTTCTAGGTTCTGTGCGGGGTGAATGTTGATCAGATCCTGTTAATCAGTATCGAATAATGTCCGGTAGCTCCGTATCCATAATATATAATATGCCAACTGAATTATTAGTAACTGTATAGCAGGGAACTTCCAATGAGCATTATTCGTCAAGACGATCTTATTCAAAGCATTGCCGATTCTCTACAGTTTATTTCATATTATCATCCGCTGGACTTTATCAAGGCCATGCATGAGGCCTACCAGAAAGAAGCAAATCCGGCAGCCAAGGATGCGATGGCACAAATCCTGATCAACTCTCGAATGTGCGCGGAAGGCCATCGTCCGATTTGTCAGGATACTGGCATTGTTACGGTATTTTTAAAGATTGGCATGAATGTTCAATGGGACGCAGATATGACTGTCGCCGATATGATCAATGAAGGCGTTCGGCGCGCTTATCTGCATCCTGATAATGTCTTGCGCGCTTCGATACTCGCCGATCCGGCCGGTCAACGCGTCAACACCAAAGATAACACCCCGGCGGTGATACACATGGAAGTCGTGCCCGGCGATACGCTCGATATCGAAATAGCCGCTAAAGGCGGTGGGTCTGAGGCCAAGGCGAAGTTTGCGATGCTCAATCCTTCAGACAGTATCGTTGATTGGGTATTGAAGGTCGTTCCTACCATGGGAGCAGGTTGGTGT
Source organism: Methylobacter sp. (assembly GCF_023227905.1). Taxonomy (GTDB): domain Bacteria; phylum Pseudomonadota; class Gammaproteobacteria; order Methylococcales; family Methylomonadaceae; genus Methylobacter_A. Next base: position 15,672 of record NZ_JALOCF010000057.1, on the reverse strand, counting down.
CCGCCCGGCATTCTGGGTATAGGCATAGGCGGTACAGCTGAAAAAGCGATGCTTATGGCAAAGCAAGCGTGTATGGGATCGATAGATATTCATGAGTTGATCGCGCGCGGCCCTGGCACTAGGCTTGAAGAGCTGCGTCTTGAACTTTATGACAAAGTCAATGCGCTGGGTATCGGTGCTCAAGGATTGGGTGGCCTTACTACAGTGCTGGATATAAAAATTAATGACTATCCGACCCATGCAGCCAACAAGCCGGTTGCGATCATTCCAAACTGTGCTGCGACCCGGCATGTGCATTTTGTTCTGGATGGCAGTGGTCCTGCCGAATTTAAAACGCCGCGTTTAGAAGATTGGCCTGAAATTACCTGGGACGCAGTCGCTACTGCGCGTAGGGTTAATTTGGATGTCTTGACTCAACAGGATGTGGAGAGTTGGAAGGCGGGCGAAACTTTATTGCTTAGCGGTACCATGCTGACCGGCAGGGATGCGGCTCATAAGCGTATGGCCGAGCTTATTGAACGAGGCGAAGCATTGCCTCAAAGCGTAGATTTCATCAATAAGTTCATTTATTACGTGGGACCGGTCGATCCGGTTCGCGACGAGGTAGTGGGTCCTGCCGGTCCTACCACGGCAACGCGCATGGATAAATTTACAGAATTGATGTTGGACAAAACAGGTTTGCTCGGAATGATTGGCAAATCCGAGCGAGGGGCCGAGGCGATTGCCGCCATTAAAAAGCATAAAGCCGTTTATTTGATGGCGGTTGGTGGTGCGGCTTACCTCGTGTCAAAAGCCATACGCAAATCTCGTGTTGTCGCGTTTGAAGATCTTGGCATGGAAGCCATTCACGAATTTGTTGTTGAGGATATGCCGGTTACGGTGGCGGTTGATACGGCAGGCGTCTCAGTGCATCAAATCGCGCCAAAGATCTGGCAAGCCAAAATCGGCAAGATTCCCGTTGCTGAGGAAAGTTAAATTTGTTTGTTTAGTGGTCTGACGGGGTTTAAAGCTAGTGGTTTCAGCAAAACGCTGGATAAAAATGGCCGTAAAGATCGCGTCGAAGGTCGGGCCCCCCGCTTGAAATTATAAAAATGTACCCCCATTGTATTTTGTGGTTGCAAGGTAATATCAGGAAAAACTCAAAATGTGCACAGTTTTAGCTAAAAATATTCTGAAACTGGAGTATTGATTTGTATTGATTTGTAATTGCAGTTATCTTAATCAATAGTTTTAAAATAATAAGGAGAAATCGGATGTCAAAAGGTCAAAATTTACAGGACAATTTTTTAAATGCACTTAGAAAAGAGCATACGCCTGTTTCTATTTTCCTTGTTAACGGGATCAAGTTACAGGGTAAGGTAGATTCATTTGATCAGTACGTGGTTATGCTAAAAAACACCTCAAGCCAGATGGTTTACAAACATGCTATATCTACCATTGTGCCGAGTAAAGCTGTAAAGCTGACTCATGATAATGAATCCGGCGACGAATAATTAACCCTTGGCGTGCGCGTGTTCATTGCTGCCGGCAAACCCGTCACGCAGTAGCATCCACACGAAAAATAAAAGTTTTTACAATTGTTTCTATGGGGTATTTAATTGTTTGATCGTCCCGAATCAGGCGAACGAGCTGTGCTTGTTCATTTGACACTTCATTCCATGCAGGAAGATCTTTTAGAATTAAAAGAGTTGGCTAAGTCCGCAGGAACAGATCCTGTTTATGTTGTAACAGGCAGTCGTAAAAAGCCTGATCCAAAATATTTTGTCGGCAAAGGTAAGCTTGAAGAACTTAAAGGCATTATCGAAACCTATGAAGCCGATATCGTTTTATTTAATCACCCGCTTTCACCCAGCCAGGAGAGGAATCTTGAGGGGTTCTTGGGCGTTCGGGTGGTTGATAGAAACGGGCTGATTCTTGATATTTTTGCCCAGCGCGCGCAAACTTTTGAAGGTAAATTGCAGGTTGAATTAGCCCAATTACAACATCTATCGACACGGCTGGTCCGGGGCTGGACACATTTGGAGCGTCAAAAAGGCGGTATCGGGCTTCGTGGGCCGGGTGAAACTCAGCTCGAAACCGACAGACGCTTATTGGGTTTGCGCATTAAGCAGATTCAACAGCGTTTAGATAAAGTTGATAAGCAACGGCATCAAGGGCGCAGTAAAAGAAAAAAGGCTGAAGTTCCATCGGTTTCTTTGGTGGGTTATACCAATGCCGGTAAGTCGACCTTATTTAATAAGCTGACCGGTGCGGACATTTACGTAGCGGATCAGTTGTTTGCTACCTTGGATCCGACCTTGCGCAGTTGCAAACTGCCCAACAATAGCGAAATTGTGTTGGCCGACACTGTGGGTTTTATACGTCATTTACCGCATGAGCTGGTGGCGGCGTTCAAATCTACGTTGCAGGAAGCCACTGAGGCGGATTTATTGTTGCATGTTATCGATGCCAGCAGTGAGGACAGGGCTGAGACGATTTACCAGGTCAAGCAGGTACTTGAAGATATCAAGGCTAATGAAGTCAGGCAACTTGAAGTTTTCAACAAAATAGATTTATTGCCCGATATCCAACCGCGGATTGAGCGGGATGATGTCGGTAATCCTGTTCGGGTATGGTTGTCCGCCGAAACCGGAGCTGGTGTTGACCTGCTTTATCAGGCGCTGGCCGAGATATTTTCAAATACCAAAGTTAAAGTAAAGTGTTACTTACAGCCCGATCAAGGGGATATAAGGGCGAAATTATTTGCATGTGCCAAAATAATTAGCGAGAAAACTGATGATTTTGGTGCCTGTGAACTAGTGATTGAAATTGATACAAAATATTTGGGCGTACTAAGATCTGTCGAAAATGAAAAAATGCTTTAGTAAAGGCGAAAGGGATCGGAGGTTTTTAAGCTTTAGCCTTGTGTCTTTCGCCTTTTACGGATAATTACGATAGAATACAAGCATGATTCAGTACGCTTAAGGAATGGTAATTCGTTCTGAAAGTTGAAATCATCCTGCGGGATGTGTGAAAGTTTAAGTAACCTATATGGAGTAAAGTTATGTCCTGGAATGAGCCTGGCGGCGATAAGAAAGACCCCTGGAGCGGTCGTGGTGACCAAAAAGGGCCACCCGATCTAGACGAAGCAATACGTTCGTTGCAAGAAAAGTTAAGTGGTTTTTTTCGCGGCGGACAAGGAGGCGATGGCAGCTCTTCCGGTACTCCTCCATGGAGAAGTCTTGGCTACCTCGTTGTGGGCGCATTAGTCTTATGGGGGCTAAGCGGCTTTTATATTATCAATGAAGGTACGCATGGTGTTGAAACCCGGTTCGGTAAGTATGTTGCCACGACCCAATCGGGTTTGAATTGGCATTTGCCTGCGCCGATTGAGCGGGTTGATATCGTTGATGTCAAACAACAGCGCTATATCGAAGTAGGTTACCGTAGCGGTGGAACTGAGCAGGGCCTTGGTTCGGTGCCGAAAGAAGCGCTAATGCTGACTAAAGATGAAAATATTGTCGACATTCGTTTGGCAGTACAGTACCAAGTTAAAGATGCAAAGGACTTTGTGTTCAACATAGTAAATCCTGCCGCTACCTTAAAACAAGTCACTGAAAGCGCGCAACGCGGTGTAATTGGCAGCAGCGAAATGGACTTTGTTTTAACCGAAGGCCGCAGTGAAGTTGTGGCCCAGATTAAAAAGGAAATTCAGGAGGTTATGGATAATTACAAATCAGGTATCCAGATTACCAGTGTCAATCTTCAAGATGCACAGCCGCCTGAACAGGTACAAAACGCATTCGAAGACGCCATTAAGGCTCGTGAAGATGAGCAACGCCTGATTAATGAGGCTGAAGCCTATTCTAATGATGTTGTGCCGAAGGCACGTGGCGCTGCGGCAAGGAAAATACAAGAAGCCGAAGGCTATAAAGAACAGGTAATTGCTCAGGCAGAAGGTGAATCCAACCGTTTTTCCAAATTGCTTGCGGAATACAGCAAAGCGCCGGATGTGACCAGAAAGCGTCTATATATTGAATCCATGGAATCCGTATTCACTGGAACCAATACCGTTATGGTTGACGTTAAAGGCGGCAATAACATGCTTTATTTGCCATTAGATAAAATGATTCAGCATCAGCCTTCGATTCAACAACCCAATGTTCCTCAAAGTACAGCGGAACAACCTGCTCAGACATCGGTTGAATCAGCACAACCTCCCGCTGTGCGCACTACAACTCGCGGCCGTGACGCAAGGGGACGCTAATGACACAGAATAAAATATTGGTAAGCTTGGGCGCATTGTTGTTCATCATTATGATGTGCGTATTTACCGTCAGTGAAACAGAAAAGGCAATCAAGTTTCGTTTGGGTGAGATTGTAAAGAATGATTACGAGCCTGGACTGCATTTTAAATTGCCGGTTATCAACAATATAAAAAAGTTTGATAAACGCATTCAAACGATGGATGCCAAGCCGGAACGGTTTTTAACCGCTGAAAAGAAAAACGTTATTGTCGATTCTTTCGTTAAATGGCGTATCGGTGACGTGACCACTTTTTACACGGTAGTTGCAGGTGATATAGACCAGGCTAATTTGCGCTTGGATCAAATCATTAAAGATGCTTTTCGGGGAGAGTTTAGTAAGCGAAATATCAAACAACTGCTGTCAACAGATCGCCAGGTTATTCGTGAAGTGTTGATTAAAAACGCTAAACCTCTTGCAGCTAACTTGGGCATGGAAATTATAGATGTTCAAGTCATGCGAATTGATTTGCCGGATGAAGTCAGCAGTTCCGTGTACCGTCGAATGGAAGCAGAGCGTGAACGAGTTGCCCGCGAGTTTCGTTCGCAGGGTGCGGAAGCGGCGGAAAGAATTCGTGCCGATGCCGACAGGCAACGGGTTGTCACTATGGCGAATGCATTCCGTGATGCGGAAAAAATTCGCGGTGAAGGCGATGCAAAATCTGCCGAAATCTATGCCAAAGCCTATGGCGAAGATGCTGAATTTTTCACTTTCTACCGCAGCTTGAATGCTTATAAAAAGACATTTTCGAGTTCAAGTATGATGGTGCTTGATCCCGATTCAGACTTCTTTAGATATTTTAAACAGCAGAAATAATTTAAGACCAGATTCCCAGGCTTTTATGCCTGGGAACCAGTAACCAACGCTCCGCATGCGGGGCGTTTTGTTTGAGTGGACATACAAAACATGCAACAAAAAGACTCTTGGCTTTTGCCCGACGGCATAGAAGAGATTTTGCCGGAAGAGGCTAAGCATCTTGAAAGCTTGCGCCGTAAGATATTGGATACATTTGCTTGCTGGGGATATGAATTAGTTATTCCTCCTTTTATAGATTACCTGGATTCCTTGTTAACCGGTTCAGGACACGATCTGGAATTGCAAACCTTCAAGCTGACCGATCAGGTCAGCGGTGAAATGCTCGGGGTGAGGGCGGATATGACGCCGCAGGTTGCCAGAATCGATGCGCATAATATTAATGCCGAATGGCCGACCCGTCTTTGCTATACCGGCACTATTTTGCATACCAAATGCGATCCGCTTAGCAAAACCAGAAGCCCGGTGCAGATAGGTGCGGAGCTTTATGGTCACGCCGGCAAGGAAAGCGATGTCGAAGTCATAAGCCTGATGCTGGAAATGTTGGCGATGTCCGGGGTGCAAAATGTGCATCTTGATTTGGGCCATGTCGGTATCTATCGGGCATTGTCAAGGCAGGCTGGGTTAACTGACGTGCAGGAAGCAGAATTGTTTGACGTGTTGCAGCGCAAGGCCAGACCGGAGCTTCAGGAATTGATGGCCTGCTACAGCATCGATAGCGAGCTCAAGGCGATGTTCCTGAAACTGCCGGAACTGAATGGCGGTAAGGAAACCATTGCCAAAGCCCGGGCCGTTTTAGCGACGGCTAATGGCGAAGTCAAACAGGCTTTAGCGGATTTGGAGGCGATTGCAGACAAACTGACGGCTAATTTCCCGTCATTACCGGTCAGTTTCGATTTGGCCGAGTTACGCGGTTACCATTATCACACCGGCGTGGTTTTTGCCGCTTTCGTACCGTCGGTAGGCAGAGAGATTGCCAGAGGCGGTCGCTATGACAATATCGGCGCTATTTTTGGGCGCGCGCGTGCTGCGACCGGCTTTAGCGCGGACTTGAAAGTACTGTCGGCACTAGGTAAAGCGTCTTACAAAAAAGAACCGAAAGCCTTGATTTTCGCTCCGCACGGAGACGATAAAGCGCTGCATGAAAAAATCAGGGATTTACGCGCCGAGGGACTGGCAGTTGTTCAGCAACTGCCGGGGCAAACCGGGACTGCACAAGAACTTGGTTGTACATCCGTCTTGGAACAAGATCATCAAAACTGGTTCGTAAGAGCCTTAGCTTAGTTTTTTGGAATAATTATGGGAAAAAATGTTGTTGTCATCGGTACCCAATGGGGTGACGAGGGAAAAGGTAAACTGGTTGATTTGTTAACGGAGCAAGCGGAGGCTGTGATTCGTTTTCAAGGCGGCCACAATGCGGGACATACGCTGGTTATACAGGGGGAAAAGACGGTTCTGCATCTTATTCCGTCCGGCATCCTTCGGGAAAATGTGCAATGCATGATCGGCAATGGCGTGGTTTTATCTCCTAACGCCCTGCTGGAAGAAATTGAATTGCTGGAAAAAGCCGGTATCCCTGTTAGAAACAGATTGTTGATCAGTGAAGCCTGCACACTGATATTGCCGGTTCATGTCGCCATTGACAAGGCGCGCGAAATAGCCCGTGGCAACAAAGCGATCGGCACGACCGGTCGCGGCATTGGGCCTGCGTATGAAGACAAAGCCGCGCGTAGAGGCTTGCGCGCCGGAGACTTTTTGAATCCTGCGGTTTTCGCCGAAAGGTTTAAGGAACTGGTTGAATACCACAACTTCATGCTGACCAATTACTACCATGTTGAGCCAATCGATTATCAAACAGGCCTTGAAGAGGCGTTGAAGCTGGGCGAACAAATCAAGCCCATGCTGACTGATGTCAGCGAGGTTTTGTACAAATACCAGGATCAAGGCAAAAACCTGTTATTCGAAGGCGCTCAAGGCGCTCTGTTGGATATAGATCATGGTACTTTTCCTTACGTGACTTCGTCCAGCACCACCGCTGGCGGCGCCGCTACCGGTACCGGCATCGGCCCTCTTGATCTCGATTATGTACTGGGCATTACCAAAGCCTATTCGACACGCGTAGGAAACGGCCCATTCCCGACCGAATTACATGATGCGGACGGCGATCACTTAGGTACTGTAGGGCATGAGTTTGGCGCTACGACCGGGCGCAAACGCCGCACCGGCTGGTTTGATGCGGTCGCCATGCGCAAATCGGCAAAAATCAATAGCCTCAGCGGCATTTGCTTAACCAAGCTGGACGTACTTGATGGCATGAAAAAAGTCGGTATTTGCAACGCTTACCGGCTTAACGGCACCGTTACTGAAACAGCTCCATTAGGCGCGGATCAGTATGAAGAATGTCATGCAATTATTGAAGAAATGCCGGGCTGGACAGGTACGACCGCGGGCGTTACTGATTTCAATGCGCTGCCTGACAATGCCAAAGCCTATATCAAGAGAATTGAAGAGCTGGTAGGCGTTAAGATTGCCATTCTGTCAACAGGTCCTGATAGAGACGAAACAATTATCCTGGAACACCCGTTCGCCTGAACGGCTGTTGCCTAATTACCTGGAGTTAACATGGCTGAAACAGTAGACGAATTGACAGTAACTTACGAAGACGGCGGCATTGAGACAGTCAAGGAACTGGACAAAAAAGTGCTGACCAAAGGTGCATGGGCTACGGTTATGTACCGTTATCAAGACTGGAATCGAGCCAAGGAAGAATACGGTCCTGATAAATATACTATTCGCCGTTATCAAAAACAAAACGGCGAATACAAGCAAAAATCGAAGTTCAATATTTCCAGCAAAGATCAGGCGAAAGCCATTATCGATGCACTGGAAGATTGGATTAAGTTGGACTAATGGCAATGTAAGGCGCGCTATGCGCGCCTTTTTAGTATTCTATCCTTTGGCGCGCACGGCACGCCCTACATGAAAGTTCATAGTGTCGATCCAAAACTTGAGCAGGCGCATTCGTTAAAATCGGCTTTTAAAATAACAAGCTGCGGATTCACCCAGCACCGGATGTTCAAGATATTCATGAGCAAAACTACCCCCTCCGTTACCCGCATCGCCTTAGCTAGCTTCATCGGTACCGCTATCGAGTTCTACGATTTTTACATCTACGGCATGGCCGCGGCCTTGATTATCGGTCCGGTTTTTTTTCCCGGCGACAACCCAACAACCCAGGCGCTCAGCTCCTTTCTTACCTTTTCCGTGGCTTTCCTTACCCGGCCTTTAGGCGCGACGCTGTTCGGACATTTCGGCGACCGCATCGGGCGCAAGACCACCTTGGTCGCATCGCTGCTGGTCATGGGTATCTCCACCACATTGATCGGCGTATTGCCGGGCTATGACGCTATTGGCGCATGGGCTCCGGCGTTGTTGTGCCTGCTGCGTTTCGGCCAGGGTATCGGCTTGGGCGGAGAGTGGGGCGGGGCGGCGCTGCTGGCGACGGAGAATGCGCCGGAAGGAAAGCGCGGCTGGTTCGGTATGTTTCCCCAACTGGGGCCGCCGGTGGGTTTTTTGTTGGCGACCGGTAGCTTTTTGCTGCTGGCTCATTTTCTGAGCGATCAAGAGTTTAAAGATTGGGGCTGGCGTCTCCCGTTTCTTGCCAGTTCGGTGCTAGTCATGGTCGGCTTGTATGTGCGTCTGGCCTTGGCCGAAACCCCGGTATTTGCCAAAGTATTACAGCAGCACCAGCAGGTCGGTTTGCCGATTAAGAAAATACTTAAATCCCATGCCGCTCCGCTGGTGCTGGGAGCGATGGCGATGGTGGTCTGTTATGCGTTGTTTTATATTTCAACGGTATTTTCTCTGAGCTACGGCACCACCACGCTGCAAATTCCAAGACAGCAATTTCTCGGCATGTTGTGCGTGGCAGTACTATTTATGGCCGCCGCCACGCCGCTATCGGCGTGGGCCGGTGACCGATTCGGACGACGCCCCGTCTTGCTGATCGCAGGTAGTGCCGCATTCCTGTCCGGCTTCCTGTTAAAGCCGATGCTGGAAAGCGGCTCACCGTTGATGATTACCGCTTTCTTGTCATTGGAACTGTTCCTGATGGGAGCCACCTTCGCGCCGATGGGCGCCTTGCTGCCGGAGCTGTTTCCCTCCAAAGTACGCTATACCGGTGCGGGAACCGCTTACAACCTAGGCGGCATACTAGGCGCTTCGTTTGCACCTTATATTGCGCAACGGTTGGTAACCGAGGGAGGGTTGGCCTGGGTCGGCGGTTATGTCTCACTGGCTGCGGCTATCAGTCTGCTTGCTGTGTATTTGATGCGCGAGACTCGTGATAACCATTGGGTATAAACAAGGCCGGAATAGGTGGGCCGTCCAAGCGTTGCGCGTGATAGCGTTTTTGACTTACGGGCTGCATTCTACGTCAACATGATTTATCTTTATATTAGCCAACGATAATGGATACTGATCTTTTCGAATTAAAAAATGCACGAGATTTGTTCTCGGAAATACAAACGGAATTTGTGAATACGATAAGGAGCCAAGCAATCGACTATTTCTATTTTTGGCGTTTTCGCTTAATCACCTGCTGGAGTGGATAGTCGAATCAAATTACGATTCCATAAAAGCAAAAAAAACACTGGGAAAGGAGCTTGGTCGAGCTGAAGAGTTTTGTGTGAAGATGAGGGAGTTGCAGGAATTCGATATAGTGTGACGTCTTTGCAATAGGAGCAAACATTACAAGATACGATCAAATCATAAGACATCTATAACAGAAGGCATGAACTGTAATGGCTCTTGCAACGATTCACTGGACCAAACGTATTATTTGATCGACGGCATTGACTCGCGAAAAATATTTTTTTCTGTATATAGTGAATACTACATTTGGTTTCAGAATAATGACTAGTTTTGAGAACTGTGAGATGTAATGAGCGATCCGGTGTAGGGTACGCATTGCGTACCTTTATTGAGCTTGTGGGGGGGGCGGAAAATGGTACGCGATGCGTACCCTACCTGACTGAATATTAGCCAAAGCAAAATATTTCGAACGGGGCAACATGCCCCGTCCGGCTTTAGTAATAAAACAATCAACTAAATGAATTTATGAAAAACAAAGGATTGGCGATTAATTCTTTCTGTGCCTGGGATGGCGAAACGTTAGTGCTTAATATTCTCGGCCAGCCTAGTGCAAAACAGGATGCCATCGGCAAGGCCAAAGGCAAGCAACTCAAAATCAGCGTTACTGCCGCGCCCGTGGCGGGCAGGGCTACCGATCATATGGTCCGGTTCCTGGCAAAAGAGTTCGGCGTAACAACCAAGGATATTGAAGTTGTGTTTGGCAGATTCAATGTTAATAAACAACTGCGCATTAAATCGCCCAAGAATCTACCTGCTGTAATCAGCAAACATTTATTTCAATGAGAAAGGCCACCCTCTTGAATTCGATGTTTTATTGCCTTGATTAAGTTAGGGGAGAGATAACGAAAAACGCACCAGAGTTAGCGGCTTTGTTAAGTAGGATACTGAGATCTAAGGCTTAAAATATAGGTCACATACAGGTCATAAGCTTGATAAAGTCCTGCAAGCTTTGGCCTTCAATGTCTATAAATGTCGTGTTTTCCGGTTGGATGCTCTGAATCCGGTCCAGCCGGAAATTGCGGAAATCGTCGCGCAGTTCGCACCAGCCGACCAAAGTCCAGACGTTTCCCCAAAAATACAGGCCCAGCGGCCGGATGCGGCGCAGGCTTTGTTCTCCATCGGCACGGCAATAGCTCATCTGTAACAAGCGTTTGCCATCAATGGCTTTACGGCAAATATCCAGGTTAATATCGAGATCCTGGCGCTGATCGAAGCGCAACGAAAACAGTTTGCTGTCTTCGATCTTGTTTCTCAGATCGGCAGGAACGACGGCGGTAATTTTGTCCAGCGCCGATTGCGCCGAATAACCCAGCTCGGTTCCCGCCCAGGTCTTGACCATCCGCGCACCGACGACCAGCGCCTCGATTTCGTTCGGGGTGAACATGATCGGGGGGATGTCGATGGTGTGCCGCAAGCGATAGCCGACACCGGCTTCGCCCTCAACCGGCACGCCGGACAGGCTGATATCTTGAATATCCCGGTAAATGGTGCGCTCGGACACTTCCAGGCGTTCGGCAAGCGTCTTGGCGGTAACCAAGCGCTTGTTACGCAGGATTTGTATGATTTGAAATAAACGGTCGGCGCGTCGCATGATTTTGAATAGGCGGCCAGAACCCTGGCCGCCTACTGATCAATAATGATCAGGACGCAGAATATAAACCGACGCGGTTGCCTTCGCTGTCTAAAAACATCGCGAAGTAGCCGCAGTCGCCGTCATGAATCGGCGTTTTGGGCATCAGCACGCTGCCGCCGTGTTGAACGATCCTATCCAGAGGCGCGCTTAGATCCTCGCCGCCGTTGAAATAAACCACAGCACCGGTTTGGCTAGGCTGGTAATGTTCTCCCAGTACCAGCATTCCGCTGACAGCGCTTTCTTCGGCATTGAAAATAGCCAATTGATAATCGCCCATTTCTTCATCTTTAAAAGTGCTTTGCAGAACATTTTGGTAAAAGTTTTTAGCGCGTTGCAGGTCAGTCACCGGAATTTCAAACCAGGTTGCCACATTATTCATTTTTATCTCCGTGTTTTAAGTGTTAACGAGCGGCTATGGTATGACAGCCTTCCTGACAGCGTGGTGTCAGTAGTGTTTACATTAACGATATTTTTATCCGACCGAATCAAGTCTAACGTGCGCACGCTCAGCAGGAGAGGGAGCCGAGCCGATTTGCAACTGACTGTATTAATCATACAAAAAAAGTTGTGTAAATAGCTATGATCTATCGGGCAATTCGGTCCAAAGCACTTTCGCAGCCTTACAACAAGCCAAGCATCGCGGCTTTTACCGCAGCCGAGGTTTTGTTGGCGGTATTTAATTTGCTGACGACATTGTTGATATGAAAGTTAACTGTCCGCTCAGGAATTTTAAGGATGCTCGAAATCTCGCCAGACGTTTGGCCATCGGCAGCCCAGCGAAGTACCGCGATCTCGCGATTTGATAACTTCACATCGGTTTCCGGCATCAACTTCGGTGTCAAGCATCGCGACATGCCCAAGTGCGCTGTTTGGGTCAGCCAAGCCATTTTGAATTGCTTGGCTTCAAGTTCTGTATCGGAGATTGGCTCATTCGAGCGCGCCAGCAATTATCGGCTTTGATCGTGCGCTTGGCTATGGGCTCAAGAATTCGAGCGGCTTTGGCTTTACTCATCTTGGCCGCATCGGAAAATTTCCGGAGATTACACACCGCTCTGCGTTCAAAGGACAAAACTCATAAAGACAATCGGACGACGATTTAGCGAGGTAAATTCTTGCCAGACAATTGACGACAGACTTATCATGTTAGGCATTTTGAAACAAAGGGTGAACTCATGATTAAACTAGCACAAAACGACAACGAAATAGCCGACTGCTTCCAAGTCATGAAGCAGCTTCGTACGGAGCTTGTGGAAGTTTCTTTTGTTCTCCTTGTTCGAGAGCTAATGAGTGACGGCTATCAGCTGGCCTACCTTCGGGATGAAGCTCAGGTTGTCTGCGTGGCCGGGTTTAAAATTTCAAAAAATTTATTTTTGGGTAAACATCTTTACGTCGAAGACTTGTCAACATTGGAGAGTGAACGATCAAAAAATTATGGGAAACAAATAATGGCCTGGCTTCGTGATCTGGCAGCGTCTGAAAGGTGCAATGCCATATATCTTGATTCCGGCGTTCATCGTCATCGGGCGCATAAGTTTTACTTGAACCGGAATATGGATATTGCCAGTTATCACTTTGTAGAAAAAATTGGCTAATCCGGCAAGGAGAAATAGATGAGTTTATTTAAAGGCAATTGTATGTGCGGGTTGGTTAAATATCAGTTGAACTCCGAACCCCGGTTATCTTTTTTGTGCTAATGAAGACAATGTCAAAGAATCACAGGTTCTGGTCATTTCTTGGTACGGCTTTTTTGGAAGTTATTTGTGGCAGACAGAGAGCGGCGTGAAAAATAGAGAAAGACAAGTACTGATGCTCAGGAGAAAATGATGAATCAGTTCGGCGATTACGGAAAAATTGATGCGCTTGAGTTGGCCAAACTGGTCAGGGATCGCAAACGTTTCCGCACACGAGTTATTGGCGGAGGCAAAGGCCCGTCTGGCGAAGTCACGATTAAAAAACTGGATAACCGCATACCATTTTTAAAGCTTAGTAAGGCACGCGATGCGTACCCTATAAAACTGGAAACATAAGGCATTGTCACTATGTTGGTAGTAAAACTCGCATTGAGATATCGTCAATTCGGTGCCGACGATGGGCAGTTGGTCGTTTATTTCCACGGCACTCCCGGCGCACCTGAAGAATGCGCCGTGTTTGATCAATACGGAAAAGAACACAATCTGACTTTTATCAGTTACAACCGTTTTTCCATTGATCCTAAATTGAAAGGTGGGGCCTATTACCAGCATCTAGCCGATGAAATTATTAATAAAGCCGCTGGGAACGCAGTAGATTTGGTTGGATTTTCAATGGGAGGATTCATCGCCCTGCAAGTATGCCGCCTGATGAGAACTAGTGTGCGGAATCTGCATTTGGTTTCTGCCGCCGCACCGTTGGAAGCCGGTGGTTTTATCGATATGACGGCGGGAAAGTTCGTCTTCTGGTTGGCTCAAAAGCAGCCTTTTGCATTTCATCTTCTAACTCGCCTGCAAGGTTTGATCGCCTCAACTCACCCCAGCCTGGTGTTTCGTATGATGTTTGCGAATGCTGCCGACGAAGACAAGAGGTTGGCGGCCAGTAGCGAATTTCAAACCGCTATTACCGGAATATTGAAATTGTGCTTTACCCGTTATGCGGCAGGCTACGTAAGAGACATCGGGGCTTATGTCCAGCCTTGGAATGACATGCTATCCAGCATTGATATCAATACGCATATCTGGCATGGTGCGGATGACAACTGGTCGCCGGTCGCTATGGCCGAATATTTGCAATCGACAATTCCCGGCTGTAGCTCGACCGAAATTTTTAACGGCCTGTCGCATTATTCATGCCTGTATCGGGCCGCTCCTGAAATATGCCGTCAGTTAGGCGCCGATTCTGGCGGCCAGCACAAATGCAGGGCAGGGATATACGATATAAATTCTCCATTATTTGAGGAAGTAAAATGAAAGGCAGTTGTTTATGCAAAGCTATTGAGTACGAAATCGACAGCATCGATATGCCTATCGCTCACTGCCCCACTGCCGGACTTGTCAAAAAGCGCATGCGGCGCCGTTCGTTTCCACAGCCGGAATAATGCGCGAGCATTTTCGCTGGTTGAAGGGCGAAGACAAGCTTTCATCTTTCGAATCTTCGCCGGGAAAACTGCGTTATTTTTGCTCGCTGTGCGGTTCTCATCTGGTGGCTGAGCGCGTCAACCAGCCTCATGTTATTGTTCGGGTGGCAACGCTGGATGAAGATCCCGGTATCACTCCGCAAATGCATATCTGGACATCGCACGATGTTCCGTGGCTTGGATATGGAGGAAACCCAACTTATCGGGAATGGCAGCCGGGGAGAAAATGAACATAGACATGGAACACTATCTCGATAGCAGCGAGTACATTGATTGGAAACATACTTTGGTGGTCGTCAAGGCAGCGGAGCTTGCCGAGGGCTGTGATTCCGAGGAGGCTGTGGCTAAACGTTGCTTTGAGTTCGTCCGCGATGCCATTAAACATAGCTGGGATTACCGGATGAACCCGGTTATCTGCAAAGCGTCTGACGTATTGTACACGGCACCGGTTATTGTTATGCCAAGAGTCATTTGTTGGCTAAGGGCCAATCCCATTCCTGCAGGGCTTTGTTACCAACGGTTGACGATCGAAAACGATGGCCCGCCTTATTGTCTTCATGGCTTGAATGCGGTCTATCTTGAGCAGCCATGGCTAGTATCGCATTGATGCTCGAGGCAATAAGCCTGGTATAGCCGCGTAGGGTGCGCATCGCGCACCATTTACGAATATCGGAATGGCCTAAAAACCATTGCAATTGGGCAATCCATTTCAGGTATCAATATTTCCAGTACGATTGGATTCTGAAAAGAGGCGCGGTGCGCCCCCTACAATAGCTCATTCTGAGCTGCAACAGATAAAGACTGCGTAACATCAGTTATAATCACGGATGAAATCAAATTGCATACCCTATCGATCAATAATGCATTCACTCCGGTTTAAATTTTCATTAGCGCTTATCATCACCAGTATGAGTGCTGTCATCGTTGTCGGTATTATTGCCCAATGGCGGGTATCGACAAGATTCGATCAAATGGCGATGGAGCGCGCTTTTGGAAATTTCCAAGCGGATGTTACGGCCTATATTGCCTCTTACGGGTCTTGGGACGAGGCGCGACGGGTTGAACGGTTTGGCCAGTTTGTCAGGCGCAGGCGCACGTTAACAGGCACACATCCTGATGAGTCGTTCTTGCCCAGGCCAGAAGACCGGATAGAGCCTGCCGGGCGGCGACTAAAGCCGCC
>NZ_JALOCF010000056.1 GCF_023227905.1 Methylobacter sp. | reverse complement strand
AGAGAGCATTAATGCCTAAGGCATGAATTTGTTGTTTCATCATGTCGCCCAGCGCATTATAAATAAGCTGGTGCCGCTGAACCAAAGATCTACCTTCAAAAATTTCAGCAACAATTGTGACATGATAATGACCACCGCCGCTCCGCGCACCGGCATGTCCGGCATGAGCGGCACTGTTATCAATAATTTCTAGAAGTTCCGGTTTAAAGGCATCATTTAAAAGTTGTCTAATTAATTCGGATGTCATTGTGGAAGAACCTTTTTAAATGGTTTAACGGTAACCTTGGCATAAACCCCGGCATTGATGTAGGGATCGACATTAGCCCATTGCTGGGCATCAGCCAGGCTGTCAAATTCGGCAACTACCAGACTGCCGGTAAAACCGGCCGTGCCGGGATTGTCGCTGTCAATTGAAGGGTGGGGGCCCGCTAGAATCAGTCGTCCAGCGTCCTGTAGCTCCTGCAACCGTTTCAGATGTGCAGGGCGTACGGATAGTCTTTTTTCCAGACTATCCGCTACATCTTCGCTAATAATGGCATATAACAAGTTCTACTCCTCCGTATCGGGTATGTATTTATATAAAAACACCATTTGGATCAAAATAAAAACAACCATTAATGCCGGTACGCCAAATGTCTTAAAGGTAACCCAATCGTCGGTATTGTAATTGTACATTACATAAATATTGATAAAACCCACGCTGATGAAAAAGCAGCCCCATAAAGTGTTTAATCGCCTCCAAACTAATGCAGGCAAGGTTAAACTGCCGGACAGCATTTTTTCAATGAAGGGCTTTTTACCAATATACTGACTGCCCAGAAAGGCCGCACCAAATAGCCATTCTATAATTGATAGTTTCCATTTGATAAATTGCTCATCCTTCAAATAAAGTGTTGCGCCGCCCATCACCAGAATCAATCCAAGGGTAATCCATTGCATGGTTTCAACCTTGCGGTGTTTAAACCAGGCATAAGCTACTTGGATAATGGTTGCCGCAATAACAACGGCGGTAGCGACATAGATGTCGTAAAACTTGAACGCAATAAAAAATAAAAGTATTGGGAAAAATTCGAAAAGCTGTTTCATTAGTAGCCAAAAGTAGGATGATCAGGCGTAAGCATCTATTCCTGTAATCAATTGAGCACGTTGGTCTTGCAGTGGTGCATTGAATGCCTGGTTATAGGCAGAAAGTGCTCTTAAGGTTCGCGAGTCGGTAGGTTTAATAATATTGTCTTGACCAGATAAATCAATGGTTAAGCTAATATCATTCCGTGTTTTTTTAATCTCTTCAGATGAAGAAGGCTGATTAATTTTGTTGTTCTGAGCATCTTTTGCAACAGATAGCTCATTTTCGTCTTTAACTTGCGCGCTATTATTCCGACCAACTTTCTGGTTAAGGTTTATAGGCGAAAAAGTTAATGATGAACTATGAATTCTCATGTAGGAAGCAAGTCGTTATGCCGTGGTTCATTGTAAAATTTTTGATGCGGAATGTACATGCTTGAATACCTGTTTCTGCTAAAATGCCTATTATTTTCGGAGAGAATTGTGGACAAAAACACACAAACAAAATTAGAAGCTGCGGCATTCAGACGCTTACTCAATCATCTGCAAAAAAACACCGATGTTCAAAATATCGATTTAATGATATTGGCGGATTTTTGCAGAAACTGTCTGGCTAAATGGTATATGGCCGAAGCAGTAGAGCAGGGCATAGAAATGGATTATGAACAAGCCAGGGAATTCATCTATGGCATGCCTTATAACGAATGGAAAGATAAATTCCAAACCGAAGCTACGCCCGAACAATTAGCCGCTTACGAACGCAAACAGCAAGGCCAATTATAATGTTGAATAAACCAGGATACGACGCCATGTTTTCCGGCGTGATAGGGCAAGGCTATGATCTGCTCAACTTAATTTGCCCCATAGCAACCGAAATGAGCCGATTAGTCGGCATTGCCTCTTCTGAGTATGCCGCGCAAGCAACCGAAAACTTTACCGTTGTAGAATTAGGCGGCGGCACCGGCATTACCACCTTATCGCTATTAACTGCTTCAGATAAATTTAATATCCTAAGCATAGATAACGAGCCGGTTATGCAGGAACAGGCAAAAAAACATCTGCACAAGTGGGCAGCAGAAGGCAAACTGGAATTTTGCGGCGATGATGCTTTGTCAGCATTAAAAAACATTGCAGCTGACAGTATCGATATCGTGGCCTCAGCTTATACCTTGCACAACTTTCTCGACACTTACCGCCAAGAAGTCATGCAAGAAATTTTCCGGGTTTTAAAACCCGGAGGACAATTTATTAACGGCGACCGTTATGGCCTGGATGATATTTCCGAACATACGCGTACCATACAGCAGGAAGTCAGCGGTTACTTCAAAACGCTAACCCAGATAAACAAATTGGACGTGCTGGAGCATTGGATAGTGCATTTGTTTAGCGATGAGTCGGAAAACCACGTCATGCGTGAGTCGACTGCATTGGAGCAGTTACGCGACGCTGGATTTTCAAACGTCACTCTTAGCCATAGGCTTGAAGTCAATGCGCTGGTTACAGCCACAAAGCCGGACTTATAAATTTAGCTTGGAATATATCACGAACATGTCATAGCTCATTATTACAGCTGAGGTAATCCAAGGTAGGGCTGCGCTAAAGGGTTATTGAGGTGTTCGTAGAAATTAGCTTCTTGGCCGAAAGTGGACAATAATGGTTTGTCTGAGAGCTACAAGTTAATTTTCCTGATAACTCCCATTTATAAAAGTTAATTGACCAACTTTATGCTCGTATTCATCCCACAGTACAAGTAATCCATTTTTCTTTCCATCCTTATAATTTGTTTCAATATATTTATTTTTATTCGGATGAAACTCCCTATGTTTACCGGTAAAAGGTGTGTTTTGATTTGGTAGATAAGCGAGATTATTTCTAACTTCCAACTGTTCCGAGATGACTATATCTTTCGGCTTTTTATCTTTAAATTGTTTTGGCTTTACATTTTTTGAAATATTACTTACCAGCTTAATTCTATTCATTGGCTTTTTATTTTTTAGAGCACTGGCTTTAGACCTAGCGTTTGCTTTCGCCAGTATTTCCGCTAAAACTCTAGCATCAGCGATACAATTCGAACTAAAAAATACTACAACCAATATGAATATTATATTTTTCATTAAATAATCTGGTCTGATATTGTTTCTGAAAACGACAAATTAACAGTTTAAAAGTCAACAAGTCAATTATTGCTTCATGTCATCCGTTCATTAAGATCGTAAAATAAGAGACAATCAATATTTCAAAGCATGAAGCTAAGCCACAAGGTAACGCAGGCAGAGCTCGGCGTCCTGCTGAGCAAGAACGGCAAGAGTTACCCTATAACGTCTTGACCCGCTGGACATGCCGCTCAAAAACCTGATCAAAAGTGGCGAGTTTGAAACATACGGTTATGTAGGCTCAAAATTTTCGTAACGAATTACAAAAATGATTTACTTATTATCGTAACGCATTACAATAAATAAAATTTAACGTAACGAGTTACGGAAATGAAAGACGCAAATGACACAGTTACAACCGATCTATCCAAAGGAAAACGCCGTGGTCGTCCGGTAACAGGAAGAGCCAAGAGCAATGCCGAACGCATGCGCGAATATAGGCGGCGACACAAAGCTCAAGGCGCTTCCAAGACTAGCGATAGGGCGTCCCGGGAATCCCTCGAGGCATTGGCGCAAACCATAGAGCGGCTGACGATTGAACGCGACAACGCCTTGAAATTGGTTGCTGAGCTTCAAGCGCAGTTGCAGCAATTTTTAACTGATTTGGGTTGATACGCGGTTGCCAACTCTGAGGTTTTCAGAAAGCACGATAATATTAAGTAGGCCTGCGGTCTGTCAGCGCGTGTTGAATGGCTCAAACAATAAACGTAACGGTAACGAATAATCTTTAACCGGCTGCGCCTTTATCCCCCTAATCAACAGCTTTAACACCTGAGCCTCAGCAGGGAATCAGCCCTGTACAGGTGGTGCGTAATGTTCAATTTGTTAATTCTCTTACTGACTGTTCTGTCAACTCATGGTCCATGTTAAAGTAGCTATTTATTGGCAAGTAAAAGGAAAAACAATGTGGAAAATCGCCTTCGGCGTAGCGCTTGGAATCGTTTTAGCCGGGATCATCACAACGGGTGGGTGGATGCTATTTGTTGGTGCGGTATTGCATGGCATCGGCGATGCGTTTCAGCAGAGTCAACAGCAATTAACATCCAATAAGCCCTTGAAAATAGCCCAAATCGGAACGAATGTTCAACAAAATCAGTCTATTAATGCAAGCTCTACAGATTCGGTTCGAGCTGTGGTGATTGATCCATCAAGAACAGCAGCATCTCAACTGATCAACGGTATGAGCCGAGAAATATTGCGAGGCACCACTATTGGCAAGCAGATCGAAAAAAGACAGCAGGTCATAGAAAACAGTCAAAAAGCCTATAAACAGGCACAGAATGATGTGGCGGACTTTAAATCCCAATACAAAAAGCCGCCCGAATGCTATGACATTAAAGATGACGCAACGCGGATACATTGTGCCAATGAATTTATTAGGGCTAGAAAAGCTTATGAGGCTTTGAATAAATGACTCGCTATTTTTATAAGCCTTTCCAGCTATGCAGTTGCTTTAATTGCGATTCCAGCCGGCTGCTGCGTTCTACTTCGAATCGGGACCAGAATAATATCGGGTCGCCATTGCTGTTCTTTATATCTCAGCGTTCCTCGGCTGAATAGCCAACCATCCCAGCCAGATATTGCAATTCGTTTGCTATCCAGCCGTTCGGCCATGATCGGCGCTCCGTTGGTGTCTATTCTGTCAATTTCCGTAACCGTTACGCCTAATAGTTCGGCAGCTTGCTCTTTCTTGCGGCTATTAAATTGACTCTGTGCTATAAGAGGGATGGATGGCTAACGCAAGAGCTATGCCGATAAAAGATAATACGCATATTGATATAATTTAACATAATATACATTATGCGAAGTAACATGTTTAAGCTTTCGCAGTCCAAAAAGCCCTCAAAGCGCGTAATAACCGTGATATGACAATCCCAAGCTGGCTGCTAAGCTGATCGGCTGATTACAAAACATCAGGATTTTTCGTTATTAGCCTACGAACCTTGCTAATTAAATTAAACTGCGCAGGATGATTGAAAACGACGATAAGCATCCAAATTACTTGTAACTGGTTGTACATCGAGCGTCGTTACAAGTTACTGATTTTGTCCAAGTAGTTCTTGCATTTTTTGGAGGTTGACTTGTCTGAGGCGGACTCATAGGTGCCTGATAAAAGGAAGGCTCCGGCTGGGCAACCCATCTGGGTTGTGCTGGCGGAGGAACGGTTAAGCTCTTTTCAATTTCGGCAATTTCTTCAGGTTTGGTAAATGCCACCAGTGTTAGTGTGTTTATATCTTGCGTAATATGAAAATACCTTAACGTACTCATGCCTATAAGCACTTCATCAAGATGCTGATTAATGCTGGCATTAAGATTGCTTATTTCTGCTGTACCAATTTTTAAGCTGTCGATATGGGTTAACTGATCAAAAACTTTACCACCCGCTGTTTCTGTTTGAATTGTACGCCCCACAGGTAAACCGGAAGCAGCTGCCAATTTTGCCGGAATAATGGTATGCGTTGCACCGGTATCAATCACGAATGGCATTGAGTAGCCGTTAATTAGTGCTGTCCCTCTGAAATGCCCGGCAGCATCAGCACGCAAGATAATGCCTCCAGTAATTAAGTCATGCGGATTTGCTTTAATTGCTTGAGAGTTAGCTGTTTTAAGTGCCTGTATTTTGGTCAAAAAAGCATTTGCCGAAAAAATAATAAAACACAGTACGCCAAATAAAAATAGAACATGTTTAAATCCAAAACCTCGTTTGAGTGGTTTATGCGTGCTGTACCGTGCCATATTCGTCCCAATGAAATATTTAGAATGATTTTATACGTTAGCATCCTATCATCACAGCAAAAAAATCAAAATTGGAAATTGCCGCCGCCCTGCTCCATCGCTATCCATGCAACTTCACTTTGGCAGATTCGCTGCGCTATGACTAGCATTGATGCTTATTGCCCACCTCATCAATTCATGATAGCTTTTTGATCGGCATACATTAAATAAATGCTTAAACATCCAATAATTACAACTCAAAATCGGGAGAGCTATTATGGTCGAATTTGGAATCACAGTGATGCTTGTCGTTTTGTTAATAGCAATAATGATTTTTTTAAAGAAGCGCAAAAAAAGCTCATCAGGTTACGCATCAAACGAACCACTTAAATACGCACCGAAAGAACCGCTTAAAAAAGAAGCTAAATATCCACCGCAGCAAGAAAAGCAGCCGCCGGAAACCAAGTCGGCTCCCAAGACCGAAGCCAAAGCTGAACCTACTGCCGTAAACTCACAAATAACCGATACCAAAGTTATTACTGACTCAATACCTGAACCTATCAAAAAGCCCGTAAGCAACATTGAGACTTCCGCCGTAAACCCGCAAATAGCCGATGCTAAAGCCGTTACTTCTGCACCTGAACCTGTCAAAAAGCCCGTAAGCAATATTGAGATTCCCGCAAAAATCAGCAATACCGGACTCCCTGAGGACTCAGTATTAAAACGGCATTATTTCAGTCACTTATGCACTATGATCGAAGAGCTCGCTCCTCAGTGCCCTAGCGATTCTGTTTTACGCCGACATTACTACACGATGCTGATCACCCAAATAGATCAATGCTTAAAGGATAAAAAAGCTATGGAGCGGCTGATCTACAATTATGAGAATCGCAGTGCGTAGCATGTGGTGAATGTTACGAAGCGCATCAAAAATCTACATGATGCGCTTCGTTGCCATCGGTAGGACAATTGTCGAAGGCTGAATTAAAAGTTGATATACATCGAGCCCATAATCAAGTGATGCATAATGTTATCCGTGTGGGTGGCGTCATCCAGATATTGGTTAAGATACCCCGCTTCAGCCCGGAAGCTTTGATTAAAGGACCAACCCAGGCCGGCAAATATACGATTCTGGTCGAAACCGGCCTGCCCGCCGAACTTTGTTGAATTAACCCGAATGAAAAACTCATCCCACGTGATCAAGCTTAAACGCGGCTCAAACTCCAGAGGATGCATAAAACGGAGCATTTGCCGCGGTCTGAAGCGAACATCATCGCCTTGTATAAAATTGCTTTCAATCATTGTTCTAAAGCTGAAAGTCCCGATATCAGTGGATAATATATAACGAAATGCCGGCCAAACGTCTTGCTGGGAAACATAGTCCTTGCCGACATTTTGGGTAGGCAACCACGTATAGCCCGCCCAAATAGTGGCCCGGTCGCTGAGCGAATAGCCCACCGCCGCGCGTACCATCCCCTGATACCAATGATTCCAGTCGTCGTCAAAACGGGATTGGCCTTCCAGCCAGACACGCCCTTTTTCCAGCTTGGGATCCACAATTTTCAAACTGCCCTCGCCTACGACTTGCATCCAGCTACCGGCATCCTGAAGCAAGTCGTCTGCCATAGAAGGCATGCTGACTGCCCCTAAAATCGCGGCAGCAATTGCCCATAACGCTATTTTCTTAATCATATTTTTTACTTAAATTTTATATTTTGACAGGCTTCCTGATCGCTACCCTGCCCCATTATATAACCTCAGCACGTCCATACCCGAGTAGATCCTGCGATTTTTCTTATTTCCTAGCGTCCATCAAACCCAACAATCCTTTCATCAACGCCAATGGTGTGGGCGGGCAACCAGAAATCACCATGTCGACCGGAATGACATTGGCTACTGCACCGCAACTGGCGTAAGACACGCCGAACTCACCGCCGCAGGCCGCGCAATCACCTGCTGCAACCACCCATTTCGGGTTCGGTGTCGCTTCATAAGTACGCAGTAACGCGGATTGCATGTGTCTTGAAACCGGCCCGGTGACCAGCAGCACGTCGGCATGTCTTGGCGACGCTACAAAATGAACGCCAAAACGTTCAATATCGTAAAAGGGATTATTCAAGGCATGAATTTCCAGTTCGCAGCCGTTACAGGAGCCTGCATCGACTTGGCGTATTGCGATGCTGCCGGAAAAATGCCGGTCTATTTGCCGTTTGATCTGGATCCCCAATTGCTCAAGTTCATCATCTTTTGGAGCCTTGAATGGCTCAGTGACGACACCGGTGGTCAAGATTTTTTTAAAAAGCCTCAGCATCGTTCTTCCTATAAATCATTGCCTGAGTAAGAGCAGTTTACAGATTTGTTGCAGACAGGAAAGTCCGGAACGATATTATTCAGCACCAGTTTTTCCAGTGCGGGCCAATTCAATTGACTGGGATCGCGCGGGTAAAACCGGGCGATTTTGTTATCGGCGTCAAATCGGACATGGCTGATGATTTCGCCACGCCAGCCCTCGACAATGCCCAAACCTTCACTGCCTGCCGGCGGTACTTGCCACTCGGTGCGCAGGTCCCCGGCATCAAGCCGGTCGATGAAATTCTCTATCAGCCGTAAAGCGGCCCCAGTTTCCTTGTACCTCACCCAAAATCTGGAGGCAATATCGCCCTGATTTTCCACTGCAACCTTAACCGTTACCTGATCATACGGCGCATAAGGCGCATCGCGGCGCACATCCTTATCCTGTCCGCTGGCACGTCCAACATAACCTACGGTTCCAAATGCAGCGGCGGTTTCTTCAGACAAAAATCCCGCCGTATACAACCGGTCTTCCAGCGACGTATTAAGATCCAGCGCGAGTATGACTTCCGTCAGCTCTGCTCTTAATTCAGCTAGATCTTTTTTGATCAAGGCACAGGATTCATCCGACAGGTCACACGCAACGCCGCCTGGAACAATTTTATCCATCAACAGGCGATGGCCGAACACCTTGGCATTGGTGCGCAGCCAGAGTTCGCGCAAACGGGTAAACTGCATTTGCCCGAACACAAAAGCAACATCATTACAGATCGCCCCCATATCGCCCATGTGGTTGGCAACGCGTTCCCGTTCCGCCAGAATGCCGCGTATTAATGCGGCGCGAGGCGGGATTTTAACGTCGGCCGCTTGCTCCATAGCCATACAGGCCGCCCAGCAATGCCCGACAGTGGCGTCGCCGGAGACACGTCCGGCCAGTCTTGCCAAGGACTCAGGTTCTCTACCTTCGGCAATCTTCTCTATGCCTTTATGCACATAGCCCAAGCGTTCTTCCAGATTCAGGATAAGTTCGCCGACGGCCTGAAACCTGAAATGTCCGGGCTCAATAATCCCGGCATGCACAGGTCCCACTGGAATTTCATAAACGCCGGCGCCATGGGATTTGATAAACGGATAATCCACGTCAGGCGGCGTGATACCTACCGGCGCACCCTGAACCGGGAAGTCTTTCCGTAGCGGGTAGTTTGCTTCAATCCAGCCTTGATGCCTCGTCCAACGCCTGTTATCGGGATGCCCGATAAATTTAATCCCGAACATGTCTTGCGTATGGCGTTCACTGCGATTGGCAGCCGGATAGACTGTGGCCTGGCTTGGCAGCTCCGGGTTTGAACTATTAATGATGGTGCGTAGCAGAATATATTCGCCGTGTTTTTCAAAACCGGCGTTAATGAAAAACCGGTTCTGCATCTGTTCCGCCCAACCGGCAGCCCAGCGCAAATTCTGCTGCATAGCCAATTCTGCAAACCGCTGCCAGGCGTGGCTTTCGATTTGCCACAGTTTGAATGACGGTATATCGATCTGGATAACCGCAATATCCGGGCTCAGCCTGTCTAAAAAATCCGCAGCCCAATCTAAAGAATTCATAGCGGCGTACCTCCGGAAATTAGTAGTGTCGCCTGTGAAAACCAGTGCGCCAGAAAACCGGGTATAGCCAGACCCAGCCAAAGCACCAAGGCCAGATGTATCGTGACCGGCCACAAGTTGGCGGTAATCGGGTTTTGGTTTTCGGGCCTGTCGCCGTAAACCATCGGCTGTATATGCCTGAACAGTCCGGCAAAGGCGATACCGATACCCAGCAACAGCAATGGCGTCAGCCAGGGATAACTGTGCATGGTGGCCAACAGTACCAGAAACTCACTGGTGAACACGCCAAACGGCGGAAACCCGGCAATGGCAATGGTGCCGATCAGCAATCCCCAGCCGATCTTGGGCTGGGTTTTAATCAAGCCGCGTATCTGCGCTATTCTCTGGGTTCCGGCAAGCTGGGCCGCATGGCCTACCGTCACAAAAATGGCCGACTTGGTCAACGAATGCACGGTCATATGCAGCAACGCGGCAAAAGTGGCTAGCGGGCCGCCGATGCCGAACGCAAACGTCATCAGTCCCATATGCTCAATGGATGAGTAACTGAACAGCCTTTTAATATCTTTTTGCCGGTGCAGCAGTATCGCAGCGACCAGAAACGACAGCATGCCGAAGCCCATCATCAGAAATCCCGCCATACTGGAATGCGTCGCCCCATCCACCAGCATTTTATTGCGCACCACGGCGTAAAGGGCGTCGTTTAACAACAATCCCGACAATACCGCCGACATCGGTGTCGGGCCTTCCGAATGGGCGTCCGGCAGCCAATTATGCAAAGGCACCAAGCCGATTTTCGTGCCATAACCAATCAACATAAAAACAAAGCCGATTTCAAGAATTTCCGGGTTTAACTTAGCCGCATTTTCGTAAAGTACCGTCCACAGCAAAGCATTATCGCCATCGCCAATCTGCACTGCCGCGTAATACAGCAAAATGGTGCCGAACAGGGCTTGGGCAATGCCCACGCCGCACAAAATAAAATATTTCCACGCCGCTTCAATAGATTCCGGGGTACGGTACAAACTGACCAACAGTACGGTTGCCAACGTCGCGCCTTCCATCGCTACCCACATGATGCCCATATTATTGGTAGTTAGCACCAGGTACATAGCCAGCATAAAACCTTGAAACATCGAGTGATACAGTTTTAAGCGGCCGTCAGTGAGCTTGCCGATTTCCTTTTCATGCGCCATATAAGGCGACGAAAATATCGACGTGGTGAAGCCGACAAAAGCCGTCAACACAATTAAATACACATTAAACGGGTCGATTAAAAAAGCCCTGCCTGATGACACAATCGTGCCTTGATTCAGCACGTTAATCGCCAGCCAGATGGTCGCCAGCAAACAAGCGGCATTGAACCGGACATTGAGTTTTCCGCTGTCTTCCCTATGCCCTGCCAGCGCGAAAAATACAATGCCGACCAACGGTATTAACAACACCAAATAGGCGGCAATCATTTATCCACCTCGTGGAGCTTGTTCAACAGATCGACGTCCAGCGAATCGATACTGGTGCGGATGTGCAGGAAAAAGATGCCGAACAGCACCGCCGCCACCAGCACGTCGAACGCAACACCCAGTTCAACCACCATCGGCATACCATTGGTTGCGACGATGGCCGCGAAAAACAAACCGTTTTCTATCGACATAAAGCCGACCACATGAGCGATAGCCTGCCGATGCGAAATCATCAACAGCATGCCCAGCAGCATCACAGACAGACTGACCACCAGCGCGTTCAACATAACCACCGATGAAGATTGCACAATAGGATGCAGTACGTAATAACTGAACAGCATCAGACCGGCTCCGCCCAGCATCACTAAGGTGTTATTTTTTAACGCCTCAATATCGCGATGCATATTCATTTGCAGAACCTGCCGTCTTAACATCCACGGAATAAACACCACTTTCAATACCAGGGTCAGCACCGCAGAAATATACAAATGATGGTTGTTCAGGCTGTACGCCGACAATGCCGTAGTCAAGGTTAACAAAAACCCCTGCAAGGCAAACACAAAAATCAGCCGTAGCAATCTCCCCTGCCCTAACATCAGGAACGAAGTCAGCCCTACTAATGCAGCCATTGATAAAATAGCCTGCGTATAAAAATCTAATTGTTCAATGTTCATGAGTAAGATTCCCAAAAGGCGAAGGGCAAAGGACGAAGGACTAAAGGCTGGATTTGATGCTCGGTTTTCGCCTTTCGTCCTTTGCCCTTCGCCTTCTTCAACGTGCCGCCTCCAAAATAATGTGGCTCAACAACCCAAGCAGCCCTAACAAATAAGCGAAACTCAAATACTCCTGCACCCGAAACAGGCGCATTTTGGCAAACAACGTCTCCAACATCGCCAGGAATATCGCCAATACGCCAAGCTTGCCCATAATTGCCAGCAAACCGTAGCCTAACGCCTGAATACTAAAAGTTTCGGCGATACCCCAAGGGAAAAAGATATTGGCGATCAGTACGCCGTACAACATCAGCTTCAACTGGCTTGCCCATTCAATCAGCGCCAGATGACGACCGCTGTATTCAAGAATCATCGCTTCGTGAATCATGGTCAGCTCCAAATGCGTCGCCGGATTATCTACCGGAATACGCCCGGTTTCAGCGACGGCAACCAATACCAAAGCCGCCAGGGCAAATACAAACGAAGGGCGCAAGACCAAACCGTCATTGAGCAGATAAGTAATGGCAAACGATAAGTTGGTCGTTGAGGCCGTCATGGTCAAGGTAAAAATCGCCATCAACATCGCAGGTTCCGCCAGCGATGAAATGGTCATTTCCCGCGATGAGCCCATGCCGCCGAATGCGGTGCCAACGTCCAATCCGGCCAGCGCCAGAAAGAACCGGGCAAAAGCGAAAAAACCCACCATCACAATGACGTCGGCGCTGGCCGAAGTCGGTAAATCGACGGCAATCAACGGCACAACGGTCGCCGCCAGTACCGTCGCCGAAAAAATAATATACGGCGCTTTAATAAACAGCCAGGAGGCCTGCTCTGAGACGACGGGTTGTTTATGGGTTAATTTGATTAAATCCCGGTACGGCTGAAAAAGAGATGGCGCTTTGCGGTTTTGTAATCGGCATTTGCAGTATTTGACCCAACCCGCCAACAATGGCGCCAGCATCACAAACAGTATGGTTTGCAAAATAGCGATTAACCAGTTCATCAGCTGATCACCCATAACATAATAATTAAGGTTACGAACGAATAGCCCAAGTAAACCCGGATGTTTCCGGTTTGAATGCGTCCCACCAGCTTGGCTGCATTGTCTACGCCGCGCTCAATCGGTTCATACAAACGCGGCCAACTGTGATCCTGAATCTGCAACTGATAATGAACCTCCGCGACGTCCTGGTTCATTGCGCCTCGCATATCCTTGTCGATCCGCTCGTCAATAATCCAGGCCTTGGCGAAAATCCGCCGGAACGGCATCGTAAACGCGCTGCTGGTGTATTGCATGCGCGGCGTTAATCCGCCAAAACCGCAATCCCAGGTTTCCGATATGCGTAGCGCCGTTGCAGGATCGCGACGCAAATACCAAAAGCTGACGCAACCGGCAATCAGCGCCCCGATCATAACCAAAGGCGGCGCGTAAGATGCTTGGCTGCTGGATACCGGAGCCAACCATAGCCACCCCAACGCCGCATCATTCGGCAAAGTTTCGCCTAATAATTGCCCGGTAACATTATTGATCAAGCTGATGACCGGGCCGGGAAAGATTCCGAACAAAAAGCACAAGCCCGCCAATAGCGAGGGACCGGCCAACATGCCTTTATCTTCGACTTCATGCGCTTTATCGCAGTGATGCGAGCGGGGCTGTCCCAAAAAAATCAAGCCGAATACCTTGACGAAACAAGCTGCGGCCAATGCCGCCGTTAATGCTAACGATGCCGCGGCGACCGGTATCAAGCTGCGCAATACGCCATTGTCCAGCACGTCGACCTGCAACGCGGTCTGAAAAGCCAGCCATTCAGAAACGAAGCCGTTGAATAGCGGCAATGAAGAAATGCTCATGCAACCGATTAAAAACAACATGCTGGATTTCGGCATTTTTTTAATCAGTCCGCCCATCATATCGATATTTAACTGATGGGTTTGATGATGAATAATGCCTGCGCCCAGAAATAGCAGATTCTTGAACAAGGCATGATTGAAGGCATGAAACAACGCTGCCAGGAAGCCCAACGCCGCCAGTTGCGGATGACCGTTTGCCATGAAGATCATAGCCAAGCCCAGCACCATAAAAATGATGCCGATGTTTTCGACCGAGCTGTAAGCCAAAAGGCGCTTTAAATTGGTCTGCATCATCGCGTACAAGATGCCGCCCAGCGCCGAGACAGTGCCTAGCATCAGTAACACCACACCCCATTGCCAGTGCACGTCGCCGAGCAAATCGAAGCAAAAACGGATCAATCCATAGAGTGCGACCTTCAGCATCACACCGCTCATCAGCGCGGAAATATGCGAAGGCGCAACCGGATGCGCTTCCGGCAACCAGACATGCACAGGGACAATCCCGGCCTTCATGCCGAAACCCAATAATGCCCACATAAAGGCAATGCTGGCCCAGGTTGTCGATAAGTGCGCCTTGCGCAGGGCGTCAAAGGTAAAACCGTCCGAAAAGCCGGCCAGTACGCCAAACCCCAGAATAATAGCTAAGGCACCGACTTCCGCCATTAACAAATAGATAAAAGCGGCGCGACGATTGGCTGAGTTTTCATGCTGGAACGCCACCAAGAAATAACTGGCAACCGACATCAACTCCCAGGCAATCATGAAAAAGAACGCGTCATCGGCCAACAACACCAGCAGCATCCCGGCGACAAATAGCCCGGTAAATAAGCCCAAGATTGCAAAAGGATGCCGGCTTTCATCGTAACTGTTCACATAACCCGGCACATATAAACTGACCGCGCTTGTGGCAATGCCGACGATTAAAAAGAAAAAACCCGACAGACAATCAAAACGAACATGCCAGGGCAGCCAAGGCAACCCTAAGCCAAGTTGATCGGTAACCACTTCTTTGGCGATCAATACGCTCAACCCGGCCAATACCGCGAAAACACCGGACAACCCCAGCAAAGCAAACACCGCTTGCCGTAGAAAAGCCGGGTAATGGTTCTCTTCCAGGCATTCGGAAACTACGGATTGAGAATGTTCATGGGTACTCGGTAATTTTTTAAACCAATACCGGCTAAATACCAGCACATGTTGGCGCTGATTCATCATCAGCCCTAACAAGCCGGAAGCAAAGCTTAGAAGTACCGCACCATAAGCTAGTCCAAGAACCATAAAATTCTCCTTATTGCGTAAGTTGGGTTACGACTGCTCCTGCGTTGCCTACATGGACAGATATTTGCTCCTGCGATATCTGCATTGACCTCCAAGGATGGAGGAAATGCCGCAAGATTGCCTGGAGCAATCGCGGCCACCACATCCCTGTGGATTATGTAGGTACTTAGCGTGAGCAGGAGCGGAAGCTGCGCCTCGGCAATTGCTCCTGCATTGCTCTACCTCCTGCATCCTTGCAGTCGTAAAGCGCCTACTGTTGGTGCTCTACTACAGTCCATCCATGGCCTTATGCGATATCTGCATTGACCTCCATGGAGGGAGGAAATTCCGAAAGATTGCCTGGAGCAATCGCCGAACGTAGCCTAAAGCCGGGGATGTCGGATTACGACGCTACGCATAACCCGACCTCAATCTAATTCACTTCCGATCATCTTCGGTCATTAAACGCGCGGCAAGAGCATGATTGGAAAAGGTTTCAAATGCCTTGCCTACTTTCCGGCATCGGCCACCTTGGGCTTCATAGTCCTGCATGTAATCATGGATATACTCCATAACGGTATGATCAATCAGGTAGCCTTCCGAAAAATCAAAAATAATCGTCTTACCTTTGTCCAGCCGGGCAAGCGCTTTTTTTAATGGCAGGAAATTTGAAAAAAGAGCCGAACCTAATAACTTAACGGTCACGGTGTCTTTATCCGGCTGTTGGATCGTAAAGTGAATCTTGAACAAATTGTTAGGCCAAACGCCCCGGACCAGATTAATCGCAAGTTTTACAATAATCCCTAAAATCACGCCCATCAATAAATCAGTCGCCAATACGCCGATAATCGTCACCACGAACATAAACAATTGCTCTTTGCCTACTTCCCTTACCCTGTAAAATGTTTCAGGCGAGGCTAAACGGTAACCGGTATAAACCAGCAAGGCGGCCAGAGAAGCTAACGGAATGCTTTGTATAAACCCTGTAAACAAGACCACGAACAGCAGTAATATCACGCCGTGAAAGAAGTTGGCCCAAGCTGTTTTCGCCCCGTTATCGATATTCGCCGAACTGCGCACGATCTCGGCAATCATCGGCAAGCCGCCGATTAAACCGGCCACCAGATTACCGATGCCGACCGCCGTTAAATCGCGATCGAGATCGGAATGGCGTTTATAAGAATCGAGCTTGTCGACCGCTGTCGCACTCAGCAAGCTTTCAAGGCTGCCCACTAAACTGATACTCAGCACAGCCTCCCAAAAGGCTAATGTGGTTATTTTTGAAAAATCGGGAAAATAAAAACCGGCCAGAAAATCATCGGGAATCCCAACCACATATGTCGACCTGCTGTCAGCCTGGTCTTGAGCCAAGTCGAAATGCCAAGCAAACAAAGTCCCCACCAGCACGGCAATGACCGGAGCGGGAATCCTGCTTCCGACGAGCGGCCAGATAATCAGTATCAGCAAACTTAAAAAGCTGATCAGGCCGATTTCCGCATTCATGCTAAGCAGGCTATGCGGAATCTGTGCAATAATCGAAAACAAGCCGCCGGGTTCCGGCGTGGCACCAAGCATAACGTGGCTTTGTGTGGCGATAATAATAATGCCGATGGCCGCGAGCATGCCATGCACCACTGACGTGGGGAAAAAGGAACTCAGCTGTCCCATCTTATATTTCCCCATCAAAATCTGTAATCCACTGGCCACGACAATGGCCGCAAGCGTGTAGCGGTAACCGGCCATCGCGTCGCCTTCGCCCAACGCTTGCACCGCCGCCAAAACCACCACGATCAAACCAGCCGCCGGTCCATTGATAGTCAAGTATGAACCGCTAATACGCGATACTAATACCCCGCCGACAATCGCTGTAATAATGCCGGCCGATGGCGGAAAACCGGATGCCACCGATATGCCTAAGCACAGAGGCAGAGCGATAAGAAACACCAATAATCCGGATTGCAAATCACTGTGCCAGTTCTCTTTTAAGCCCGCCAGACCGGTTTTAGGTATAGCTGAACGGGATTGTTTATTCATAGAAGTCCTCGTTTATTGTAAAAAATAGTGTGTCTCTAGTTGATTTTTAGGTGACCACTATACCACTTGCGTAGCGACTCATATTATTACGCTTCCTTCTGCATACTGCCAAAAGGTGTTCCGAAAAAGTATCACGATATTCCATTCCGAAAAACTTACGTTTGCCATCCTGTCTTTCATAGTTATGCTGAAAATCATGATTAAATTCCGTTACCGTATGATCGATCAGATAGGCATTGTTCAATTGAAATATTACCGCTGTGCAGTAAGCCAGTCGTCTTCAATGACATAAAGTTGGAAAAAATCGTAGCGCCGACGATAGAGACCACAACGGTATCGACCTCTCTCGGCTCGCTAACGAAATGAATATTGAACAGGTTGTTCAGCCTGACGCCGCGCCGCAGATGGATTGAAAACTTGGCCGGAATACCACACCGACGCCTATCAATAAGTCTGTCGCCATCGATATACCCACAGAGGCAAGGTAATGAGAAACACCAGCAAAACCGTTCCTTTAACTGGCTAAACCGTATTTTGGCGACCCTGACAAGGATAACTCAAATATACAAGTCAACGTAATGATAAAAAGCTCTTACGAGACCTGAGCGACCATCGTTCCAACTGACTTTAAGACTGTGATATTGATAGGGTAAAAACAAGAGATCACCGGTGCAAAACAACCGACCAACTGTTGTATTGCACCGATGATAGAGTGACCAAGAGATCTTAATGCGTGAAGCCGAAAACAGATATCAATAATTTCAAGAGGTGGCCAGAACTCATGCTGTGACTCGTTAGACCATCTCAATCTATTTGATTGACGGGGATGCTCAAAGCTTAAGTAAAGCTATATCCGGATCAATGCAATGCCGCTGTGGCTGCCTGCATTTTTTTCCAGTCGAACCGTTTAGCCATTGCCAAGGCTTCCTGAGTGCTCATGCCCGTATAACTCATGGTAAACATCGCGCTTCTTTTATCGTCGCCACCTAAAATGACGACAACATCGCCGCTATTTTGGGCTTTTTCATGATTGTGGTGCACACGGAAACCGTCAATCGTAGCGGTGGTTACGACAGCTTGGTCGGTTTCCATGTTCATATTCATCTCCGTCTGTATAACGGCGGACATAGCGCCCGGCATCAGACTCAACTGAGCATCAAAGCTCCGCTCTTCGCCGCGCTGATAGTGGCGACTGGCGGTGATCATGGTCACACCTTCCATATCCATGCTGCTGCCTTCTGCCGCTTCGCCGGTCCAGTCCGCCACATCGCCCAATAATGGTTTAAGGGCTTCGTAACTGGCGGCATTAACTGCCAGACTCCAGCCAACCAGTACCAGACCGCACAGCAACAAACGAATTACGCGCATTTTTTATTCTCCTAAACAAAGTTATTATTTGGAATCAACCTACGGCCGGCCCCAGTCCTTAATCAGTATCTGATAAAAAACAGCCAAACACAAGCGCCCCACAAACCAGGCAATCATCTACATTGCTCTACAGAACGGGTGTTTTTCTGTAATAATCTGCCGATGAGTTCAGCATATTGCTAAATAACACATAGAATCTAATGTCCTTGCCTCCTCAAACTGCTACCGACCATAAGAGCGCACCATTAACCGATCAGCGCAACGCCGAATGCCGCTATGTTTCACTTAATCGGGACGCCATGCGTAAGGCATTACGCCAACAACTGGCTGATGATGCGCTTTATCGAATGCTCATTGAAGAGCGCCCGCACCAATTCGCCGAATCTCTGGTTTTTGTCGCCGAAAGCACCATACGCAGGCAGCGTGACATTATTGCCGCCATAGAAAGCGTTATTGCCATGCCCGCTTATCAGCAACGCGTTTTGGCTTATGCCCCTGAAGCGGCGCAATTTATCCCTAAAGCTCATGGCGTTTTTTTCGGCTATGATTTTCATTTAAGTCCCAGAGGTTCACAATTAATTGAGATAAATAGCGACGCCGGAGGTGCGTTGCTGAACGCCATACTGGTTCGCGCGCAAACAGCCTGTTACGAGCCGGGTGCAATAAATGTAACCGTAGCCGCAAATCCGGAACAGCTGTTTATGACGATGTTTGTTGAAGAGTGGCACGCGGAACGCGGCCAACAGCCGTTACATTCTATCGCTATCGTCGATGAAAACCCACAGGCCCAATTTATGTTGCCGGAGTTTTTGCTGTTCAAAAAACTGTTCGAGCAAAACCACATCAATACGGTTATTTGCGACCCTTCCGAGCTTGATTACCGGGATGGAATGCTTTGGCATGGCGATATGCCTATCGATCTCGTTTATAACCGCTTGACCGACTTCGGTTTGGAAGCTGAACCGCTAAACTTATTGCGTCAAGCTTACCTGGATAAAGCAGTTGTCATCACGCCCCACCCGAGGGCTCATGCGCTATATGCCGATAAAAGGAATCTGGCGATATTGACTGATGAAACTGCGCTGTTGGATATTGGTGTTGCCGCTGAAACCAGGGCTCTGCTTCTTGAAGGCATCGCTCACACGACTTGCGTACATAAGGACGATGCCGAACGCTTATGGGCAAATCGCAAACAGTTGTTTTTCAAACCGGCCAAAGGCTACGGCAGCAAAGCTGTCTATCGGGGCGAAAGCATCACCAAACGGGTATTCAACGAGATTCTACAAGGGAATTATGTAGCACAAACGCTGGTACGACCTACCGAGCAGCAGTTGAAAGTCGAAAATGAAATAGTCGATCTTAAACTTGACTTGAGGCAGTATGTTTACAAGGGACAGACGCAGTTAACCAGCGCCCGCTTATATCAAGGCCAAACCACCAATTTCCGAACGCCCGGTAGCGGGTTTGCCGGGGTTGTTGTGGTTTAAGAAATGACTAGGGCGGCTGATCGGCCGCCCTGATGCTATCTTAATCGAGAGCCAGGTTCTTTAAATAATCCCGGAAATCGCTCTTCAATTCGTCATGCTCCAGACCGTATTCAACGGTTGCCTGCAAATAACCGAGTTTTGATCCGCAATCGTAACGTTTGCCTTCAAACTCATAGGCTAAGAACTGTTCATCATGCATCAATGCGGCGATAGCGTCAGTCAGCTGAATTTCGCCGCCGGCACCGCGCTCTGTGGTTTCTATCTTTTCAAAAATTGCCGGCGTTAAAATATAACGGCCGACCACTGCGAGGTTTGACGGCGCGCGCTCAGGGGCCGGTTTTTCTACAATCAGTTCAACCTTCCCTACCGATGGCGATACATCACTGGTTTTAACAATGCCGTACTTGTCGGTTTCTTTTGGATCGACCCGTTCTACGCCCAATATGCTGCACTGGTTTTGATCGTATTGTTGAACCATTTGAGTCATGCAGCCGCTACCGCTTCTATTTGCGATCAAATCGTCAGCCAGGATAACCGCAAACGGCTCATCGCCAACGACAGGCTTGGCGCAAAGCACGGCATGGCCCAGTCCCAATGCTTCAGATTGACGAACAAACACAAACGACACATTAGGCGGTATCGTTTCCTTAACCGTCTTCAATAATCCGGTTTTGCCGCGGAGAGTCAGCTCGGTTTCCATTTCATAAGCCTTGTCAAAGTGATCCATAATCACGTTTTTGGTTCGGCCCGTGACAAATATAATCGTATCGATGCCCGCAGCGACAGCCTCTTCAACGCAATATTGGATTAAAGGTTTGTCCACAACCGGCAGCATTTCCTTTGGGCTGGCTTTAGTGGCGGGTAAAAAGCGGGTTCCGAGACCCGCAACCGGAAAAACTGCTTTTCTTATTTTTTGATTCATTAAGACGTTCTCGACAATACAGATCATTAAAAATCAAATGCTATATGCAGCACTCGATCATCCCTGCCCTTCAACGGGCGATTCATTTTAAGCTTTTTTCTGGCTTCGACTCTATTAATCTTTAGAGGCTAAGCTGTTTATTCAAGGTCTAAATAATTTTCAACCAAGGTCATGAAAACATCGGGTTGTTGCACATGCAGCCAATGTCCGGCACCGGCAACGGTCTCCAAAGCCGCATCCGGGAAAAGTGAGTTTATAGCTTCCGGCTTAACGAAATCTGAATCGCCACCCGCTATAAACAAGGCCTTGCCGGTAAACGGCGCTAAATGTTCGGCATTGGGAAAAGCGGCAATATTAACTGCCATGCGATGAAAAATATCCAGATCAATCCGCCAGCAATATTTGCCGTCCTTTAGGATCAGATTTTGTAATAGAAACTGACGGTAACCCAACTCGGGTATGCTCGGCGCAAGCAATGTTTCAGCCTGTTTACGGTTGCTAAGCTCAGCCAGTGGCAGTGCTTTCAATGCCGAGACAGTATTATCA
The DNA here is from genome assembly GCF_023227905.1 of Methylobacter sp. Taxonomy (GTDB): domain Bacteria; phylum Pseudomonadota; class Gammaproteobacteria; order Methylococcales; family Methylomonadaceae; genus Methylobacter_A. The sequence continues at coordinate 5,926 of NZ_JALOCF010000056.1, read as the reverse complement.
AAACTATGCGTGTAACTGACCGGAGCAATATCCGCCACAATCAGTTTAGCCACCCGATGTGGATTGGTAAGCGCCAGCCACATGGCGATTTTACCACCCATGCTGTGCCCCAACAGGTTGGCCGTTTCCAGGCCGCGCTCATCCATAAACCGCAACAAATCGGCGCTCATGGACTGATAATCCATTAACGGATGATGCGGCGATGCACCGTGATTACGCATGTCCGGCACATAAACGTGAAATCGGGCAGCCAGTCTTTGAGCAACCAGCCGCCAGTTCCGCGACGAGGCGAAAAAACCATGCAGGATAATCAAAGGGCGGTTAGCTGGATCGCCGAACTCTTCAAAAGCCAGTTGTATCGTTTTCATCAGGCGAAAATAAATAATGCGCCCATCAAGCCGCCGAATATGCCGCCCCAAACGACCAGCCAGCCAAGGTGCTCGCGAATGATAGCTTGAACCATTTCCTTAACCAATTGCGGTGTCAATTCGCTCAGCCGCTTATCGATGACTGATTCGATTTTGCCGATAATATCGCCGCCGATTTTGTGCGCATCCAGCCCCTGCTTCAACGCGGATTTAAATCGATCAGACTCGACCATTTCGGTCAAGGTGATTTTCATCTTTTCGGTAAACGGCTCTTTTAACGGCGCCAGCGCTTCCTCACCGCCCATCATCATTAACATGCCGCCAAAAGAAGAACCCATAATCGAAGATACCAAGCCCTCGTACACCTTGTCATAATCGACCGCATTCAACAAAGGTTCCAGGTTCAGCAGATTTTTGCCTTGTTGTTCCTCGGTTTCAATAAATTGCTCGATGTTTTTTGCAGTAAAAAACTGCTCCATCATTAGTTGTTTAATGGACAATTTAAACTCTTCAAACCGGGCCGGTATTACGCCGGAACCATATAGAAACGGCACTTTCTCGAATAGCATATAAATTGCCAGCCAGTTGGTAATAGCTCCCGAGAGGGCAAAAAAACCGATGGATTTGATTAGTTCCGGCTGTACCGGACTAACATAACCGATTGCAATGATCACAACCGAGAGGAAATTGGTAACAAAGCTTTTGTTTAATAATTGTTCTTTCATTGTTTCCTTAGTATATGAAGTCAGTATTTATTCCTTTGCCTATTTTGCCTAATAGCCCAGAGTTGCGCTCATAGTTGGAGTTGAAGTGCAAGCACTGTCAATACCAACGCCTTCTTGCAATAGCTCAATAGAAAATAGTGTCGTAAGAATTTTAGGCTCGCGGAAATCAACAGCCTGGCCAAATCTTTGTAGAGTCGGATAATCTGATCATGCAGTTCAACCCTAACGAGACGTCCTAATTTAGTTTCTTAATGCAGATAAATTTATTTTCAGGTGTTAATTCCATTTCAAAATGACCGTTGATGCCTTGTTTAGTTAAAAAAGGTCGAACCTTGCCCGCCGGAAAAGCGATTCTTCTGCCATCATCGGCAAGAACAGAAACGTTTTTGGCAATGCCCTGATAGACTTTAAGGTATTGGTCGTATGACAGGCTTAAAGCAAAGCGGATGCATTGATATTGGGCCATTATAGAAGACAAAAGCCGGACATAGACTGTCCGGCATAGTTTGAGTTAACGGCTGTTTTGCAGCGCGGCAATGCGCTCTTCCAATGGTGGATGGCTCATAAACAACTTACTCATCCCTCCACCGTTGATGCCGAAAGCCGCTAATTGCCCTGGCAAGTCTTGCGCTTCATGTCCACGCTGCAAGGCACGCAAAGCGCCGATCATTTTTTCCCGTCCGGCCAAGTTTGCGCCACCGGCATCTGCCTTAAATTCCCGGTAACGGGAGAACCACATGACCAGCATGGAAGCCAGAATCCCCAAAACGACTTGAGCCGCCATTTGGGTAATGTAATAGGCCGGACCGTAGCCGCGCTCGGTTTTAAACACAACCCGGTCGACAACATGACCGATGACGGTCGCAAAAAAGTAAACAAAGGTATTCACTACGCCCTGCATTAATGCCATCGTCACCATGTCGCCGTTGGCAACATGGCTGATTTCATGACCGACAACCGCTTCAACTTCATCAGGGCTCATGTTTTGCAGCAAGCCGGTGCTGACCGCTACTAACGAACTGTTTTTGCTCATGCCGGTAGCAAAGGCATTGGCATCAGGCGTCTGGAATATGCCGACTTCAGGCATGTCGATGCCTGCTTGTCTGGCTTGTCTGGACACAATGCTAACTAACCATTGTTCGGTTTGATTTTGGGGTTGCTCAATGACATACACGCCCATCGCCCTTTTGGCCGACCATTTAGACATTGCCAGCGAAATAACGGAACCGGTCATGCCGATTATTGCCGACATGATTAAAAGGGCATTCAGATTGAGGTCGACGCCTTGAGCGTCCAGGGCGCTGCTTAAACCTAAAACATTAAAAGCAATACTCACTACAACCAATATCGCCGCATTGGTTGCAATAAAAAGAAAAATGCGCATCATATGTTTGAGCCTTTTGAAGTTGAGGTTTAATCAATATGGGGTTTGAATGACATATTCCAACCCTGCTAAGGGTGTTAATATAACTTAAAGTTAATTAATGGAGGTTATTCTCATGAATATTATAAAAGTAATATTGTTTGCCTTATTTTTAATTAATCCTTATTTCGCTATCGCACAGCCAAATAATCATCAGGACCTTTTAAAGCAGTTACATGTGCCGGCTGGCTTCACTCTATCCATTTTTGCTGACAACCTGCCCAGTGTTCGCAGCTTGGCTTTAGGGGATAACGGTGTAGTCTTTGTAGGTACTGGATCCGAAGAGAACACGGTTTACGCCGTACAAGATAGCAACAACGACGGCCTTGCAGACGCTCGTTATGTCATCGCCAGCCATTTATTCACACCCAACGGCGTTGCTTACAAGGATGATTCACTTTACGTCGCGGAAATTAATCGTATTATCCGCTTTGATCACATTACGCAGAGTTTAGCTAATCCGCCCAAACCCGTTGTCGTTTATGATCAACTTCCATCAGAAGAATGGCATGGCTCGAAATATCTGCGTATTGGCCCTGATAACAAGTTGTACACTGCTGTTGGGGCACCATGCAATGTTTGTGAGCCGGAAAAACCGATCTTTAGCTCATTAGTAAGATTAAATATCGATGGTAGCGGCTTTGAAATGCTTGCCAGAGGCATCAGAAGTTCGGTTGGACTTGATTGGCAGCCAGAAACCAATGCCTTGTTTTTTACTGATAATGGCCGCGATTATATGGGCGATGATTTACCCCCCGATGAGCTTAACCATTGGACTACTGTCGGGGAACATTTTGGATTCCCTTATTGTCATGGCGGCGATATAGCAGATCCCGAATTTACAGCACCCGATAAAACTTGTAGTCAACTTACTGCTCCGGAATGGAAATTCAGCGCTCATGTAGCATCACTGGGCATGCGTTTTTACCGGGGCAGTCAATTTCCGGTTGAATTCAAAAATCAGCTGTTTGTAGCCCAGCACGGTTCATGGAACCGGTCTATTCCGGTGGGCTACCGCGTTACTTTGGTAAAATTCGACCAAGGCAAGCCAGCTTCAGAACAGGTTTTTGTCGATGGCTGGTTGACTCAAGATTACAAAGTTCTCGGTCGCCCCGTCGATATTCTGGAAATGCCTGACGGCAGCCTGCTGGTTAGCGACGATAAACTCGGCCTCATTTATAGGATTGCGTACACAGGTTAATAATGGATAAACAGTTTGAAATTCTAACAAAAGAGATCGTCTATCAAGGTTTTTTCCGCGTAGAAAAGTATCGCCTAAAGCATACTTTGTTTGGCGGGGGATGGGGTTCTGAAATAACTCGCGAATTATTTATGCGCGGTAGTTGTGTTGCTGTGCTGTTATATGACCCCCATGCCGATAAGGTAGTGATGATCGAACAATTCAGAACAGGCGCAATTTTAAACCCTGATAAAGCCTGGCTCATGGAAATTGTTGCAGGCGCTATTGAGGAGGGTGAGACAGCCGAAGAAGTTGCTTACCGGGAGTCTCTGGAAGAAGCCGGCTGTGAAATTCAGCAATTGATGATTATTAACGAGTTCTATACCACGCCGGGTGGCTCATCCGAATGGATCACCCTGTTTTGCGGCAAAGTGGACAGCACTTGTGTAGGCGGTATTCATGGTTTAGCTCATGAGGATGAAGATATATTGGTACGCGCCGTTGATTTTGACGAGGTATACCTTATGCTTGAAAATGGTGAGATAGAGTCTGCAATACCCATTATTGCAATTCAATGGCTGGCATTGAATAAACAGAAACTTAAACTGAAATGGAGGGTGTAAAAAGGAGGGAAAGGATTAACGTCTTACTCAAAAACTGAAACATTGAAGCCCTGCGCAAGCTTGCAGAGCTTCAATGAACCAAAATATCAATCAACTATCTTGCATTTTTCCCGCGACGCATCCACTCTGTCACGAAGTTCCTTACCGGGTTTAAAATGCGGTACGTGTTTTTTTGATAATGCTACAGATTCACCGGTTTTAGGGTTACGCCCCATGCGAGGAGGACGCAAATGTAGCGAAAAACTACCAAAACCCCTAATCTCGATTCTTTCACCGGAAGATAACGCCTGATTCATTTGTTCAATGATGCATTTTACCGCAATCTCTACATCTTTTTGTGCAAGATGCGGCTGATGTTTGGCAAGTGCTTCAATTAATTCTGATTTTGTCACATTCTATCCTGCGAAAACAAATAAAATTAAAGGGGCACGTAGTGATACATACCCCTCATGATTTTTATTTTTCCATCTGTTTAAAGATATCAGCGAAGGTAGGGGCACCGATTGTTTGCTGAGAATGATCTTTAATAGTATGAGACTCTTCATCACTGTCTTTAGCTTTAATAGATAAAGAAATTGATTTGCTTTTCTTATCTACGCCGATAAATTTAGCTTCAAGTTCATCGCCTTCTTTTAACAAGGTTCTGGCATCTTCAACGCGGTCGCGTTGGATTTCAGAAGCGCGTAAGTAGCCTTCAACATGATCAGCTAAAGTGACAACCGCACCTTTAGCATCAACTTCTTTAACCGTTCCTTTTACCAAGCTGCCTTTTTCATGAGTAGCCAGGAAGTTTTGGAATGGATCTTGTTCAAGTTGTTTGATACCTAAAGAGATACGTTCACGCTCAGAATCAACCGCTAAAATGACTGTTTCAAGTTCATCGCCTTTCTTGAAGTCGCGAACCGAAGCTTCACCTTCATCTGCCCATGAAATATCGGACATATGAACCAAACCGTCGATGCCACCATCCAGGCCGATGAAAATGCCAAAATCAGTAATTGATTTGATCTTTCCTGAGATTTTGTCGCCTTTGTTATGTGTTGCTGCAAATTCATCCCAAGGATTGGTTTTGCATTGTTTCATGCCTAAAGAAATACGACGACGTTCTTCATCGATTTCCAGAACCATAACTTCGACTTCATCACCTAATTGAACCAGTTTAGAAGGGTTAACGTTTTTGTTGGTCCAGTCCATTTCAGAAACGTGAACCAAACCTTCAACGCCTTCTTCAATTTCAACAAAGCAGCCGTAATCAGTCAGGTTGTTAACTTTACCGAATACACGTGTGCCTGCTGGGTAACGACGTGCGATGTTTTGCCATGGATCTTCACCCATTTGTTTCATGCCTAATGAAACGCGGTTTTTATCTTTGTCGTATTTCAGGACTTTAACTTTAATTTCTTGACCGATTTCAACACATTCGGACGGATGACGCACGCGTCTCCATGCCATGTCAGTGATGTGTAACAAACCGTCAATGCCGCCAAGGTCGATAAACGCGCCGTAATCGGTCAGGTTTTTAACCACACCGGTAACCACTGCGCCTTCTTCCAGCGTTTTCAGCAATTCTTCTCTTTCTGCGCTGTATTCTTTTTCTACAACAGCAC
>NZ_JALOCF010000102.1 GCF_023227905.1 Methylobacter sp. | reverse complement strand
GGGAACGGGTGCGCTGGAATCGAGTGCTTCCACCACCCTGACGAGCTTACCCGCTACATGGACTGGCTCGGCATATAAAGCCAGTTCGAATATGTCAGTCTTTGGGAATGGCTATTGATAAACGGGTCAATGACTGCTTAAACGGTGTATCGACGGAGCTGGCGTCGCATTGGGCGAGACCTGTCTCCGTCGGCTACTCCAAATGGATTGGTAGTAACCTTCCGACTTTGGACTAACCTAGAGTTGGAGATAGTCTCTGGCTAGAAAGGATATTACACTTTAAGTCAGGTTTTTAATTATATTTTGTATCTGTTTTTTTCTGGTCTGCAAGACCATTTTTTGAGGTTTACTATTTTGAACATAAAAATTATGAACAAAAAAAAGCTAAGTTTTATTATGATTGGGATAGTTTCTAATTGTCTCTTCGCCTTAAATGCCCAGGCTGCGAATCACTTCGTACGACAAGGCGCAACGGGTAGCGCAAATGGCAATGATTGGACTAATGCCTATACGTCATTGCCGGCCACGTTGGTTCGCGGAGACACTTATTACATCGGTGCAGGTTCATATTCCGGAAGGGACTTTAACACGGCGGCTAGCGGCACTACGGTGATTACCATAAAAAAGGCTATCGAATCCGATCATGGAACGAATACCGGGTGGCAATCGAGCTATGGAACAGGGCAGGCAATTTTTGCCGGGTCAGGCGTGAGTTTTTCTTCTAATTATTGGGTATTCGATGGGACGGTTGGCAGCGGTAGTAACCCTAACGCATATGGGTTCTATTTCACCCCTCCCAACTCTGGGAGCTCAATTAGGCCAGTCGTATATAATGGGAGCTACGTACAGATAAGACACGCAGCTGTTACCTGTCCGGGGCCGAGCAACGATATTCAGCAGTTTGGATTCTCGGGGACTGGAAATTCTGTCACTACAGATTATACCTATGTGAATAATTGCCAAGTGAGTTACTGGAATCAGGGAAGTAATAACGTAATCAGTAATAGCTATCTGGGTACTTATTGGTCTTCAACAGCTAATCACGGCGTACATGTAGAGCAGATAGATAATCCGTCTTTCTTCAATAATATAGTTACCTCTTGCGATATTCAATGTATAGAACCAGGTGGAGGTAGTACCACAAATATCTCTAACGGAAAGTATTATAATAATGTCTTTGTAAATGTTAAAGGGTCAAATGGAGTATTGAAGGGCGTATCAAGCGGGGCAATCAAAGATACAGTTATTTATGGTAATACGTTTATCAACGTTGCTGGTCCTATTTTGTACCAAAACAATGCAGGACTTGGCTCTGGTTCTGGCAATGTAATCGTAAATAATGTGTTATATAACAGTCCAACTCTCTATGAACAAGCAGGCGGAGGAGCTATTTCACATTCCTATAATGCCTTTTTTAGTTCAGGCACTATTTCCGAAACAGGAGTGCAAATAGGTTCTGGAGACCCGTTTGTTAGTTACGCTACGGGTGATTACCGATTGAAAGCCGCTACGCAATCCGGGCTTGCGCTGCCGTCACCGTATAATTTAGATATAAATGGGGACGCTCGTGGAGCAAATGGAGTATGGGATCGAGGCGCATATGAGCTCGCCGGCGGTAGCTTACAAATACAACCGCCACTTAATCTCTTAGTCACTTTCACTCCATGAGGAAACAGGGGTTGCTAGACGCGGAAGTTCTGCGGGGTTCTCTTTCAAGCTAAGTTATTAAGTGCTTCGCGACAAATTAATTTGCTATTGACTCCCTGCCTTCTGGAATACAAAAGGTAGGGAGGAAGAGACTCAAACGGGGAGTCGCTATTTTTGCGAAAGCTTTTATGGGCCTCCCAGCCCAACAAGCGGCAAAAACTACGCGACCGCTCATACCTGCGGCGGCCCCAGCCGTCCTGCTTCATTCGTTGGATACCCAACAAGGGGTATCCAACATCATTCTCGCAATGACTCGACGCGATGTCGGAAAGCCTGCATTTTCACTACGCAAAAAGCGCTTCGTGAAAACACATGCGCTATCGCTTCTGGGGACTACTCGACTCCTGTCTCGTAGCGAAAGGAGTGGGTTGGCGAGATCGGGCGCGACGATTCTATTACTAGGAGGCTGTCCTATTAATAGAGCTAACCAACTTGCCTAATCAAATTTAAAACCCAAAAAAGTTGGTTATTGCAATTTTTAATGTTCCTGGTTCTGTTTTATGAACCAACCAAGGCTATTTCTCTTTATTACCCCTCTTAGAACTTATCCGTAAATAATATTGGGTTGATTTTGCCCTTTTATTTTTCGTAAGGCGATGGCAGAAGCCGCTAACTGAGCAAACCGAGATAACTCCGATCCATTTTTTCATACCGTACCGAGAGCTTTCTAAACCGGTTAGGCCAGGAGAGGAAAACCTCAACAACCAAACGCCTTGCTTTAAAGTCAGGGCAATCTGAATGAGTGTTCACGTCGGGCCAGAATATGCAGGTTACACTGGCGTTTTTATAAAAACGCCAAGTCGCCTAGGTACTGGCAAATCTCGTGCTTTTATTAGGCAATGACTGTAAGCCAGCACTCAAGATATCAGTGGAGTTCAAATGCTCAGTCACCAACTGTTGGTGACGCTTTGCCAATCGAGGATCGGTGTCTAATAACTTTTTATATTCATGGCGTATGTTACTGTTTTTTGAGCTTTAAATTATGTAGATAGCTATGCACATGAGACCAAAGGTTTCTTTCAACACACATTACAATTGCCCCATCGGCAAATCCGGGAGTACAATTTAAGTTTTGTTTGTGTCTTAAGGTGTTACCTTAATTTGTAATCCCGTTTTCTCTTTCAGTCCCTCAGAGGGAATATGACCCTTTGACACTAAGACATTCAGGACATAAGGAAGGCCGATGCAACTATGTAATTGTGCGTGTGCTGCTGTAACAGGTGGTTTTTTTTCTGTTGTTGAGCGGCGTCTCGCCGCATCGATGTGCGTCGGAAGCGACTTTCGACCGCCGCACGGCGTTAGCGGCTCTTCCACAGGAAATGATGATAATTTCGTTCAATTCTCAGCTATTGGGAATAATGCAGACGGCCGGTCGGTTACAATTCCCCATTATCGGTTCCTAGTATTGCCAGTTCCTGTTCAAACTCACCTTCTTCTCGAAACTGAGATCTACTCCATGCGCGAATTCCTAGTTTCAGTCAAGATGATCAGGCCACGCTTTTTACATGAATAGTATTGCTATAGTTTTTTTAATGCTTAATGGGGTTGCATTGTTAACGCTCCCACGGCAATGGGCCGCTCTGCCCCTCCTAATCGGAGCTTGTTACATGACACTTGGTCAAGTCATCACCCTGGGACCGATTCATCTCCCGCCCCTCCGAATTTTTCTAGCTATTGGACTTGTAAGGGTGATCATACGAGGTGAGCGCTTGGCGGATCAGATGAACAGCCTAGATTGGCTGATGATAATATGGGGTGTCTGGGCCCTACTTAGCAGTTTGTTTCATAAAGATCCTAGTGGTGTGTTAGTAAACCGACTCGGTCTTGTTTATAACGGGTGTGGTGTCTATTTCCTACTCCGTGTAATATGTCAAACACTGGATGACGTGGTCAGATTATGTCGCATAACGGCAATCCTGTTGATTCCTTTAGCTATTGAAATGCTTTTCGAGAAAATGACGGGGCACAACCTTTTTTCTGTATTGGGTGGTGTCTCGGAAATCTCTGAGGTTCGCAATGGCAGGGTTCGCGCTCAAGGGCCTTTTGCTCATTCGATTCTCGCAGGGACGGTCGGCGCGGTATGCTTACCGTTAATGATTGTGCTCTGGCAACAACGCAGGAAGACCGCGATTGCAGGAATAGCAGCGTGTTTGCTAATAATTTTTGCATCCGCCTCCAGCGGGCCAATCATGAGTGCATTATTTGCCATAGGAGCATTGTTGATGTGGCATTGGCGTCAACAAATGAGGCTTGTCCGGTGGTTTTTCGTTGTGGGCTATATTGGACTGGATATTGTTATGAAAGTGCCAGCCTATTACATTATATCGCACATCGATCTGACGGGCAGCAGCACGAGCTGGCATCGAGCAGCGCTAATTGATACTGCACTAAAACACATCTCTGAATGGTGGTTTGCTGGTACCGATTTCACACGCCATTGGATGGTTTCTGGTGTTCAGTGGAGTAAGGATCACGTTGACATCACGAATTATTATCTACGTATGGGAGTAGATGGTGGCCTGCCTTTAATGTTCCTGTTCATTGCCATCCTCACCAAAGGGTTTTCCTTCGTGGGACAAGCGTTGCAACAAGCAGCCGCTCTACCCTCATCGTCCCAATTCATGATCTGGGCACTTGGCGCATCACTCTTTTCGCACGCTGCCACTTTCATATCAGTATCATATTTCGATCAGACATTTGTGTTCCTTTATCTAACTCTTGCAGCCATTTCCGGTGTGTGTGTAAAAGGTGATCCATTGATCGTCAGCAAAGAACCTCACATTTCCACGCGAGCCTTGCCGAGGAGGGAATCTTTCTATCGCACTGCAAAAAAAAGGAAAAATTGAAGTGCAGGCATGTTGGCGCCGATTGAAAATTGACCACCCGTACCGATTGAAAATTGACCAGGGATAATTGCTGTATAGCGTACTCTACAGCATTGAAATAGTCGAC
>NZ_JALOCF010000101.1 GCF_023227905.1 Methylobacter sp. | reverse complement strand
TGTGGCACGGTCCGGAATACTTAAGCTGGTCAGCCCAGTGCCGTAAAACTCGATAAATTTACCGACCACGCCAAAGTTCCGGCAAAGTTCGGTGATGCGCAGCACTAGATCGGTCGCAGTCACGCCCGGCGGCAGCATGCCCGTCAGTTTAATGCCGACCACATCGGGAACCAGCATGTAGATAGGCTGGTCCAGCATCACCGCTTCAGCTTCAATGCCGCCGACGCCCCAGCCCAGCACGCCCAGGCCGTTAATCATCGGCGTATGCGAGTCGGTGCCGACGCAGCTGTCAGGATAACAGACGTTTTTATCCTTGTTGTGAAACACAACCGGCGCAAGGTATTCGAGATTGACCTGATGCACGATGCCGGTAGAAGGGGGCACCACGCGGAGGTTTCGAAACGCCGATTGCCCCCATTTAAGGAACTCATAGCGTTCGGCATTCCGTTCAAACTCGACGGTTTCGTTTAACAGCATGGCATTGGCCTTGCCGTAATAATCCACCTGTACCGAGTGGTCAATGACCAGATCGCAGGGAATCAAGGGATTGATCTTTTTCGGATCGCCGCCTAGCTGCTTCATCGCATCCCGCATCGCGGCCAGATCCACCAGCGCTGGAACGCCGGTAAAATCCTGCAAAATCACCCGAGCCGGTTTATAGGGTATTTCATAGCGCGTCCCTTGCGCTTGCCAGTTCGCGACGCTCAAAACATGATCCTGGGTAATCACCTCGTTGTCGCAGTTGCGCAATAACGATTCAAGCAGGATTTTTATTGTGTACGGTAGCCGCGAGACATTGGCGGCGCCGCCAACCTCAAGCTGGGAGAGGGAATAATACGAAACCGAGCCAAAGCTGTCGGCAGTCAGTTGTTGATGCGCGCCAAATGGATCGTGACTATTCATAGAAATCTCCCTGATGGGCTCGGCAGTGTTATCAACTTAAATAGCTTTTACCCGTATCAATTATTGCGTCAAGAATTTTGATTCTTTCTTGAGGTAATCGAGGGTTTAATTTTTGCTTGCAATTTTATGTGAATGAAACGCTGATTTCACTGGACGTCAGACAAGAAGTTTTCTATTCAGGCAGTGTAAAAACCGTTATAGTCAAACTCTGTTCATTTTGACTCAGGGGGCTATCATGGCTAACACCGGAACCGGTCATCATGCCGTAGCTACGGCGCTGAATATATTCCTGAGGCCACAAGCGAGCAACTCATGAAAGAAAATACCGTTACTACCCGCACAGAAACCGATTCCTTCGGCCCGATTCAAGTGCCCGCCGATAAATACTGGGGCGCGCAAACTCAGCGATCCCTGCTTAACTTCAAAATCGGCGATGAACGGATGCCCAGGCCTTTGATCCGTGCGTTGGGCATCGTCAAGTATTGCGCTGCGCTGTCGAACATCGCGCTGAATAACATCGATGAAAAAATCGGCCACGCGCTAGCGGATGCGGCTCTGGAAGTTATCGACGGCAATCTGGATAACAACTTTCCTCTTGTGGTCTGGCAGACCGGTTCGGGCACCCAGTCCAACATGAATGTCAACGAGGTGATTGCCAATCGGGCTATCGAACGCCTGGGCGGTGCTATGGGCACTAAAATGCCGGTTCATCCGAACGACCATTGCAACCGCAGCCAGTCTTCGAATGACGCCTTTCCGACGGCCATGCATATCGCGACGGTCGAGCAGTTGCACCATTTATTGATTCCCTCGCTCCAGCATTTGCACCTTGCGCTTTGGGATAAATCCCTGGCGTGGAACGGCATAATCAAGACCGGACGAACGCACTTGCAGGATGCAACCCCGCTGACGCTGGGGCAGGAATTTTCGGGCTATGCCGCTCAGGTACAACTGGGCATTGACCGGATTAACGACAGTTTCAAGCGTCTGTATCCGCTGGCTCAAGGCGGCACAGCGGTGGGCACCGGCCTGAATTCCAAACCGGGTTTTGCCGACAGGTTTGCCGAAGAGGTTGCGAAATTCACCGGGTTTCCTTTTGTTTCCGCAGCCAATAAATTCGAGGCGCTGGCAGCGCACGACGCGATGGTGGAAATCTCCGGGGTGTTAAATACCATCGCGGTTAGCCTTAATAAAATAGCCAATGATATACGCCTGCTGGGTTCCGGGCCGCGTTGCGGCATAGGGGAGCTGTCGCTGCCTGAAAACGAGCCCGGTTCCTCGATCATGCCGGGCAAGGTAAACCCGACCCAATGCGAGGCGGTGACGATGGTTTGCGCGCAGGTCATGGGCAATCACACCACTGTCACTTTTGCCGGGGCGCAAGGGCATTTGGAACTCAATGTGTTCAAGCCGGTCATTATTTATAATGTGCTCCAGTCGATCCGCCTGATCGGCGATGCGACGATGAGCTTTACCGATCACTGCGTTGTCGGCATTGAGCCGAATGTTGAGCGTATTGCCGAACTGATGGAAAACTCACTGATGCTGGTGACCGCCTTGGCGCCGCGCATCGGGTACGACAATGCTGCTAAAATTGCGAAGCTGGCTTTTAAAAACCGCAGCACATTGCGGCAAGAAGCGGTATCCGGCGGGTTTGTGACGGAAGAGGAATTCGACAGGCTTATCCGGCCTGAGGAAATGATTTTTCCAAAATAAAGAGTAATGGGGCAATATTAGCCACTTTAATAAATAAATTGAGGAGATAAACCATGCATGTAACATACGAACTGGCCGAACAGGCAATGGCTGCGGCCATTGCCGAGTCAAAAAAAATCGGTACGCAGATGTGTATCGCGGTAGTGGATTCCGGCGCTGACTTAAAGGCGTTCGTGAGGATGGACAATGCCTGGGTAGGCAGTGTGGATATTGCCATCAAGAAAGCCAAGACAGCGTGCTTCTTCGCTATGAACACGGGGCAAATCGGTCAGCTATCGCAACCGGGTGGGCCGCTTTACGGGATTGAGCATTCCAACGACGGGCTGATCACCTTTCCCGGAGGCGTTCCCATCGTTGACAAGGATGGCGTTCTAATCGGCGCTGTCGGGGTCAGCGGCAGTTCGGTGGACAACGATCATCAAGTTGCCAAAGCCGGGGCCGAGGCAATTGGTGTTTCTGATTTGCCGGAACACCCGTGGCGAACTTGAGGCCAAGATCACTTTCGGACTATATCGTTTTACGCAGAGCGCTGGGACGATATAGTCTTTGGGTTAAATTCAGGTAATCCTCATCATGGCTTTTCACTTCACATGAGAACGGCCCTTTGATGTTATTCAAAAAGACACTCGCTCAACTCGGGGGTCTTATCCGATTTTGACATTTTGCCGTCATGGATCAATTGAAAGGCTCTATTGAAATCCGCGTTGATAAAAGTGCTCGCCAAATAAGCGCAGAAGCAATAAACGTTGGAATAATCTTCCGTGCGGCCTGATGTGCAACTATTGATTTTGTCGGACAGGACACGTAACACGGAAAGAATCAAGCCATCATAACGCCATGTGACAGGGCAGTCCGTAACCTCATCCCCCCGCATAGCGACAGGGCCTAATGCGCAATGGGCAAGATTGGCCAGTCCGGCCAATATTTGCACCATATCGCCTGCTTTAATGGCCTTTAACACCGCGCTGCCTTCATCCATGAGCAAGGCTTGGCGCATCACAATATCCAAATCGTGCAACTGTTCACTTGCTCCAGGTTTAGCTTGCAAAATTGAAAAGGTATCGTTGTATTCTCTAACTAACTTTAAGTGCTTATTCATGGTTTTTATCCTCGTCGACTGTTGTCGAATTAATGTAATAACCAGATCAAACTAAAGTTTCTTGAAGCACGCTATTCAAGCGCTATTTTTCCCTCAATACAATGGTTGACGCCGAGAGCGGGTATATCCAGAGTCATCTTAAAGTCTAAGGCTTCGGAACCTTTGATCTTCCCGGTTTCAATGGCTTTGAGCACGGCATGCTCGAACTCGCGTTGCGAGGTGACGCCGTATTGTTTGAGATATTTTCTGATTTCCAAATTTAATATGTCTTCATTCATTTTAGCCTCCTGAGGCAAAGTAGATTCCATCAGCCGGGGCAATGGAATTTGTTTTGGATGAAAAACTATTATTGCTAACCATAAAAGCTTATTTTGAACTGTATCATGTCCTGATGTTACGTACACTGCCAAAAATAATTATTTTTCCGGCTGCCAAAAAGAAATTATTGCCGGTTAACAGGCAGCCAATACAGTAACGATGCTGATAGAAAAAATAGCGATATGGGCCAGTAGATCGGTCGCAATAATTCGCTCGGTGAGGTTTTGGGGAGGTAGCTAAAGCGCTTGTTAAGCGGGGTTAAAATATCTGCGTCCGGTTATTGCAGATAGCGATCAAAATTATCCAGCAGGGTATTCAGGGCATTGTCGCTTTCGGTGTTAACTGTTATTGCGCCGGATTGTTCCTGGTCCAGCAGCGACTGCGCCGATTGCAGCTGGTGTTGCAGTACAGCTACCGTTGCTTCCGATGCATCGTCCTGGCGTTGCTTGATACGCCTGTATAGCTCCTGCTCGGAGGCTTGAAAAGTAATGATACGGAAGGGCACGCCACAGTCGGTCGCAAGCTGCCGAAACGGGGCGCGCTGTTCGGTTTTAAGAAAAGCCGCGTCAATAATCACCGGAAAACCGGCATCAAGCACCGTTTTGGCAAGTTCCTTAAGATGCTGGTAGGTTTTCAGGCTGGTTTCCTGAGTGTAAAGTCCTTTGTCGATATCGCTGCCGGTTTGCATTAATGCCCGATAGCCGAACAGA
>NZ_JALOCF010000004.1 GCF_023227905.1 Methylobacter sp. | reverse complement strand
CGGCCAGTTGACGACCACAACCGAAGTCGACAACTGGCCCGGCGATATCGAGGGTTTGCAAGGACCGGCGCTGATGGAAAGAATGCTTAATCATGCCGAACGCTTCAATACCGAGATAATTTTCGACCACATTCACACGGCCGACTTGTCCGCCCGCCCTTTCACCTTGACCGGCGATTCCGGCACCTATACCTGCGATGCGCTGATTATTGCAACCGGCGCTTCGGCGCGATATTTGGGCCTGGAATCCGAGGATGCTTTCAAAGGCAAGGGGGTGTCAGCTTGCGCCACCTGCGACGGCTTTTTCTACAGGAATAAACCCGTTGCGGTCATCGGCGGCGGCAATACGGCTGTTGAAGAAGCGCTGTATTTGTCCAATATCGCATCGAAGGTCACTGTCGTGCATCGCCGCGACAAATTCCGCTCCGAAAAAATCCTCTCCGACAAGCTCCTTGAAAAATCGCAAAACGGCAATGTCGCCATTGAATGGAATCATCAGCTGGACGAAGTGCTGGGAGACGACATGGGCGTTACCGGCCTCAGGATTAAAAACGCTCTGGACGGTTCAACCAAAGAACTGGATGTGCACGGCGTATTCATAGCCATTGGTCACACGCCCAATACCGGTCTTTTTGAGGGTCAACTGGAAATGGAGCACGGCTATATTAAAGTCAAAAGCGGCATTCACGGAAACGTCACTGCCACCAGCGTTGAAGGTGTATTTGCTGCCGGCGATGTGATGGACTCTGTTTATAAGCAAGCCATTACTTCAGCGGGCGCAGGCTGTATGGCGGCACTGGATGCGGAAAAATTCCTTGACGAGTTAGTCGGTTAAACTACATTTGGACATAATGACTGCTCTAGTCTTTCCGCTCCATACTTTAAATTAGACCATGCGACTGACCGTTCTTGACCCCTTAAATCCTGAGCAGGATTTCCCCTTGGCGCACCAAGCTCTCCGCGAACCGGACGGCTTGATTGCGGTCGGCGGCTGCCTGTCCCAGCATCGACTGTTGAACGCCTATCGCCATGGAATATTTCCTTGGTATAACCCCGATGAGCCTATCTTGTGGTGGTCGCCGGACCCGCGCCTGGTTTTATTTCCGGATAAACTGATTATTTCCCGTAGTTTGCGCAAAACCCTGCGTAAAAGCATTTTTTCAGTAACCTTTGACCAAGCCTTTAATGAAGTTATTGCCGCCTGCGCAAACCCCCGTAAGGACACCGCAGGCACTTGGATAACAGCAGAAATCAATGTCGCTTATAATCAGCTGCATCAGGCCGGATTTGCTCATTCGGTTGAAACCTGGATTGGCGACGAACTGGTTGGCGGATTATACGGCGTCGCGCTGGGACAGGTTTTTTTTGGCGAGTCCATGTTTCATACCAGAACCGACGCCTCTAAAGTAGCTTTTGCCACCCTGGTTCAGCAACTTAAATCCTGGGATTACCAGTTGATAGACTGCCAAGTGCATACAACGCATTTGGAAGGCTTTGGCGCCCAAGAGATTGAGCGGGACTGGTTCATAAAACTACTTGATCAATACTGCGATAGCCCTGCCAGCCCATCCGCCTGGCACGCTCAATAACCGCCGTTTAATCAATTTTCCCATTGACTGTGCGCTGCATACGGTAAACGGTAAGACCTATATTCGCCTGCTGGGAAAAGTATTTAAAGGCGCTAAAATCTTCTTCAGTTAACGGTTGGTTAGTAATCCCTCGATCGGCATAAATTAGCCCGATCGGTATATTATTGGAAAAAACCGGCATCATAAAACATTCATTTTTTCCGACCACATTGATATCCCTGAGCATGTAAAGCTTAGTGTTAACCAAAGGTTTGGCCCAGAACGCTTGAGTACCGGCCAGAGCATGGAAAAAAATATTGGGGGGTGTTTCCGAAACATTGAAAACGACCTTGTTTTCATACGAATCCTTGCGCCAGCCCAATGACAGCTTTTCTTTAAGTGACTGTTTATCGGAGACTAACAGGGAAAAGATAGTTCGATCCATGCCGATACCCCGATGAATCCCCTCAAGCACCGTTTCAAGCAACAAATTGATATCGATTTGGTCGCTTATTATTGAGACTATGTCTTGCGAAATATGAAGTTGCAGTTGTTTTTTATCAATATCCGGCGCTGGCTCTTCCAAGTCGACAGCATTATTTAGACGGCTTTGAATGAGCATGGCGGCATCGGTGGCGCCAAATTGGCAAGCCATATCAGAGGCATTAGCCGTATTATTTTGGAGCTTTTCAATTATGTCTTTTTGAGGCTCCTTGGTAAGAGCCTCGATCTTCCTGATACAAGCATTATACTTTGCTGAACTTGCTCCTTCTTTTAACGCCTCGGTAATTTCATACCCTAAGTGAACCAAACCAACTCTGGGATTTTTAGACTTTACCCCCGGCTTGATAGATTCCTCAATCAAGCCGCCTAATTTCCAGGCTTTACTTAAGCAAGTGCCCAGTTCCGTCAATTTAAAGCCTAGCACTTGTATTTCCGCTTCTTCGCGACTGCACTTTCCTTTATTTATTAAAGCTTGAATGCGCTCTCCCTGTTCACCGCAAAAACACCAGAAAGAGATACTGCCGATATGATTAAGTAACGTGGCAATAAAAATTTCTTCCGGCAGTGAATCGTTTGCCGCTATCGCTATGGACTTTGCATGCACCGCAGCATGAATAGCTTGAGCTATTTCTTCACTGGCCTGCTGTTTGTTGATCGCAGATAGGATGCATTCTAAAAAGGAACAAACCAGTGTTAACTCACGAATAACCTCGGAACCAAGCATAATAATGGCCCGTGATACAGTAACCATTTTCTGGCGCGACGGATTGTAATGAGGCGTGTTACTGATTTTTAATAACTTAACCGTCAGATTCGGATCCTGCAAAATAACAGAAGCCAATTCCATAGCACCTTTCCTATCATCGCTCAACACGTCATGAACACTTAATGCAGTATTGGAAAATATCGGCATTTCTTCATTACATAACACGTGCGTCCACTCACTAAGGGAGCGGGGCTCCGCTATAGTTTTGGAAGAAACCGTTTCCGTGTCCATTTCGATTAAATTAAGTTCTAGAGGATTATTCTTTGGTGTCATTTGGTAGTTTACCAGTCATACTTCACTTTAAGCCTTGCCAAGCAAGCGGCATTTTTCTCGTGCCGACAAAACGGCTTTTGCGGCTTGGTTATTGATCCGTTCTCGCTAAAAGCTTTGTAACAGGACATTTATAAGGCCCTAATATCAGGCTCAATCTTATCCTTCCGCTTTGAAGCGAATGTTTCACAATAACATATCAACAAATGTAGCTGTTTTTGCGAGACTTTAGCTCAATTATATATAGAATAAATCTCTATTCATATTACTTTCATACGGCACTTCTTTAATCTTTAGTTTTTGAAAGAATGCGGCAGCCGAAGCTGGCTGCCCCTCGTATTAAAGGACATTAAAAGCATATTCCATGCCTACCCTTGCCGTTCGACAATGCCAAAAACCAACAGAACTACAGCTAAAAATAATTGGATACTGCAGCTTAATCTTACGCATCTAAAAACGGCTGGGACTGTCCCGCCAAGGCTTCAAGGTTATCCTTATCCAATATACCGACACTAAATGATCAAACAGATTAACCGTTTTAACGCAGCCACAACATAACACATGGGTTTTCTATGTTTTTATAACGTTTTTTAGGTTAAAATAGAAAACTTTCGAAGCTGGACGAGTGAGCAGCGATGGTGACCCAAAAAATGCACCTCACTCGGCTTTGAGCTATCAGCATGTACCTGACGCATTTCATCCACTCCGATGGCTACCGCCACCGCGGTCTTAGGTTGTATGACTGCGATTATGATATGTAGCCCACCGCCCCGGTACGAGTCCTCAGTAGACGTTCATAATTTGAGCGTTTATCGAGAACGGTCACCAAAAAGTTTTTTATGCCCAACTTTAGAGTAAAAACATGACAGATTTAGCGCATTACAGAAACATCGGCATCTTCGCTCACGTCGATGCCGGCAAAACAACGACTACCGAGCGAATTTTAAAACTCACCGGTAAAATCCACAAAATCGGCGAAGTGCACGATGGCGCGGCGACCACAGACTTCATGGAACAGGAGCAGGAGCGCGGTATTACCATTCAGTCGGCTGCAACGACTTGTTTCTGGAAAGATCACCGTTTTAATATCATCGATACTCCGGGACACGTTGACTTTACTATTGAAGTTTATCGTTCATTGAAAGTTCTTGACGGCGGTATCGGCGTCTTCTGTGGTTCCGGCGGTGTTGAACCTCAGTCAGAAACCAACTGGCGCTATGCCAACGATTCTGAAGTATCCCGTGTTATCTATATCAACAAACTGGATCGCATCGGTGCCGACTTCTACCGCGTAGTTAAACAGGTTGAAGAAGTGCTCGGCGCTGTGCCATTAGTTATGACTTTGCCTATCGGTACTGAAGATCAATTCTCCGGCGTGGTCGACCTGCTGACCCGCAAAGCCTGGATATGGGATGATTCCGGGGATCCAATGAACTACGAGATCAAAGACATTCCTGCCGACATGGTGGCTGATGCTGAAAAATGGCGCGAAAAAATGATCGACCAAGTTGCCGATCAGTATGACGATGTCATGGAAAAATACCTGGAAGGTGAAGAACCTGATATCGACACTATCAAACGTTGTATTCGCAAAGGTACGATTAACCTGGATTTCTTCCCGACTTACTGCGGTTCGTCTTTTAAAAATAAAGGCGTGCAGTTGGTACTTGACGCGGTTATCGATTACCTGCCTTGCCCAACTGAAGTTAAACCACAGCCCGAAGTTGATCTGGAAGGTAACCCAACAGGCACTTTTGCTATCGTTGATGCCGACAAACCGCTACGCGCGTTGGCATTCAAGATTATGGACGATCGTTTTGGTGCGTTAACCTTCTTGCGTATCTACTCAGGCAAACTGGAAAAAGGCACTTCCGTACTGAATACTTTCACCGGTAAAACCGAGCGTATCGGCCGTATCGTGGAAATGCATGCCGATGCCCGTAATGAACTTGATTCAGCTCAAGCGGGTGACATTGTTGCCGTATTGGGTATGAAGAATGTACAAACCGGTCACACGCTGTGCGACCCTAAATTCCCTGCAACACTGGAACCGATGGTCTTCCCTGATCCCGTTATCTCATTAGCGATTTCACCAAAAGACAAAGCGGCTTCCGAAAAAATGGGTATCGCGCTGGGTAAAATGATTCAGGAAGATCCGTCTTTCCACGTTGAAACCGATGAAGACAGTGGCGAAACCATTCTTAAAGGTATGGGCGAGCTGCATCTTGATATTAAAGTCGACATCTTAAGACGTACTCACGGCGTTGACGTTATCGTTGGTAAACCTCAAGTGGCCTACCGCGAAACCATTACCAAATCGGTTGAAGACGAGTACACCCACAAGAAGCAATCAGGTGGTTCCGGTCAATACGGTAAGATCAATTACATTATCGAGCCAGGCGAGCCAGGCAGCGGTTTTGTGTTTGAATCAGCGGTTACCGGCGGTAACGTGCCACGCGAATACTGGCCGGCGGTTGAAAAAGGCTTTAAGAGCATGTTGGATAAAGGCGTATTGGCCGGCTTCCCTTGCTTGGACTTTAAAGTTATCTTAACCGACGGTGCTTTCCACGCGGTTGACTCATCTGCTATAGCGTTTGAAATTGCTGCGAAAGCGGCTTTCCGTCAATCGATTCCAAAAGCAGGACCGCAATTGATCGAGCCAATCATGAAGGTTGATACTTTTACGCCGGCTGATCATGTTGGTGATGTTATCGGTGACCTTAACCGTCGCCGCGGCATGATCAAATCTCAAGATGCAGGCGCAACCGGTGTTCGTATCAAGTCGGATGTACCGTTGAGTGAGATGTTCGGTTACATCGGCGACTTGCGCACCATGACTTCAGGTCGCGGTCAGTTCTCCATGGAATTCTCGCACTACTTACCGTGCCCGAAGAACGTGTCAGAAGAAGTTATCAAAGAAGTGAACGAACGCAACAAAAAGAAATAAGCTAGAAAGAGGTACGTCGGGCAGCTCGCCTGCCCGGCTACATCCTCCCCCATCGCTATTCCTCTATTCCAACAGTGCTCCCGCAATCAAGCGCACTCGCTTTTTCAAGCTCATAATTTCCTGCTACGTTTTATAGCCTGTAGCCATTAACGGGTGCTGGAGTTATATAAACTGTTGGCATAATGTTGAGGCCGACACATACCATCACTCCAAAAATGAGTGATGACATACATCGAAAACTACTCATGCCTTAAGTCGGCCGAGACAGTTTTGATGTTCATTGAAGCTAACGCCTGCGTCAGGCATTGCCTGAAAACAGGGTTTGTTAGACGAACGATCTGGCGAGTATAAGAGAAAAATCAAGCATCCTGACTTTGCAATCCTTGACCACGCACCAGGTTAAGGCCGCCGCAGGATTTTGTCGTACCGTTTTAAAACAAGCTTATTTCCTTCCGGACAAAAAAGGCACAAAAACAACCGGTTCCAACTTTTCAACCTCATAGCCGCTTTCGGTACGCGTTACCCTCTGTAACCGCTGGCTGCCGCCCTTGCCGACAGGAATAACCATCACGCCGCCGATAGCCATTTGCTGCAACAGCATTTCCGGTATTTCGGGAGGTGCCGCAGCAACCAGAATGCCATCATACGGCGCATGATCCAGCCACCCCCAGCCGCCGTCACTGTGCACGTAGCTGACATTTTTTAATTTTAAATCCCATAGCCGATCTTTGGCCTTTTTTTGCAAGGGCGCGATTCTTTCAACGGAATACACATGATCGACTAGTTGGGCCAATATTGCCGTTTGGTAACCGCAGCCGGTGCCTATCTCCAACACTTTTGGCAACCGGTTCGATGACGAAAACAACAACTCAGTCATTTTTGCGACAATATAAGGCTGAGAAATCGTCTGGTTGTAACCAATCGGCAGTGCAGTATCTTCATAAGCCCGGCTGGACAAAGCCTCATCCATAAAAATATGCCGAGGCGTATCGCGCATGACAGCCAGAACTTTATGATTTCTGATGCCTTGATCCATTAACCGCTTAATCATGCGCTCACGGGTGCGCAAAGAGGTCATGCCTATGCCTTGCAGGCTCTGAATCATATTGCACGCTCCGGCAACCAGGCCTTTAAATCATTGATTCGTTCATATCGGGTCAAATCCAGCTGTAACGGCGTAACCGACACGAAACCTGCATTAACCGCGTGAAAATCCGTTCCGGGACCGGCATCCTGCTCCGCTCCTGGCGGCCCTACCCAATAAATAATACGCCCGCGAGGATCTTCGCTTTTGATGACCGGCTCCGATTTATGACGCTGACCCAGCCGGGTTGCCTGATAGCCCTTTAAGTCTTTAATAGTGACATCCGGCACATTGACATTAAGGATGGTATCTTCCGGCAAGGGATTATTAATCAATTGCCGGAGCAGCGTCACAGCAACGTAGGCAGCGGTATCAAAATGAACCGGGTTACTGCCCACCAGCGAAATAGCAAGGGCAGGCAAACCTAAAAATCGACCTTCGGACGCCGCTGCGACAGTACCCGAATAAAGCACGTCATCGCCCAAATTGGAGCCATGATTAATCCCCGCAAAAACCATATCCGGCTCGTTTTTCAATAAGCCGGTTATTGCCAAATGCACGCAATCGGTGGGCGTTCCGTCAACTTTTATGAACCCGTTGTCCGCAACATAAGCACGCAACGGCATTTCCAGTGTTAACGAATTACTTGCCGCACTACGGTTTCTATCCGGTGCGACTACCGATATATCAGCATGCGCGCTCAATGCATTGGCTAATGCATTGAGTCCTTCAGCCAAGTACCCGTCATCATTACTTAACAAAATATGCATTATCAATCGCCCTGAAGCCGATTAAGCTATAAAATCAGACATATTAGCAACAATACACAACAAAATCAGCTTTCGTGGCAAAAAAAAACCTTACTCCAGAAGATAGAGATCTATTTCGTCAAGCCATTGGCAAAGTACACGTTGTAAAAAGCGATAAAGTGCTATTAACAGCGGATATCAGACCCAAACCCTACCCTAAGTCCCAAGCTGTTAACGTAGAAGAACACTTGAACGCCACGGCTGAGTTTGATATTGAAAAAGTCGGGCTTGAAGACTCACTGAGCTATATGGCTGCCGGGCTACAACATAATGTGCTAAAAAAGCTGCGCAAAGGGCAATTCGGACTGGATGCGGAAATCGACCTGCATGGGCTCAGCAGCACTGATGCAAAACGGCAACTGCTGCATTTTCTGCATGACTGCGTAGAAGACGGCTGCCGCTGCGTGCATATCGTCCACGGTAAAGGCTATCGTTCGGCCGACAACCATCCCGTACTGAAAAACAACCTGAACTTATGGCTGAGACAGCATAAAGACGTACAGGCTTTTTGCTCCGCACCACCCAAAGACGGCGGAACCGGGGCGGTTTTTGTGCTGCTTCAGTTAGCTGAAAAGTATGGCGCTTAGAAGCATGCCCTGCCTTACTCTTATTTCAAATCGGCAGAGCGGAGAAAGCGTCTAATTCTTCCACAGCGGTAGCCGTTCGGCGTATCAGCTCCAGGTTACAATCCAGCTTCATCATGCCGCCCACCGCAAGCGTGACGACCATCGCTTCAAAGGCATAAACCAGATGAGCGCGATACCGTTGCGCCAACTGGGTGTTATCGACATCTACCACCCCATTGTCCGCCAACGCTTGAGCATATTTGACCAGCAACTCCGCCTCATAAAGCCTCCGGGTTTCCGCACTCAGCGCAGTAGCCAGAAAATAAGCCACATCGCTGACGCCTTCGCCTATGCGAACCAGCTGCCAGTCAAGAAAACCGACCTTGGACCTGTTATTGTTCCAGAACAAGTTACCCGGATGACAGTCATGATGAACCAGCGTTTTGGGTGCGTCGGAAAGAAAACGCATCGCGGCCCGACGATGCCGCGCATAATGAATAGCGGGAACGTGCAGAGTCGAAGGTATATGTGTTCCGGCCAACCGTAAGCCGCGTTTCATCAGCGGTACGGCCAAAGCCGTGCCCAGAAAATCTTCCAAAAACCGGATCGGTCCCGCCAGCCAGCGGTATTTAGGATCGAGATGCACGCTGTTCCAAAACCGCGCATGGCTACAGGCAAGCTGCTCGACAACCAAAGCCGCTTGTTCAAACGTCAAGGTATCGCTGGCGGCACTGGGAACTCCGTCGAATTCAGCGATATCGGCAAGCACCAGCGTCGAGCCTCGGCCGAACCGGCTTTGCGCCGCCAGACAGACAGGCTTGCTAAGAGGAACCGCCTCCGCCAATTCATTATAAAAACGCACTTCGGTCTGAAGCAGCCTGGGTAACGCAGTAATCAACCACGCCCGCCACGTCAATGACGGCAACTTTACAAACCACCGGTTCGGCAGCGTGTTCGGGCCATTATGCCCGACAGCGACGCAAACACGCGTTGTCGTGCCAATGTCTACGGCAACCACATCCACATTGGCAACGATGGTGTTGTCGTCATGTTGATTAACAATGTGCTGGGCCCAGGAAACCGTTAAGTCGTCTGGATGGCGCACGAGAATGTTCTGCTTCATTTTTGTTATTAGTAGCTTTTGACGCTGTTTGCAGCTGATTTGAGCTATAGCGATGACTCAAGCAGCTCTTAGTAATGCGGAGGGGCTTCCTCGACATTCTCTCCGGCACTGCCCTCGACGGACAGGCTTTTAATCCGCTCATTAAGCATTTTGCACGTAGCTTCCAGGCGGTCGATCTGCTGCTGCTGCCCGGCGACTATCTTGTTCAATTCTTGCAGCAAATCTTCCTGATAAGCGACCTTTATTTCCAATTCAATGATTCGTTCGTCATTCATACAGGGACTTAGATAACTTTTGAAAATTGTTGTTGTTTTTGTGCCAGATATTTATCGAACACCATGCAGATATTGCGGATCAGCAAGCGACCGGCGGATAACACTTTAATGCCTTGTGCCGACAGCATCAGCAAACCGTCGGCTTGCATCGGTGCTAATGCTTCAATTTCCTTGGCGAAGTAATCGCTAAAGTTAATGTCGAATTGCTGCTCGATAGCGGCAAAGCTCAAGTCGAAATGGCAAATCAGTTGGGTGATCACGGCGCGGCGCAGTTTGTCGTCATCGTCCAGCTCGACGCCTTTAAAGACCGGCAATTGTCCTTGGCTGATCAGTTGATCGTATTCGTCCAGCTCTTTGACATTCTGGATATAGGCATCGCCTACCCGGCCTATCGAAGTAATGCCCAAGCCCACCAGATCGCAATCCGAATGCGTGGAATAGCCCTGGAAGTTACGGTACAAGTGTCCCTCGCGCTGCGCGACGGCAAGTTCGTCATCGGGTTTGGCGAAATGATCCATGCCGATATAGACATAGCCCGCTTCGGTCAGTCTTTGCCCCACCATCTGCAAAATAGCCAGCTTGACGTCGGGCGTCGGCATATCGGCATCGTTGATTTGGCGCTGGGTTTTAAACCGTGCCGGCATGTGAGCGTAGTTGAAGATCGAGAAGCGGTCCGGTTCTACCGCCAGGATTTTATCCAAGGTCTTGGCGAAGGTATCGACCGTTTGCAGCGGCAATCCATAGATCAAATCGATATTGGTTGAGCGGAAACCTTCGGCTCTGGCCGCTTCTAAAACGCTGAACGTCTGCTCTTCGCTTTGCAGGCGGTTGACGGCTTTTTGCACGCCCGGATCGAAATCCTGTAGACCTAAACTGACCCGGTTAAAGCCCAGTTCGCGAAGCTGTCTCATGGTCTGGCCGTTGGTTTCGCGAGGATCGACTTCGATTGAATATTCGCCCTTATCGTCGTCCCTTAACTGAAAATGCTCGCGGGTTACCGCCATCAGGGTAAGCATCTGCTCGTAACTTAAAAAAGTCGGCGTGCCGCCGCCCCAGTGCAACTGATTGACGACCCGGCCGGAGTCGAACAAATCGCCCTGCATCGCAATTTCCTTGCACAGATTCGCCAAATAAGGTTCCGCATGTTTGCGGTTTTTAGTAACGATTTTGTTGCAGGCGCAGTAAAAACAGACAGTGTCGCAAAATGGGATATGGAAATACAGCGACAGCGGCCCGCCTGCGGCATTGGATTTTGCGATGTGCTGCCGATATTCCCTGTCGCCGAAGCCTTCATGCAGCTCCAGTGCAGTCGGATACGAGGTATAACGGGGGCCGGCCTTATCGTAACGGTTGATCAGACCCAAATTGAATTTTATAGACTGATCCATCATTTTACTTGGCTGTTAATGATTACTTTATGCGGGCTTTTATCGTTCAGAGCCACCTGCTCAACAACGCCGATCAAATCGCCGGGTTGTTGCATCGCATCGCCGGATTTGGAAATGCGCGCCAGCAATTTGACTTGCTCGAAATTCGATAACTTCATGGTCGGCATCATTGCCATCGCATCCGTCAAACTGACGGTTAACGGCAATTCAAAAACCTGTTTACGCACGATAGCCAGCGGCATTTTGGGGCCGGACAAGGCCTGAGCATAAATAAAGACGGTGTCGTTAGGGCTGGCCGATTTTTGCAACTCGGGTGCCAAGCTTACCTGAACATTAATACTCGCGATTGGCGAGGAGGGCGGAAGCGTCGCAATCGGTTGCTCAGGTTTTGATTCCGCTTGCTCGGCAGCGCCTTCCGGTATCTGGGTGGCAAGTTTTGCCAGCAGGCCTTGTATTTCCTGCTGGGCTTCGGATCCCGGCGGCAGCTGCGCCTCAAGTTTTGTCCACAAATCCATTGCCGCCGCAAAATCGCCTGTTTGCGCTTTGGCCATGCCGCCAAGCCACAGGCCGGTCACGTTATTAGGCTCCATCGCCAAGGCTTTAAACACCAGTTCCGTGGGTTTTCCGGCCATCTGCTCATTGTTGGAAAAAGCCAGGGCATCGGCGTAAAGCAGCATGATTTCCGGCTGCTCGCCTATTAACTTGTAGGCGTGTTCAAACGCTTCGGCAGCTTGAGGATATTGTTGCAAATACTTGTAGGATCGGCCTAACATCGTCCAGCCCATCGCATCGTCCGGCTGTTTTTTCAGGCGCTCCGCAAGCCCGGCAACCATGCTTTTCATCTTCTCCAGTTCGGGTACTGCCGGATTTGCCGCGGCTGTTTGATTTTCCTGCGTTAATGACTGATAGTTGCCGAGTGTCCAATAAAGCGAACCCGCCACAAAAGGGATTGCTAAAACCAGCACCAGCGCTATCCACCGGCCGGGCGACGTTGCTTCATTGACATGACTCTCTATATCGAGATCATCGCTCAAAGCCTGTTCAAGTTCGACCAACTGCTCATCGTAAAGCGCCTGAGTTAATGCGCCTGCTTGCAGCTGTTCCTTAAGCTCAGCCAATCGCTGCCTAGCAATGGCGATATTACGCTGGTCCTGGTCGGCTGCTGCAACCGAATGTTTCCGCCACAACGGCGGCAGCACAATCAAGAAAGCGACCAAGATCATTACGCTGGCAATCAGCAAAAATAACATATTCAAGACTGATCACCTTTTTCCAATAAGCTGCGGATTTTTTGCTGCTTTTCCGCGCTGATTTCAACCGTTGCAGCGGTCTTTTTTCGGCGCGTAAACAAAAACACTGCGATCAAACCGATTAACAGGAACATCACCGGTCCTATCCACAACAGGCCGGTTTTAAGCTTAAACGGCGGATTATACAAAACAAAATCGCCGTATCTATCGGTCATAAATTGGGCTATGTCTTGCTTTGATTTGCCTTGTTGCAGCATTTCGTAGACTTGCCTGCGCAAATCCGCGGCCAGTTCCGCATTGGAATCGGCGATGGTCTGGTTTTGACAGACCAGACAGCGCAATTCCGAAGTCAGGCTTTCGTAAGCCTCTTGCTGCTCAGGGCTGGCAAATTGCCGGTATTCGACACCGGCGCAAGCCATGCCGGACAGTACCAATAACAAAACAATGGATAAACGCTTCATTAATTTTCAGCCTGTAACTTGGCAATCAAAGGCAGGAAAGTCTGCTGCACATCTTCAGGCGTGACGGGGCCGGTATGCTTGTAGCGGATCACACCCCGCTTATCGATGACGAAGGTCTCCGGTACGCCGTAAACGCCCCAATCGATACCGATGCGTCCATCCTGATCCATAATGCTGACATCGTAAGGGTTGCCCAATTGCGCCAGCCAGCCTTTCGCTGCTTCCGGCTCGTCCTTGTAGTTCAAGCCGACGATAACCGCGGCTTTTTGCTGAGCCAATTGGTTCAGCACCGGATGTTCGGAGCGGCAAGACGCGCACCACGACGCCCAGACATTAAACAGCCAGACTTTGCCTTTTAAATCGGTTGGGGATAATTTTTCTTCAGGTGCTTGAAGCTTCGGCGCGGAGAATGCCGGAGCCGGTTTGTCGATCAACGGCGAAGGAATCTCACTGGGATGAAGGTTTAAGCCCAGCGCCAGGAACACCGCAAGAACGATAAATAATATTAAAGGGAGGATGTATTTAAGCATTATATTTATTTAGGGTTACACATGGATTCACTACGAAGGACACGAAGATATAAAACTTCGCGTCCTTCTTCCTGGTGGTAATCTTTAAACTATTTTGCAATTCGATATCGTCTATCACAAGCCGCACACAAGCCGCCCGCCGCCATGAACAGCGCGCCCAGCCAAATCCAGCGGATAAATGACTTGTAGTAAATCCTGAGGCTCCACGCGCCCTTATCGCCGAGCGGCTCGCCTATCGCAACAAACAAATCCCGAAACAATCCGGCATCGATAGCCGCTTCGGTCATCGGCATTTTTTGCACCCGGTAAACCCGTTTTTGCGGTTCCAGTTTAGCGACCTGTTTGCCGTCGTAACTGACGGTCACAAACGCCTGTTCGGCAACATAGTTAGGCCCTTGGGTTTGTTTAACGCCGTGAAATTCAAAAATATAGCCGGACATATCCAGCTTGTCGGAGGGTGCCATGCGGACATCTTTTTCGACGCTGTAAACGGAGGTCAGGGTAATGCCGACCACGAATACCGCTATACCTAAATGCGCCACAGTCATACCGTAAAAACCGGCCGGTACGGTTTGCAAGCGTTGCCAGGAAAACCCTTGCGACCCCATGCGGTCGACAAAAGACATCGCGGTGATCGCAACCGTCCACAACGCCAGCGTTAAGCCCAATACTGCGCCCCACGAATAAAACGGCATCAGCAACGGAATCAGCAGTCCGCCTGCAACGCAAGCCAAAACAAGCCAGCGCACCCGCAAGGCAATCGCGTTGATATTGTCTCTTTTCCAGCGCAGCAACATGCCCAAACCCACGGCAATCGCCAGCGGCGCCATCAGTGGAATGAATACGGCATTAAAATATGGAGGCCCGACTGAGATCTTGCCCAGTCCCAACGCGTCAATTACCAGAGGATACAGCGTGCCGAGCAAAATACTGGAAGCCGTTACCACCAACAACACGTTGTTCAGCAATATCGCCGATTCTTTGGACACCAATTCAAAGGTCGCGCTGCTCTTGACGTAAGGCGCTCTTATCGCATACAGCAATAACGATCCCCCCACCACGACGGCCAGAAATATCAGAATAAACAAACCTCTTGCAGGGTCGCTGGCAAACGCATGCACCGAAGTCAATACGCCGGACCGGACCAGAAATGTACCGAGCAGGCTTAACGAAAAAGCAAAAATCGCCAGCAACACCGTCCAGGTCTTGAACACGCCGCGTTTTTCGGTGGCGGCTAACGAATGGATCAGCGCGGTGCCGACCAGCCAGGGCATGAAGGAAGCGTTTTCGACCGGGTCCCAGAACCACCAGCCGCCCCAGCCCAATTCGTAATAAGCCCACCAGCTGCCCAAGGCTATGCCCAGCGTCAAAAACATCCAGGCGATGTTGGTCCAGGGTCTTGACCAGCGCGCCCAGGCTGCATCCAGCCGACCTTCCAGCAACGCGGCAATGGCAAAAGCAAAGGCCACGGAAAAGCCGACATAGCCCATATAAAGCATCGGCGGGTGTATTGCCAGACCAGGATCTTGCAGTAATGGGTTTAAATCGCGCCCTTCCAGCGGCACTGGAAATAGCCGCTCAAACGGATTGGATGTCAGTAATAAAAACAGGATAAAGCCGATAGAGACCAGCCCCATCACGCCTAAAACGCGAGCGACGGTAGCCTCAGGAATCGCACGACTGAACATCGCCACCAAGCCTGTCCAGCAGGACAGCACCAGCGCCCAAAGCAGTAACGAGCCTTCATGCGCGCCCCAGACCCCGGAAACCAAATACAAAACCGGCAATGCGGTATTGGAATTTGTCGCAATGTATTTGACCGAAAAATCATGGGTTAAGAACCCATAAGTCAGACAGCCGTAGGAAATAACCATGAAGAACAGTTGCCCAAACGCGGCAGGCCTTGCCACAGCGATCCAGCCGGATATGGATCGGGAAGCGCCGATGATCGGCAGCCCCCCTAAAATAACGGCCATGCATAGGGCTAAGATCAGCGAAAAATGTCCGAGTTCTGCAATCATTATTATTGGCCTGCAACCGGCGCCGGCTGATTTTTTAAACTGCTTTTCACTTCCGGCGGCATGTAATTTTCATCATGTTTGGCCAACACTTCTTCGGCGATAAACACGCCCTGTGCATTTAGTTTCCCGTGCGCAACGATGCCCTGCCCTTCTCTGAACAAATCCGGCAGGATGCCCGTGTATTCGACGGTCACATCCTTACTGAAATCAGTCAGTTTAAAGCGCACCATCAGCCCGTCATTCGGCCTTTCCACAGAGCCTTTAATGACCATGCCGCCCAGGCGAAATAAGGTGTCTTTTGGCGCCTTGCCTGCCACGACATCGGTAGTGGAAAAAAAATACATCAAATTTTCATTAAAGGACTTAAGCGCAAACCCGGTGGCAAGCCCGGCTCCGATGACCATCAGGCCGATAAGCATTAATCGCTGTTTTCTGGCTGGTTTCATGATTTAGTGCCGTTTTTGCTTAAGCGCCAGGGAGCGTAATAACTGTCTGCGCTGTGCCACCGGGATAATAATATTGGCAAGCAGCACGATTAAGGTCAGGCCGTAAGAGGTCCAGACATAAAAGGCATAGCCGCCCATTGCGAAAAATTCCTGCATTGTCATTATTTGGACTCCGAAATCATGTTCTTAACCCACTGTGCATTGCGTTCGCGCTGCAACAATTCGGTACGCGCCCGCTGCAACATCGCGATCAGGTAATAAAATTTGAACGCTACCGCCATCAGCAATAACGGGATCAACATGCTGACATGAATCGACGGCTTATCCATTTTGGTTACCGTCGGCCCTTGGTGTAGCGTATTCCACCACTCGACGGAATAATGAATAATCGGAATGTTGACCACGCCGACCAAGGCTAAAATAGCCACGGCCCTGGACGCGGTGCGCTTATCGTCTATCGCGCCGTACAGCCCGATGACGCCGAGATACAAAAACAGCAATATCAATTCGGACGTTAACCGCGCATCCCAAACCCACCAGGTTCCCCACATCGGTTTGCCCCACAAGGAACCGGTCACCAGCGCGATAAAGGTAAAGCTTGCGCCGACCGGCGCACTACTGATCGCGACAATCTCCGCCAGCTTGATGCGCCAAACCAGACCTATTGCTCCGGCAATTGCCATGACCACATAAATGAATAACGACATCCAGGCGCTGGGCACATGGATATAGATAATGCGATAGCTATCGCCCTGCTGGTAATCGGCTGGCGCAAGATACAAACCGCCATATAGACCTGCGGCCGTTAACAGTAGAAAAATAACCACCAGCCACGGCATCAAGCGCTGGCTAAAAGCGTAAAAATGCGGCGGCGAAGCCATGCGGTGAAAGAAGCGGACTACGGGATCAGGAATTAAAAACATAGAAAATCAGGCAAAGGTTCAAACTAAAAGTGTATGGACGGTCTGTTTTTAAGCAAATATTTAGCCGACACCATCATCATTGATTCCAGGTCGATAATATGGCCGATTATTCTACGAGATATTATCAATTAATACTCATTTTTAATGCGGCCGCTGTCGGCAAAGGCGTTAACACCAAAGCCATCAATAAAATGGCAACCAGAATATTAATTTGCGCATCGACCGGCAATCCGCTGCCGGCCATCTGCACTGCATTACCGGCAAAGATCAGCACCGGCACATACAATGGCAAAACCAGCAGCGACAAAATCATGCCGCCCCGGCGAAGTCCTACGGTCAGCGCAACGCCAATGGCTCCTATTAAGCTTAATACCGGCGTTCCAAGCAACAAGGTCAACAACAAAATTCCCAGAGCATGATTGGGCAAGCCCAAAAAAACTGCCAGCAGCGGCGCCACAATCAATAATGGCAATCCGGTCACCAACCAATGGGCAACGATTTTAGCCAATACCAATACCGATGTCGGATGCGGACTTAATAGAATCTGTTCCAAGGAACCGTCATCAAAATCCGAACGAAACAGGCTGTCGAGGGACAGCATCGCCGCCAATAATGCGGAAACCCAGATAATCCCCGGCGCAATGGCTTGCAATAGATGCGGCTGCGCGCCGATCCCCAACGGAAACAGAGTTATCACCAGGATAAAAAACAGTAGCGGGTTGGCTATCTCCGAACGCCGCCGCAAAGCCAACACCAGATCGCGCCGAATAACGGCAAAAAAAGCTCGGGATAAAGACATCAGGATAAATTAATACGCTGGACATCGACATCAGGCAGATCGATATCATGGTGTGAGGTGAGGACTATCATGCCGCCATTGCCGCAATGTTCGGTCATTAACGATTCGATCAGGGCAATGCCTTGCCTGTCCAATGAGGTAAAAGGCTCATCCAGAATCCACAACACATTTTCGGTAATCAGCAATCTGGCTAAAGACAGCCGTCTTTTCTGGCCTGCCGATAAAGTTTGCACAAGGACATCGTCGTAGCCCGACAAATGCACTTTCGTTAAAGCCTGATCAATGGAGTAGCGACCGGAACTGCTCAGGGCCAAAGACATCTTTAGATTTTCCAGAACCGTCAGTTCTTTTTTAATGCCATCCAAGTGGCCGACATAAGCCATATCCGCATAGAACTGACTATCTTTAACAGCCTCGCCGCACCAGTCAATTCTACCTGCATCAGGCTCGCGAAATCCGCATAAAATACGCAGTAACGAGGTTTTGCCGCTGCCATTTTTACCTTCGAGCAGTAAAACCTGCCCTGAAACCAATTCAAAAGCCAGCTCTTCAAACAGTATCCGGTCATCGCGTATACAGCTTAAGCCTCTGCCTTCAAGAGAATGTGTTGCTTGTGCTTGCATGATGCAACAAATAAATCAGCCGACCAGTGACCGCTGACGCACGGCCTCATAAAGCAGCACACCGGTTGCAACAGACAGATTAAGGCTTTCTACCTTGCCCAGCATCGGCAATTTGACCAGCATGTCGCATTGCTCCTTGGTCAACCGTCTTAAACCCTTGCCCTCAGCGCCGACGACCAAAGCCAGAGGCACCGTAAAATCGGTTTGATAGGCGGTTTGCGTTGCTTCGCCCGCTGCCCCCATGACCCAGACGCCTTGTTCTTTGAGCCAGCGCAAGGTTCTTGCTAAATTGGTGACTTGATAGACCGGTACCGTTTCTGCAGCACCGCTAGCCACCTTACAGACTGTCGGGGTAATACCGGTAGCGTTATCTTTAGTGATAATGACTCCATGCACGCCGGTAGCGTCCGCGGTTCTAAGGCAGGCCCCGAAATTGTGCGGGTCCTGAACATTGTCCAACACCAGAAATAAAGGCGTTCCCGACACCGTTAACACGGCATCCTTGAGATGACTTTCCGATAACTCTTCCGGCATTTCAACTTCAATAACAATGCCTTGATGATTATTGCTGTCCGCAAAACGATCCAGCTTTTTCCGGTCAGTTTTTTCGGGTTCTATGCCCAAATCCAATAAATCCTCGACCAGTTGCGTTAAGCGCTTGTCTTGTCTTTGGCTGTCAATCCAGGCTTTATTAATTTTTTTAGGGGAATAATCCAACGCCGACTGTACTGAATGTATGCCGTATACTTTGCTTAATTTCATTTTTTACGGCGTCTCTTTTTAGGCTTCTTCATTACGTCTTGTTTTTTCGTCAGCTCAAAGTCAATCTTCTTTTCATCCAGATCAACACGCGCGACTCTGACGATGACACTGTCACCCAGGCGATAATTAACACCGGTACGCTCGCCTCTTAACTGATGGCTGGTCGCATCAAAATGAAAATAATCCTGCGCCAGGTTGCTGATATGAACCAAGCCTTCTACATAGATTTCGTCAAGCTCAACAAAGAAGCCAAATGAGGTAACCGCTGAAATAATGCCCGGAAATTCCTCGCCGACCTTATCCATCATATATTCGCATTTGAGCCAGCTCACCACATCCCGCGTCGCTTCGTCAGCTCGCCGCTCATTGGCGGAGCATTGCTCGCCCAACACCACCATATCAGGGAGCCCGTAGAAAAAGCTTTCGACCGACTTGCCCTGCAAACAATGCCTGATCGCGCGATGCACCAGCAAATCAGGATAACGGCGGATCGGCGAAGTAAAGTGCGCGTAAGCTTCCAACGCCAAACCGAAATGGCCTTTTAATTCTGGGCTGTAGACGGCTTGCGACATCGAACGTAACAATACGGTCTGTATCAAATGCGCATCGGGCCGGTCTTTGATTGATTCGATCAAATACATATAATCCAGCGGCGTCGGTTTAGCGCCCCCGCCCAAGCTTAAACCCAATTCGCCGAGAAACGTTTTCAGGTTAAGCAGCTTGTCGGCACTCGGACCGTCATGTATCCGCAGCAGCTTGGGCATTTTTTTGTTATTTAAAAAACGAGCTGCCGCCATGTTCGCGGTGATCATAAACTCTTCAATCAATTTATGAGCATCGTTACGCACCACCGGCACTATCTTTTCAATCTTACGCTCTGGGCCGAAAATAATGCGGGTTTCCTGGGTGTCAAAATCCATCGCGCCGCGCTTTTCCCGGCTTACTCGCATAACCTTGTAAAGCGCGTACAACTCCTGTAAATGCGGCATCAACGCGTTGTATTGCTCGGCTAATGACTTATCGCCCTCGACCAGCATTTTTGCGACTTCGGTATAGGTCAATCTGGCATGAGAACTCATCACCGCATCAAAAAAGCGCGACCGCGTGACCAAACCTTGCTCGTTAATAAGCAGCTCACATACCATGCATAAGCGGTCTACCTGAGGATTAAGCGAACACAAGCCATTAGACAAGATTTCCGGCAACATGGGTATGACCCGTTCCGGAAAATAGACCGACGTGCTGCGTTTTTGAGCCTCTTTGTCCAATTCCGAATTAATCTGTACATAATGCGAAACATCGGCAATTGCCACCAGCAGCTTCCAGCCTTTGGGGGTTTTCTGGCAATAGACGGCATCGTCAAAATCGCGAGCATCTTCGCCATCAATTGTAACTAATGGAGTTTGCCGTAAATCGACCCGGTTTTGTTTTGCTGACTCCGGCACCTCATTTTTAAGCGGCTTGATTTCTTCCAGCAGCTCATCAGGCCAATGGTTTGGCAGATTATAGGAGCGGATCGCCATATCGATTTCCATCCCCGGCGCCATGTGTTCACCCATGACTTCGATGATCCGGCCGATCGGCTGGTGAAGCTGCGTCGGCTGCTCGGTAACTTCCGCAACGACAATCTGCCCTTGCTTGGCTTTGCCGATGCCGCCTTTCTGAATCAGGACGGTTTGCGCTATATTTTTATTATCCGGCACCACATAGGTAAAACCATTTTCCTTATAAAGCCGCCCTACAATCTGGTGAGTGTTTCTCTGTAGAACCTCAACAACCGCGCCTTCCCGGCGGCCTTTTTTATCGATCCCGGCAATACGCACCAGCGCCCGGTCATTGTGCAGCAACGGATTCATTTCCCGCGGCGATAAGAACAGGTCATCCGACCCATCATCCGGCTTAAGAAAGCCAAAACCGTCCGCATGGCCGATGACGCGCCCGGCAATTAAATCCTCATTGTTAACCAGGCAATATTTTTTGCCGCGATTAAACAATAATTGCCCGTCTCTTTCCATGGCCCGCAAACGGCGTCGTAAGGCCTCTAGCTGATCTTCATCTTCAAGAGAAAAGGCCTCGGCGATTTCTTCGCGGCGCAACGGTTTTCCAGCATGTTCGATCAATTGGAGAATTAATTCGCGGCTGGGAATCGGGTTCTCATATTTCTCAGCTTCGCGCTGAGCATATGGATCATTTGTTGATTTAAAATCAACGTCTTTTTTAGACTTCAATGTCATTTAAATAATTAACTAGGAGAATGGATATTATTAAACATATCTTAATATATAGGCTTAGTATATCGATTAGGATTGAAAGAGAAAAGTTTTTGGGTCTTATGCGAAAAACTATTTCCCGTTAGCTCGAGGTGACGCTACGGCGTCTATCTCGAAATCATTTAAGTTTATATAAAAACTTCGCACTTAATTGACAAAAGCAAAGAGGATAGGTATAGTGCGCGCTCACTTTAGCTTTTACAGCTAACCTTTGCCGAGGTGGTGAAATTGGTAGACACGCCAGCTTCAGGTGCTGGTGGGGGCAACCCCGTGGAGGTTCAAGTCCTCTCCTCGGCACCATTCGATTATATCCCTTCCTTATTGATTTTACCCGTTTTTTAACAAAACGAGGCGAGTAAATTTCTCCGCGCCACATAAACTGCTACACACGATATACCGAGCAGAAGGGCCATCATGTTCACCCTTTCGTCCCAATACCTCATTAAACGCCTTCAGAACTACTACAAACACTGCATTCCGATCGCGTCCAGGCCCGTATTCGGCCGCCTTGAATTCATTATTTTCCTGCAAACCAAGCATTTTCAGGATACAAAGACTGGCAACCCGTCAGCCGGATCAGTCTTGTCAACTATGAGATAAACTCAACGCCGGTTGAGTGAGCCGAAAGACACTTTGCGCTCACGAGTAATCCGGTCATGACCAAGACGACGGAGACCGTTCGCTTTCCTCAACAATGACTGGCCTAACCCACTGCTCAGGGAACAGCCATCCATTCAGCGCCACATCGGCCAGTCATTGCCATCACTCAACATCTTAATTGACCATGCCAACCATTATTGTGTTGTTTTTTGTGGATTATCTTTCGGAGCGTCCGCTGAAAGCAGTCGATTTTTCACGCTTATTTATAAGAACAAGCGCTTAAGCCGCTCTTCGGCAATCCTTTGCCGCTTTGTAACGTCAACTTTATGGCGCCGAACCAATTAAAATCAAAACATATTTGCTAAGACACTAATTACTATTAATATTTTAATAAATGGCACATCCTTCGCTTTAGTTACTGCAACGTAATAGCTCCAATCCATGAGGAAGCGTCCATGAACCGTAAATCAGCAAACCTGGCGATTATCAGCAACAACACTTTTGAAGCGACAAAAGCGGTTAACCTTCATAATTATGACATCAGCAGCGCTTTGCAAACGACATTGGAATTTAATGAACTGATAGCTATTTTCAGCACTAAGATCGCAAATAAGATCCCCCATAGCGCCTTTATTTATACAAACACAGAATTTGATCTGGAGGTCAAAAGTGGGGTTTTTACGCGGCATTCCTGCAATTACGCACTTAAAGTTGAACAGCAACAATTGGGTGAATTAAAGCTGATGCGTAACCATAGATTCAGCGATTCGGATCTCCGGCTGCTGGAAACGCTGCTTTGCTGTTTGATTTATCCGCTGAAAAATGCAACTTTATTTCATCAGGCTTTAAAAAAGGCTTATACGGACCCACTCACCCAAACCCACAACAGAACTTCATTTGATGATTCCATTAAACGGGAAATGAGCCTTGCGATACGCAATACTCAGAGTTTATCGCTGATTTTCCTTGATATCGATCATTTCAAAGCCATCAATGACACTTATGGTCACGAGTGCGGCGATACGACACTGGTTTTGAGCGCAAAATGGATTAAGGAAAGTCTAAGAGATAGCGATATTGTGTTCCGCTATGGCGGGGAAGAATTCGTGATGTTATTAAGCGGTACCGACGCCAGCGGCGCAGAGTTGCTGGCAGAGCGAATTCGCGCCTCAATTGAGAACCATACAATAGCGTACGGCATGGAAATCCTCAAGATCACTGCCAGCTTGGGCGTTAGCACTTTACGCGAAAATGATACTCTCAAGTCTTTCGTCCAGCGCGCAGATAAAGCCATGTATATAGCCAAAAACAAAGGCAGAAACCAAGTTGTCGTGGCTAAATAAGCACCGGAGCCGGATCGCTTGATGTTGGCAGACCAGGCTCTTGTACCTTCAGGGCAATCCGGACTGCGCCGTTAACGTTTACCCGGCTTATGCGCTTTAGATTCGGGCTTGGCGTTAATAGCCGGTTTTTCATTGGCCATACCCGCAAATTCAAACAGCAATTCCAGCTCTTTATCGTTCAATTCATAAAACGTGCGGGCTTTCAACCGTTCCGGCAACACCACCGGCCCATAGCGCACCCGCATTAAACGGCTGACGACTACCTCCTGCGATTCCCACAACCGCCTTACCAGCCTGTTGCGACCTTCGGCAACGGTAACGTTGAACCATTTATTGGCGCCTTCGCCACCGTAGAATTTAATATCGTCAAACTTGGCCTTACCGTCTTCAAGCTCCACGCCTTCTTTGAGCCTTGCCAAGGTGGCCTCTGAAACATTGCCCAAAATACGTACGGCGTATTCACGCTCCACTTGCGTTGACGGATGCATCAATCGATTGGCCAGCTCGCCATTATTGGTAACCAGCAATAAGCCTGACGTGTTGATATCCAGACGGCCGACAGCTATCCAGCGGCTGACCGCCAATTTCGGCAACTGCGTAAACACCACCGGGCGGCCCTCCGGGTCGCGGCGCGTTACCACTTCGCCGACCGGTTTATGGTAAAGCAGCACTCGGGTGGGCTGTTCGACAAATTTTTCCCAATTGACAATCCGGTCATTGAGAAATAGCCGATCACCCTCTTTCAATCGGTCGCCCAAGCCTACAGGGTTGCCATTTATCTTTAACCGCCCCTCACTTATCCAGCGCTCAATTTCTCGCCGGGAACCAATGCCGCCGCGCGCCAGCACTTTCTGGATACGCTCTCCGTCGACCACCCCAGTAACG
The DNA here is from genome assembly GCF_023227905.1 of Methylobacter sp. Classification (GTDB taxonomy): domain Bacteria; phylum Pseudomonadota; class Gammaproteobacteria; order Methylococcales; family Methylomonadaceae; genus Methylobacter_A. The sequence continues at coordinate 132,803 of NZ_JALOCF010000004.1, read as the reverse complement.
CCGATTTTTTTCGGCGCTTTCGCTACCTTGTTTTCAGTCTGTGGTTTCGGAGACCGGCTCGGCTGTTTCGCTGACCTGCTCGACGGCTGTTTCGGTGATCTGTTCGGTTGTTTCTTGCTCTTCACTCTTTACCTGCATGGGTTGTTGCGTATTATTTAACGGCGGCTCATCCAATGACATGCCAAGCTCTTTAATCTCTTGCAAGGTCGGCAGCTCATTTAATGATGCGATATTAAAATAATCCAGAAATTGTTTGGTGGTACCGTATAAAGCCGGTCTGCCCGGCACCTCTTTGTGCGCTACCACTCGAATCCACTCGCGTTCAAGCAGCGTATGAATGATGTTGGAACTGACACTGACACCGCGAATATCCTCAATATCTCCGCGTGTCGCCGGTTGACGATAGGCAATAATGGCCAAAGTCTCCAGCAATGCCCGGGAGTATTTAGGCGGCTTTTCTTCAAACAGCCGCGATACCCAGCGTGACAGTTCTTGCCTGACCTGAAAACGGTAACCGCTGGCCACCTGCTTTAATTCAACCGGCCTGAACCGGTAATCCTCCATGATCGCCTCGCATGCCACCTGTATTTCCTGTAGCTCCGGCTGTTCAATTTCAGGAAAAACCTGCTGCACCTGCTTACAGGTCATGGGGCGATTTGCAGCAAATAAGATGGCTTCAACTACACGTTTAATTTCCACATTAATTTCACGTTGTTCAGTTATGAAAGACCTGTCCTGATCTCTTCGGCTGCACTCGGGACAGGCGCGGTCGAGGGGCGGCGGTGAAGGTTTGGGCTTAGGTACACGCTTAACTACCGGCGGCGGCGCCGGCGGTTCTGACTCGTATTTCGGCAAAGGGTTCTGGCTGGATAATATCGATGAGTCGTTCTTTGCTGAGTTCGAGGATTGCCAGAAACGAGACAACAACTCCGTGTCGACCTTCTTTTCGGATAAATAACTGCGAGAAAAGGAGACTATCCGCTCCTTTAAGGTTTTCCAAAATGGTTGACATGCGTTCACGGACAGATAAAGGCTCTTTGGTAATTTGATGATGGCTGAGCTGCTCAACCCTTCTAAGTACATCCTGAAATGCCAGTAGCATTTCTTTTAGATGGATATCCGGCAGGTTCTGTTTGCAATTTTTCAGCGCCGAAACATCGACGCCGACTTCAAATATATCACGCTCAATTCTAGGCAACAGATCGATTTCTTCAGCCGCATTTTTAATCAGCTCATATTCCTGCAACCTGCGTATCAACGTTGCTCTCGGGTCTTCCTCGTCCTCTTCAGCCTCTGTCTGCCTGGGCAACAGCATCCTGGACTTGATTTCCGCCAACAGCGCGGCCATGACCAGATACTCCGCCGCCAGTTCCAGGTTTAATTCACCCATAATCTGGATGTAGGCGATGTATTGATGAGTAATCTGCGCGATCGGAATATTTACAACATCCAGATTCTGCCTTCGTATCAAATACAGCAATAAATCCAGCGGTCCTTCAAAGGTATCCAGCAGCACTTCCAACGCATCCGGCGGGATATAAAGATCGTCCGGCAGCTTGTTAAACGGCGCGCCGTTAACTATTGCGAATGACGGCACGACCGCGACCAGCGAGGACTCTACAGCTTCAACCGTGTCTTGGTTCATAGTTTCGTTCATGCCATGGCTTCGCAAATACGAAAAGACGGCCGGAACTTAAACAGTCGTTTAAAAATCAACCTATAACCCGGCAATTGAAAAAAATACTTTCTGTGCCACAAACATCGGATAAGCCAAAATAGAACTCAAAACATTAGTGTATAACAGCACCAATAAAATAATAAATCCGAAACGCTCCAGACGGTTGTATTGCCACGCCCAGTAACTCGGCAAAATACCTGTCAAAATGCGACTGCCGTCCAACGGCGGAATCGGCAGCAAATTGATTAATGTCAACACCAGATTAATAGAAATGCCGGCAATCCCGGTATAAATCAGCGGCAACGAAACCGCTTCGGTTTGTGCGCCTATCGCCACCCCTAACCGGGCTATCAACGCCCAGCCGACGGCCATTAACAAATTGGCAACAGGCCCAGCCAGAGCGACTATCGCCATGTCGCGTCGCGGGTTTTTAAAATTCTGGGGATCGACAGGCACCGGCTTTGCCCAGCCGAAAATAAACCCGGTAAAAGAGATTAACAGCAAGCCGGGGATGATAATGGTTCCGAGCAAATCGATATGCTTGATCGGGTTTAAGGTCAGCCTGCCCAAGGCCGAGGCGGTGTTATCGCCGTACTTTTTTGCCACCCAGCCATGCGCCACTTCATGCACGGTAATCGCAAAAATCACCGGCAATATCCAAACCACGATACGCTGCAACAGTGTCAATTCATTCATCATGCCTGCATCCTCACCCTGCCAGCATCGGAGCAAGACCCTTGCCCTGCCTTATAATTTCACCGGCGCCGTTGGAAAATTCGATAATCGTCGTTTGCTCAAACGGAATAATACCGGCGTCAATCACCAGATCCAGTTCATGATCCAGTTTATCTTTAATCTCATAAGGGTCGGTTAACGCCTCATCCTCGCCCGGCAGCATCAAAGTGGAACTGAATAGCGGCTCGCCTAATTCCTGAACCAGCAATTGTGCAACAGGATGGTCGGGAACCCGTATGCCTACCGTTTTTTTCTTGGGATGCTGCAAGCGGCGCGGCACTTCGCGCGTAGCGTCCAAAATAAAGGTAAACGGCCCCGGCGTTAACGCCTTGATCAGCCGGTAAGCATTGTTACTGATCTTGGTAAACGTGGACACCTGAGCCAGGTCTTTGCATACCAGCGTAAAGTTGTGCTTATCGTCCAACTGCCTGATGCGGCGGATTTTATCCAGCGCCTGCTTATCGCCGATATGGCAGGCAATCGCATAAGAGGAGTCGGTCGGATAGACGATGACGCCGCCGTTACGGAGCACTTCCACCGCACGATGTATCAGACGCAGCTGTGGACTTTCCGGATGTATTTCAAAAAATTGAGCCATTTATTAGGTCAGGATAAATTTGGAAATAGCGCGATTATACCGTACATCCATCCAAACTTGCAGTTGAAAATCATATAGATATCAACAATGCCAAAATCCTATGTTAAAAGGGAGCGCGTATTATTTCGCCAAGCAAAGATGATATGCTTGCCGGGTCCGGCAAGGCATTCAATCGCATTGCCCTGATAAGTTGCGCGGCATGGGTTCAATGGATAAGGCTTTTTTAAATCATGCTACATATCTTCAAGAAAAACCATCAAAAGCCCCGGAGATAGCCAAGTTACAGGGGTTAAATCAAAGCAATTGAATCGGCTATACTAAGTTGCCTGTGTATTGCATGCAAACCTAAAGCGGCTTTCTTGCCGCACTATCCGCTTGCCTTAATATGCCACGAAGTAAAGCGTTTTCAGGCAATTATCACAATCTGTGAGACTTCATCATGTATAAACTAAAGTTACGCCGCCAAGAAGACTCTCTGCCTGAACAAACCAGCCCTGATGACCTTGTTTTTCCACTTTCAGAAGATTTTTCTGTAGCGGCCTGGCTAACTAGCGCCGACCAAACCTGTTTGTTGCACCGGCAGACCGATAACCTTCGTTTCGCCGACAATACCAACGATCTCCCTGTGATAAAGGTCGATGCCGGGCAGAAGTATCAGGTCATCGAAGGATTCGGGTTTTCGTTGACCGGCGGCAGCGCGATGCTGATCAGCCGCTTGCCTGATGCTGACAGGAGCGCATTGCTGCGGGAATTGTTCCTGCCCGACGGGGACGGTATCGGCGTTAGCTTTCTGCGCCTGAGCATCGGCGCGTCGGATTTAAGCGAGCGCTGTTTTTCCTATGACGACAGACCGGATGGACAATCCGACTTTGAGCTTGCCCATTTCGACATCGAGGCCGGGGACGTTGAAGTCATCCCCTTGTTACGGGAAATTTTGGTTATCAACCCCGAGATCAAGATCATCGCCACGGCCTGGTCGGCGCCGACCTGGATGAAGACCAACCAGGGACTCGTCGGCGGCAAACTGAGACCGGATTGCTACGCTGTTTACGCCGCTTACCTGGTCAGATACCTGCAAGCCATGCGGGAGAAAGGCATCATCATCCATTCGATCACCCCGCAGAACGAACCCTTGAATCAAAAAAACGAACCCAGCATGATCATGGAAGCGAGTGAACAGGCCGAGTTCATCAAAAACCATCTGGGACCGGCTTTATGGGAGGCTGGATTGGCTGATGTGGAACTGTTTTGTTGGGACCACAATTGCGATGTCAAAGAATATCCGTTGGCGGTTTTCGCCGATGCCGATGCGCGCCGTTATCTAAGCGGATCGGCCTGGCATTTATATGGAGGCGACATCTCGGCCCTTTCCGAGGTGCATCAGCTTTATCCGGAAATGAAATTGTATTTCACCGAGCAATGGGTAGGTTCTGACGGGCAGTTCGGGGGAGATTTGATGTGGCACGTGAAAAATGTCCTGATAGGTTCGACACGCAACTGGAGCCGGGTCGTGCTCGAATGGAACCTGGCCTCCGACCCGTTTTGCTGTCCCCATACCCCTGGAGGCGAGGCCCGTTGCGTCGGCGCTTTGACTATCGGTGAAGAACTTGCCCGCAACGTCGCCTACTATGTAATCGCCCATGCCGCGAAATTCGTCCGCCCCGGTTCGGTGAGGATTTATTCCGATGAGCAAAACTTCTCGCCGAATGTGGCTTTTCTTACCCCCGAAGGCTGTATCGTTCTGATTGCGCTCAATGGCGGCGCTGAATCGCTATCCTTTGCTATCCGATTTCGAGGAAAAAATGCAGTAGCTACATTACCGCCAAGCGCGGTGGCTACGTATGTTTGGCGGGCGGCGTAAAAATTTAAGTAGGGTGCGCACCGCGCACCATTTACGGATTTCAGCATATTAGCGACATCGAAAAGGGACGCGATGCGCCCCCTACCCGGTTGATTGCAGCTCACGCCTTTTGTAATCGAAGAACCAATCCCGAAGCAAGCTTTGGACACCAAAAGTGTGCTTGCCGGAGTTCAAAGCTTGCTTTGAACTTTCAAGTCGATTGCTTGGAGAAACTTTCAGCTTCTTCAATGATTGGGCTCTGTAGAACCCGCTGTAGGCACGGAAAATATTGTTTGCAGACTTTCGGAATAGTGATGCGATCAGCCTTAAGATATGCATAGCACGCCCACATGGCTTACATGCTATTGTAAATCCCTCAAAATCTCCGCCCCTACACCGGGATCGCTTGTCTCACAGGTATGAGTTTCGCCAATGTTGCCAAGCAATGGCACATCTATTTCATTGCCGCATTCCCGGAAAAGAATATCAATTTCGACCGATTTTTGTTGAAGCGGAAGATTCCCGGTTACCGTCGCCAAATCCTGGGAAGTACCCGAGACGATGCCATCCCCATCATCGAAAGCAACTAATCCGGTTAAAGTAGGCTGGCCCGTGCCAATGATCGACACATAAGACACATTGGCTGGGAGAGGATAAGTAGCCAAGTCATTGAGAATATTCAGCGGCGAACTATCAGGTTGCAAATCCTCGACCGCAACACTGTCCGGGTCGATGTCCAAAGATAAAAGGGCGCAAATACCGATATCTCCGGAAACGTCGAAAACATCGAACTCATTGCGGCATTGCTCGGCCCAAAACGTGCCCTGATGCGGAGCCCCGATGGTAATGAGTTTGGCGACATCGTCCCGATAGGGAATGGTCGTTTCGGCATTTGGCTGCCGCGCCAATCCTTGCAGGTATTCCCTTGCTGCAAGGCCGCCCATGCTGTGGCTCACCAGAAGAACCTTTGTCGCGCCGGGATTGGCCTCTAGAATCGCAGTAATAATTGCCGCCAGTTCGCCGCCTTGAGCATCAAAAGACAAGTTCTGATTGTCAGAAAAATTCAGCGTGTAAAAGTTGCCCGCATTGCCGGTACAGGAAACCGGCTGGCCAGGGTCCGAGGGACAGTTGATTGCTACCGTTTGCGCGGTTGGATCGTAAGCGGGGGTTCCGCCGTATACCCAACCGGCATTGTTTATCAGGTAGTCTCTAAATAGCGCCCATGTATCCGCCGAAGACGCTATGCCATGAACAAAGATCACCGGGTACGGCATCGCGCCACACCCCGATTCTTTCAGCCAAACGGATAAATCACCGACATCCCGCAGCATGGTATCGTTCGGCCCCAGGTAATAGACATGGTTATCGGCAGAGGAAACGGCCAGGTAAGAATTGGTGCCCGAATAGTAGCGATAGGTATAAGGCGGAAAAGATTGCACATCTGACACCGTCGGCGAAAACAACCTGGGGTGGAATGTTTGCGCCCAATTCAGCAGGCACTCGCTATTGGATGGCGTCGCAGTATCGGCTGCCGCCGGGAAATCGATCGCCGATGCGGTGTTGCAGAATACGGCGAAAATTATCAATGCCAATGCGCGTAATAGCGCAGAGCCGCTTTTGCGTTGTTGAATGTTCATAATATTTTCCCCCAAAGCACAAGAATAAAGTGGCTATCGATGAGCAAGTTACTCGCCTGATAACCGGCCTTCGAGGTGAGACGGAGTCTCTTCAAAACCTTAAAAATAATATGAGCTTAAAATGAGCGGCTGTCGGTACGGCGGCGCACAGATGGGATTTGAAAGAATAATGTAGTTGCGTAGCCCATAGTAGCATTGCAGAATACAAGATAACGAAGCCTTGGATTCCTCAGCGCCATCCAGGCTACACGCTGTTCATGCGCCGGTAATTATACGGGTTTGGTGGGATTGATAGATATAGACCCTTGGCGAAAGCAACGCTGGCGCGAGGGCACGATAAACGAATTCATTTCACACGGGAGTAATACTTGCCACTTAGGACATCACGCACTTGTCTAATGTTCGCTCCTACTAGATTCGCGATCAATTCAGCGCTGAAACTCCACTCATTACCATACTTTCGAATGGAAAGTATCTGTTCTCGATTTAGAGTGTTGTTCCTCTTGAATATGACCTGCTCATAGAATTCATCTTTTGACCAGTTCTCAGAAACCCAAGGAGCAACCTTGCCGACACTAGCATTTTTCAACAAATACTTCGCTGCCGCAAAGTCTCGATCATCAGCCGAGGCACGATCTCGCGACAAATACCCAAGCTTGTGAAGAAACTTCATTCCGGCGAATCCGCCTGGAATCATGTTTAGCCCGTTAGGATGCAAAGTACGCTCTACCATGCGTTCTTCAATCTGCATGGCCTCTTCATAGGTTAAGTTAATGTATTGAAGCTCTGAAAGCAGGCATGCGCCACTTCTTACCATTTCAAAGTGCCCCATCCCAGCTTGGCTAATACCGTCTTTGTTGATTACCGCAGCCAAAGACGTGTGAAATAGCAACTCGCTACCTGTCAACGCATCTCTCTGATGCTCCTTATATCGGGTTTGCCAGTTTCGCGATGTAAGGCCGATGTAACTAATGGACTTGAATTGCGGAACAGCATGATCCATTGCTGAAAGATTGTGTTCATAAATCATGTATCCAGACTCAGCATTCCCCCAATGCTTTAGAACACACTGGAGTGGTACCGAAACAATTCTGCGAGAAATTACATATGTGCCTGGGCCATTTTCTAGGGTTCCTTTAGGTGCTGAACCCGAGTTGCGATCAAAACTAAGCATTAGCATAGGCGCTTGTGGTGTGCCATGCTGCCAAGCATCGTAAGAATAAAAATATTCGCTATAGTCTTCTTGCTCGTCGAAAGTGATGAACTTGTACGTAATGCCAAGATCTACCTTCTTGCCTCCTGCAAGCCTTCCCCAAGATTTCTTTGAATATCTGCTCTTCTTATTGATCCGCATTAATGCTGTAATGCACCCCTCTCTTCCTCCCCGCTCTCCCCTATTTACAGCCTCAAGCATCACCTCAATTTCTTGAAGACATGACGCGGGAATTGGAAGAAGGGCCAGCGCGTTCTTCTCATCTAGAAATTTAAACGATTGGTTCATGGCGCTTCCTAAAGAAGTCGCAAACTAATATTAGCTATCCTGATAGACGCAAAACATTGCATCATTTGTTTGTCTAATACGTTATAAAAATTAAAAATCATTGTTTTTTCATCCGGTTGGATAAATTCATCACGCAAGTCATGTAGAGGGTGCATCGCGCCCCTTTTCGATGTCTGATCTAATAGCATTTATAATAATGGTGCGCGATGCGCCCCCTACCCAGCTAAACCCAATTATTTTAAGCATACATAAGGCGACGCCCCTTTGGTTCAGGAATTGGATCGCCGAACTCTTTTGCCGTATCCAGCCAAAGCCCAATAGCCTCATTTGTATTCGCCAGCGCTTCCTCCTGGGAGGCGCCGTGCGCCATGCAACCGGGAAGTTCCGGGACTTCGGCGATAAAAGCGTTATCTTCCTTGCTCCAATATAAAATGGTCTCGTATTTGTATGTCATATTTCATCCTCTAAATGGTATTTGATGATTATGAATCTGACTTGTCGAACCTGATAGGGTTTCGCTTTACTGTCATCCTGCTGAAGATTTAGCTTCTCTTCGACGCCTTCTTTTCGATAAACATGTGGCTTCCGCGTATCCGCTCATCAAAGCCTAAACGAATCAATAAGCCCCGAAGATCATCGAATGGAATATTTGCATCTGAAGTTCCACGAAGAATCTTATCGATTAATTTATCGTATTTTCCCATCGGAAGATGGCTAACTTATAAACCTAGATCACGCAAGCAACACATCCACTCGCCGGAATAGCCCTTGGCGAAGCGCTTCAGCGGCTTGCCCCCCCAGGTGCGGGCTTTCCGCGGTTTGCACAACACCATCCCGCCCATATAACTGATAGCGGCAGGGCCTTACGGCAGTATGGCCGAAAGTGTCTTGGAGCTCGGGATTGATATAGACCAACAACGTCGTACCCAACAACGCACAGGCCGTGCTGTGCGTCGGCAAGGTTTCTTCCGTGCCGAACGGAGTAGCTAAGCGTTCGGCCGTCGAGAACAGCGATTTTGCCAACACCGGCTCGGGCTTGAAGCGCAGTTGGCCTTGCTCGAACACAAACGGATTAGGCCCCAGAAATAGATGCGTCCAAAGATGCAGGAATTCCACCGTGGAACCTGAAAGACGGGCTACACAGCCTCTACCATGTTGCCGGGGATCGATATCGAAGCCGCTGCTAACCAGGAAGCTGGAATTTTCGACCGGGTTGCGGCCGTATTCGGCCGGGTCGCGGAACGCCACCAGCAGCCGTTCGATCTGGTCGTAAAACTCGTCGGCCAATCCGGCCCGGACCATTTCCAGCACGAATTTGTAATGCATGTGCAAAAAGATCGATCCGTTCTCCAGCCAACCGTAGTTGAACACGCCGATCCGGCCCAGTTCCAGCGCATTGTCGCCCAGCGGCGCGTTCAGGCGGTACATGCCCAGTTGCCGGTCAAACAGTTCGGACGTGCGCGCCGCTTCGTATAGCCTCCGGGCTTCGTCGGGGCCTGCGATGCGTAGCGCGTGGACAAAGCCTTCCAAAAACAACGGCAACGGTTTTTGCTTGAAGCGGGTCACAACCGGCTTGCCGTCCGCGACTTCCTGGTACTGCTCGGCCTCATAGGAAAAATAGGTGACGATACCTTCCGGCGTCCGGGCTTTGTCGATCGCAGCATTGAGATAGCCCGAAACCGCCGCCAGGAAGGTTTGAACTGCGGCAACAGAGAGAGCGTGTTCGGCACCGTCAAAGCCCATGAACACCTTGTCCCGATAGGCTTCCTTTTGGGCTCCGCTTTCCTGCCAGAATAGCTCCGGCGTCAGGTTGGGATGATTTAACAGCGCTTCCAACCCCGCTATAAAATCCGCCAGTTCGGTCGGCAGGGAAAATTCTCCCCCGACATCGGCCAGGGCTTTCAAAGCAACGTCCACCAGCCGCTTGAGTTCAATGGTTTCATTTACCGAAGACCCGAAAATGCCGGGCAGGCCGTTCAAGGCATCACACCAGCCGGGGCGGTCGGCTTCCATTTCTATGCCTACGCCGAACGGGTCCAGAGTGGACAGTTTGTTGGCGACCAGGGTCAGGATTTTTCCGAGCAGCGTGGTGTAAACGATCTCGCCGTGGCCGCGTTGCGCACGGACTTGGTGGCGGCGACGGCTACGGGAGTTGATCAGGGATTCTTTCTCAGGGCTGCCCTGTACCGCGCCGTACTGGCGAACGCCGTTGGGCGTCACCGTGTATTTTTGACAGCGCGGCACAACAAAATGGGTGGAATCGAAGAAGGCGTAGTTTTTTTCCTTGAACAAGCCGGATAGCCGATCCGGGAAAATCGCTGCATAGCTAATCAGCAAATCCACCAAATAAGTCCAGTGATCCGACCAATAACCCCGGTCGAATTCGGCATCCTCCACTTCCTGCGCTTGCGCCAGAATTTCCTTGATGATCGGTTCCGGGTTTCCCGCGCCTTGAAGCGTCTGCCATAATTCCGCGTATTTAAACTCGCGGGACAGCAGTTGTTCCAGGCCTGAAAACCGGGTGAAATGATGCGTAAGGGTTAGTGGAGCATCCACGACAAAACGCGAGTTCCGCAACGAACAAGGGTTGTAGCCGTCCGGCTGAATCAGGTTGAAGAAATAGCGGATGTTTTTGTCATCCAGCGCAGGCTCGAAAAACACGTCCATCCTGCGGTTTTGCAATACATCGCGAAAATCGCCGTTACCTTCGGAATACGGCGTATCCTGCAACAGGAAGTCGTTGTAATCCCTTTCCAGATCGCCATGCTTGCGGCCGAACAAATACAATTGCGCGCCTCCCGGTACTTCTTTAGGAAACCCGCCGCGCAAACCATTGTCCAGGTAACATTGCCGGGCATGGGCATCGAACAGCGGCTTGGCCGTCGCGGTAAAGATTTTTTGTGTGATGCTTTCGACCAAGCGGCGGATCACCTCCCGCTTGACCTCGAAGTAATCTTTCTTGTCAGCCTCAACGATGAATTGCTCAAACACCGGCTGTGACGCGGCATGGCCGTAAAAGCCGTAGAACACTTGGCTTTGTCCCGGCTGGAGTTCGACGGTCAACGCCTGGAAAGCCGAAGGCGTTTGATTACCCGTCACCTGATTAGCAAAATCCAGGCTATCGTTGGTAAAAAACCGTTCCGGTCTGGAAAAATCCCCAGCCAAGCCGAAAATTCTCTCCGCATCCACAACCACGCGGGTGCGCCTACCGTTTAAAAAACCCGCGAAGAAATTGCAGGCTATCACCGGCTCCACTTGCGGGGAGTCGGTAGGCCATACTTTCAGCCGGTAAAAAGGCAAGTTTTCCTCGACGCCTTCGACGCGCATGAAGGCTTCCGAAGTTCGGCTCATGAATTTTAAAATCCATTGGTTCATGCCAAAGGGCAGCACTTGCGGCAAGCCGTCGACGATCTCGATCTTTTTAATATGCCCGGAGGTATTAGTAATAGTGACCCGCCGCAGCAAACCGGCCACGGGCGCCTCGGGCAAGGTGAACATATCGGCCCGGATGCTGAATCCAAATTGCGGATGGATTTCTTCGACACCGACTTCATGATCGGTGATGTAAAGACGCTGCCTGACCTCGGGGCCCGCGCCGCGCTGGAACGGTTCGTGGGTCAGGGTTTGTCCGCGTTCGGCAATCTTCAGAAAAGTCCGAAACCCCCGCGACGGCGTCAGTTGATAAGCTTTATCGGCCGGGAAAAATTCCAAAAACGCTCCGTCTTTGTTGCGCACGCCGAAACTGGCGACGGCCTGTCCCCTGTTGACGTAAAACGCCCATGCGGGCCGGCCCGACACGCCGGCGATACCGGGCAGGAAACTGGCGAACGGGATAAGGTCGTTGTATTGGTCGATAACGAAGCGGTCGGCTTTCAAAGTGTAGCGGGGCAGGTTCATGAGGCGGCACCGTTTGAGTTGGATATTGAGTCAGCGGCTTTGAGTATAGAGCAAGGTCTATAGTTAAGGTTGTCAGCCTGTAAAAGAAGCCGTAGGTGCGGAACAATCCTGACTGAGCCGAAGATACAAAGTGCAGCTCCCCAGCCAAGCGCCGGAAGGCAGAAATAAAAAAGGCCCCGATCAGATCGGAGCCTTTGGTATTCATGGTGCCCAGGGGCGGAATCGAACCGTCGACACGAGGATTTTCAGTCCTCTGCTCTACCGACTGAGCTACCTGGGCATTTTGATGTATTGCTGATTTTCTTTGCAGTGGTGCCCAGGGGCGGAATCGAACCGTCGACACGAGGATTTTCAGTCCTCTGCTCTACCGACTGAGCTACCTGGGCGGAACTACAAAAGAGCGCCATTAGACTCGATTATGCGCCGTCAGTCAATAAATAATGTTTTTATTGGGGTGAATTTTGGTCGGCCGGGATGCTTTCATTTCGGAACAGGTTGATAATAAAACCAAAGACTTTTTTCACGCCCATCCACAACCGCGGCAGCAGCCAGATCATCAGCAGGATAAAACCAGCCAACCCTATTAAAAACAGTACCGGATGATTGATGCTTGCCCAGACGCCGGTAATTACGATGGCATCCTCGCTGACCGATGCAATCCAGTTGCTAAAGGGTTCCGGCGAGGTGTTAATCAACACCCGGCTTCCGGCTTTGGTGGCGTGTGAACCTGCCGCCAAACTGCCGCCCAAAATGGCGGCTGTCAATCCAACGGCGGGATTCAAGTCGCCTATCGCGCCAGCCGCGAGCATGGCTCCGGCCGGGATGCGGATAAATGTATGTATTGCATCCCAGCCGGTGTCTACGCCCGGAGTTTTATCGGCAAAAAATTCGATACAGTACATGAGCCCCGCCGCACCCATGACCATCGGGTTGGCGACTATTTGCAAATCCGGCGGCAAGTCGATATTGCCGGTATTGGCAAGGTAGCCTAAAGTAAACAGTGTTGCGTACAGGTTAATCCCGCTAGCCCACGCCAGCCCCATCGATAATGCCAAGGTTGTTGATATCTGCTCCAATGCGTCCATAAGAATGCCTCTTTTTTGACTATTTTGCCGAGCGTAGCATAGTTTCCTGAATCGAAGCTAAACCGTATCCGTATCTCCCATACGCCCTGTTCTCATTTTTTCGCACATTTAAATGCAGACCATGTAAAATTGGTTCCATGTATTTGGTAATCTTAGGGTATTAAAGTGAGTTTTAGAGGAACAACGATACTTTCCGTCCGCCGGGGCGACAAAGTTGTAATCGGCGGTGACGGTCAGGTCACTTTGGGCAATACAGTTATGAAAGGCAATGCCCGCAAGGTACGCCGTCTATATCACGACAAAGTCATCGCCGGTTTTGCCGGAGCAACGGCGGACGCGTTCACTTTGTTTGAGCATTTTGAAGGCAAGCTGGAAAAGCACCGCGGCAATTTAACGCGCGCCGCCGTGGAAATGGCCAAAGACTGGCGCACCGACCGCGCTTTGCGCAAACTGGAAGCGTTGCTAACCATTGCCGATGCAAAAACGTCCCTGATTATTTCCGGTACCGGTGATGTAATCGAACCCGAATTCGACTTAATGGCAATTGGTTCCGGCGGCTCTTTTGCCCAGGCTGCCGCACGCGCATTGCTGGAAAACACCAACCTTAGCGCCCGTGAAATTGTTGAACGGTCTTTAAATATCGCTGCGGATATCTGTATTTACACCAACCACAATTTGCGTATTGAAGAACTCGACGCCGAACCTAACGAGTAAACAAATGACTCAAATGACTCCTAAAAAAATCGTAAGCGAGCTGGACAAGCATATTGTCGGCCAAACCAATGCCAAACGCGCTGTTGCCATCGCGCTACGCAACCGCTGGCGCCGTCAACAGATTGACAATGCCCTGCGCGAAGAAATCACGCCTAAAAATATTTTAATGATCGGCCCTACCGGGGTCGGTAAGACTGAAATTGCCCGTCGTCTTGCGCGTCTGGCAAATGCGCCTTTCATTAAAATTGAAGCCACCAAATTTACCGAAGTCGGCTATGTCGGCCGCGATGTCGATTCCATTGTCCGTGATTTAGTCGATACCGCTGTCAAAATGACCCGCACGCTGGAAATGGAGAAGGTTGAAAACAAGGCTTTCGATGCCGCCGAGGAACGGATTCTGGATATTCTGCTGCCCAGGGCGAACGGCGGCATGCTGTCCGATACCGAAGAATCGACCCGCCAAAAAATGCGCAAGAAGTTACGCGAAGGCGATCTGAACGACAAGGAAATTGAAATTGACGTGCATCTTGCACCGGTGGGCGTTGAAATCATGGCCCCTCCCGGCATGGAAGAAATGACCAACCAATTGCAAGGCATGTTTCAAAACCTGGGTTCGGGCAAAACCCGCTCCCGCAAAATGAAAATTAACAAAGCCCTGAAGGTTTTACAGGATGAGGAAGCTTCCAAGCTGGTTAATGAAGATGACATCCGGACACGCGCGGTCGAATCCGTAGAGCAAAACGGCATCGTTTTTCTGGACGAAATCGACAAAATCTGCAAACGTTCCGAACTGGGCGGAGGCAGCGGCGAAGTCTCCCGCGAGGGCGTACAGCGGGATTTGTTACCGCTGGTTGAAGGCACGACGGTCAGCACCAAGTACGGATCGATTAAAACCGACCATATTTTGTTTATCGCCTCCGGTGCGTTCCATTTGACCAAACCCTCGGACTTAATCCCTGAACTGCAAGGCCGTTTCCCTATCCGTGTTGAACTGGACGCTCTTTCAGCCGATGATTTTGTGCGCATCCTGACCGAGCCTGACGCCTCGCTGACCGAACAATATACTGCTCTATTAAGCACCGAGGGCGTATCGCTGTCGTTTTCCACAGACGGCATCAAGCGCATTGCGGAACTCGGTTGGCAAGTGAATGAAACCACCGAAAACATTGGCGCACGAAGACTGCACACCATTCTGGAGCGGTTACTCGAAGACATTTCCTATAACGCCCCTGATTTGATGGGAGAAAATATCCTTATCGATGCCGCTTACGTTGACGACCACTTAACCGAGTTTGTTGAAGACGAGGATTTGAGCCGTTATATTCTGTAGACACAAGGTTAAAGACAAAAATTTACCCTTCGCCTTGCGCCCTTAGCCTTTCGCCTTATATTGCCATGCGTCTAATCGTAAAACCCGCCAACACTCATCCGACTGAGATCAAGCTGCACCAGGTTTCCAATATTGTTGAAATCAGCTTTGATGACGGCAGCGTGTTTCAATTGCCGGCCGAATATTTGCGCGTCTACACGCCTTCGGCGGAAGCATTAGGCCACGGCCCCGGACAGGAAGTTCTACAGGTCAACAAGGAGGATGTCACCATTAAAGAGATCAGGCCGGTAGGCAATTACGCCATCGCCCTGGTCTTTAGCGACGGCCACGACAGCGGCATTTATACTTGGGATTTGTTGTATAAACTGGGTGCCGAATATCAGGCTTTATGGGCTGATTATCTTCACAGGCTGGACGCTGCCGGTTATAAACGCAAACAGCCGCTACAAAATTAACCGTTTTCGTGAACCTTGCGGAAACAAAATACGATTAAACGAACAGGTACAACGATGACCGACACCACCCATTTTGGATTTAAACAAGTAGCGACAGAAGAGAAGGTCAAGCTGGTCCGCGGCGTATTTGATTCCGTTGCCGGACAATACGACATCATGAACGACCTGATGTCATTGGGCATTCACCGCATCTGGAAACGCATTGCCGTGCAACTTAGCAATGTGCGCAAAGGCGACCAAGTGCTTGATCTGGCCGGCGGCACCGGCGACCTGACCACATTGTTCGAAAAGCGCGTAGGACCGGAAGGCCAAATAGTCCTGGCCGATATTAATTCCGAAATGCTGCGCACCGGGCGCGACCGGCTGATCGATAGAGGCTTGGTCGGCAATATCCGCTATGCGCAAGTCAATGCCGAATGCCTGCCCTTTGAAGACAACACTTTCGATTGCGTGTGCATCGCCTTCGGCCTGCGCAACGTCACCGATAAAGATGCCGCATTGCGTTCCATGTACCGCGTGCTTAAGCCAGGCGGCCGCGTTATCGTTCTGGAATTCTCGCACCCGGTCGATAAAATCACTGAAAAAGTCTACGATTTTTATTCGTTCAAGCTGCTACCCAAAATTGGCAAAGTGGTTGCGAAAGATGAAGACAGTTACCGCTACCTTGCCGAATCGATCCGCATGCATCCGAAACAGGATGAACTGAAAAAAATGATGGAAGACGCAGGCCTCGAGCGCTGCGAATACTTCAACATGACGCAAGGCATCGTCGCCGTTCACAGAGGTTACAAAATCTAGCATGACCATCAAACCCTTTCTGCTTGGCGCACTGGAAGCCACGCTGAATCAATACCTTGCACTGGACCAGGACAGCGGCTATTTTTTAGCGCCGCTGGCCGGCAAAGTCATTGCCGTTACCGTTCAGCCGTTTGATGACACCATTTACCTGTGCCCGACCACCGATTCCATTCAATGCCTGGACCAATTTCCCGGCCAGCCCGACACCCGCCTGACCGGCTCGCTTTGGGCGCTTGGCTTGATGGGACTCAGCTCGACACCGATGCGTTCCGTTTTCTCGGGCGAGGTAAAAATTGAGGGCGACATGCAGACCGGTCGCAAATTCCAGGAACTGTTCGCCAAGCTGGACATTGATCTGGAAGAAAAACTGTCGCAGTTTACCGGCGACATTATTGCGCATAAGGTGGCTAATTTTTTCCGCACCGGTCAAAGCTGGGGCAAGGATTCGCTTGAAACATTCAGGTTGAACGCCAAAGAATTCTTGCAGGAAGAAACCCGCGATTTACCGTCAGCGCCTGAAGTGGACATTTATTACGCCCAGGTTGATGAACTGCGTACCGATTTCGACCGTTTGCAAATCCGGATTGATCGCCTGAAAAGTACGTTGCAAAATAAAGCTTAATTATTCACCGCGAAGGCACGAAGTTTTACCTTATTTTTCTTCGTGAACTTCGTGTCTTCGTGGTGAATTTAGTTGATGGGTTTAAAAATACCACCCACCCTACAAACAAAGGTAACTCGTGATCCGACCTAAATTATTACTGCGCCTGATCCATATCAACTGGGTCCTGGTCTTTCACGGCCTGGACGAAATCGTTTTAAAAACCCATCTATTCCGGCCTGTCCGCTATTTAGCGTTTTTCTCCCCCAATTTCTGGCTTAGAAGCTCGTCAGATTCTCGCGGCGTCAGAATCCGGCGCGCACTGGAAGACCTTGGGCCTATTTATGTCAAATTCGGCCAGGCCTTATCCACCCGCAGAGACCTGCTACCCGATGACATCGCCGATGAACTGACCAAACTGCAAGACCGAGTCCCGCCTTTTGCCAATGAACTGGCGCGCAATATTATCGAAAAAGAACTCGGCATGCCGATCAGCGAAGCGTTTTCCGCTTTTGATGCCGAACCGCTGGCCTCGGCGTCAGTCGCACAGGTTCATACCGCCGTCTTGCACAGCGGCGAAAGCGTTGTGGTCAAAGTCCTGCGCCCCGACATAGAAAGCCGCATACGCTCGGACATAGGCCTGCTCTATGAGCTGGCCCGTTTTGCCGAACGCTTCTGGGCTGATGCAAGAAGGTTGCACCCTGTCGATGTCGTCGCCGAATTTGAAAAAACCACGCTGGATGAGCTCGACCTGGTCAGGGAAGCTGGCAATGCCGCTAAATTGCGCCGCAATTTCGAAGGCTCCGACATCATCTATATCCCGGAAATTCACTGGCCGCTAACGCGCCGGAAAGTCCTGGTCATGGAAAGAATTCAGGGCATACCGGTAGGCAACATCGACCAACTTGCAGCAGGCGGCGCCGATTTTAAATTGCTTGCCGAACGCGGCGTGGAAATCTTTTTTACCCAGGTTTTCAGGGATAATTTCTTCCATGCCGACATGCATCCGGGCAATATTTTCGTTGATCTGCCGGCCAAATATATCGCTGTTGATTTCGGCATCGTCGGCACTTTATCGTTGTCCGACCAGCACTATCTGGCGGAAAACTTTCTGGCTTTTTTCAACCGCGACTATCGCAAAGTGGCGGAAATGCACGTCGAATCGGGCTGGGTTTCCGAATCGACCCGGATAGAAGAGTTTGAGTCCGCGATACGTAGCGTTTGCGAGCCTATCTTTGAGAAACCGCTTAAAGATATCTCTTTCGGGCAGTTATTGCTGCGCTTATTCCAGACTGCACGGCGTTTTGACATGCATGTGCAACCGCAGCTGGTTTTGCTGCAAAAGACCCTGCTCAATATTGAAGGCTTGGGGCGCCAGCTTTACCCCGACCTGGACTTATGGCAAACCGCCAAGCCTTTTCTTGAGAAATGGTTTCATGAGCGCATGGGCCCTAAAGCCAAGATCGACAAACTCATCAAACAGTTTCCCGACTTTGCCGAGCAATTCCCGGAAATTCCGTCCTTGATTTATAAAGCGCTGGACAATGCCGCCCATGCAAAGCAGCATACCGAAACGCAAAACAGGGAATTAGCGCTGTTGCGCCAGCAAATGGATAACAATCACCGCAGAACGGTCTGGACTATGCTGCTCAGCGCAATCGTCATTAGTGCGGCAGTGTTGTTTCAATAAAGTCCGTACTAGACAGAATAATCACTGCATTTTTTCATACAACAATAGAGAGGTGCAAAAATGGTCACACTGGAAACGCCAATCTGTGATTCCGGCAAGAAAGCGATCGATTTTGAATTGCCCGGCGTTGACGGGCGTACTTGGTCCCTGCAACAGTGCATGGGCAAGAACGGCCTGCTGGTGATGTTTATCTGCAATCATTGCCCGTATGTCAAAGCCGTGCTGGACCGGATAGTCAGGGATACGCGGGAACTTAAGGCGCTGGGCGTCGGATCGGTAGCGATCATGTCCAACGATACGCTTGAATACCCCGCCGATTCATTCGACAACATGAAAAAGCTGTCCGAGCAATTAGGTTTCAGCTTCCCTTATTTGCTTGATGAAACGCAGCAAGTCGCCAAGGCTTACGGCGCCGTCTGTACGCCGGACTTTTTTGGCTATAATGCCGACTACGAACTGCAATACCGGGGGCGGCTGGATGCCAGCCGCAAGGAAACCGCGCCGGAAGGCACGCAACGCGAATTATTTGAAGCCATGAAGCTGGTTGCCGAAACCGGCCACGGCCCCAAAGAGCAAATCAACAGCATCGGCTGCTCGATCAAATGGAAGCAGGATTAACCAAACAGACATTGTCCACGAAACACACGAAAGGCACGAAAAATAGCAACTACCCTACCACTTTCGTACAAACGTACGGATTGTTCAAAGCTAACTTTGAACTCCGGCATCCACATCTCTGGAGTCCAAAGCTGGCTTTGGACAATTCAAGACAGGCTTTTGCCTACAGGGATATGCGATTAGTTACGAAAAATATAAAATTTTCGTGTCGCCTATAGGCGCCTACTGTTGGTTTTCGCGCCTTTCGTGGACAAACTGCTTTTTTTAGAATTAACAAACCAACCCACAACAATGAGAGCGTAATATGTCAATTAAGAGAATGGTAGATCTGGACTTGTCAGGCAAACGGGTATTAATCCGTCAGGATTTGAACGTACCGGTCAAAAACGGCAAAGTGACCAGCGACATTCGTATCCAGGCCAGCGTGCCAACTATTGAAAAAGCCCTGGCTGGGGGCGCGGCGGTTATGTTGATGTCGCATCTTGGCCGTCCGACTGAAGGCCAGTACGATGAAGAGTCTTCCCTGAAACCGGTCGCCGAACGTTTATCCGAATTGCTTGGCAAACCGGTCAGACTGGAAAAAGACTGGATCGACGGCATTGCCATTCAGCCGGGCGAAGTCGTGCTGTGCGAAAACGTGCGCTTCAATGCCGGCGAAGGCAAAAACGACGATACGCTGGGCAAGAAAATGGCGGCGCTTTGCGACGTATTTGTGATGGATGCTTTCGGCACCGCACATAGGGCGCAGGCATCGACCCACAGCGTGGCTAAATTTGCACCGATTGCCTGCGCGGGGCCTTTATTGTCCAGCGAACTGGACGCTCTGGGCAAAGCCCTGGAAACCCCGACCAAACCGTTGGTTGCGATCGTCGGCGGTTCTAAAGTGTCCACTAAATTGACGGTGCTAGATTCCCTGTCGGCAAAAGTCGACCAGTTGATCGTCGGCGGCGGTATTGCCAACACGTTTATTGCGGCCGCCGGTTTCCCGGTTGGCAAATCGCTGTATGAAGCCGATCTGCTGGATGAAGCCAAACGATTGATGGCAGCAGCCAAAAGCAACGGTTCCGATATTCCCGTCCCTGTCGACGTGGTTTGCGCGAAAGAATTTTCAGAAACCGCCGTTGCTACCGTTAAAAAAGTCGCTGACGTTGAAGCCGACGACATGATTATGGATATCGGTCCTGAAACTGCGAAACAATATGCCGAAATCCTGAAAACAGCAGGCACTATCGTTTGGAACGGACCGGTCGGCGTATTCGAATTCGACCAGTTCGGCGAAGGCACCAAAGCGCTGGCGACGGCGATTGCCGAAAGCGCGGCTTTCTCGATTGCCGGCGGCGGCGATACTTTGGCGGCTATCGACAAGTACGGCATTAATGATGACGTATCTTATACATCGACCGGCGGCGGCGCCTTCCTTGAATTTCTTGAAGGCAAAGAACTTCCTGCCGTTTCTGTGTTAAAATCACGATAACAAGTTAGGCGAAGGGCGAAAGGCGAAAGGCGAAAAAACCTTTTACCTTTTGCCTTTCGCCTTTTGCCTTAACTACACGCATCAGGATTAAAAATGGCCAGAATTACTATCGAAGATTGTTTACAAAGCGTTGAAAACCGCTTCAAGCTGGTTTTATTAGCCAGCACCAGAGCACGCCAACTGAGCCACGGTGCAACTGAATTTGTGCCACGCGGTAAGGACAAGGATACTGTGGTTGCGTTACGCGAAATCGCGGCAGGTCATGTTACGCCTGAAAATATCGCGTCCCTGCATCGTGTCGGCGAAGCGCACGATCATCAACAACATAACACGCTGTTTTAATTTGTAGAGCCTATGCTGGAAATAGCGGACACGATCGAGCTGGAACGCCCTCAGGACAAACTGATCCGGCGTTTATGCACGACCTTGTCCGGCTATCTGGATCAAGCTCAAATCGACCAATGCGTCCGTGCCTATGAAGTCGGCGCGAGAGCTCACGAAGGCCAATTCCGTAAAAGCGGCGAAGCCTACATTTGCCACCCTGTCTCTGTCGCAATCAGTCTTGCTGAAATGCGCATGGACGTCCACGGCATCATGGCCGCCATACTGCATGATGTCATTGAAGATACCCCGCTCAGTAAAAAAGAGCTGACCGAGCAGTTCGGCGCTGAAGTCGCTGAACTGGTTGACGGGGTTACCAAATTAAGCAAAATCGACAGTAAATCACAGGCGGAAACGCAAGCGGAAAATGTCCGCAAAATGTTTCTGGCCATGGCCAAGGATTTACGCGTCATTATCGTCAAACTGGCGGACAGACTGCACAACATGCAGACGCTCGGCGTCATGCCGGCGGCAAAAAAGCGCCGCATCGCCCGTGAAACCCTGGACATCTACGCCCCGATTGCCAATCGCCTGGGCATGAATAGTATCCGGCAAAAACTCGAGGCACTGAGTTTTGAAGCGATGTACCCGATGCGGCATGCGGTCTTAAATAATGCCGTAAAAAAAGCGCGGGGCAACCGCCGCAAGATTGTCGACATCATAGAAAACACCATCAAAAATCGCCTGAAAGAGGCTTGCCTAAACTGCGACGTTGCCGGACGGGAAAAGAACCTTTACAGCATTTACAAAAAAATGCTCAACAAAAAGATTTCCCTGGCCGACATTTTTGATGTCTATGCGTTCAGGATTTTCTGCGATGATGTGGATACCTGTTACCGTGTTTTAGGGGTTATGCATAACCTGTACAAACCGATTCCCGGACGCTTCAAAGATTATATCGCCCTACCCAAGGCCAATGGCTATCAATCGTTGCATTCGATATTAATGGGACCTTACGGCGTGCCCATTGAGGTTCAAATCAGGACGCATGAAATGCATCGTATGTCGGAATCCGGCATTGCCGCGCATTGGCTGTATAAATCCGATGACGATAAAATGGAGAAATTCCAGGACCGCGCCAACGAGTGGCTCAGGGATTTGCTGGAAATCCAAAAATCCGCCGGCGATTCGCTGGAATTTATCGATAACCTGAAAGTGGACCTGTTTCCGCAGGAAGTCTTCGTATTCACCCCCCAGGGCGCGATTATCAAACTGCCTCGCGGCGCGACCATTATCGATTTTGCCTATGCGGTACATACCGACGTAGGTAATGCCTGCGTCTCAGCCAGAATCGACAAACAGCTGGTACCGCTGCAAACCAAGCTGGAAAATGGCGTCACTGTCGAAGTCATTACCGCGTCGTGGGCCAGGCCCAATCCGCTTTGGCTCAATTATGTCATTACCGCCAAAGCCCGTTCAGGCATCCGCAATTACCTGAAACATTTCAAACAGCAGGAAGCGATTAATCTGGGTCGCCGTTTGCTCGAAAAAGAACTGCTGTCCATGCATCTGCATCTGGAAAACGTCAGCAAAGACAAAATACAAGCCTTGCTGCAAGTCATGTCCAAACAATCGCTGGATGAATTGCTGGAAGACATAGGACTGGGCAATAAAATGCCGTTTTTAGTCGCCAAACGTATCGCTCAGGATGATATTAACGCCACCATTAAACTGGATGACGGTGACCAATCTCAGAAAAAACCGCTGATTATCAAAGGCACGGAGGGCATGGTCATTACCCTGGCAAAATGTTGCAGGCCGATTCCGGGCGATTCGATCATCGGCTATTTCAATCCCGGCAAAGGCATCGTCGTGCATCATCATGAGTGCCGTAACAGTGCCGTCAGAAAAAAACAAACCAACTGGCTGGATGTCGAATGGAGCCAGGATGCCAGCGGCGATTTTCCGGTTGAAATCCGCATAGAAATACTCAACCAACGCGGTTCGCTGGCGACCATCGCTTCGACTATTTCCGAACAAAATTCCAACATTGAAAATGTCACCGTCGTCGACCAGGATGACCGCATTAGCGTCGATTTAATCACCTTGACCGTCAAAGACCGGGTGCATTTAGCCAAAATTATGCGTCGCTTGAAAGAACTATCGATCGTGTTAAAAATTACTCGAGTTAAAGCATAAAGGATCCAAAATGAGCAAACAAATCATCCAAACCGATAAAGCGCCGCAAGCTATCGGCACTTATTCGCAAGCGGTCAGGGTTGATCGCACGGTTTATCTTTCAGGACAAATCCCTTTGGTGCCTGAAACCATGACCATTATTGAAGGCGATATAAGCGCGCAAATCACCCAGGTATTCGATAACTTGCTCGCAGTTGCAGAAGCCGCGGGCGGCGATTTTTCGGACATCGTCAAGTTGAATGTTTTTTTGACCGACTTGGCGCACTTCCCGCTAGTCAACGAAATCATGGGGCGTTATTTCCAGGCCCCCTACCCCGCGCGCGCCGCTATCGGCGTTGCCGCTTTGCCTAAAGACGCCGATGTGGAAATGGATGCGATTATGGTATTAAAGCCTCAGGAATATCCGGCTTGTTGAATGACACTGCATTTACGGATTTAAACGGATGAAGAAAGGCAGAGGGTACAAGGCGAACACCCCATCTTTTGCCCTTTGCCTTGTGCCTATAATATCTCTATGAAGAAGTTCAGTTTTATTAATAATATAGCCGCATGAAAACCCCGAACGCCCTGAACCAACCGGTCGGCATATTGACGGGAATAGGCGCTCAAACCGCAAACCGTCTGCAAAAACTCGGCCTTTGCACACTTCAAGACTTAATTTTTCATTTGCCCCTGCGTTATGAAGACCGCACCCGCGTTTACCCGATCGGCTCATTAAGGCCGGGCATGACGGTGCTGATCACCGGCAAGGTTGAATTTGTCGACGTTTTGCCCAGAGGCCGGAAAAGCCTGATTTGCCGAATCAGCGACGGCACCGGCTTTATCAACCTGAGGTTCTTCCACTTTTCCGCCAGCCAGCATAATGCGCTAAAGCCCGGCACGGCTATCAGCTGTTTTGCCGAAGTGCGCTACGGATTTGCCGGGCTGGAAATGGTTCATCCCGAATACAAGGTCATCGCTCACCCTGACGAATGCGTAACGGAATCACGCTTGACCCCGGTTTACCCGCTAACCGAAGGGCTCAGCCAGAACGTCATACGCAAGGCGGTCAAACAGGCTCTAGAGCTGTGCAAGCACGAACCGGAACTGTTGACCGACTGGATACCCGAACCGATCCTAAGGCAATACCGTTACCCTACCCTGGCCAGCGCAATCCAGACGCTTCATGCGCCTGATGAATCGGTATCGATTGAAGCCTTGCAAAACGGCAGCGTACCTGCGCTAAAACGGCTGGCCTTTGAAGAGCTGCTGGCGCATTACTTAAGCCTGAGAATAACCAGGAACAAAACCAAAGCCTGGCAAGCACCCTCGTTCACCGTAGGCGCGGCCGAAAAAACCGCCACAGAACATTTCATCCGCTCCTTGCCGTTTAAACTGACCGGCGCACAACAACGGGTTATCGCAGAAATTGAAGCCGATTGCGCGCTGCTGCACCCGATGATGCGTCTGGTGCAGGGTGATGTCGGCTCAGGTAAAACCGTCGTCTCCGCTTATGCGGCATTACTGGCGTTAACGGCGGGTTATCAGGTTGCGGTGATGGCGCCGACCGAGTTGCTGGCGGAACAACATTTCCGTAATTTCAGCGCGTGGTTTAGCGGCTTTGAAACCCAGGTAGCGTATTTAACCGGCCAACTCAAAGGCAATGCCAGGAAAGCCGTTTTACAAGTACTGGAGGATGGCACGGCGGGCATTATCATCGGCACGCACGCCTTATTTCAAGACAGCGTGAACTTTCATCGCCTCGGCCTGATTATTATCGACGAGCAACACCGTTTCGGCGTACACCAGCGGCTGGCGCTCAGGGAAAAAGGCCAGCAGGAAGGCATCAGGCCGCACCAGTTAGTGATGACCGCCACGCCGATTCCCCGTACGCTGGCGATGCTGCAATATTCCGACCTGGATATATCCATTATCGACGAGCTGCCGCCGGGCAGAAAGCCGATCGTCACCAGCGTGATTCCGGCCGACCGGCGCGCCGATGTGATCAATCGGATCAACAGCTGGGTCGGCAAAAAAAAGCAAGTCTACTGGGTCTGTACGCTGATTGAAGAATCGGAAGTTTTGCAGTGCGAGGCGGCCGAAAAAACCGCAGAAGTGCTGACCCAAGCCTTGCCGGACGTGCGCGTCGCGCTGATCCACGGGCGCATGAAGTCAGCCGAAAAAGACGCCGTCATGCAGGCGTTTAAAAACCATCAAATTGATTTGCTGGTCGCCACGACCGTCATCGAAGTCGGCGTCGACGTGCCCAATGCCGGATTAATGATTATCGAAAACCCGGAACGGCTCGGGCTGTCGCAACTGCATCAGCTGCGCGGGCGGGTCGGCCGCGGCAATGACGACAGTTATTGCCTGCTGATGTATCAGGCGCCGTTGTCCGATACCGCCCGTTACCGCTTGGGCGTTCTACGGGACAGTAACGATGGCTTTGTGATTGCTGAAAAAGACCTTGAGTTGCGCGGCCCCGGCGAAGTCATGGGCACAAGGCAGACCGGGCAAATGCAATTTAAAATTGCCGATTTAGCCAGGGACGCCGATTTGCTGGCGGCCATTCAACAAATCGGCGACGCTTTTTTTACCCGCTCGCCCGAAGCCATCGAACCTTTGCGTGACCGTTGGCTGGGTGCGTCTACAGAATATTCCGAGGTTTAATCCAATTGGCTAACAAAAGCTTTTTATTCAAGTGGGAACCCTTATGGCTGGAAAACCGCTCAGGCACCCGTCATACCCTGCCGGAAAATGTCCAGTCATGGACTTATGAGCCGGGATCGTTGACCCAGCGTCTGCGCGATTATTACGGCGATGCGATTGGCGTTAAAGTTCTGCTACAGCAATGGAGTACGCCGTTCTTAAGCGAGCGCAGGCTGCTTAAATTGCGCGAAAACAGGTACAGCCTGATCCGTGAAGTGTTGCTACACGCCGACGGCAAGCCGCTGATTTTAGCCAGAACCATTATCCCGGCAAAAACCATCAAAGTCGCCAAAAGCAACTTGGCTCATCTAGGCAGCCGTCCATTGGGGGAAGTGATATTTTCTTATCCAAAACTCGAGCGCATCGAGATGGATGTCACCTTGATTGATCAGCCAACATGGGCACCATCGGCGATAGCCAAAGCTAACATTGACCAACCGGTCTGGGGCAGAAGAACCGTTTATGCGATTGCGCACCGGCAAATGCTGGTTAGTGAGTTTTTTTTACCGGGAGTTTTAGACGTTTTTTAGCAGGACCAGAAGATGTGTCCATCGAGCCTTAAACAGGAGTGCAAGCTTCGCATAAAGCGCCTGCTTTTGGTGCTGGCAAGGCAGGCGAAGCTTGCACTCCGAGCCCACTAAGCCCTTAAAAACAATAAGAACATAAATTCCATGCAAATTAAGCCAAATGAAATAGACATCAACGAAGCAGAACCTTTTGCTAATGATTTATTAGATCGTCAAAGTGAAATCAAAAACTTAACTCCGATTATTTTAAATGTTCAAGCTCCGTTGGTTTTAAGTCTTGATTCTTCATGGGGAACTGGCAAAACCACCTTTACTAAGTTGTGGCGAGCTTACTTACAAAATGAGCAAAGACAGTCAGTTTATTTTAATGCCTGGGAAACTGATTATGCAGAAGACCCATTGATTGTCCTGGTTGCAGAATTGGATAAGTGGGTAAAAGCCACTAATAATCCAACACGAATAGATCAATGGACTGTTAATGTTAGAAAAGTCCTTCCCGGTATTGCAAAACGCGCAGCAATTGCAGGTGTAAAAGCCGCAACTTTGGGCGCATTGGAAGTTGATAAACAAATGGAAGGCGTTACTGCCGATTTAATGGGCGGGCTTACTAGTGACTTACTGGATGACTTCAACAAACAGTCAAAAGCAATAGACGAGTTTAAAAAAATTGTTACAACAGCTTTGGAAGATCTGGGTGACGATCAAAAAAACCTAATCATATTTATTGACGAACTGGATCGTTGCCGTCCAACTTATGCGATAGAGCTATTGGAACGGTTAAAACACCTGTTTGACATAAAGCGGCTAGTGTTTGTTTTATCGACAGATATGACCCAGCTGGCTCACAGCATCCGAGGCGTTTATGGACATGAATTTGACGCAACAAAATACTTGCGACGTTTTATCGATTTGGATTATTCGCTTAAAAAGCCTAATAACAAAAATTACATCGAAAGCCAATTAAAAAACATTCACTTCGCGAGCCGAACTGAAAGACCTACCGCACAGCATGGCGTCATAGAGTGTTGTAATTTAATGTCCAAGCGATTCGATCTTAAATTAAGAGACATTAATCTTCTGTTGACTCGCATCAGCTTAATTTCATGCTCAATATCTGTAAATGACTATTTCGATGAATTCCTACTGATTCCCTTGTTGATACTTAGAGATCAAAACAAAGCACTTTATGATAGTTATGCTGAATCATCCAGTGTAGCGGACGATGTTATTACATTTATTGGTCAAGAATTGTCTTTGGATGAACGACAAGATCGAGCTTTTTGCTTAATAAGTGCCTATTTGATTGTTCCCGAATTCTATAATCGTACTGACCGATACGAGGAATTAATTCAACCTTATAAAGAGATAGAAAAATCTCCCGACTATCGTGGCAATAGAGTATTAAAACTTATTGACGGTATTACCAATAACAGAGGTTATGTCGAACATAAATCCATAATTAAAAGAATCGAACTTTTACAGCAATTTGCTATGGATACTTAAGCCTCTATGTCGCATTGGCAATAACAACAGCCCGTTTGGGGGCCTGCAAGCCTTCGCAAGTCAGTTGCGGATTATCCGCATCCAAAGCATCCTTTAGCGAATTAAAAGTCATCCATTCAGTGGTTCGCTGCTCTTCAATGCTGGTTACGGTCACATCAACCACGCGGATATTTTTAAAACCGCAACGCGTTAACCAGCTGATCAACGTGTCACAACTGGGTAAAAACCAGACGTTGCGCATCTTGGCGTAGCGGTCTTCCGGCATTAAGACTTGACCCAGGCCACCATCGATAACCAGCGTTTCCAACACCAACTCGCCGCCGGGTTTCAGGCAGTCCCTTAGTTCCATCAGATGGTCGATAGGCGAACGGCGATGGTACAACACACCCATCGAAAATACTGTATCGAAGGCTTTGAGGCCATAAGGCATGTCTTCTATGCCCATCGGCAAAACGTAGACCGGCGCCTCGCCATACAATTTTCTAATCAGCTGGAACTGCATCACATTGAGCATCATGGGATCGATGCCGACCACCATTTTGGCCCCGGCTCCGAGCATACGCCAGCAATGATAGCCATTGCCGCAGCCTACATCCAAAACCAGCCGGTGTTGCAGCGGTGCGATATGGTCTTTTAGCCTGTCCCACTTCCAGTCCGACCGCCATTCCGTGTCTATATGGATACCGAATAAGTCGTAGGGGCCTTTACGCCAGGGACACAGCGTTTTTAACTGGCTTTCAAGCTGCTTTTTTGCGGCCTCGGCGAGCGCCAGGGAGGGTGTGAATGTCGCAAGACTGCCGGGAGCCGTCGCAACCAAGTCATCAGAATTGCCTATCTGTACCGCATCGGCATCAAGCAGCCGGTGTGCGGTGAATAATTCCGGCACACTATCGACCAATGCCTGCCATTGCGCTAAATTGCCATGTCTGGCTGGATCAAAGCCCCGCTCAAGCTGCTGCGGCAGCATTTTTGCCCAGGCATCGGCCTTGGCATCAATCAGTGCATCATATAAGGGTTGGTAGTCAATCATTTCAGCGCAATGAGGAAAATAAAGTAGAACAGTGAACCAGCCTGTGCTGCATGGCTAAAGCCAGCTTGCCGCCAGCGGTTTTAATGTAGGATGAAAAACTTCGAGAATCAGCACATTTTCAGAGCGGTAATTTTAAACTGATTTTAAGATCGCTATAACTTTGTGCTTTTTAATGCATGATGCATTTGGGTCTGCAATTCCTGTTGCTGTTTGTTATCGAATTTGAGCTTTCCGACTGGATTAATCAAAAATGAAATCGTACGGAGTAGAACGGGGAATAGAGCTGTAGGGCAAATTCATTCTCGCTAGCGGATAAATTTGCCCTTACAGGAATAACGTGTTTTCGATGCTTAAGAATTAGCCATTCGCCGCCGGTTTGGCCGCCAGCGCTTCGGCATTACGCTTAACCAGCCCTTCAATCACCGCGTTTAATGAACCTTTGGCTTGAACTTCCTGAGAAAAAGTTGTGCGGTAGTTGGTCACCAAACTCACGCCTTCAATCATAATATCGTAGGCTTTCCATTCGCCGCCGCTCAGCAGCATCCGGTAATTAACGCCGATGGGTTGTATGCCAGGCTGTAAGACTTCTGTTTTTACAATGACTTTTTTATCATCATTGCCCATTTCAAGAGGCAGAAAACGGACTGACCAATCGTTGAACTCTACAAAGGCCCGTGAATAGGTTCTTACCAGCAAAGTCTGGAATTCATGTTTAAAACGCGCGCGTTCATCAACAGTTGCTGTTTTCCAGATTTTACCCAGAACCAATTCTGAAATTCTGTCGAAATCGGTATGCGGATAGATAACTTCATTAACAAATTGTGTGATTTTTGCAAAATCCTTGGTAAACGACTTATCTTGCATCCTTTGCTGCAATTTTTCAGAAGCCGTGTGTATCGCTTGTTGCGGGGGCAACAAATCTTCCGCAACGGCTTTAGTAACAGGCATCAAGCCCAGTAAAAATGCCAATATACCGAATATTGTAACTTGTTTAGTTTTCATAAAACCCTCTAAAATTAAACCAGTGCGTGTTCTTATCTCAAATATCAGTGTGGTAATTTCCCTGATACAATAAACAGCATAATATCCAAGTCTTAAATTTACCTGACTTAGAGAAGAAAAATGGATATTCCCCAAACCCTTAGATCTAAGGATAAGATGACATATAATAACATCAATTTCCCTCAAACACGTATGAGAAGAATGCGTTATAACGATTTTTCCCGTCGTTTAATGCGCGAAAATCGCTTATCTGTCGATGACCTAATTTATCCGATGTTTGTCACTGAAGGCTCAAATCAACGGGAGTCCATCTCATCCATGCCGGGCGTGGAACGGCTCTCGCTGGATCTGCTGATTGAAGAGGCTCATCAGCTTTATAATCTTGGCATCCCGGCCATTGCACTGTTTCCTGTGACATCTGCCGATAAAAAATCGGAACAAGCGGCTGAAGCCTATAACCCTGACGGCCTGATTCAGCGTAGCGTGCGAGCCTTAAAAAAAGCCGTTCCCGAATTAGGCATCATTACCGATGTCGCGCTGGACCCCTTCACTAGCCATGGACAGGATGGCCTGGTCAACCGGGACGGCTATGTGATGAATGATGAAACCATTGAGGTATTGACCCGGCAGGCGCTGTCTCATGCCGAAGCCGGAGCCGATATTATTGCCCCGTCGGACATGATGGACGGCCGTATCGGTGCCATAAGAAAGGCGCTGGAAAACCAAAACCATGTCAACACGCTGATACTCGCGTATTCCGCCAAATATGCCTCCAGTTTTTATGGCCCGTTCCGGGATGCGGTGGGTTCCGCCGGAACGCTGGGCAAAGGCAACAAATACAGCTATCAAATGGACCCGGCCAACTCCGATGAAGCCATGCGCGAAATACAGCTGGATTTACAAGAAGGTGCGGATATGGTCATGGTCAAGCCCGGCATGCCTTATCTGGACATTATCCGCCGGGTTAAAGACCAATACGGCGTGCCAACGTTCGCCTATCAGGTCAGCGGCGAATACGCGATGCTCAAAGCCGCCTCCATGAACGGCTGGCTGGATGAAAAACAAGTCGTTCTGGAATCTTTGCTGGCCTTCAAGCGCGCCGGTTGCGACGCCATCCTGACCTACTACGCCAAATCTGTAGCCCAATGGTTGCAGGCAGACCAACAGTAAGCGCCTTAACGCGATGCGGATATTTTGAATAACTTTTAATCTAACAACTGAAAAGTGAGGGCTGTTTCATGTCAGAAGACAATCTAATCACCGAAAAAAGAAGATTTCATATCGAAGAAGCCATTCTGGTTTTGCTGCTGATCTTGTCTCTAGTCGGCATCGGTATTATGGATTTCTCACCCGCAGACGGTTATGGCTACTGGCTTATTATGGTGCTCCTGTTTGGTTTGTCTGCGATGATTATCGGCTGGGTGCAATCCAAGCACCGTAGTGACGATTTCAAGATCATACTGCGTGAGCAATCGATACACTGGGCCACATCGTTGCTCGTCGTTGGCGGGCTGTTTTTAATCCACCAATCCGGGCGCATAGACGAACAAGACGCCGGCCGTATTATCCTGCTGATTTTATCGCTTTCAACCATATTGGACGGCCTGCGCGTAGGCTGGCGCTTTAGCTTGGTCGGCCTGTTCCTGGGCGTCGCCGCTGTGGTTTCGGTCTATACCCTGCACTTTCTCTGGGTGGAATTGGGCATCGCCATTTTAATAGTTGCTGTGACTATTGCATGGGAGTTATGGATGGAAAAAAAGGCGCAATTATGGTCTTAACCGATCGCTATGCCGTCTTTGGTTGTCCGATCAAACACAGCAAATCGCCGCGCATTCACCGCCTTTTTGCCGAACAGACCGGACAAACGCTTGGCTATACCGCGGTGGAAGTGCCCGCCGAACAGTTCCGAACTGCCGTTGCGACATTTTTCGCTGAAGGCGGCAAAGGCTTAAATTGCACCGTGCCGCTGAAAGAGCTCGCCTGGAGCTACGCCGACCGTAAAACCGAACGCGCTGAGCTTAGCAAGGCGGTCAACACGCTCGCGTTACTGGCGGATGGTTCCATCTTAGGTGATAACACCGACGGCATAGGTCTGGTAACAGACTTGACCGCTAATCATGGCATCGCTTTAGCGGGCATGCGCATACTGATTCTAGGTGCCGGCGGCGCCAGCCGGGGGATCATAGCCCCGATACTTGAGCAATCCCCGCAATCCCTTGTGATCGCTAACCGCACCGTTGATAAGGCCGTCAAGCTGGCCGCAGAATTTCACGACAAAGGCAAAATCCCTATTACCGGCAGCGGATTTGATGATTTGGAAAACCGGCAATTCGATTTGATTTTAAACGCGACGTCAGCCAGTTTGAGCGGGCAATTGCCGCTACTGCCGCCCGGATTATTGGCTGCACAGGGCAGCTGTTACGATCTTGCTTACGGTAACGAACCGACCGCGTTTGTGCGCTGGGGACTGGAAAATCATGCTGCAAAAAGTCTGGATGGACTGGGCATGCTGGTCGAGCAGGCGGCGGAAGCTTTTTTCATCTGGCGTGGTATTCGACCCAAGACTCGGTCTGTTATTGAATTGCTGAATTCAGAACGGCAACCCTGACCTGAACAAGCGGCTCATAGCCGCTTACTAAACTTAAGCATCTGCCATTTCTCCAGAAGTCTCTGTAACTTTTCTACATTTGCGGGTTTAACCATATATTCGTCAAACCCTGCGGCATCTAATCTCTCCGGATTATTCGACAGTTCATAGCCAGACAAGCCAATAATAAGCATCTCGCCCAGTTCAATGCTTTGATGTAGCTTTTCTGCGACCTCATAACCATCCATGACCGGCAGCCCGATATCAAGAATAACGACTTGCGGCCGATTGACCTTTGCCATTTCAAGCGCCGACAGACCGTCATGAGCTATCCACACCCGATAACCTTTATGTTCCAACACCATAGCCAG
Source organism: Methylobacter sp. (assembly GCF_023227905.1). Taxonomy (GTDB): domain Bacteria; phylum Pseudomonadota; class Gammaproteobacteria; order Methylococcales; family Methylomonadaceae; genus Methylobacter_A. Next base: position 99,924 of record NZ_JALOCF010000004.1, on the reverse strand, counting down.
ACTTTCAGCTGCTTCACAGTAGTCATCCACGATCAGGATACCAAGTTCCCCATTAGTAGACGATGGATGAACCTTAGCGATCACGGCTGCCTTATTCTCCGGTAGGCTGACCAGTGGCAGCCGAACCACGAATTCGCTACCTTGGCCCAGGCCCGCACTGAACGCCTGCACATCGCCGCCATGCATTACAACTAATCTATGGACAAGAGATAAACCAATGCCCAATCCACCCTGGGAGCGGGCCATGTCGGAATCCACCTGATAGAACAGCTCGAACAAGTGAGGCAAGGCCGATAACTCGATTCCACAGCCTGTATCGCAAACATGGATAAAAACTTTGTTTTCAGATTGCTCGACCCCCACCTCAATGCGCCCACCATTCTCTGTATATTTGACCGCATTACTGAGAAGATTCGCTAAGACCTGAGTCAATCTGACTTGATCGCCTTCGACTTGTAACGGCTGCGGAGGAAGCGTTAGTGAGAATTCTTGCTGGCGAGCATCAATCAGCGGACGTACGGTTTCTACAGCGGGTAGTATGAAATCCGCCACCAACAGAGGCTCTTTCTTAAGCTTGATCTTACCCAGAGTAATGCGGGAAATATCCAGCAGATCATCAACCAATTGGCTCAGATGTCCAACCTGTCGCTCGATAACATTGCCACACCAGGAAATCCGCGCTGCCTCTATTCCCTCCATTTTCAGTAACTGTGCAACGTTGTGCATCGGCCCCAAAGGATTACGTAGTTCATGGGCCAACATAGCAAGAAATTCATCCTTGCGACGATCGGCATCTTTCAGAGCTTGTTCTGCCTGCTTGCGTTCTGTGATATCCCGGATGACGGCGAGCTGGCCGGAATGGGGGCCGTTGACTGAGTGCAGGCGCGTTACTGAGGACTCGGCATGGATGACTTCACCGTTGCGTTTGACGTGGACATTCTCACCGCGCCAGTAGCCGGTCTCGCTGAGAGCCGCGATCATCTTGTCTGCATCGCCGGGTTGGAGCCAGCGGCATTGGAAAATCTCCGTCACAAGACGCCCAAGCGCTTCGGAGGCGGTGATTCCATATTGTTGTTCGGCGGAAGCATTGAGATAAGTTACATGTTGATCGTCGTCCACAACGATGACCGCATCACTGATTTGCGCAAGAATTTCGCCGCGAAAACGGTTTAATTCGGCGTCTTGACCTTGTAAAGTATAAATTTGCGAACCGTTGGACGTTTCGATCACCAGCGCATCAATTTCACCGCTACGGATCGCCCGTAGAGTTTCCTCAGCCTCATCCAGCCGGGCGCGTAACTCGGCGTTTGCGGCTAGAAGAGCTTGTTCGACAGTAAATTGAGTCGACATTACGGAAACTTAGGCTGAAGAATTCTTGTCATTATTCACCTTGCGCAAATCCAGCCCGAGGAGGATACGCTCGGTCTGAGACATATCGCCGATGAATCGACGTAAAGGCAGTGGCAACTTTTTGATCAAAGTAGGCGCAGCGACAATTTGCTCACCCTCAGCCAGCGTCGGGTTCTGAGAAATATCCACAACTTCCAAGTCATAGCGTCCTTGCAGATGCTCCTCGCAAATCTTGCGGATATTCACGATCGCCTTCGTGGAACGCGATGTGGTGCCGGTAATGTAGAGTTTCAAGATGTAGCACGCATTGTCGGGAGATTCGATGGCGCCTTCCATTGCCTCAAGTTCGGTCGGTGGTGAAGCGCTATTTTTCATTAATGATCAGGCCTCCACAGGCTGCACATCGAGACCGACCAATACATGTTCTTCATTGGACAGATCGCCGATGATTTTCTTGATCGGTTCCGGCAAGCGGCGAACCAACGTCGGTATGGCGAAAATCTGGTCACCGGCAGCGAGTTGCGGAGTCTTCAGCAAATCGATAACCTCGATGCGGTACTGGCCGGCAAGATGAGTCTCACAGATGCGCTTGAGATTGTCGAACGCAGCAAGCGATTTCGGAGTATGCCCGGCGACGTAAAGACGCAACTCATAAAGCTGTTCTTCGGGAGGATTCATTAATGGTGGGATGTCATTCATTGGCTTCCTTTTGTCCGGCACTTGCCGGTTTTGACATCGCCGCGCAGGTGCGTCATGGCTTCGATGTTTTTCTGCACAGTTTTTTCCTGAAAAGTCTGTTGTGCAATGGCGAAGCTCATCTCAGCCGCTTCCGACTCCGCCTCGGCTTGCAACGCGGCGATCTGCGCCTCAATCGCTTTTTGCTTACTGGCCAGCCGGTGCAGCTTGCGCTCGTGGTCTTGCCTGCGCAGTTCGGCGGCGACACGTTCGTGGGTTTCCTGGGCTAAGCGCGCGGCGCCGGTCAGCACGCGGTCAGGACCGAGATACACATCCACAAGGTCGATACCCTTGTCGCTTAGAACAAACTCGCGTATTTGATTCGAGTGCGCCATGCCGCGCGATTTCAGCACATAAACTGTACGGTTGCGCTCGCCGTTGAACTCAACATTGCGCAGCAGCAGCCAGGTATCCATCAGCGACGATACGCCTATCTGCGAATCTTCCGGCGTTACGCCGCCTATCGTGAGGCTGGTAAACAATGTAGTGATCTGCTGCTGCTTGAGAAAATCGATGAGCCGCATCAGGGTCGGTTTGACCTCTATCTCATTACGCTCGAGCGTGAGATTACTGATCGGATCGACAGCGATTACGCTCGGGCGGAAGGCCTGCACTATATCGTACATCATCACCAGATGCTGCTCCAGCCCTTGTAACGTGGGGCGAGATGAGTGAATCTGCAATAGGCCTTTTTTCACCCAGGGCTCAAGGTCGATGCCGATCGAGCGCATGTTACGCAGGATTTGTGCACTTGACTCTTCGTAGGCGAAAAGTAGTGCGCGTTCACCGCGTTGGCATGCGGCATTGAGGAAGGTTGCGCTAATACTGCTCTTGCCTGTGCCCGGCGAGCCGGAAATGAGTATGCTGCTGCCCAGGAACACGCCTTTGCCTCCGAGCATATCGTCGAGCCGTGCGATGCCCGTAGAGATACGCTGCGCCGAGGCTCCGTGATCAAGCCGAAGTGATGTGATCGGCAGCACCGAAAGGCCGTGCTCGCCGATAAGAAAAGGATATTCATTGGTGCCGTGAGCCGAGCCGCGATACTTCAGCACGCGCAGCCTACGGGTAGAAATCTGCTCGGTCACACGCTGATCGAGCACGATAACGCAATCGGCCACGTATTCTTCCAAGCCATAACGGGTGATGGTCGCATCTCCCTTCTCGCCGGTGATAACCGCTGTCATGCCGCGGTCCTTCAGCCAGCGGAACAGGCGGCGCAGTTCCGCGCGCAGGATGGCATGGTTCGGCAAACCGGCAAAAAGCGCCTCAATCGTATCGAGCACCACTCGTTTGGCGCCGATAGTGTCAATCGCGTACCCGAGCCGGATGAACAACCCTTCGAGATCATACTCGCCGGTTTCCTCAATCTCACTGCGTTCAATATGGACGTAATCGAGCACGATCTTTTGTTCGGCCACCAGCTGGTCCAGATTGAAGCCGAGCGAGCGCACATTAGCAGTAAGCTCTGCCGCGCTTTCTTCGAACATCATGAACACGCCCGGCTCGCCAAATTGCATCGCCCCATGCACCAGAAATTCCATTGCTAGCATGGTCTTACCGCATCCTGCGCTGCCGCAGACCAGTGTAGGCCGACCTGTAGGCAACCCGCCGCCGGTGATTTCGTCCAACCCCTGAATACCGGTAGGCGATTTGGGGAGAGTCGGAAACATAATAAGAGGCTGGCTATTCTTATTTGACATAGATAGTTGGTTTTTAGATTGTAAAGAATGCAACGATCATTGGTATCTTTGGTCGGAATGGGGAATTTAGGATATAAAACTCAAGCCACACACCCCGCACATACAGTCGCTAATTCCAAAACACCCAGTATGATCTAGAATTTTATTACCTGTATGTAGCCAAGAGTCGACCGCTCCCATTGATAAGAACGTTACGTTGCATTGTTAAATCGTACATTTTGGGCATGCAGGGCATCACGCTGATATCACATTTATATTTAAAATATCATTCTTAAATATACGGAAAATGGTAAAAATGAGAATTAGCCGATTCAGATCGTAAATCAGTGTATGAAGCGGATTGCGAACTTAACGGACAAAGAGCGTGAATAACACATAATGCCACTTCTACCTGTTGCTTTTCATATTGCAAACCCGCCATAGAAATTGTTATCTGTTGAGATGTCTGCCTTTTTCTCCCAGTGAAAATTTTTTTCAGCTGTTTAATAACTATATCAAGTTAGAAGAATGCAAATGAATCCGTACAACCACTTAGTGATTGGTACGATACTGGAAAGGTGGTCGAATGCGCAGGCACGAGCCTTGGGCGGTGTTGTCGTCAGGATAATCGTGCCATCAACAAAACGGTCCATGTGACGCTGGGGATGAACATTCCACAGCCATAAAGAAGTCATGCGGAAAAAGCCTGGATAGTTTGATCGTGCTGGTTGAGCAGGCACTAGAAGCTCTCTTATCCGGGCGTTGTCCGTCTTAAACCCGGCCTGTTATTGTGCTGCTGACTCCCTGATCGGGTACGAATGAACTGATAAGCTGCAAAACGGGCTTAAATGGCTAGAAACTTAAATGCCTTCACCTGTTTTATAAATGGTAATTGATGTTTTCCGTTTGCTATTTTAAATATTCGTTTTTCAATTGAATGTACTGTCTGGACGAATATTCCAAAAACTCCTTTTCGGATTCCTTTAAAGGCCTGGCCTGTTTTGCAGGTGCGCCCACATAAAGATAGCCGCTTTCCAGTCTTTTTCCCGGCGGAACCAATGCCCCGGCTCCCAGCATCACATAATCCTCAACAACGGCGCCATCCATAATAATCGCCCCGATACCTATCAGGCAGTAATCGCCCACGGTGCAGGCATGAACCACAGCTCTATGCCCTATCGTAACGCCCTTGCCTATGGCTAACGGATGGCCTTGAGCCGTGTGCTTGCCGGCGTGAGTGACATGCAAAACTGAACCGTCCTGCACATTGGTGCCAGCGCCAATCGTTACGCTCTCGACATCGCCTCTAACCACCGTAGTAGGCCATATAGAGACATCGTCACCCAAGGTAACGTCGCCGATCACCACCGCGCTGTCATCTATGAAAACCGAGTTGCCGATCTTGGGTTGTTTATCTTTAAATTTTCTAATCGCCACGTTAACTCCCGAATGCCGGCTCAATTTATTAGTTTTAACAGTTTACGCAAAGCGTTACGCTTGCACACGACTCAATGCAAATAGCGCCAAGGCTGATGCCGTCAAACTGGGAAGAACGGCTATTAACGGCGGATTAAGCTCATAAATCAATCCCATGTGTCCGACAATCTTATCGATAATATTAAACCCCATACCGATGACAACGCCTATCATCATCCTGGCGCCAACGTTGACGCCGCGTTTAACGCCGATAACAAAGGGCGCAGACACCAACAACATAACAAACACAATCAAAGGGTTGACCACCCGACCCCAGAAAGCCAGCTCAAACTCTTGCGATTTTTGATGATTATCCTTTAAAAAATCAACATACATCGCCAAGTCATACATGGATAGGTTATTCGGGTTAACCACAACAATCTTCAGTAAATCCGGGGCAACGGATGATTGCCATATTTGATCGTTGCGGCTATTTGCAGTCATCTGTTCCAATGAAATATCCGACTGCTTGATGGCCTCTAATTTCCATTGCTGATTGCCTTGAAAAGTCGCCTTCTCCGCATGGGTTGAAGACCGTAAATGCCGCTGATCATCCAGCTCATAAATGCTGATGTCGGCCAGACTTCCGTCATCTTGTATTTTGCGGACATTGATGAATTTTTTGCCTTCGCGCAGCCATAGCCCATATTTGACATTCATGACAACCTGCTCATTCTGGGCGGTAACCTTAAGCATTCGTGCCGTTCTCTCCGCTACCGGGGCAATAAACTCACCGACTAATACTGAAATAGTGACTAAAATAGCGCCGGCCACCATGACCGCTCTAATAATTCCTAAAACGGATAAGCCTGCCGCCCGCATCGCAATCAGTTCGCGGTTATTGCCCATCGCACCCAATATAAACAGGCTTCCTAATAAGGCCGATGCCGGCATCAGTTCATAAAAAACGGTAGGTGAAGTCAGGGCAAGATAATAAAAAATATTTTTTAAGTCATAGCTTCCTTTGCCCAGATCCTTCAATTCGTCACTGAAAGTGAACAGATTAAATAAGGTCAATAACAATAAAATAGCGATAAAAGAGCCCTTTAATATTTCCCTGACTACATAGCTTGTTAATACATTCACTTGTACACCTTTTCCCTGACTTTCATAGCCAGCCATTGCCATCCATATAATCGTGCCAATAACACTCCCCCTATTATCAATAAGAGCGTATTAACGCCAAACACGCCCAGCCATGCCGGAATGGTTTGGTTCATGACCCAGCTCTGGCTGACACGAACAAGATTTCCATAACTGAAATAGATTAGAAAGCCAACCAGCATGTTCCCGTAAACCCCCCCGCGAGGCGACATTTGCGCCAAAGGTACAGCAATAAAGCTGAGCAACATTATTCCCATCGGTACGGAAAAACGACGCTGTAATTCGGCAATATCGGTTATTTGGCCGGAACTCACCAAAGCCGTACTGGCAACCGATTCTTTACCAAAAGTAGCGGCTGATGACTCTTTGCTATCCATCCTCACGGCGTATTCGGAGAATTGCTCTATCACATAATTTACGGCTCCTGGTTGCCCTTGTATGCGCTCACCGTTTTCCAAAACGACATAACGCCCGTCAGGTAAATCTTTCATCCTGCCTAATTCGGCATTGATAATCGCCAAGCGGTCTCCCTGCCGGTGCTGTACAAAAACCTGACGCATTGTTTTATCGTCATCAATTTTTTCCACATAAAAAACCAGATCACCCTGGCTGTATTCGCTAAACTTTCCAGCGGCAACGCCTCTAAGATCGGCCGATTCCTTATCCTCATGCATAAGCTGCTCCATCTTGGCTTCCGCCCAAGGGGAAACATAGAATGACAAGCCGGCTGCCAATAGGCTTAACGGAAAAACCAGCAAGAATATAGACCGATAGATTGTTCCTGAGCCGCCGCCGGCTGAAGCCACCGCCGACATTTCCTGATCCCTGTACATTCTGCCCAAAACCATCAATACCGCCATAAACAAGGCTGCCGGCAAGAAAGCTGCACTGGCGATAATGGTTTTCAAACCCAGAACGGTCATCAAGGTTTGATTGGATACCTGGCCGTCAACAGCCTTATCAAGCACCCTGATAAATTGTCTGCTGACGATAATAACGACAATCACCGACCAGACCGCTAACAATGTCCTTAACAAATCCAAAGCTACCATTTTATCCAGCACGGTAATTAACTTACGCCGTCCCATTTTGTAGCCTTTAGCCCAATTCGCTTGCAAGCGCGCCCCCATCAAAAACAGTGTATTGTTATAAAACGAAAGTAAAAGACACCAAGTCAAAAGAGCATGCATAGACTTTTACCTTTAACCGATAAATTATGAACTATGTTTATAGAAATTTATAGAAACAGTTCTACTGGAAGAAACTCATTATCACTGCACTAAATATTTTTTATATCTTTAAGAAACAACAGCGCAGCCAAAGTAACATAGCAAGGTCTTGATATTTAATTATCTATTTTGATAAGAAGATGCGGCGAGCATCAAATTACATTATTATTGTCGGCTTTTTATTCGGATCATTAATTCTAAAGGATTACCGGAACATGACATCAGCGCCTCTACGTCAAGGTAGAATTAATGGAATAATTATAGCTATTGCCGGATTTATATGGTTTCTTTTGCTGGGTTACCGCGATTTGTTAGAGCCGGATGAAGGACGTTATGCCGAAATCGCAAGGGAAATGCTCAGCTCCGGCGACTGGATTACGCCACGCCTCAACGGATTCAAATATTTTGAAAAACCGCCTTTGCAATATTGGGGCTCAGCTATCAGCATGGCCTTACTGGGCGAAACCAATGCGGCTGCCAGAGTATGGTGTTCCGGACTCGGATTTATCGGCGCATTATGGGTTGGTTTTGTAGGCAACCGACTTTATGGCCGCAGCGCCGGCTTTTTTGCATTCCTTTTTTTAATCAGCACAGTCCTTTATGTCGGGATGGGGCATGCCAATAGCCTGGACATGGGCGTCAGCGCGCTGCTGATCATCGCTGTTGGCGCTCTTGCGCTGGCCCAATCGGAACGGCATCTGCCAAAACAGGAACGAAACTGGATGTTGTTGGCCTGGGCTGCGCTCGCCGGAGCAACGCTAAGCAAAGGGCTGATCGGCTTGGTGTTGCCGGGCGGAGCGGTTGTTCTGTACAGTTTATGGCAACGCGACTGGACATTGTGGCGCCATTTGCATCTGGGCAAAGGCTTGCTGGTCTATTTATTGATAGCCGCCCCCTGGTTTGTTGCTGTCAGTTGGGCAAATCCTGAGTTTCCGCATTTCTTTTTCATTCATGAACATTTCGAGCGCTTTACCAGCGACGTTCACGGCCGCACCAAGTCTAACTGGTATTTCTTCGCAGTCTTTGCAATAGGCGCGATGCCTTGGCTTTTCTCGGCAATTAACGGCTTGATTAAACCGCCTTTTTCCTGGCGAGCTGAAGCCGGAAAATTCGAAGCCTCAAGATTGTTTTGGGTTTATGCGATTTTTGTATTCTTCTTTTTCTCAATTTCTCATTCCAAATTACAAGGCTATATTTTGCCGATGTTTCCAGCACTAGCCTTGCTGGTTGGCGAAAATATGTCCAAGCGCAAACATCTTATTGCCGACGGCATTGTAGCTATAGCAATTGCTGTTATTGGGTTCATTTTCATTATCTGGAAAACCGGCAGTACTGCCAACCCCGACAAATTAGCCCAGCTCATGCTGCTCCGCCCGTGGATTATAGCAACGGCTTTTTTATTAGGCGCAGCCGGTATTTCCGCACTGCTGTTAAGGAATAAAAAAAACCTGACTATCTCCATTTTCGCCCTCTGCGCCCTGCTTGGAATACAAATGTTTTCATGGGGCTATCAAAGCATTAGCGAGTTACGCTCCAGCCGAGCCATGGCGGAAGCAATTCAATCTTACCTCAAAAAAAGCGGCAAAGATAACGTAGCCATTTACGATGTTTGTCGCTACGATCAATCCCTTCCTTATTATTTAGGCAGGACCATTAACATAGTGAATTTCAGAGACGAACTGGAATTCGGAATTAACCAGGAGCCGCAAAAATGGTTAAATGACGCGGATTTTCTACCTATATGGTTAAACGCAGACCAGGCAATCGGCATACTTAATCAGAAAACCTATAATGAATTGAATCAAGTGAACTTTCCATGGAATCAACCGAACTTTCCCATGCGTATAATCTATGAAAATTCCCGCTATGTCGCAGTGGCCCGCCGATGAATCTTGTTAGTTTCTGTATTATCCTGGCCGGCGTCATGCTGAATGCCGTCGCGCAATTGGCGCTCAAAGCCAGTGTCAGGGAAATGGGGGCCATCAGCCTGAATCTTGCCTCGTCCGCTACGGCATTCTCGAGACTGGCCTTTGAACCTTTTCTCTGGGCAGGGCTAGTTTGTTACGGTATCAGTGTCGTTGTCTGGATATTGGCATTGTCCAGGGTTGATGTCAGCATCGCCTATCCGATGCTGTCCATGGGCTATATAGTCAATGCGTTGCTCGCTTGGCAGTTGTTTGGCGAAGTTATGAATCCGGCCCGCATAATCGGGATGAGCATCATCCTTATCGGCGTTTACGTTTTAGCAAGGAGTTAAGATGCTGCCATTCACTCGCCCCACACTTGATGCAGAAGAATTCGAAGCAATCAAAGAAGTGCTTCAATCCGGATGGCTCGCAACCGGTCCCAAAGTTGCAGCTTTTGAAAGCGCATTGGCCGATTATATCGGCGGCGATGTACAGCTTCGAGTATTCAATTCAGGCACCAGCGCGCTGGAAGCCGTTTTGCTCGCTTACGGAATCGGACCCGGCGACGAAGTGATCGTGCCGGCGATGAGTTTCGTCGCCAGCGCCAATGTTATCGTTCGTTGCGGCGCGACAGCCAAATTCGTCGATGTCGACCTGATCTCCCGCAATATCGACGCTACTGCGGTTGCGACAGCGATTACGCCTAACACCAAAGCCATTATACCGGTGCATTTTGCCGGTCGCGCTGTCGATATGGACCCTATCTACCAGCTGGCTGAACAACATAATCTGCTGGTGCTTGAGGATGCAGCCCAGGCTATCGGCACTCAATATAAGGGGCGTCAGATCGGCAGCTCGGGCAACCCCGTTTGCTTTAGTTTTCACCCCAATAAGAACATAACCACGATTGAAGGCGGTGCGCTTGCGATCAACGATCCCGTTTTATTGAAAAAAATTGACGCCATTCGTTTTCACGGCATCGAAAGAGACGCGCAAGGCGGCATGGATGTGCCGGCATGGGGCGGCAAAATGAATATGCCGGATGTTGGTGCGGCGCTGGGCTTGGTGCAATTAAAAAAGCTGGATGGTTTCAACCGAAAACGCCGGATATTGGTTGAGCGTTATTTACAGCAACTGCCAAAACATGACGCACTGGTTTTGCCTGCCGATGTAGAAGGCCACAGCTGGCATATGTTCTGTATCCTGCTCGATTGGGAGAAAATAGGCCTGAACCGTAACCAGACTCTCGAAGCGCTCAAGCAGCAATCCATTGCCGCCGGCGTCCACTACCCGGCGATTCATTTGTTCTCGCTTTATCGTCAATACGGCTACAAGCCCGGCGATTTTCCTAATGCTGAAAGAATCGGCGAGCAAACCTTAACGCTCCCATTGTTTCCCGGCATGGAGGAACAAGACGTCGACCGGGTCTGCGCGGCAATACTTTCATTACTGAATGGAACTTATTAATGAAGCAGTTAAATACTCAACGCTGCTGTTTCCAAATAAGATAACGGCGCCTTTTATATCGCAATTTAGAACCGTCGCCACATTTACGATTTAAAACTATCTTTTATATAAATGACGAACAATTTTGAAACACCGGAAGTATCCATCGTTATCCCTGTCTATAACGAAGAAGCCGTTTTATCGCTACTGTTTGAAAGACTTTATCCCGTCCTGGAAAATCTCAAGCAGCGCTACGAAGTCATTTTTGTCGATGACGGTAGCCGCGACCACTCCGCTGCATTACTCCGCAAGCAGTTTCAACTGTTCCCTAACACCACCCGCGTCGTGCTGCTGCGCGCCAACGCCGGACAACATGCGGCGCTGATCGCCGGTTTTGAACGAGCCCGTGGGAACTATATCCTCACCCTCGATGCAGACCTGCAAAATCCACCCGAAGAAATCCCCAGCCTGCTACAGCAAATGGAGGCTGGCTTCGATTATGTCGGTACGATCCGGCGGCAGCGTAAAGATAGTCTCTGGCGGCATTGGGCCTCATTGGCGATGAACCGCTTACGCGAAAAAATTACCCGTATTCACATCACTGACCAGGGTTGCATGATGCGATGTTATCACCGCGACATCATCGATGCGGTGTTAGCCACCACCGAGACCAATACCTTTATACCGGCACTGGCCTATCTTTATGCGGGCAATCCTACTGAAATCGTTATCGACCATGAAGAGCGCGCAGCCGGGGAATCGAAATACTCGCTGCTCAAGTTAATCCATCTCAATTTCGATTTGATGACAGGATTCTCGATTGCTCCTTTACAGGCGTTTTCCCTGATCGGCATCAGCGTTTCCATGCTGTCGCTGCTCTTCGTGTTGTACCTGGCTTGGCGCAGGCTAACAGTTGGACCGGAAGCGGACGGCGTATTTACGCTTTTTGCCATTGTATTTTTCTTGATTGGCATTTTGCTATTCGGTATCGGCCTGTTGGGCGAGTATATCGGACGAATTTATTCCCAGACCCGGGCGCGCCCCGTTATCTTATCAAGGCCGTGCTGGATAATGCCAACACACAGCAAGCGGATGATAAGCTTTAATGAAGCCATCAGCCGTTGTTTTTGCTTACCATAACATTGGCGTTACCGGCATCGAATGCCTATTGCAAGCCGGAGTCGAGATTAAACTGGTAGTCACTCATCAGGATGACCCCGAAGAAAACATCTGGTTCGGCAGCGTTGCCGAGTTGGCAAACAGACATCAAATTCCCGTGATAACGCCGGGCAATCCTGATCAGCCGGAACTGATCGAGCGCATTGCAGAACTTCAACCGCAATGGTTTTTTTCCTTTTATTACCGGCACATGCTGAGTGCCGCTCTACTGGCGATCCCGTCCCGAGGCGCTTATAACCTGCACGGTTCGCTACTACCGAAATACCGGGGCCGCGCACCGGTCAACTGGGCGGTTTTACACGGTGAATCATCCACCGGCGTTAGTCTCCATCAAATGGTCGAAAAACCCGATGCGGGCGCACTGATCGACCAGGAAGCCGTCGCGATTTTACCTAACGATACCGCGCACGATGTTTTTTTAAAACTGACGCCGGCCGCAAAAACACTGCTAAATCGCTGCTTGCCTTTATTGCTTGACGGCAAGATAGAACCCAAGCCGCTGGACCTTGCCCAAGGCAGTTATTTCGGAGGCCGCAAGCCGGAACACGGCCGTATCGACTGGCATCAGTCGGCTTGGGCTATCCATAACCTTGTCAGAGCCGTGGCGCCGCCTTATCCGGGCGCATTTTTCGACCTTAACGGCAAGCGTTTTTTCCTGCTCGGCAGCCATTACAGCGATGAAATCGCTATGACTCCAGGCAAAGTTTGTATCTATTGGGCGGACGGCCACTTTTATGCCGACTGCGCTGATAACAAACGCTTCCGTATTGAACAGCTTAGCTGTGACGGAATAACACTGGATCAAGCCGGGTTCAAAGCTTTAACTAATAATGAGCGGTTATTTCCGACAATAAACAACTAACTGATGTTACGCACGGATGGTTTTCCCCCGTATGCCGCGCCGAGCACCGGAGCTTTTGTCGAGAATAGCCCGTCAGGGGTGCGGCATGGATGCCGCACGTCAGCAGAGGGGCAGGAGCCCCTTCTGCTAACCCTCGACAAAAGCGAGGAGCACAGGAAGCAAGCGGCAACCGGGTCGCCTTTTCTTTGGTTACTTTCTTTTGGCGAAGCAAAAGAAAGTAACTCGCCCTCGGGTGCGAGAACCCGATTCAAATAACGTCGCGGTAGCGACACTTTAATAATAAAAATCTTAATGCAGTCTAAATTTCGAATAACTGCGTAACATCAGCAACTAACAACTTTAATATAACCAACCAGGAACTTATGAACGTACTCATATTGGGTGTGAATGGTTTTATCGGCCATCACCTTTCAAAGCGCATACTTGAAACCACCGATTGGCATGTCTACGGCATGGACATGCAATCCAACCGGGTTGAATCTTTTCTCGACAATGAACGCTTCCATTTTTTTGAAGGTGATATCACCATTAACCATGAATGGATGGAATATCACATTAAAAAATGCGACGTGATCCTGCCGCTGGTCGCAATCGCCACGCCTGCGACCTATGTCACGCATCCGCTGGCGGTGTTCGAACTGGATTTCGAAGCCAACCTGCCGATTATCCGTGCCTGCGTTAAATACAGAAAACGCGTACTGTTCCCTTCAACCTCCGAAGTTTATGGCATGTGCAAGGATGATGAATTCCATCCTTACGAGTCCGAGCTGGTCTTGGGACCGCTGAACAAACCGCGCTGGATTTATTCCTGCTCCAAACAATTACTGGACCGTGTTATCTGCGCTTACGGACAGGAGCAAGGTTTAAATTACACACTGTTCAGGCCTTTTAACTGGATTGGACCGGGCCTCGACAGCATCCATACCCCCAAAGAAGGCAGCTCGCGCGTAGTGACCCAATTCCTGGGCCATATCGCCCGAGGCGAATCCATTAAACTGGTCGATGGCGGGCAGCAACGCCGCAGCTTTACCTTTGTCAGCGATGGTATCGACGCCTTGGTGCGCATCATCAAAAACGAAGGCGGCAAAGCGACCGGCAATATCTATAACATCGGCAATCCGGCTAACGACCTGTCAATCAGGGAACTTGCCGAACTGATGCTGAAAATCGCCAAGGAACATCCCGAATATAAAGAACTGGCGGCCAAAGTCGAATTAATCGATACCAGCGCCAACGATTACTACGGATCAGGCTACCAGGATGTTAAAACCCGGGTGCCCTGGATCAACAACACCATGGAAGATTTAGGCTGGAAACCGGAAGTCAGCGTGGAAGACGCCTTGCGCAAAATCTTCGACGCATATAGCCATGAGGTTGCCGCCGCGAGAGAACTGATCGATCAAGACTTAACCTTATGAAAATCGCGTTGAAAGTCGATGTGGATACCTTGCGCGGTACGCTGGAAGGCGTACCCGCATTGCTGGAGCTGTATCAACGCTACGGGGTAAAAGCCACCTTTCTTTTCAGCCTAGGCCCCGACCATACAGGCCGGGCGCTGCGCCGGATATTCAGGCCCGGATTTTTCAGCAAGGTTCAACGTACTTCGGTGCTTAGCCACTACGGACTAAAAACCCTGCTCTACGGCACCTTGCTTCCCGGCCCGCATATCGGCCGCCAAGGCCGCGACATCATGCGCCAAGTCGAACAGGCCGGGCATGAAATAGGCGTCCATTGCCACGACCACATCCGCTGGCAGGATAAGGTCGCCAGCCGGGATGCCGAGTGGACCCGAAAAGAAATGCAGGCGGCCATCGATTCATTTCAGCAAGTATTCGGCCATCAGTCTTCCGTGCATGGCGCGGCCGGCTGGCAGCTGAACAAGCACGCGTTACAACTGGAACAGCAACTGGGTTTTCGTTATGCCAGCGATTGCCGCGGCCAGTCCCCGTTTATCCCGCAGATGGAAGGCGAGACCTTCCGATGCCCGCAAATCCCCACCACCCTGCCGACCTTGGACGAACTGCTCGGCCGCAACGGCATCACCGAAGCCAACGTGCATGAAGCGGTATTCGCCGCCAGCCGCAAGCCCGCCCCTGCCGGTCATGTGTATACCTTGCATGCTGAACTGGAAGGCATGAAATTGCTGCCGGTCATGGAAAAGCTATTGCAACTGTGGCAAAAAGCCGAAGATGACATCGGTACGCTGGCAGATTATGTTGCCGACTTAGATACTACGGCATTGCCTTGTCATGAATTGGTTATGTCGGAAATAGAGGGGCGTTCGGGAGTGTTGGCCGTGCAAGGCCAGAAGATCGGCCGTAGCTCGTAGGCCGGAATAAGCCTGTTTGAGCGGCAGCGAAAACGGGTGTTTCCGGCGCCTCAAATTCATCAACAATAAGCAGGCTATATGTTTGGAAAAATCGCTATTGATGCAGCTAAGTTATGTCAATCAAGCAATATCGCGCCAAAAGACGCTTGGCAGCAAACAATACCTCGATTTACTTCCAGCCCATCATTACAGAATAAGTGCTGTCCGAAGAATATTTTCTTGAGCCTGTGCTCGGAAGGGCTGATAAAAGATATTCCTCCAGGACAATACACAAAATCAAAAAAGTTAAAAGAAGCTCTAGCGATACTAGAGCATCTCCACAATCCCAATAATGCCAAATTGAAAGATCGGCAAATTTGGAACTTAACAAAGCCGGATTGCGTATACAACAGTGAGGTTGCTGTAGTTCGTGCTTTGCTTCTCAAAGATCTAATCAATAAAACAGAACCACAGTTGGTAGACCGCAATAAGCCTGTTTGAGCGACAGCGAAAACAGGCGTTTCCGGCAAACTGCGCGAATCTGCCGAAAACGCCACCTCGCTCTACACTTTTACGCAACCGCTAGCTTCAACATCGAAGTTTTCCCCACCATAACATCCACCGCTTTCAACAACCTTTTAAAAACCGACTGTTGTAGATAAGGAATATTATGTTTTTTGCACAATGCCATGACTTGCGGTTGAACTTTTTGATATTGACTTAACGGCATATCCGGCCACAAATGATGCTCGATTTGATAATTCAACCAGCCGTAAAAAAAGTCATTCAAATTAGAGCCCGTCGGATAATTGACTGATCCTAAAATCTGCCGCAGGTAAAATTCGCCTTTGCCTTTGGCTTTTTCGTCAAACATCATCACATCATCTCCGGCATGATTTGGGATCATCACCAGAAAACTGTGCATATTGGTAAAAATTTCCGCCAGAATTGAATTAATCAATACACTGATAACGGCAAAACTGCCTAATGGGGAAAACAGCAAAGGCAGCAACACAAAGCGATAGGCGATGTAAGGCAAAATGCTATGCAACCATAAACCTCGACCCTGCTTGGTAAATAAACTCCATGCCCCGAGGCGGGTCATCACAGGTTCAAGCTCTCTTTGCTGTCTGGCGGAATTTAAGCGTAATTCCTTATGGGTTCTGGGCGTGTAATAACTAATTTTCCAAATCCCGGAAAAAAGCGCCACGATGACATAGCGTTGCCACATCGGCAGGTTCGATTGCCTTAGCCATTCCATGTTGTGCTGCGCATTATTGGGATCGGCTTTTTCACCCAAACTATAATGATGCAACACGTCATGCTCGTGATGCCAGCCCTCGACGGTAAACCAGTCCGGCCAGTCCATAAACCGTCGCCAACCCTGTGCGAATTTTTTGCTGGTGTAATTTTTATCGACGCCTTTAAGTTTGTCGTAAGCTCTATGAACAATCGGATGCCCTACTTGTGTCCAGCGCGTGAAACTGCCTTGGCTGATTAACAGTGCGGAAATCGGATTGGGAAAAATCCAAGCCGTGCCATAGCCGATGATGGAACAAATTTTTCCCCAGCGCTCCATTCTTGTTAAATGCTCAAAATCGCCAATATCGATATTAGCTAAAGCTTGTTGGTGAATTTCGTCGATGTCTTTGGCTAATTGCTCGCGATCTACCGATTGATAACTGTGTAAACTCAAAACTTGCTGCCTCTGTAAGTGCAATGGTGGGAGGTTGAATAACTTCGCTGCCGTGAAGTTTATGACGGTCAAAAAACCGTACAGGGTATGGCTTTATCGGTTGTTTTTCAAACTATATTATCGTTCTGCCGCTTGATGGCACTGTCACAGTTAGTTGCCACCTTTAAATAAATCAATATGCTCTCAGGGAGGCCGAGCAAGAACTTCGTGTTTTCGAGTGATCAATAAAATCCAATTTACCATCAGCCCTACCTCTCCAATCAAAAACCTATATTTGTGTTGTATAATCCCAGCTAAACGACCCATCTTGTAGCACCCTATTTTTCCCAGACCGCTCAAGATATTGCTCTACCTAACAAATAACGGAGTTAAGTTATGGACTATTCAATAGAAACCGCGCCACTAGAAGAACTGCAATGTGATTGCATTATTGTTGGCGTTTATCAAGATAAACAACTCAGTCCCTCAGCAGCATCTCTGGACAACAGCACCCAAGGGCTTATTAATAGCATCGTCAACCGCGGCGACCTGAGCGGAAAAAACGGCGAGACCGTGCTAATCAATGCCATTCCCGGCAATAAGATTGAACGCATTTTGCTGGTCGGACTGGGTGAAAATAAGCCCTTATCCGGCAAGAACTATAAAAAAGCCTTGCTGGCCGCCGTTAACAGCCTGAAAAAACCGCAAATAAAATCGGTCGTCTGCTGTTTGGCGGAATGCGATGTTGAAGGCCGCGACTGGCAGTGGAAATCCAGGCATGTCATTGAAGTGTTTAGCGATGCCCTGTATCAGTTTACGCACACAAAATCGGATAAAGAAACCGAAAGCAAGATTGAAAAAATCTCCGTTTCCGCCACGGAAAGCAATCGCGCATTGGCTCACGCAGGCATGCTGCAAGGCAAGGCTGTTGCCGAGGGCATGGAACTGACCAAACATTTGGCCGATTTGCCGGGCAACATCTGCACCCCGGCCTTTCTTGCCGAACAGGCGATTGAACTGGGCCAAAAATACCCCAGCCTGGCAATTAAAGTGGTAGAAGAACCTGAAATGGCGGCACTGGGCATGGGTGCGCTTCTGTCCGTCTCGCGCGGCAGCCGTCAACCCGCAAAATTAATTGCTTTGGAATATCAAGGCGGCGAGAAAAACGCCAAGCCTATCGTGCTGATCGGCAAAGGCCTGACCTTTGACGCGGGCGGCATTTCATTAAAGCAAGCGCCTGGCATGGATGAAATGAAATACGACATGTGCGGCGGCGCATCAGTTCTGGGTACATTGCTCGCTGTAGCGCAACTGCAACTGCCGCTGAATATTATCGGCCTGATCCCTTCATCGGAAAACCTGCCCGATGGCGACGCCAACAAGCCGGGCGATATTGTCACCAGCATGTCCGGCAAAACCATCGAAATACTGAATACCGATGCCGAAGGCCGCCTGTTGCTTTGCGACACTTTAACTTATGCGGAACGCTACAACCCTGAGGTAGTGATAGATCTTGCCACCCTGACCGGCGCGTGCGGAATTGCTTTGGGACGCGTAGTCAGCGGCCTGCTCGGCAACGATGACGCTTTATGCAATGAGCTGACCATAGCCGGCGAGATCGCCAACGACAACCTCTGGCGTTTACCGCTCTGGGAAGAATACCAGGAGCAGCTCAAATCCAATTTCGCCGACATGGCCAACGTCGGCGGCAAAGATGGCGGCACTATTACCGCTGCCTGCTTTCTGGCGCGATTTGCCGAGAAGTTCCGTTGGGCGCACCTGGACATAGCCGCAACGGCTTGGCGCACCGGCCCAACCAAAGGCGCAACCGGCCGTCCTGTATCATTATTAATCCAATACCTGATTAGCCGGGCGCATACCCAGAACATAAGTGGCTGAAGTCAGCTTTTACATACTGCCGACAGAATCGTTGGAAGATCGGCATCTGTTCGCCTGCAAACTGATTGAGAAAGCCTATCGTAGCGGCAGTTTTTGCTATGTGCTCACCGATTCTGCCGAACAAAGCCGAATCATAGAC
Source organism: Methylobacter sp. (assembly GCF_023227905.1). Taxonomy (GTDB): domain Bacteria; phylum Pseudomonadota; class Gammaproteobacteria; order Methylococcales; family Methylomonadaceae; genus Methylobacter_A. The sequence continues at coordinate 80,936 of NZ_JALOCF010000004.1, read as the reverse complement.
GACCTGCTCTGGACCTTCAGGGCAGGCAGTTTTATTCCGCACCAGATATACACCGGCGAGCCGCCGGATATCGCCAGGGATGGTGTGTATGCCGCAGACTCGCCGGGAGCGAGCGCGGCCACCGAGAAAACGGTTTTGATCGGCTCGCTGAACGCGCCCGACAATTGGCAAAAAATCCTGTTCAATCTATCCTCACGCTATCCTGAGGTAGGGCCGCAAACCGAGCGCATTCTTGAAATACTGGATAACAGCGAAACGACCAAGGCAGCGGGCAGAGACCGCTATCGCCGATATCAGCAGTCAGGCATGAAAGTCGTTACCCATAAAGACTGGTAACAAATAAATCATCACACGCATCAACTTTTATAAGAAAAAGAGCACCCCATCCATGGAAAAAACATACGCCCCGCATTCAATTGAACAACGCTGGTATCAAACCTGGGAAGAAAAAGGCTATTTTACCGCCAGGGATGGTGCGTATGCCGGAAACCTGCCGGGAGCAGGTTCGGCAGCGGCCAAACCGGACGGTGAATCCTATTGCATCATGATTCCGCCGCCCAACGTTACCGGCAGTTTGCATATGGGCCATGCGTTTCAGGATACCATCATGGATGCGCTGACGCGCTACCACCGCATGAAAGGCTACAGCACGTTGTGGCAGCCGGGCACCGACCATGCGGGTATTGCCACGCAAATGGTGGTCGAGCGTTTATGCAATGCGGAAGGTCTTACCCGCCATGATCTCGGCCGTGAAAAGTTCCTGGAAAAAGTCTGGCAATGGAAGGAAGAATCCGGTGGCACGATTACCCGTCAATTGCGACGCATGGGCTCTTCGCTGGACTGGGATAAGGAACGCTTCACGATGGACGAAGGCATGTCCGATGCGGTGCAGGAAGTGTTCATACGCTTGTATGAAGAAGGCCTGATTTATCGCGGCAAGCGCTTGGTTAACTGGGATCCGGTTTTGCATACCGCCGTTTCCGATCTGGAAGTGCTGTCCGAAGAAGAAAACGGCTCGATGTGGCATCTGCGTTATCCGCTATCGAACGGTCAGGGGCATTTGATCGTTGCCACGACCCGTCCTGAAACCATGCTCGGCGATGCCGCGGTAGCGATACATCCGAATGACGAGCGCTACAAGCATCTGCTCGGTGAGTTTGTGGAACTGCCGTTGACCGGCCGACGCATACCGATTATTGCCGATGAATATGTCGATCCGGAATTCGGCACCGGCTGCGTGAAAATTACTCCAGCCCACGATTTTAACGATTACGAGGTTTGGACGCGTCACCGTCACACCTCGGTTATCCAGGACTTGCCACATGGCGGCCTGATCAACCTGTTTACCGTTGACGCCGCGATACGCAGCAACGATGAAGGCGAGGACGGCCTGATTCCGGCCAAATACAGCGGCCTGGACCGCTTTGAAGCCCGCAAGCAAATAGTCGCCGATCTCGATGCGGCAGGCTTGCTGGAAAAAATCGCCGACCACAAGTTGATGGTGCCGCGCGGCGACCGCACCAATAGCGTAATCGAACCGCTGTTGACCGACCAATGGTATGTCAAGGTCGCGCCGCTGGCGGAACCTGCGATTGCGGCCGTTGAAAACGGCGACATCAAGTTTGTGCCCGACAACTGGAAAAACACCTATTTTGAATGGATGCGCAATATCCAGGACTGGTGTATCTCGCGGCAAATCTGGTGGGGACACCGCATCCCGGCCTGGTACGACGAGCTGGGCAATGTTTACGTCGGCAGCTCTGAGCAGGACATTCGCGCCAAGCACAACCTGCCTGAAGGCTATGCGCTTAAACAGGACGAAGACGTGTTGGATACCTGGTTTTCTTCCGCGTTGTGGCCGTTTTCCACGCTGGGCTGGCCTGAACAAACCCCGGAATTGGCCAAGCATTACCCGACCAGCGTACTGGTGACTGGTTTTGACATCATTTTTTTCTGGGTTGCCCGGATGATCATGATGGGCCTGAAATTCCAGGGCGAAGTGCCGTTCAAGGAAGTCTATATCCATGGTTTGGTGCGCGATGCGGAAGGCCAAAAAATGTCCAAATCCAAAGGCAACGTGCTCGACCCGATTGATATCATCGACGGCATAGAGCTGGATGCCTTGGTGGCAAAACGCACCTCAGGCATGATGCAGCCGCATTTGGCAAAGAAAATCGAGCAAGATACACGCAAGCATTTCCCGGACGGCATCCAGTCGTACGGCACCGATGCGTTGCGCTTTACCTTTGCATCTTTGGCATCGACGGGGCGCGATATACGTTTCGACCTGGCCCGTACCGAAGGTTACCGCAACTTCTGCAACAAGCTTTGGAATGCAGCGCGTTACGTGCTGATGAATACCGAGGGACAGGATAATGGACAATCCGACGCACCCTGCCAATACAGCCAGGTGGATCGCTGGATTACTTCCCGTCTGCATCAGGTAGCCGCCGTAACCTCCAACGCGATCGAAAACTACCGTTTTGACCTGGCGGCCCAGGCCATTTATGAATTTACCTGGAATGAATATTGCGACTGGTACCTGGAACTGGCAAAAATATCCCTGCAATCGGATGATGAGGCGTTGCAACGCGGTACGCGCAAAACTCTGCTAACGGTTTTGGAGTCGATTTTACGTTTGGCGCACCCGATCATGCCGTTTATTACCGAAGAAATCTGGCAGCGGGTCGCGCCGCTGGCGGGAACTGGTACGGCGGAAGAGGATACCATCATGCTGCAACCGTACCCGGTAGCCGATGACGCGCAAATCGACAACAACGCGGTCGCTGAAACCAACTGGGTGATGAACTTTATTCTGGGCGTACGCCGCATTCGGGGCGAAATGAATATCGCCCCGAGCAAGCCGCTGCCGGTCTTACTGCAAGACGGCTCGGATGCTGACCAGCAGAGCTTGACCAATAACCGCATTTATTTGCAAAAGCTGGGCAGACTGGAATCCATCGCTTGGCTAAATAGCAATGAAACCGCGCCGGAATCGGCGATGGCGTTAGTCGGCGAGATGAAGATACTGATCCCCATGGCCGGCTTAATCGACAAGGAAGCGGAACTGGCGCGGCTGGAAAAGGAAATACAAAAAATCCACAACGACCTGCCCAGAGTCGAAGGCAAGTTAAATAACCCGGCGTTTGTCGATAAAGCGCCGCCGGAAGTGATTGATAAGGAAAAAGCCAAGCTGGCCGATTTACGGTCAATGTTGAACAATCTTGAAGAGCAACAACGCAAAATCCGGGCTTTATAAGAAAGGCAGGCACAGGGCTAAAGGCGAAAGGAGAGTGCCTCTTTAGCCTTTAGCCCTGTGCCTTGTACCTTATACCTTTTTAATCTATATTTGCTTAAACAACTGACAAAGCAACCATCCTATGAATACCGCATCAAAAGATTTACATTTTAGTGGCCTTACACGGTGCTTGATTGCGAAAGGCCTGCTAACTGAGGCGGATGCGCAAATTCATAGCCACGAAGCGCAAAAAAACCAAATCCCGCTAATACGCTACCTCGTCAGCAATAAGCTCATTGACAGCAAAGCATTGGCTACCCAAGCGTCCATCGAATTTGGCGTGCCTTTTTTTGACCTGGATGCCATTGACTGCCGCAGGCTGCCTATCAATCTGGTAGGAGAAAAGCTGATCCGCAAATGCCATGCGCTCCCCCTATTCTCCCGTGGCAAAACGCTGTTTGTCGCCGTATCGGATCCGACCGACTTTCGCGCTCTGGATGACTTCAAATTTCACAGCCGTCTTAATCCCGAAGCTATTCTGGTCGAGGAAGACAAGCTGATCAAGGCCATTGAGACCACCCTGGAAGCAGCCGATACCTCAATGACGGATATGCTTGATGAGGACCTGGACAATCTGGACATCACCGGAGGCGAGGAAGATACCTCTAAAGCCGAAGTTAACTCGGATATTGACGATGCGCCGATTGTTCGTTACGTCAACAAAATACTGCTGGATTCTATTAAACAAGGGGTATCCGATATACACATGGAGCCCTACGAAAAGATTTTCCGCATCCGTTATAGATCGGACGGCATACTCCGGCAGGTTGCCACGCCACCCGCCAGCATCGCCAACAGGCTTGTCTCCCGTCTGAAGGTCATGTCCAAAATGGATATTGCCGAACGCCGGGTCCCGCAGGACGGCCGTATCAAAATGACCTTGTCCAAGAATCGCGCGATTGATTTCCGTGTGAATACCTGTCCTACCCTGTTCGGCGAAAAAGTCGTGTTGCGTATTCTGGATCCCACCAGCGCCCAATTGGGTATTGAAAAATTGGGTTTTGAGCCGGAACAACAACGCATTTTTCTTGAGGCCATTAACAAACCCTACGGTTTAGTGCTGGTGACCGGACCTACGGGTAGCGGCAAAACCGTTTCGCTCTATACGGGTTTAAATATTCTTAACACCATGGAGCGCAATATCTCCACAGCCGAAGACCCTGTGGAAATTACCGTGGAAGGCATCAACCAGGTCAATATGAATCCTAAAGCGGGGCTGACTTTCGCCAGTGCTTTACGCGCCTTTTTGCGGCAGGATCCTGACATCATCATGGTCGGTGAGATTCGAGATTTGGAAACCGCCGAAATCGCCGTCAAAGCCGCACAAACAGGACACTTGGTGCTATCAACCCTGCATACTAATGACGCCCCGCAAACTTTAAATCGCCTGATGCAAATGGGCATCCCCCCGTTCAACATTGTTTCGGCGGTTAACTTGATTATGGCGCAACGTTTGGGCCGACGGCTCTGCGAACACTGTAAAATTCCTGCTGATTTGCCCGATAAAGTCCTCCTTGCTGCCGGATTTAGAGAAGAAGAGCTACACGACCTTAAAATATTCAGTGCCGTAGGTTGTGAGCACTGCACGAACGGCTATAAAGGCCGAGTCGGTGTTTATCAAGTGCTGACGCTCACTGAAAAAATGCGCTCACTCATCCTCAACGGTGGCAATACCGATCAACTGGCGCAATGTGCCCTGGAGGAAGGTTTTAACGATTTGCGTAAATCAGGACTCAACAAAGTACGCATGGGTATAACCAGCCTGGAAGAAATTGACCGAATCACCAAGGAATAAACATGGCAGAGCAAGCTGAACAAATAGACTTCATCTGGGCAGGAGTCGGGAAAAACAAGCAAAAAAACGGAGGGATAATCTCGGCCAAAAGCGAAGCTATTGCAAAAGCCGAACTGCGGCGGCAAGGCTATCGCGTCACTAAATTCAAGCAAAAACCCAAACCGCTGTTTTCCGCAAAAGTCCAATCTATCACGCCGGGCGATATCGCCATTTTTGCCAGGCAACTAGCCACCATGCTTAAGGCGGGCGTTCCTCTGGTTCAGTCATTCGATATTGTCGGCAAAGACCACGACAATGCAAGCATGGAAGCTCTGTTGATGGGCATCAAGTCTGACATTGAAAGCGGCGACACTTTAGCCGAAGCCCTTAATAAAAGGCCGCTGTATTTTGATGAATTATTTTGTAACTTGGTTGCAGCGGGCGAACAGGCCGGGGTGTTGGAAACACTGCTGGATAAAATCGCCTCCTACAAGGAAAAAACCGAGTCGATGAAGAAAAAGATCAAGAAGGCCTTGACCTACCCCATCGCAGTTATAGTCGTAGCCTTTGTCGTCACCACCATTCTACTGATTTTTGTGGTACCGGTTTTTGCCGATATGTTCAAAAGCTTCGGCGCGGATTTACCCGCCTTCACCAAGATGGTGGTCGCCATGTCTGAGTGGATGCAGGCATGGTGGTACATCGTTGTTGGTATTGTTGTTGGCACCGTTTACGTGTTCAGCTATTTTAAAAAACGCTCCAGGCCCTTTAATCACTTCCTGGATAAAACCCTGCTTAAATTACCCATAGTCGGGATTATCTTAAACAAGTCTGCCGTTGCGCGTTTTGCCAGGACCTTGGCAACCATGTCAGCCGCTGGGGTACCGTTGGTGGAAGCTCTGGAATCTGTTGCCGGCGCCTGCGGCAACATTATCTATACCGAAGCCGTTTTAAAAATGCGCGAAGAAGTGGCTACCGGACAAAGGCTTCAGTTTGCCATGCAGCAAGCGGGTCTTTGGCCGAATATGGTGGTACAGATGGTAGCTATCGGCGAAGAGTCTGGAGCCATGGACTCGATGCTATTGAAAGTGGCCGATTTTTTTGACGAGGAAGTCGATAACCTTGTCGACAATTTAAGCAGCTTAATGGAGCCTATTATTATGTGTATTTTAGGCATCTTAGTCGGCGGCCTGGTTGTCGCGATGTATTTACCTATTTTCAAAATGGGTGCCGCAGTCGGCTAGTCGCATTAGTTATCGAGATAGCTCAAATTTATTAAACACAACGCACGGCTAAACAGTCTTTTTTCAGGCCAGATAAAGATTGTCAGGTTAAGCTTAAAAGTGCACTCTTAAAATATCCACTCTCAAAAACACGCAGATGCAACAACTCAGTATGCTTTTATCTACACCCACGCTGTTTTCAGCTCTGGCCGGCATCATCGGCTTGCTTGTTGGGAGTTTTCTTAATGTTGTCATCTATAGATTGCCGATCATGATGCAACGGGGATGGCGCAAGGAATGCCTGGAATATCTGCAAATAAGCCCGGAAGCGGGTGACGGCGGCTCTGGAGATGCAGGAACAGTTGCCGAGGAACCCTTCAACTTGGTTCTCCCATTATCCCGTTGCCCTAGCTGCAATACGCCCATTAAGCCTTACCAAAACATTCCCGTCATCAGCTATCTGTTTTTAAGAGGCCAATGCGCAACATGCGGCTGCCGCATTTCGATGCGCTATCCGATCATAGAAGCGCTCACGGCGATAAGCTCATTCATAGTCGCCTGGCATTTCGGCTACACACCTCAAGCTGCTTTTGCCCTGCTGTTAACTTGGTCACTGATTGCACTGACCTTTATTGATGTCGACCATCAGCTATTACCCGACTCCATCATCCTACCCATGCTTTGGCTGGGAATATGCTTGAGCCTTTTTAATATCTATACTGATGCCCATGCCAGTATTATCGGTGCGGTTGCCGGCTATCTTGCTCTTTGGAGTGTTTTCCATCTATTTAAATTGGCAACCGGCAAAGAAGGCATGGGCTATGGCGATTTCAAATTACTGGCTTTATTCGGCGCCTGGCTAGGCTGGCAATACCTGCCAATTATTATCCTATTGTCATCTCTAGTCGGAGCGGTCATTGGCCTCGGTATGATCATTTTTGTCAGACACGACCATAACGTCCCTATCCCTTTCGGTCCCTACTTAGCCGCTGCCGGCTGGATCGCGCTGTTATGGGGACAGGACCTGAACCACCTCTATTTAGCCACCGTGGGCTTGTAAAGTCATGTTGAAAGTCGGACTCACGGGCGGCATAGGCTGCGGGAAATCGACGGTTGCGAAGATTTTCGCCGACTTAAATATCCCTGTGCTGGATGCCGACCACGTAGCCCACCGACTGGTCGAAAAAGGACAGCCTGCCCTGGATCAGATACAACAGGCTTTTGGCACTGCCATCCTCAACCCGGATGGTTCGTTGAACAGAAAAAATCTCAGGGAGCTGGTTTTTTCCGATATCGAGCAGAAGCGGAAACTTGAATCGATACTTCATCCGTTAATCTATCAAGCCCTGCAAACCGAACTTGAACAACTGAATGCTCCTTACTGCATCATCAGCATTCCATTACTATTCGAAACCGCTATGACGCATTTTGTTGATCGGATACTTGTTATCGATTGCCCTGTTGAAACGCAGATTGAACGCGTCAAGATGCGGGATAATCTGACCGTTGAAAGAATACAATCCATAATTGATAATCAAGTATCGCGTGTATTCAGAAAAGCAAAAGCCGATGATTTGATCGATAACTCAACTACCGATTATAGACTTGCAGAACAGGTAAAAAAACTGCACAATTTATATCTTTCATTAAGCGCTTGCCGGGATTAACTTGTCTGTGAACACCACGATTACCTATGAATTTCCACTCAACGAACGCATCCGGGTCTTCATACGGCTAGAACAGCTATTCCAACAATTCAGCCATTTCTTAACGGGAGAAACAGTTGCCGATAAACGCGCCGCCATTAATGTGCTGCTCGATATCATGACAATTTTCAGGCGCAACGATTTAAAATCGGAAATATTGAAAGAACTGGATCGCCATGCCAAGGTGTTAAATAAAATCGCTCATAATGAAGGCGTCGACAGCCAAAAACTGCAAGAGCTGCTGAACAAATTAAATGAGACCAGCAAAAAGCTTTATGACACTAGCGGCAAGATCGGCACCCGTGTCATGGAAAGCGACCTATTCCAAAGCATAGCTCAACGCAGTTCCATCCCTGGTGGAACCTGCTCTTTTGATTTACCGGAGTTCCATTACTGGCTGGAACAGGACGAAGCGATTCGATTAAAAGACCTGGAACACTGGAGCAGCCCGTTTGCCGACATTCGCACCGCAATTGACTTGATACTTAACTTTATTCGTAATTGCAGTTCACCCACCCAAGAAGTGGCGGAAGCAGGCTTTTTTCAATTTCTATTGGACACCACCCAATCCCCCCAACTACTTAAAATAAGCCTGGATAAATCTATAAATTGCTTTGCAGAAGTCAGCGGCGGTAAACATCGCTGCACTATCCGGTTCATGGTGCCGTCTTCTGACAACAAGCGCCCGGCACAAAGTCCTGATGACATTCCTTTTGCCTTGACCTGCTGCCTTTTCTAATGCCGTCCTCCACCAAGCCGCTCATTGTTAAATGCCCCAACTGCGGACGTTCCGTGCCTTGGGTTCCTGAGCAGCAATACAAACCATTCTGCTCCGAACGCTGCAAATTGATTGACCTGGGAGAATGGGCAATGGAAGAAAAAAGGATCCCCGGACAATCCGTGCCACAGGAAAACGATGATGAGGACGATACTTTTTTTCACTAACCAAGTATCGCCAACGGCTCGATTCACTCGACTACAAGCCGCACGAAGTTCATACTTAAAAAGGATCCAGGCTACCACTGGCCTACCACTCAAGCTTGGCTTTACAGCGCCACCTTCTTGATATTCTTGCATTACGAAGCCGTTCTATAGCCCTCTTTCCTCAATTAACAGCATATGACTAGGCGACAAAATTAGCGCCCCATTTGCCGCTAACATTACCGCCCGCAGAACCAAAATACTTTTCATGCTCCATAAAAACGCTCAACCTGCCTCCAGGGCGGCCACTATAAGGAAACCTGATCATGGCTATAGAAATAGAACATAAATTTTTGCTCGCCAACGACGACTGGCGCAGGCAGGTTAGCCACTCGGTAAAATATCGGCAAGGTTACTTAAGCTCCCAGGCAACCAGCTCAATCAGGGTGCGGATAAGTAATGATCATGCCTGGCTGAATATAAAAACTGCGACTATTGGCACTCATCGGTATGAATATGAATATGAAATCCCGATGAGTGATGCAAATGAAATACTGGACAATCTTTGCAGAAAGCCGCTCATCGAAAAAACTCGCCATTTCGTTACCCATGATGACAATCTTTGGGAAATAGATGAGTTTGAAGGAGATAATCAAGGCTTGATAGTTGCTGAAATCGAATTAGACGAAACAGGGCAATCTTTTTCAAAACCGTCCTGGTTAGGCCAGGAAGTCACCAGCGATTTGCGTTATTACAACAACAATCTCGCAATCCATCCATATTCAGAATGGCGTTAAGAGTAAATATTTCATACACATATTGAAATACCATGAGTTTTACTCTATATTTTCAATATGAAAAAATTAATTTTTGTTGTTTTATTACTACTATCAAACCCATGTTTTTCGGAGAGTCTTGAGGACGCCATAAAAAACATTGAAGCCGAATGGGCATCTACTTACTACAGCACCCCCAAAAACAAACAAGGGCCTGCTTATGCTCAACTGCTGACCAAGACTACGAGCCTGGTCCGGCAATATCCCAACGCCGCCGAGCCCCTCTTCTGGCAGGCCGTATTAAAGGCAACCTATGCCGATCTGCAAGATCCCTTTTCCGCGCTTGGCGCTATTCATGAGGCGCGTGATTTACTGATCAAAGCCATTAAAATCAACCCGCAAACCATGGCTGGATCAGCCTACGTGACGTTAGGCACATTGTATTATATGGTGCCCAAATGGCCGGTCTCATTTGGCGATGACGATACCGCCAAGCAAATGCTGGAAGCCGCACTTAAAATCAATCCGGACGGCATTGATGCCAACTATTTTTACGGCGAATTCCTGCTGCTGCATAACAAGCCCAACGATGCGGCAATCTATCTTGAAAGGGCGAGCTCTGCTCCGGCGCGCGCCGAACAACTCTATGCTGACAATCAACTAAAAGCGGAAGCAAAGCGTGCATTGCAAAATACCCAAAAAGGAAAAATCGATGATGGAAAAGGCATGCTTTTATCCGTCTTTAATCCGGCAAGCGCAAAGTAAGCTTTATACCCACGATGGCGCAATCCTGTTAAATGACGCCTTTAACAAACTCAGGATTCAATCATGTAACGCTTTCTGCTAAAATAACGCTCTAAATTAAAAATTAACTTTCGTGGTAATAATTATGGCTTTTGTAGTCACCGAAAACTGTATTAAATGCAAATTCACTGATTGTGTAGATGTATGCCCTGTAGATTGCTTTCGTGAAGGCCCAAACTTTCTGGTTATTGATCCAGACGAGTGTATAGATTGCACGTTATGCGAGCCTGAATGCCCTGCCAACGCAATTTTTGCGGAAGATGAAGTGCCGGAAGGACAAGAAAATTTTATCGCATTAAATGCAGAACTATCAAAACAATGGCCTGTTATTACGGATGTAAAACCGCCTCTACCTGATGCTGATGATTGGAATGGCAAGCCAGGCAAACTCGATCTGCTGGAAAAGTAAAACTTAGCCACCAACAAGACGTACAAAACACCGCTCTCATCTGTTTTTATCTTTTTAAAAGGTCGAGAACTTTGAAACGATCCGAAATGCCGGGTAACTGCTTTTTTGCTACCCGGCATTTCGGTTTCAAATGATAAGAGCGGTGAAATTACAAAACAGAAACAACTAACGCAAACACAAAAACAAAAATTACAAAAAGCGCGAACATTCCTCTGTTGGTTAACCTCGACCTTATCAGCCTCAATTCTGCCAGCAATTCTTGCTTAATATCACCCGACCCAAGAATTCTCTTGCACCGCCCACGGAGCGTTTGCATTTCCTCCTGAGCCTCCTGCTCGGCAATAATCTCGGCAATTTTCGAATAATAACTGTCGCATTTCGGACATTTCATATCACGATCATTGCGCTCATGCCCACATACTGAACATTTATTCATTTAATCCCCCACAAAACCATCTTTTCAAAATTCCTCAGCATACCGCTACACTGCTCCCGCATCGCCTCGGCAACCGCTCTCTGCGCCACGCTCCTGCTGCTGGTACTCTACTAAGCACCGCCCTTGGTATCACGCAATATCCATGCATTTAGCATTCAAACCGGTACGGCTCCATCCGAATGGCTTCGACTCGCTGTCCCAGCATAATGCAAACACCGTTATAACGTTCATTTCCGGTTGAAGAAAACTCAAACAAAAATATCCGTTGCATCCGTATTTTTCCGGATTGATCCCTTTTTATCCGGACACTATTTAAAGCAACATACTCATCCAGCATTTGGACTTCAAGGCTCAGGCAATTCGCCCTGACAGCCTTAAGCGCAATCTCCTTTACTTGTTGCGCATTAAACCAGTACAGGTATGCACCCAGCAATAAAACTATTAAGATAAGATCATCCAGCATTGTTTATGATTTGATGTTGTTAAGCAGAATTTAGGCATGGCTGACCATTGTACTAAGATTTGTCGACAAACCTTCTTGAAGCTTTCGACGCTGTTCCATACGCGACCCTACCCCTCATCCGTAGGACCGCACCTTCTGCATGACCTAAACAAATGTGGCGGCTGCGATTGCTCCAGGCAATCTTGCAGCATTTTCCTCCATCCGTAGAGGCCAATGCAGGAGCAATTACCGACGACCCATGGATGCAGAAGCAATTGCCTCGAAGCAAATATCCGCCCTCATATAGGCAAAGGAGAAAAAACATGAAACTTCCCATTACCGGCGGCTGTCTTTGCGGCGCAGTGAGATACGAAATCTTAGCCAAACCCATCGGCGGCTTCAACTGCCATTGCCGAACCTGCCAAAAATCCATCGGAGCCCCCTATTTTGCAGGCATGTTTGTTCCGGCTTCCGCCTTGGCTATAACCGGGAACTATAAAGAATACGCAACCATTGCGGCAAGCGGCCACACGGTTTACCGCGCTTTTTGCCCTGAGTGCGGGACCTCACTGTTTGGCAGAAACAGCGCCTTTACCGACATCAGACCGGTCGCCGCCGCAACTCTCGATGACCCGGGCATTTTTCATCCGCAAAAAGATATCTGGGTGGCAAATGCCCAGTCATGGGACTATATGAATCCGGATTTACCAAAATTTGACGGCAATCCCTGGCATTGAGATAAGCTAACTGCAAATTATCTTTCTTGGAGGATTTATGAATCCCGGACAACTTAGTACCATCGAAATACAGCCCGAAGCAGCACATAAATATTCGGCAATATGGTTGCATGACTTAGGTGCGGACGGCCATGATGTTGAAAGCCTCATCCCCACACTGCATTTAACCGCAGAAGCAAACATCCATTTCATCTTTCCCAATGCGCCCATTCAGCCTGTTACCATCAGTGGCGGAATATCCATGCGCTCCTGGTACGACATTTTAGATACGTCTATGGATCACAGAGTCGACATCGACGGCATTTATAAATCAGCCGGCCTGATTGAACTCTTGATCTTGCAGGAAATCGGCAAGGGCATTCCATCGGCCAATATTTTGTTGGCCGGGTTTTCTCAAGGGGGTGTAATTGCGCTTCATGCAGGACTAAGGCACCCATATAAACTGGCTGGCATTATAGCCTTGTCGACTCATTTACCGACCATTGCGCAATTAAAAAGCGAGCGTTCAGCGGCCAATAACCGCATACCGATATTTATGGCTCACGGCATCATAGACCCTATCGTAGCAGTGGAATCCGGCAAGGCCGCATTTGATCAGCTAAAAGCCATGAACTACGATGTTGAATGGCATGATTACGTAATGGAACACAATGTTTGCACTGAAGAAATTGAGCATATTTCAGAGTTTATGAATTCAATTTTTATATAACCTGCAACCAGAAGGCTTTCAAGCAACGGATGAGATAAATCAGGCTCGATTACTCACCCTGGCAAAGGCCGTTTGCCAGGGCTTGAGCATAATCGAGTATGACTTTAAGCGGGTTATGGGCGCTTGGTGTGCTGCGGCGGTATGTCGCGTCTTGTGGTGCCGGTATAAAGCTGCCTTGGCCGTCCTATTTTCTGATCCGGGTCCGCTATCATTTCATCCCAATGAGAAATCCAGCCTACAGTCCGGCCCATCGCAAACATGGCGGTAAACATATTGGTTGGAATGCCTAAGGCATGCAACACGATGCCTGAATAATAATCGACGTTCGGGTAAAGCTTTTTCTCGATAAAGTATTCATCTTCAAGGGCGATACGCTCCAGTTCCAGCGCCAGCTTAAATATTTTATCATCATGCAGACCAAGCTCAGTCAGCACCTCATGACAGGTTTCGCGCATCAGCTTGGCGCGCGGATCATAATTTTTATAGACCCGGTGACCGAAGCCCATCAGTCTGAACGGGTCGTTTTTGTCCTTGGCCTTGCTTATAAATTTGGTAATATTCGAGACATCGCCAATCTCCTCAAGCATATTGAGCACGGCTTCATTGGCGCCGCCGTGAGCGGCTCCCCAAAGGCAGGCAATACCGGCAGTAATGCAAGCATACGGGTTGGCGCCACTGGAACCCGCCAAACGCACTGTTGACGTCGAAGCATTTTGTTCATGATCGGCATGAAGAATCAAAATTCTGTCCAGCGCCTTTACCAGGACAGGATTGGGCTCGAAATCGTCACAAGGCGTACTGAGCATCATGCGCATAAAGTTTTCAACATAACTTAGCTTGTTTTGCGGGTACATAAACGGCAAGCCGGTGCTGTATTTATGGCACATCGCTACGATGGTCGGCACTTTAGCAATCAGGCGGATGGCACTCAGGTCACGATCCTTCTTGGATTTAATATCCAGCGCATCATGATAGAACGCTGACAATGCGCCAACGACAGCCACCATAATAGCCATAGGGTGGGCATCCCGACGAAAGCCTTTAAAAAAATTGGTCAGTTGGTCATGCACCATCGTGTGCATGGTTATGGTGCCCTCGAACTGCTGCATTTCTTCATCGCTGGGCAATTCGCCATTCAACAGCAGATAGCAAACTTCCAGAAAAGTACAATGCTCCGCGAGCTGCTCAATAGGGTAACCGCGATAAAGCAATATCCCTTTTTCACCGTCGATATAAGTTATCGATGAACTGCAACTGGCCGTGGACGTAAATCCGGGATCATAAGTAAACATGCCTGTCTTTTGATACAGAGATTGAATATCTATGACATCAGGTCCCGTAGTTCCAGATAAAATAGGCAACTCACATAAAGACTGTGTTTTCTCATTTAAGGTAACACTGCGCAATTTAGTCATGGGTTTTTCTCGGTTTTGAAACATGGTCTGTAGCATCATCAGAAAGCCGGCTAAATTGTGCAGCTTAGCCGGCCAATTGAATGTGATTAATCTTGACTGGTACTTTAAAGGGAATTTGTTTACACAATAACAAACTCCGGAAAATCTTTATTCTCGGCAATTGCTGCTGCGTCCTTGCAGTATATGAACGGCTAGCGACTATTTAACCGAAGCCGCCCTGTCTATAGCTTGTTTTGCCAATTCAGTCACCTTGGCCCAATTTTTTGATTTTACCACATCCACAGGCGCCAGCCATGATCCGCCAACGCAGGCAACATTGCTTAACTGTAAATAATTATTGTAATTTTCCGGTGAAATCCCGCCTGTCGGACAAAAAGTTACACTAGGAATAGGCCCTGCGATAGATTTTAGCATGGGTATGCCGCCAGCCGCTTCGGCCGGAAAGAATTTGAAATGATCCAACCCATACTCCATGCCCAACATGAGTTCAGACAGCGTCGATATGCCTGGAATCAACGCTATATTTCCTTCGTTGGCAGCAGCCAACAGCTTCGGTGTTAATCCGGGGCTGATCGCAAAAACAGCACCCGCTTCTTCCGCTGCCTTTAACTGTTCGGGCGTAGTAATAGTGCCCGCACCGACAATCGCATCCTTGACTTCCTGACTGATCAGTTTTACCGCATCAAGCGCAATAGGGGTACGTAGCGTTATTTCCAACACGGTAATGCCGCCCGCAACCAAGGCCTTGGCCAGAGGAACAGCATCCTCCAGATTCTGGATGACCATGACGGGCATCACAGGGCAAGCAGTTAAAATTGTGTTAGGTTGGATTTTCCAGTTATTTTTAGTCATTGTTTTACCAAATTTTTATAGTTATTAATCGGCAACAAACAGATTGCAGGCGCCGGTTTCAGCAGAAGACGCCCCCTTACGGAACCCGCCGAACAATTCGCGGCCCATGCCGAAATGATGCCCTTTGGCGCTGTTTTCTGCCGGAATGCGGGCATTGAATTCATCCGCATCCACCAGCACATTGACCTCACCGGTCTGCGTGTTCAAATGGATGATGTCGCCGGTACGCACCTTAGTCAAAGGTCCGCCCTCTTCACACTCGGGACACATATGGATAGCTGAAGGCACTTTACCCGAAGCGCCGGACATCCGTCCATCCGTAACCAACGCAACCTTAAAGCCTTTATCCTGCAATACGCCCAGAGACGGGGTCAATTTGTGCAGTTCGGGCATACCATTGGATTTCGGCCCCTGAAAGCGCAGCACCACAATCACGTCTTTCTCCAATTCGCCGCGTTTGAAAGCCGCAACCACATCGTCCTGGTCATCAAACACCATTGCAGGCGCTTCAACGACCTGGTGTTTTTCCGCTACCGCAGAAACTTTGGACACGCCGCGTCCCAGATTGCCATGCATCACATGCAAGCCGCCACCGACTGCAAAAGGCTTGGCAACAGTGCTGATGACTTCCGGGTCCAAAGAGGCTTCAGGGCAAGGTTCCCAAACCAACTTGCCATCAACCAGTTTCGGCTCCTGATGATAGCTGTTCATACCGCGTTGATCGGCAACCGTCAGTATATCTTCATGTAACAGGCCGTTCTTCAACAGTTCGGCAATCAATACCCCCATGCCGCCGGCAGCTTGGAAGTGGTTGATATCGGCTTGGCCGTTCGGATAAATGCGGGTCAGCAACGGCACCGCTCTGGACAGTTTATCGAAATCGTCCCAGTTGATAATGATACCTGCCGCACGCGCAATGGCGATCAGATGGATCGTGTGATTGGTCGAACCGCCTGTCGTCAATAAGCCGACAATCGCATTGATAATCGCTTTTTCATCGATCATATGGCCGATCGGACGGAAATCGTTACCCATTGCAGTAAACTTTAAAACCTGTTTAGCGGCAGCTTTGGTCAGCTCATCGCGTAGCGGTGTGTAAGGGTTGACGAACGAACTGCCCGGCAGATGCAGACCCATAATCTCAACCATCATCTGGTTGCTGTTTGCGGTACCGTAGAAAGTGCAGGTGCCCGCACTGTGATAAGACGCGGCCTCGGACTCCAGCAGTTCCTTACGGCCCACTTTGCCCTCGGCGTAAAGCTGGCGGATACGTACTTTTTCCTTGTTTGATAAACCGCTGGGCATGGGTCCTGCCGGTACGAATACCGCCGGCAAGTGGCCGAAACTCAACGCGCCGATCAGCAATCCCGGCACAATTTTATCGCAAACGCCCAAGTACAGCGCGCCATCGAACATATTGTGACTTAGGCCCACAGCCGTCGCCATCGCAATCACATCGCGGCTGAACAGCGACAGTTCCATGCCGGGACGACCTTGGGTAACGCCGTCGCACATAGCCGGCACGCCGCCTGCAAACTGGGCAATACCACCCGCTTCTTTGATTGCAGCTTTGATCAGCGCAGGCGCATCTTTATACGGCTCATGTGCCGACAGCATGTCGTTATAAGAGGAGACAATCGCGATATTGGCCTTTTGCTGTCCGGTCAAATCGATTTTCTCGCCGGCTCCGCAAGCGGCAAAGGCGTGAGCCAAATTGCCGCAAGCAAGCTCTGCGCGGTGCGGCTCTTTCTTTGCCGCCGCATCAACACGTGCCAGATAGGCTGAGCGAGTCTCGCGGCTGCGCTCAATAATTTCGTTAGTGACTTTTTCTAATACAGGATGCATCGTTGTTCCTTGCTGTAATGTTTACACATCAGGATTCGGTTTATCAAAACCTTCCTCAGACAGGTAGGGTACGCATCGCGTACCTTTTGAGGACTTGATTTAGAAAATGGTACGCGATGCGTACCCTACCTAACCATTAAATCTTGATGAGCGATAAGTATATCTACGTTAATCTGAGCCCGGTCAAGACGTTAGCCTTGCATTGATTTTTAGGCTTCATCTTCCCAGGCTCGTTCATCTCTGGCAATTAATTCGTTCGCAGCCTCAGGCCCCCAAGTGCCTGCTGCATAGGGTTGCGGCGCCGCATCGATATGCGCCCACGCATCCTGTATCGAATCAACCCAGGTCCATGCTTGTTCAATTTCCTCCCGGCTGAGAAACAGCGTGGGGTTACCGCGCATGGCTTCCAGCACCAGTTTCTCGTAACCGCCGAAAATTTTGCTGTTTTTAAAAGTTTCGAAAAAACTCAAATCCAGCTTGGTTTTTTGCAGCTTAATGTTTTCGTCGATACCCGGTATTTTGTTGAGTATCTGGATTTCCACGCCTTCGTTCGGCTGCAAATGGATGATCAGTTTATTTGACGGCAAATCCTGAAAGCTTTCTTTAAAAATGTTATGCGGCAATTGCTTAAAATTAACGACGATTTCAGTGCGCTTGTATTTCATGCGTTTGCCGGTACGCAAATAAAACGGCACGCCGGCCCAGCGCCAGTTATCGATAGCCACTTTCACGGCGACAAAGCTTTCCGTAGTACTGTCAGTATTAGCCCCATCTTCTTCAAGATAGCCCGGCACTGGCTTGCCCTTGAGTTCTCCTGCCGTGTACAGCCCGCGAACGGTTTTTTGTTCGACATTTTCTCGGGTGATCGGCCGCAACGCGGACAGAACTTTTATTTTTTCATTATGGATACTTTGCGCTTCCAGATTGACCGGGGGCTCCATTGCCACAAAAGTCAGGATCTGCAATAGATGATTTTGCAGCATATCGCGCAACTGGCCGGTTTTGTCGAAATAATCCCAGCGCCCTTCAATACCGACTTCTTCAGCCACGGTAATCTGGATATGGTCGATAGTGTTATGGTTCCAGTTAGTAGTAAAAATGGAATTGGCAAAGCGCAACGCTAATAAATTGAGTACCGTTTCTTTACCCAGATAATGATCGATGCGATAAACCTGTTTTTCGCTGAACACCCCGGCGACGGCATCATTAATGTCCTTTGAGGACTTGAGATCATTGCCTATCGGCTTTTCCATCACCATGCGCGATTCTTCATTCAGAACCCCGCATTTAGCCAATCCCTGACAAATATTGGTAAACAAGAAAGGGGCAACGGCAAAATAATTCACCATAACCCTGGATTGACCGTCAACAACCTTATTCAACAACTGATATTGATCCAACTGAGTTAAATCTATTTTCAAGTATGAAAACCGCGCCGCATACCGGGCCCATATTTGTTCATCAATTGTTTCATTTAAAAACTCTTGCAAACTTTTCCGGATGGTCTCAACAAACCCTGCATTATCGCCCTCGTGTTGATCTATGCCTATGATACGGGTATCGACTTCAATCAAGTTGGCTTTTTCAAGCCGATACAAAGAAATGAGCAACTTGCGGCGGGATAAATCTCCCAAAGCGCCGAAAATAACCAAGTCACAAGGTTTAAATGCTGTTTGTTCGTTCATGGATGCGTTGTTGAATAAATTGTTATAACCGGTACCAGTCCGGCGCTTTATAGACAGAAAACCAACGCCTATTATCGCAGAATTTGCTTCAGGATGCAGTTCTGGATGCACAGCCCCGGCACTGAGCTGGTTATTTGGACTTAAAAATTAGCGAAACACTTTTATACGTATTATTCGTATCGAATCGATATTTTGTTGACAGCAGTTAGGCTTCTTTTATAGTATTGATCCGCTACTACAATAAAAAGAAATATTTCACGCGTGACCCGACTACTGCCGACATGCTCCATAACTTGGCGGCCGAAATGGTTGATCACATAAAAATATCAAGATGAAGTAGTTATCAGGAAGAAGTAGCCCCAGTGTTGGTGGAAAGCCGTGATTTTTCATATCCGCATTGGCGCACCCATTGATGATTCAAACTTACAGAGGTACAAAAAATGAACCAAAGAGCACAACAAATAGAAGAGGCACCAGTAAAAGACAGATTCTGGCTGTACGTTGGCGGCACGATAGCCACTTTATTGATAGTCATCGCGATGGTCAAACAAAGCGAGAATGAAAAGTTTGCTCCGATTAAACAGCAGCTGGAAGAGGAAACAGCGCAAATGAACATCCGTGTATTGAACTGAACGGCCATTACTTCATGACAAGGGTTATTCTTAATTTCAGCGGTTACATCGAATCTTGATGTGCAACTTGCCCATGAATAAGCCGCAGTATCATGCACCACTTGATAATAACGAGGAAAGAACAATGAAACTTAAATTGATATGCCTGTGCGCGACGTTAGCTTTTTTTTCCGGAGCAGCGTCGGCAACAGAATATATTTACCGGGACCTGATGGCTAACACTCTACCCTCAGCGACCTGCGACGTGGAATCCGAAGCCAAGGCAACGGCAGCCAAACCTTATAACATCACCCGATACTCCAAAACATTTTGTCAGTCGCAAGGTTATGGCTGGCATGTTGAAAAAGTAAAGGATGAAGGCAAGGCTACCTGCACACCCTGCGATGGCGCCAACAAAGGTAAAAGTCAGTGCCACCTGGAAGATGTGGTTGTTACCTGCAAACGCATCAAACCCGGCTCAGTCGGGATGTTGCCTGGAAAAAGCTAACGCCAAAGCGTGAGCAAAAGTCATCCTGCTTGCCCACGCTTATCCTGTTACAGAGTGCCGGTTAATCGCCTTCATTTAGGACTTGCTCCTTAAGCTTTCCCGGCACCTGTATTTTTTCTTTGTCCACCTGTTTTCAACCCGCGCCCATACTTTGCACACCAAAGCAGCACAAGGCTATTTTGTCTAATCCAGTTGTGTCGGTAATGCCTTATAATAGGTAATAACTTCATCAGCCCGCATTACCTGATTACAAAATGCCAGACTCAAAAATTTATCTGAATGTTCCTTTTGCCCAAAAGGATGAGGCGAAAGCGCTTGGCGCGAGATGGGATGCCGTCAAAAAGAAATGGTATGCAACAGCAAATAAAGACATTACGCTCTTTGCCCGATGGCAAACCGAGCCCGGTGCTGTTGAATCAATAACGAAGGCTTCATCCTCCGTTACCGGTTCTTCTCCCAAAAAGACAGCCGGCGTCAAAACCCATGCAACGATTAAAGATTTTGTTGCCTATAGTGGCGACGTACCGCCATGGAATTAACCTTTGCTTCGGCAATAGCCGCCTTTTAATTAAAGAAAGCCAACAAGCGATAGCTCAAACCAAGTTTTGTATCGATTAGTGTGCTTCCCCGCACCACCGGTCAACTACCGGAATTTACCTCCTAAACTCTTCCTTGATAAGTCGCATCCACTTGCGGCAGAACCTAAGTTTTAAGTGACTCTGTTCTTTTAACTTGCCGGTCAGATTTCCGTTTTCTAAGTTAGGGTGAAGCGAGGCTAGCCGTTGCTACAGGCTGTAAGCTTCAAAATGTCAATTGGCTGCAAATCAGGATGATGCGCAGCTGCAATCATGCCGCATATGAACCACACCTATCATCAGAATTGCTGGCCGACCTGGAGAAAACTCGGTTACCCGCTTATGAAGGATGAAATTTAGCGTCTCTGAATTTTATGATTGCGACACTGTTGCTTTTGCACCGCCGCCCAAGGCCTTGTAAACCGCGACAAGATGAGTAGAGGCCGCGGCTTCCGAGCGGGCCAGCTCGATTTCGGCTGCATACAGGACGCGTTGGGCATCCAGTACATCCAGAAAGGATATGACCCCTTCTTTAAAACGCAATTGCGACAAGCGTACCGACTCCTGCAAATCGGCGACCGAGCGGCTCAATGCCTGTCGGCGAATTTCTTCTTTCAGATAATGGGCCAGCGCCGTTTCGGTTTCCTGAAGCGCGTCGAGCACGGCTTTTTGGTAGCCCAGATAGGCTTCTTTTTGCCGGGCTTCGGCCAGGTCGATACCGGCCTGAATACGGCCGAAATTCAGCAGTGGTTGCAGCAAGTTGGCGGCCGTGCCGTAGGAAAACGCCGCCGATTTGAACAGGCTTTCGATATCGGTATTGCGCAGCCCTAAAAAGGCCGATAGCGATATTTTCGGGAACAATTCGGCGATTGCGGCGCCTTGCATCGCGGTGGCGGCCGCCAGCCGGCGTTCGGCAATGCGGATGTCGGGCCGCTGGCGGATGGTTTCGGCGGGCGAAGTCAATATCGCCTGTGTCGGTGCCGGCGGAACCTCGACCGGTTGCTTGAGCTCAGCCGTCAAGGTACCGGGCTGTTGCCCAATCAGCACTTCCAGTTGATGCAATGCGGAAATCAAACCGGCTTCAAGTGCTGGAATCTGAGCTTCCGTGGCTTCCGTCTGAGCCCTGGCGCGCACCACGTCATGACGGGTGCCAACGCCTTCCTTGAACAATTTGCCGGTTAGCTTGAGTGTATGTTGTTGCGCATCCAGATTCGAATGCGTGATCCGTAACTGATTCTGCAAGCTGCGGTAATCGATGTAGCTGCGCGTCAGCTCGGCGGTCAGCGTCACCAGGGCCTGGCGATACTCTTCCCCCGCCGCATCGAGATCGGCAGTCGCCGCCTCCAGACGCCGTTGCTGGCGGCCGAACAGATCGATTTCCCATAGCGCGTCAAACCCTACTTCGAACAGATTGAATTTGATGCCGGGCGCGAAGCCGGGAAACGGATTGTCGTTACGCTGGGCGCCGGCGACGCCGTTGACGGTCGGAAACAGTTCGGCCCGGGTGCTGCGGCGTTCGGCGCGGGCCTGATCGATCCGGGCCAGCGCCATCTTGACATCCAGGTTTCCGGTTAGGGCTTTATCCATAAGGCGATTCAGTCCGGCATCGCCAAAATTTTTCCACCAGGTTTTCAAAGTCTCCGGGTTTGTTGACTCGCTATTCAAACGCGAGGCGGACTTTGGCGCTTGTTGCTCGGCTTGCCAATGTTCCGGCACCGCCGGGATTTTTTCCTGGTAATCCGGCCCCATCGCGCAACCGCTCAGTCCGCTCAGCAGTAAAAACCAGTAGGGGTTACGCTTCATAGCCATGTCCTTTCAGGAAGAAAGAAACGACTGCGACGATCAATCGTTGTTTTTCCGTTTCACTCAAGCCGGATTGCAAGCCTAGCAGGCAGCGGAAATGTTGATCGCCTTTCAGCATGTCCAGAAATAGACGGCCCGATGTCTCCAGGTCGGGGATCGTCAGTATGCCTCGGGCATTGAGCTCGGCGAGATAAGACGCCATCTGCCGCAACACCGGTTCGGGGCCGGAACGGTAAATCCGTTCGCCCAGATCCGGAAAATGTTGTTGTTCGGCGATGATCAGCCGGTAAAGTTGCAGGGCTTCGTCAGCATACACCAGATCGATGAATGCGCCGGCGATAGCGCTCAAGCCGGCCACCGGGTCGTCGAATCCGGTTTGTACGCTGTCGAGTGTGCTGAGCAAGGCCTCGCACCGACCTTCGATCACGGCGGCGAACAAGTCCTGTTTGCTTTTGAAATGATTGTATAGCGTGGGTTTGGAAACCGGCGCCGCCTCGGCGATGGCTTCCATGCTGGCGCCGCTGTAGCCGTGGGCGATGAAAGCGCGCGTCGCCGCGTCGAGTATGGCTTGTCGCTTGGGATTGTGGAGTTTGTTCATGGTATCGCTGAATAAATTTGTTGCATCAGGAAGAGCTTGATGATTAGAATAAACTACACCGTTTAGTTAATCAATAGCCTTTCATGCCTTTATGCCATCCAGCAAAAAAATCTTAATCATTGTCTTAGCCCTGGGCGCGAGTGCGGGAGGGTTTCTTTATTGGCTGCAAGCCGTCCATCCTTACGAGAGCACCGATAACGCCTATCTGAAGGCACACACCAGCTTGATCAGCCCCAAGGAAGCCGGCTACGTCAGGGAAGTATTATTTCAGGATAATCAGCAAGTCTCGCAGGGCGATTTACTGGCGGTAATTGACGATCATGATTTCCAGGCCAGATTGGCTCAAGCCGAAGCGCAAGTGTCATTAGAGAAAGCACACATTCAGACGCTGGAAACCGACAAACACACGCAAAGCGCCAAGATTCGCCAGGAAGCCGCCAATATTGCCGCTTCCGAAGCCGATCTGGAAAGGGCCGCGAAAGATTTGAAACGCTTCGGCAACTTGGCCGAGGAAGGCGCGGTTTCGACGCAGACCCGGGATGCCGCCGAATCCACGCATAAACAGGCGAATGCCCAACGGGATAAAGTCCGCTCGGCCCGTCAGGAAGCGGAAAGCCACCTAGCGGCCTTGGATGCCCAGATTGAGGAAACGCGCGCACGGCTCAAAGCCGCCGAAGCCAATCTGGAACTGGCTCGCATCGATCTCGCCAATACTCGCATCATGGCGCCCATGGCGGGCATTATCGGCAACCGTAGCGTACAGCTCGGGCAACTGGTCAAACCCGGCAGCGTGCTCGGCCATCTCATTCCGACCAAAGGGCTGTTCGTGGAAGCCAATTTCAAGGAAACCCAGATCGCCAGGATGCGGCCGGGGCAAGCGGTGGAAATCAGCGTGGATGCTTATCCCGACCAGGTTTTTGAAGGCGTAGTGGATAGTTTCGCTCCGGCATCGGGCTCCGAATTCAGCTTGCTGCCGCCGGAAAACGCTACCGGCAACTTCACCAAGATCGTGCGGCGGGTGCCGTTGAAGATCGCTTTCCAGCCGGGTTCCGATCTGAGCCTGTTACGGCCGGGGCTTTCCACGGTGATCAAGGTCAAAGTGCTGTAAGCAGACATGACAACGACGACAGAGTCAACAGCCATGGACGGTAACGCCGCGCCGGAGCATCAGTCGGTCAGTACCGAGCAATGGATCGGCTTTTTCGCGATGGTATTCGGCATTTTCATGGCGATTCTGGACATCCAGATTGTTGCCAGTTCGCTGGAGCAGATTCAGGCCGGATTGTCGGCGACTCCGGACGAAATCACTTGGGTGCAGACCGCCTACCTGGTGGCGGAGGTGGTGATCATCCCGCTGTCCGGCTGGCTGGCAAGAGCCTTTTCGACGCGTATCTTGTTCGTGCTGTCCTGCGGCGGCTTTACTTTAATGAGCCTGTGCTGCGTGCTGGCCTGGAATCTGCCGTCCATGGTGGTGTTTCGCGCTTTCCAGGGCTTGTTCGGCGGCGCGATGATACCGACCGTGTTTGCGGTGATTTACACGCTGTTTCCGCCCAGGCTACAGTCGGCAATGGTGATTGTGGTCGGCATGGTGGTGATGATTGCCCCTACCGCAGGTCCGGTGCTGGGCGGGTATCTGACCGAAGCCGTGTCGTGGAAGGCGCTATTCCTGATCAATCTGGTGCCGGGCGTGCTGGTGTGCCTGGCTACATGGCGATTCGTCCGGGTCGATGAACCGGAGTGGGAGCTGCTGCAAAAAATCGATTTTCTCGGCATCGTCTACATCGTGGTCTTTCTCGGCAGCTTGCAGTTCGTGCTGGAAGAGGGCGTGCGCGAACAATGGTTCGAGAGCCGGGAGATCGTCTTTTTCAGCCTGATCGCGGCGCTATCGGGCATCGCGCTATTTCATCGCGAACTGACTATAGAGCACCCCATCGTCGATCTGTGGGCATTCCGTAACCGCAATTTCGCGGTCGGCTGCACATTCAGTTTCATACTCGGCATCGGCATGTTCACGCTGATGTATCTGGTGCCGGTCTATCTGGCTAGCGTCAAAGGCTTGAACAGCTTGCAGATCGGCCAGTACATCATGGTCACCGGCCTGTTCCAGTTGTTGTCCGCGTTCGTCGCCGGGCCATTGGCGAAACGCATCGATTCACGGCTAATGCTGGCACTGGGCTTATCCGGCTTTGCGCTGGGTAGCTGGATGAACGGCAATCTGACCTATGAGTCGGGCTACTGGGAATTCTTCTGGCCGCAGGCGATTCGGGGCTTTTCATTGATGTATTGCTTTTTACCGATCAATTCCCTGGCGTTAGGCACCCTGCCGCCTGAGGAAGTGAAAAATGCCAGCGGGCTTTATAACCTGACGCGCAACCTGGGCGGTGCAATTGGCCTGGCCTTGGCGAATACCTTGCTAACACATCTCAACAAGCAGAATTATGCGCTGTTGCGCGAGCATGTAACGCCCGGCTCGCCGCAGGCACAAGCGCTATTGGGCGGTTTGCAGGAGCGCTTGTCCGGCGCCGGCTTGCCGGACGCGGAATCGGCCGCACTGAAGCAGGTTTACGGATTGTTGATGCGCGAAGCCGAAGTGCTGACCTTGAATACCCTGTTCCATGTCTTGGCGCTGACTTTTTTGCTGGCCTTGCTATTGATGCCTTGGGTCAGAAAAGTATCGGCGCCATCCAGTGAAGCCGTTGGCGGGCATTGACCTATCGACACCACTGGATGCGTTCTTCTCACGTTTCGACTGCCTGGAAAAAGGTCGATTAACGGAGCAAGCCGGGCAGTGAATTAATCGTCCTCATCCGGGATTTGCCCCCTGAATTCTTCCGACAGCAGCATTTGCCCTCCGGAAACCACCAACTGCTCGCCTGCGCTGAGGCCGTTTTCGACAAAATAGCCGCCGGACGTGACTGAGTAGTGGCCGATAGGGCGACGGCTGAATCGCTCTTCAGCGATTTTAATGTAAACAAAGGCCTGATCCATATACCAGATTAACGCCGACTTCGGTATAACAACCCCGAACCGGCTTTCACCCTGCTCAGGTATCCACGCCGCAACGCGCATGCCGGTCCGGATAGGGTTATCGCCAGGGATGGTGTGTATGCCGCAAGACTGCCCGGAGCAGTCGCGGCGGCCATCAGCCTGGAAGAAGTAGCTTTCCCCTTGCGCGGTAGCATCTGTTTGCGGCGCCACAGAGATCAACTCGGCTTTAGTCGCCGCGCCACGGTTACCCGAGGCTTCAACCTCGATACTCTGAATCTCGTTTGCCAGTCGTTTATTAACCGGCAAGGTAATGTGCAATAAGGTTTTCTTGCCAGATAAAAAGTCGCTCAGCGGGTCGGCATCGACAGATAACGCCCACTCAGTCAGCTTTTTACCCCAGTTGAGACGGGCTTCGTCAATGATAGCCTTGCCTTGAACGCCGCTGGCATCAAACAGGGCTTTATCGGTTTGCCATTGCGCTTGCTGAACTTGCAGGTTATGTTTTGAGGCCACGCCTTCACGGTACAAGTCCTGCTGCCTCTTGATATTCTGCTCAGCCTGCTTAAACCTCGCCGTAGCGCCGCTGCGCTCAGTTAATGCGACCAAATACCGGTTCCGCAGCTCGATCAGCGGTTGGATGTTGACCGCTTTTCCATAAGCCGTGAATTCAGGGTAATCGCTGGCCGAAGTAAGCGTTATTGTCTGCAAGCCGGATAACGATTGGGCTTTAGCGGTCAGGGCAATAGCTCCCTGCGCTGCGCTGGGGACAGGCTTATCGTCATCATCTGCCACAGCGGAAGCGATGCCGAGCATAAAAAAGCAGGCGATTACAGGAGCATTCATGTGAGAAACAAAGTAAGTCTATAGGTTTATTCATGTTATAAGATTTCCATTCTTAAATGCATTTTTTTGTTGTTTTTAAAAAATTGCACGTTATCCTAAAACAAAGCAACTATTTATAATATTCGGAGATTATCATGAGCGACGTACCAGGTAACTTAAAGTACGCAAAAACCCACGAATGGGCGCAACTGGAAGACGATAACATCATTCGTGTCGGCATAACTGATTTTGCGCAGGAAGAATTAGGTGATTTGGTTTATATTGAGCTGCCGGAACTGGGGCGTAAAGTTAACGCGCAAGAACAATGCGCGGTAGTCGAATCGGTAAAAACCGCCTCCGATTTGTTCAGCCCGGTTACCGGCGAAGTGGTCGCCATCAACGATGCCTTGGTCAATGAGCCTGAACAGGTCAATGACGATGCTTACGGAACCTGGCTGTTTTGCATAAAAGCGGATAACCTTTCCGAACTGGACGCATTAATGAATGCGGATGCTTATCAGCAATTGATTGAGCAATAACCCGTTTTATTTACTTGTAACGAAGCTGACACACATATCTGTGTAATATTTACTTTTTCATTTACAAATATTCGTACAAATAATGGCAAACCAAAACGCAAAAGGCCTTAAACGCCTGATTAATGCCTGCTACTTCTCTGTTGCCGGTTTTAAAGCGACCTGGACGCATGAAGAAGCATTCAGACAGGAAGTCCTCCTGTTTGCAATAACAACCCCTCTGGCGATCTGGTTGGGGGAAAACTCTATTGAGAAATTGCTGTTGATCGGCAGCATCGTTTTAGTGATGCTGGTCGAACTATTAAATTCAGCGGTTGAGGCCGTAGTTGACAGGGTCGGCCTTGAGCATCATGAATTATCGGGGCGCGCCAAGGATATTGGCTCGGCCGCTGTTATGATGTCACTGGCTTGGGCAGCCGTGACTTGGGCGTTAATTTTACTTTAAGCGACTGCTCCCGGCAGTCTGCGACATTACATACATTACTAGCAAAAAAAGGAAAGAACACAATGAGTGCATTAATATGCGGATCTATGGCTTACGATACTATCATGGTCTTTCATGATAAGTTTAAGCATCACATTTTGCCGGAAAAAATCCACATCCTGAATGTATCGTTCCTGGTTCCGGTAATGCGCCGCGAATACGGCGGTTGTGCCGGCAACATTGCCTACAACATGAAATTGCTGGATGAAGAACCGTTGATCATGGCGACAGTCGGGCATGATTTTGAGCCGTATGCCCAATGGCTGGCTCAAAACCAGTTATCCACTGAGTACATTCAAATCCTGGACAACAGCTATACCGGCCAAGCCTACATCACTACCGATGAAGAGGCTAACCAAATTACGGCATTCCATCCCGGCGCAATGAACTTTTCACATTTAAATTCAGTCCCGACTGACCGAAAAATCAGCATCGGCATCGTCTCGCCCGACGGCAAGGAAGGCATGCAATTGCATGCCGAGCAGTTCGCGGAATTGAATATACCGTTTATTTTCGATCCGGGCCAAGGCATGCCGATGTTTAACGGCGAAGAACTGCTTAAGTTTATAGATCAAGCTACCTGGGTCACATTGAATGACTATGAATCCGAGTTAATGCAGGAACGTACCGGCCTATCGCTGGAGCAAATGGCTGAGCGGGTTGACGCACTGATTATTACGCTGGGCGGCCAAGGTTCCCTAATTTATACCCGCGGCCAGTGCATTACTATTCCGGCAGCCAAACCCAAAGCGATACTCGACCCGACAGGGTGTGGCGATGCTTATCGCGCCGGACTTTTATACGGACTGATGAATGAATTGGATTGGGAAGTGACCGGCAGGATTGCTTCGTTGCTGGGCGCTATTAAAATCGAAAATAACGGCACCCAAAATCATGCCTTCGATATGGATAGCTTCAAACAACGGTACCGCGAAAATTTCGGGGCTTCGCTTTAATTCTCAACGGCTCGGCAGTTAACGCGAATGCTATGGATTTGACCGATAAATAAGGATAAGATTTAAGGCAACTTATAAAGTCTGTCAAAATCCGCCTAACCAACCCGGCACTGCTTTTTGTTGTGTCGGGTTACGCTTACCTCATAATCTCCCCTTACCAGATTACAACAAGCCTCCATGCTAAAAAACACCCAAAAACTATTAGACATCATGTCGCGACTGCGTCACCCGGAAGAGGGCTGTGCATGGGATGTCAAACAGGATTTCACCAGCTTGATTCCTTACCTGATCGAAGAAGCCTACGAAGTCGTCGATGCGATTGAACGCAATGACCTGGATGATTTGCGCCTGGAGTTAGGCGACCTGCTGTTACAGGTGGTGTTCCATTCCCAGATTGCGGAAGAACAAGGGCTGTTCACTTTTGAACAGGTCTCGGAAGGTATTTGCGACAAGCTAATCCGCCGCCACCCGCATGTATTTTCCGATGCCGTTTTTACTACCGATGAAGAGCGTCACCAGGCCTGGGAACAGGCGAAAGCCATCGAGCGCCAGGGAAAAAACAAAGCCGAGGAACAAGAAAGCGTGTTATCAGGCGTGGCCCGCAATCTTCCGGCATTGATTGAATGCGAAAAAATACAGGATCGCGCGGCAAACCACGGTTTTGATTGGCCGGATGCGCTACCTGTTTTCGATAAGGTACTGGAAGAACTGGATGAGGTCAAAGAAGCCTGGCAATCCGGGGATCAGGCGCATATTCAGGAAGAAATCGGCGATTTGTTGCTGGTGGCCGTCAATTTGGCTCGCCATTTGAATGTCAATGCCGAAGTCGCACTTAAGGAAAGCACTAAAAAATTCTCCAGACGCTTTCAGCATATAGAACAGCAAGTTAAAGCATCCGGCCTGAACCTGAAAGACTGCGAACTGGCCGAATTGGATGCTTTATGGGATCAGGCAAAACAAGCCTTAAGCAAAAAATAGGTCAAACAAAGCGGGGCGTCCATCTCTGGTCGCCCCAAACACACTCACTAAAACTCTTGCCACTCATCAGCATTTGCAGTCACTGTTTGATTTTTTGGCTTGGCAACAGCCGCTCTTGCCGGAGCTCTGAAATATTTTTTCAAACGCATAATTGCAACTCCGACTGCGCTTGAGGCTGAAGCGAACGGAGATCCGTTGCCTAACATAGCTTCCGCCTCGCTGAATTTTTTTGCATTGATCATGTTAGCGACTTTTCCAGCCTCGATATGAAAGGTCGCATGCTTGGTTACACATTCCGCATAACTCGGCTGATGGGCAAGATAAGATTTAATATCGCCATGTAGCCACTTACCGAAATCACAGCAATCATCTCTTGATATCGTTGCTGCATCCATTTCTTCGCCTTTTGATATGGCGGTACGTAGTTTTACTTTCCACTCAGAATGTTTATCAAGCGCGTTATCCAAGTCTATCCCGACATTGCTTGGCAGGGATATATTTTGATAAGGCGCTTTCTCGACAGGTGCACTTTTCATGTTGGCTTGATTAACGATACGTACCGGATCAGCATTAAAAGATTCAGAAAAACCGTGCGAATTGCCATCCAATTTAAAGTGCGACGCTGTAACTGCCAGACTTTGCGTTTGTTCCTCCAGCGATTCTGCCGCAGCTGCGGCTTGCTCAACCAATGCGGCATTTTGCTGGGTTGCATCATCCATTTGCGTGATGGCTTGATTGACTTGCTCGATGCCGGACGTTTGCTCAACCGAGGCGGCACTGATTTCGGACATGATGGCCGTCACGCCGCGAATGGAACTCACGATTTCTTCCATGGTTTTCCCTGCCTGGGCAACCAGCTTGGTGCCGTCTTCAACCTTTTCTACCGAATCGCCAATCAAGCCTTTGATTTCGGCGGCTGCCGCAGCAGCGCGTTGCGCCAGGTTACGTACCTCGACGGCTACCACCGCAAAGCCCCGGCCCTGTTCTCCGGCACGGGCCGCTTCCACAGCCGCATTCAGGGCCAGGATATTGGTCTGGAACGCGATACTGTCGATTACGGAGATGATATCCTCAATCTTCCGGGACGATTCATTGATGTCTGCCATTGTCGCAATCACGTCGTTAACCACTTTGACGCCTTGGCCTGCGATGCCGGTTGCGCCGACAGCAAGCCGATTGGCATGTTTGGCATTATGGCTGTTCTGCTGAACAGTGGAGGTCAGCTGTTCCATACTAGCGGCGGTTTCTTCCAAGCTGGCAGCCTGTTCTTCAGTGCGATGAGACAGGTCATTGTTACCCGCAGCAATTTCTTTAGACGCAGTACTGATGGTATTAGAAGCGTCCTGAATCTTGCCAAGCATGTCCTTGAGGTTTTCCACCGTGACATTGACAGCTTCCTTAACTTGGCCAAAAGTGCCGGGATAATCTTTGCTGATCGTTTGCGTTAAGTCGCCTTGAGCCAGGGCCTTGGCGACACGTTCAACATCGCCAAAACCTGCGTCACAGGTTTCGCTTAACCTGTTAAGGCCATCCAAAATATCTTTAAACATAAACTCGAAGCCGGCGGTATCAACACGACACGAAAAATCGCCTTGAACCCCAGCTTCCACCATGTCTTTAATTTCGCTGCTCACTGCGAGCAAGGCTGTTTTAACGCTCGTTACAGCGGCTGATACCTTGGCTTTATCTCCTGGCATACTATCTATATCCCTGGAAAAATCACCTTTGGCATATTGACCGACAATATCGACGACTTGCATTTTTACTGCAACGTGACTCGCCACCAGCCCATTAAGCTCTTTCGCCATCTTACCGTAGGTGCCGGGGAACTGACTGGCATCGATATGTTCATGGATCCAACCTTCGGCATGTTTTTTCGCCATGCCGCCTTGGGCCAAGACAAAATTATTAATCGAATCCTGCATAAGCTTCATCGAACGCAACAACTCACCTATTTCATCTGTTTTCTCAACATCAATGCTGGAGCTCAAATCACCGGCTGCAATAGCCGCAGCCACCTGCTGTGCAGATTTCAATGATCCGGAAAGGCTACGAGTCAACAGGATTCCAATCAAACCCAGGATTGTCACGCCGAGAACAACGATGGCTATTCCAACATTCAGTAGTAATTGATGACGACTTTGAGCAGCGTCATATTCTTGTTTCGCGACATCTTTTTGTAACTTTATTAAAGCATCAATACTTTCAAGAACAGCGAGATTGATAGGGCGCATTTTTTCACGGATATGGGCTGCCAGTTTTTCCTTGTCGCCCGCTTTGATCAACTCAATAGCGGGATTTAAACCCTCAGAAAGGTACTTGGCTCTAACATTAGTAAATTCATCCACGAGTACTTTTTCTTCATTCGTAAGATAAGTTTGTATGTAGGCATCCCATAGTGTGTTGGTAATCGCAGTATTGTCATTTATTATCTTTAGATTCCGATCTCTTTCATCCGCAAAAACAAGGGCATGTGCAATTTTCAGGCGAGTGTCAAGTTGCTTTGCCTTAATTTCAGAAAGATCTGCTAAAGGAACCGCTCTATCGAGATAAACGGTTTGTAGCCCGGCATTAGATTTTTGCATGCCAACCAAGCCCATCGCGCCCAGGGTAACCGCCAGCACAGCCGAAAAAGTGACAATCAAAAGCAAGCGGATTTTAATGGTGAAATTATTAAACATGATGGAGTTATGTAATTAAATTTATTAATGTTGGTGATAACCGGCCATGCTTCGACGGCAGACTTTGAATAATATTTCTAACAATGGAATTCTATTTGATCATCTTTTTCTTTTGTGATCTTTGATCTGA
Source organism: Methylobacter sp. (assembly GCF_023227905.1). GTDB lineage: Bacteria > Pseudomonadota > Gammaproteobacteria > Methylococcales > Methylomonadaceae > Methylobacter_A. Next base: position 48,234 of record NZ_JALOCF010000004.1, on the reverse strand, counting down.
TCCAGTTCAGCCCACACAAAAATTACAGGTTTTAAAATTAGCCGTTCCGCAGCCGAACCGCTAAGACATCGCACCCGGCGTAATGCAGTACGCTATTTGCGGTTGATCCCAATAATAGCGCCAGCCCATGCCGTCCATGGGAACCGACGACAATCAAATCGATCCGCTCCTGCCCGGCAAGCCGGACAATCTCCTGTTTGGGCGATCCCCAGATTAGCCAACGGTTAGCTGGGGCGACGCCTAATTGATCGCCAACCTGCATCAACCGTGTTTTCTCCGCTTCAAGCAACTCGTAGCCCGAATCTTCCGTTAACGAAATCACTGCGCCGTACCCGGTATCCGGCATCGGAATGTTATCCAGTACGTGAATAATGCTTAATTTAGCCTGGTATTTTTCAGCCAAAGCTTTCGCTCGTTGGGCAACCGCTTCGCCATGTTCGCCATAATCTACGGACAATAAAATATGTTGATAAGCGCCCATTGTGTTTGCCTTAAATTTTGATAATTATTGATTTTGGATAAGTGTATATGAATTCCTTCTTCTACCAAATGAAAAACCCTGCGCAGGCACAATATGACGATGCGCCAAGCGAGGGTTATAGAGAAGAAAACAATAAAAAAGCCCTTTCCAAAAGAAAAGGGCTCTAGTGCTAAACTTTATGGTAAATATCGGCGCCTTCTTCAAGGAACTGTTTGGATTTTTCATCCATGCCTTTTAACAAAGCCTCTTCTTCTTGGATGCCTTTTTCCGCCGCATAATCGCGCACATCCTGACTGATTTTCATCGAGCAAAAATGCGGGCCGCACATAGAGCAAAAATGCGCAACTTTGGCGGACTCTTTAGGCAAGGTTTCATCATGAAATTCACGGGCTTTTTCAGGATCCAGGCCGATATTGAATTGATCTTCCCAACGGAATTCAAAGCGCGCTTTGGACATCGCGTTATCGCGCGCCTGCGCGCCGGGATGGCCTTTTGCCAAGTCGGCTGCATGGGCGGCGATTTTATAAGTCACGATACCTTCACGGACATCCTGCTTGTTCGGCAAGCCCAAATGCTCTTTTTGAGTCACGTAGCAAAGCATTGCACAACCGTACCAGCCGATATTGGCCGCGCCTATCGCCGAGGTAATATGGTCGTAACCGGGCGCAATGTCGGTGGTCAGCGGGCCTAAGGTATAGAATGGCGCTTCGCCGCATTCTTCCAGTTGCTTGTCCATGTTGACCTTGATCATGTGTAACGGCACGTGTCCTGGGCCTTCGATCATGGTTTGCACGTCATGCTTCCAGGCGATTTTGGTCAGTTCGCCCAAAGTTTCCAGTTCGCCGAATTGTGCGGCGTCGTTGGCGTCATAGATTGAGCCTGGACGCAGGCCGTCGCCTAATGAGAAGGCCACATCGTAAGCTTTCATGATTTCGCAGATTTCTTCAAAATGCGTGTACAAGAAACTTTCAGTGTGATGTGCCAGACACCATTTCGCCATGATCGAGCCACCACGTGACACGATACCGGTCATGCGTTTTGCGGTAAGCGGCACATGATGCAAGCGCACCCCGGCATGAATCGTAAAATAATCCACGCCCTGCTCGGCTTGTTCGATTAAAGTGTCTCGGAAAATTTCCCAAGTCAGGTCTTCAGCTTTGCCGTTAACTTTTTCCAAAGCCTGATAAATAGGCACAGTACCGATAGGCACAGGAGAATTGCGCAAAATCCACTCGCGGGTTTCATGGATGTTTTTGCCGGTGGACAAATCCATGATGGTGTCGCCGCCCCAACGGATGCCCCAAAGCATTTTTTCGACTTCTTCCTCGATAGACGAAGTCACCGCCGAGTTACCCAAATTGCCGTTGATTTTAACCAGGAAGTTACGACCGATAATCATCGGCTCCAGTTCGGGATGGTTAATGTTGCAAGGAATAATCGCCCGGCCTCTGGCCACTTCGTCACGGACAAATTCAGGCGTAATAACATCCGGAATGGATGCACCGAAAGAATCGCCGGGATGCTGGTCTTTCCATAAATGGTGCATTTCTTCCATTTTTTGGTTTTCACGGATGGCGATGAATTCCATCTCCGGCGTGATAATGCCCTGTCTTGCATAGTGCATTTGCGACACATTTTTTCCCGCTTTAGCTTTACGCGGTTTGCGGATATGCTCAAAACGCAGCTCGGCGGTCGCGGGATCATCAAGACGCTGACGGCCGTATTCCGAACTGGGACCGGACAATTCTTCGGTATCGTTTCTCTCTGCAATCCAGGCAGAACGAATGGCGCCAAGGCCTTTTTTTAAGTCGACTTCAACATTGGGATCGGTATAAACCCCCGAGGTATCGTAAACATAAAGCGGCGGATTTTTTTCTGCGCCTTTTTCCGCGCCAAAATGCAGCGGAGTATCGGATAAAGTAATTTTGCGCATGGGAACTTGTATGTCGGGGCGGCTGCCTTGAACATATATTTTTTCCGATGCGGGGTAGGAATCAATCTTTACGCTACTGGCTTCAGCCGACGTAATTTCTTTAAGGACAGCGCTCATGTTATCTCCAACAATAAAACAATATGGCGCAGGGAAGTCACGGCTTTCCTACGCCGGTATTAGCCGGGGTCAGGTTCAAAGGGTTTTTCTCAGCCTTCTTGTTCCTATATAACGCACGGAAACAAGAAAGCACCCCTAGCCTTTACGGATATATTTGTAAGTTAAAGGATAACGCCGAAGATTGCAAGCTTGGACCGCATCACCGAAACAATAAACACCTTATAAAACAGATGGTTTTGACAACCAAGACCATTTTTAAAATCCCTTTTACAGCCAACGCCAGCCCATCTGCCGGCATTAAGACAAAATATACCTTCTTGAAATATTCAAAGGCAGAGCGTTACGGAAAGCTTTAATCCCAAGCGCTTATCTTAAAAGCGCTTCAACCTATTGAAGAAACTATTTATTAACATTGTAAAAATGATTTTTTTTACCAGCAATGTTAGAATCAATGCACTTCCTGACTAGCCAGATTTAACGGATGTCAACAGACTCTCAACAGAACATTCATCACTTACCGGTATTGGAATTTAAAAGCAGCACTTTTTCCGTGCCTGTCTTGGTTTTAGCCAGCAACGATATCATTACTATCGAACAGCAATTACAAGAAAAAATCCGTTTGGCGCCTGAATTTTTCAAAAATTCGCCGTTGGTGTTTGACTTGCAGGAACTAAACAGTCTCGATCTCGACATTGATGTCGCCAGTCTCACCAACATGATCCGCAAGCTGGGCTTATTGCCGATAGGAATACGCGGCGGTGTTGCACAACAGAACCAACAGGCGTTAGAACTAGGAATCCCCACACATTCCGGCCATAGCGCCAGAGATGGTGCGCATGCCGCAAGCCAGTCGGGAACGGGTGTGGCGAGCACTGCGGCAACTTCCGGATCAAAAAAGCAACAAGCCCCTAAGCCTGAAGCGGATCCGGAGCCGCAAACTGTTACTGCATCCACGGTGCTGCTTACCCAGCCTGTCCGTTCCGGCCAACGCATTTATGCTGCCGGCGATTTAATCATTTTAGCTCAAGTCAGTGCAGGGGCTGAAATCCTGGCCGAAGGTAATATCCATGTCTACGGCTCACTAAGAGGGCGCGCCCTGGCGGGTGTGCAAGGCAATACGGAAGCGCGTATTTTCTGTTCCGATTTACAGGCTGAGCTTATCTCAATTGCCGGAAACTATAAGATCAGCGAAGATTTGAACGGCGCCGTTCTCAATCAGCCCGTACAGATCTATTTACAAAACCATACTTTAGTTATTAAAGATATTTAACTTATATTGCTCTTTGGAGGAAAAATTTGTGGCACGAATCATAGTCGTAACATCGGGTAAAGGTGGCGTTGGTAAAACAACTACAAGCGCCGCTATTGCCATGGGGCTTGCAAAAAAAGGCCACAAGACAGCGGTCATCGATTTTGATGTGGGCTTGCGTAATCTGGATTTGATCATGGGCTGCGAGCGTCGCGTTGTTTATGATTTTGTCAATGTCATCAACGGCGAGGCGACTCTTAACCAGGCATTGATACGCGATAAAAACTGCAATCAGCTGTACATCCTGCCGGCATCGCAAACTCGCGATAAAGACGCCCTGACCCAGGAGGGCGTAGGCAAAATTTTGGATGAGCTCAAAAAAGAATTTAAGTACATCGTCTGCGACTCTCCGGCCGGCATTGAAAAAGGCGCTCATTTGGCGATGTATTTTGCCGACGACGCGTTTATTGTAACTAACCCTGAAGTCTCTTCAGTGCGGGATTCTGACCGCATGCTAGGTATCTTATCAAGCAAGTCACGCAGAGCCGAACAAAGCGAAGAACCTATTAAGGAATACCTGTTGCTGTCGCGCTACTCGCCGGATAGAGTGAAGTTAGGCGAAATGCTGAGCGTGGATGACGTACAGGAAATTTTATCATTGCATTTACTCGGCGTTATTCCTGAATCAAAATCGGTATTAAATGCATCAAACTCAGGCACACCCGTTATTCTTGACGAAAAAAGCGATGCAGGCCAAGCCTATGCGGATATTGTTGCCCGCTATTTGGGCGAAGATAGACCCCATCGCTTCATTGATGAGAAGAAAGGCCTGTTTGGGAAGCTTTTCGGGGGTAGATAATGAGTTTACTGGATTATTTTAGGATATCTAAAGCCAGTTCGGCATCGCTTGCCAAGGAAAGACTGCAAATTCTGGTTGCTCACGAGCGCACGTCCAGAAACCAGCCTTCTTATCTTCCCCAATTGCAAAAAGAATTGCTGGAAGTCATACGCAAATACGTTAACGTAGACCAAGATGCCATATCCGTTAACTTTGAACAAAATGACACTCAGGAAACGCTGGAATTGAATATCGTGCTTCCCGACCACCCAACCAAAACTTCTTAACACAACAATCCAAGCTAAAGGTGATCTATGTCCAATACAATCGGTGAAGCAGCAGGAATAGTCTGGAAATATTTAGATAAGAACGGCCCATCCAGTGTAAATAAAGTCACTACTGAAACAGGTATCAGTAAAAATGATGTTCAGCGCGCCATCGGTTGGCTGAGCAAGGAAGGCAAGCTGTCTATTGAGATGGTAGGCCGGACTGAAACGCTATCGCTAAAATAAATCTGCTGTAGAGACGTTGTAGTCCAACGTCTCTACACTACCATGATGATATTATTTTGGATTGGTAAACCGCTTCCAAAATAAACTTATTGTAATTCCCGGTGGCGGACAATTACGTTTAAGAAAGGGCCTTTGAACTGCTTGGCGAAAGCATCCACCAGATAAACCGAGCGATGCTGACCACCTGTACATCCTATAGCCACTGTCAAATAACTGCGCCCTTCGGCCTCAAACCGGGGGATCCAGCGCTCAAGAAAATCCGTAATATCCTTAAAAAGCTCGGCAACCAGTTCTTGTTCATTAAGAAAATCAATGACCGGCTTATCTTTTCCTGTTAACCCGCGCAATTCCGGAATCCAGTAAGGGTTTGGCAAACTGCGGGCATCAAATACAAAATCGGCATCCAGCGGAACGCCATGTTTGTAGCCAAACGATTGAAATTGCAAAGAGATATGCCTGACATCCCTTTCTCCGACTTGATCCCTGATAAGTTCGCGCAACTCATGGTAATGAGTCCGACTGGTATCAATGACGACGCTGGCATGCCGGGCAATCGGCGTCAGCATTTCCTTTTCAATTTTTAAAGCTTCTCTTAGCGGCACATTCGAATCCGTTAACGGATGCCGCCGCCTTGTTTCGCTGTACCGCTTCAACAAGGTAGACTCTTCAGCCTGCATAAAGATAATTTCGCAATCAATCTGTTTATTGCGTATTAGCTCCAGGCTTTCTGAAAAATTGGCCAGGCTTTCGCTCTGATTCCTGGCATCAATCCCAATTGCCGTTTTTGCATAAGTTTTCTTATCCACCAGCATGACATGGCTAATAAAATCTTCCAGCAATGTCACAGGCAGATTATCGATACAGTAAAAGCCGCAATCTTCCAATGTATCTAAAGCGATACTTTTACCCGACCCGGAAAGACCGCTAACGATTATTAATTTCATAATGGGACGCTCAAGGATCAATCGTTCCAGAGAGCTGCGATAGATACCGCCCTCGATGCCGTTTCAGACATGATCCTTCCCCATCCCTGGGGATCATACTTACTATACAATCCACAGGAATGCGGAGAATGCAGGTTTTGTATGGAACGAAGTACCCCGTATCGTCATGATCTTCACTTCTTTCGCTCTGAGCCGTTTACCTTATCTATGCTGCCCGGTTTTTTCTTTATGCTTGATAATCTGACGATCCAGCTTATCAACCATGTTATCTATAGCCACATACATATCTTCCTGATGATCTTCGGCAAACAGCTTAGCGCCACTCAACTGTAGCGTTGCCTCAGCCTTTTGAATTAACTTTTCCACGCTTAAAATGACATGCACATCGGTAACATTGTCAAAATGACGTGCTAACTTTTCAAATTTTGAATCGGTGTGTGCTTTTAAAGCGTCGGTTACTTCAAGATGGTGGCCTGTTACGATGACTTGCATGAGATAAACTCCTTAATGATGAATAATCTTTGTCAGTGACGTTATAAAATACGTCTACGCTGACTTGATGATGAAATAAGCATCGCTTCACGATACTTGGCAATTGTCCTTCTAGCAACATTAATGCCTTTTTCTTTTAATAGCTCGGCTATTTTACTATCACTTAACGGTTTTGCTAGATTTTCATTGCTGATTAGCTCTTTAATAAATGCCCTTATGGCTGTAGATGAGCACTCTCCTCCTCCTTCTGTTGAAACATGACTGGAAAAAAAATACTTAAATTCGACAATACCATTGGGAGTATGCATAAATTTCTGCGTAGTTACTCTGGATATGGTTGACTCGTGTAATTCCAGCTCTTCAGCAATATCCCTCAATACCATCGACTTCATGGCTATGGAACCATGTTCAAGAAATCCGACCTGCTTTTCCACGATGCACTGGGCGACACGCAACAAGGTATCGTTGCGGCTCTGAAGACTTTTAATAAACCATCTGGCTTCCTGCAAATGATCTTTCATACAAGTATTATCCTTGCTGTTATCCGCTCTTTTTATCATGCCTGAATAAAAAGGGTTGATACGCAATTTAGGCGCTATGTCAGGATTCAGGTTGACTCGCCATGTACCGTTTTGTTTAACGACGTAAACATCAGGAATAACATACTCGGAATCCGAATCTTGTATCTGCGCGCCCGGCTTGGGATCCAAGGTTCTGATTAACGCCACCACCTCATCCAGTTGCCGCTCTGTTACACCCAGCTTACGCATGAGTTTTGACTGCTCATGCGTAGCCAATAAGTCCAAATACCGGATAACAAGAGTCAGCGCCTCTTCTTTATAAGGCGTAGCCTCTGGCAACTGCTGTAACTGTAATTTCAAGCAATCTTTTAGATCAATGGCTGCTACGCCGGCCGGGTCAAAATTTTGTATCCTATGCAGTACCGCGTTCACTTCATCGAAGTCCAGATCATCTAATTGGCTCTGCAATCCCTGGAAAATTTCTTCGAGACTGCTGATCAGATAGCCATCCTCATTAATCGAATCAATAATAGCCATCGCAATGGCATGGTCCCGCTCTGAGAACGAGGTCAATTCCAGTTGCCATAATAAATGATCCAGCAAGGTTGATGATTTACTGCGCTGCGTTTCAAATTCAACCGTTTCAGAAGAATTAGCGCCGGCCTCCATGGCATACTCATAAACATCGTCCCAAGAAGAATCAATGGGCAGTTCATCCGGAATTTCTGTTTGCGAGCCTTGGCTGGTCAGCGAATCCGAATTATCAATTTTTTTATCGGGCGTTATTTCGGCTTCCTGAACAGTGCTTTCTTCCTCACTCACTTCCAACATCATATTAGACTCAAGAGCCTGTTGGATTTCCTGCTGCAACTCTAATGTCGACATCTGCAACAACTTGATCGCCTGCTGCAATTGCGGCGTCATCGCCAATTGTTGACCCAGTCGAAGATGTAAGGATTGTTTCATTCAATTACACAGTTTAGTAGGGGTCGCCCCCTGGATTACTCTATTTTAGACAATTACAAGAACTTGCATCATTAGAGACTAAAGTTATCGCCTAAATAAACTTTACGCACTTCCTTATTGGCAACGATAGCTTGCGCACCACCTTCGGCAATCACTCTACCATCGTTAAGTATATACGCACGATCACAAATGCCTAGTGTTTCCCTGACATTATGTTCGGTAATTAATACGCCGATACCGCGATATTTCAAATGCTCAATAATCTTTTTTATATCATCTACGGATATCGGATCAACCCCGGCAAAAGGCTCGTCCAGCAATATAAACTGGGGGTTAGTCGCCAATGCCCTGGCAATTTCAGCACGCCGTCGTTCACCGCCCGACAAGCCCAAGGCAATTTGGTCGCGTAAATGGGTAATATGAAATTCCTCTAACAACTCGTCAATAACTAACTCAGCCTGCCCTTGAGTTAAATCAGAGCGGATTTGCAAAACCGCACGCAAATTATCAGCCACACTCAGTTTTCGAAAAACCGAGGGCTCCTGAGGCAAATAGCCTATTCCTAATTGCGCCCTCAAATGCATGGGATGATGCGTGATAACTTGTGAATCCAGTGTAATTTCACCTTCATCGGCTTTAATCAGGCCAACCATCATGTAAAAACTGGTGGTTTTTCCCGCACCGTTAGGACCGAGCAAACCAACAACTTCGCCGGTATCAACGTGCAATGAAACACCGTTAACCACATTACGTTTATTGTAATTCTTAATCAGCTGTTTTGCCGCTAGTCTGGTCATATTTAAAGAGTAGACGATGAAAAATAAAAAGAATATTGACCGGTACCTTGTACCCTGCACTTCATACCCTTAGCACTGCGTCCCATCATTTGCCATTTTCCTTCGAAGCCGGTTGCCCTGCCGCTGGCTGTTCTTTAGATTTTGGCTGCAATATGACATGGACGCGTTTGCTAGCCGATTCTTTTTCCCCCGCTTTAACCAGCGAAGTTCTCAGATCGTATTCAATAAAATCGCTGGAGTAAGCCCCGCTTTCTCGCCAGACAGTGGCCTTATCAATCAAAATCAACAAATTCTTTTTAGGATAATATTCACCTGTTAACGCCTCGCCGGTTATATCCTGGGCTCCTTCATTAGGTGTTTGCTTGAATTTTGCAGGGGTGCCGGTAAAAACCAGTTTATCAGCTTCACCGTTTATAAAATAAACCACCAGCTTATCCGAGTTCACTCGAATACTGCCCTGAATTGAGATCACATTACCTGTATAGATACTGGTGGCTTTGACATCATCATACGTCGCCGTATTGGAATCGATGATTATCGGCTGGTCGGCATCGCTTTCCAACGCGCAAACACCGGCACTATAAAGCGCTAATAACAATAAACAGCAGCTGCTTCCGCGTAACATAAGGCTGCGAAGACTTTTATTTTGTTTCATAGTTACCCTTTACATTAGAGAGCAATTCCAGATGAATCGGGTCCACAAAAGTCAGCTTCATGCCAACTCCTGTCGTCCAATTTGGCAAGCTGATTAATTCCGCCCACTCATCCGTTTCCGCATAACTGGTTTCCGGCTTTACTTTTAAATTGAAGGTATGAATTTTAAGCTCCCTGACACCCTCAGCAGACGCCCTGTCGACATAAACCTTGCCGTTTAACAACAAATCCTTGCCATCAGCCGACAAAATACCGGTTTCTGACTTAATTACCCAGGGCGGTGTTCTGTCGTTATAAAAAAACATTAATGGATTTACCATATGCGTGGTGCTGTCATCACTGTAATGAATCATTTCATCGGCAATCAATTTACTTTTCGGTTTGCCAAACTCACTCATTTCCCATTTCGTATAACCTTTGCTGAAATAATCAGGACTGTGGGCAGGAACCGCTACACGACCCATCTCATCCGAGCCGGTCAATTTAATCAGCCACCAGCTCATTACCGCGATAATAATCAGGTACACATAACTGTAGTTCCCATTTAGCCTGGTCATTTCACTTCACTCTAGCAGGCCAGGTAAGCATTCAAGACTTCATCAAAACTCCCTTGCGCCTGCATAATCAAATCACAGACTTCCCTGACAGCACCCAGCCCCCCGGGCAATGTCGTGCACCAATCGGCGCGCTGCTTGACAGCAAAGTTGGCATCATTCACCGCAATTGCCAGTCCCACTCTCATCATGATAGGCAAATCCAACAGATCATCGCCGGCGTATGCCGCCTGCTCGGGTGTTATGCCTACTTTTTTAATAACTTCATTAAACGCGGCGACTTTATTTTCATGGCCCTGATATACATGTTCAATACCCAGGCTTTTCATGCGCAGTGCAACCGAAGTTGACTTACGCCCGGAAATAACAGCGACCTCGACCCCCGTCTGCCGCAACAGCTTGATACCGTGACCGTCCCGCGAGTGGAATGACTTGTATTCGTTGCCTTCACTATCGAAAAACAACCGGCCATCCGTCAATACTCCATCCACGTCGAGAATCAGCAATTTGAGCTTCTTGGCCTTTTCCAGAATAGCCAGCTTATTTTGTATATCCGTCATCATACGATTCCCGCCCGGACCAGGTCATGCATATTCAACGCCCCTATCGCTCTTTGCTGATCATCAACAACAATTAACGCGTTAATTTTTTTTCGCTCCATAATTTGCATGGCTTCAGCCGCTAAGATATCCGCAGAAATAACCGAACAATTCGGGGTCATGACTTCAGCAATAGAAGTCTTGTGCACGTCAAGATTTCTGCTCAGCATCCGTCGCAAATCACCATCGGTAAAAATACCGGTGACGCGATTATCCGCATCGACAATCGCCGTCATGCCCAATTTTTTTTCGGTCATTTCCAGCAAGGCGTGACTGATAAGCGCAGACTCCAATACCGATGGCACTTTTTCATCGGCATGCATAATATCGCCGACCATCAATAATAGTCGTTTGCCCAAACTGCCGCCGGGATGAGACAAGGCAAAATCATCACGGGTAAAACCGCGCGCTTCGAGCAAGGAAACCGCCAGCGCATCCCCCATCACCAATGCCGCCGTGGTGCTGGAAGTAGGCGCGAGTCCCAGTGGACAAGCCTCTTGCTCAACAGCCACGTTGATATGAATGGTGGCAAACTTGGCCAGCGTTGACAGCGGGTTTCCGGTCATGGCTATTAACGGTACACCCAGCCGTTTAATGATCGGCAAGATCGTTAAAACCTCCTCGGTTTCACCGGAATTTGACAGCGCCAGCACGACGTCTTGCCGGGTAATCATACCCAAATCGCCATGACTGGCTTCGCCGGAATGCACAAAAAAAGCAGGTGTTCCGGTACTGGCCAAGGTCGCGGCAATTTTACCGGCAATATGCCCTGATTTGCCCATGCCGGTAACCACAACACGACCTTTACAATTGAACATCAACTTGCAGGCAATCGCAAAATCATCATTAATTTGGTCGGCCAATGCGGCAATTGCCTGTGTTTCCACCTGAATAACAGCTAAGCCCAATTCCCGGAGCTTTTCATCATCTAATTTCATTTATCTGTATAAAAATATGTTCGATCCGCTCAAGTTCAGCGTTTCAAACGAGTTTACCCTGGAAGGCTTACAAACTGCATAATGATAAAGCATTTACGGCTTTATGGGACAGTTGAATATGAATTAAAGCTGATTTTGGTTATTGTCATCGTGCCTTGCAAACTTGTCGGTTGCAGCTACTAACGCATTGATCATTTCCTCGCCCTGAGCAATATGTCCAGCCTTTGGCAGTACGATGTATTCAGCGTTCGGCAGCGCTTTATGCAGGCTGTAGCCTGCCTCCATCGGACAAACAAAATCATGGCGTCCATGAATGATAACTGTCGGGATTTTATCCAGAGCGCCACAGCTGTCCAGGATCCGGTTTTCCTCGGCAACAGCTCCTGCGTCGCCTAAAGCGTCTACTGTTGGTGCTCTCGGCAATTGCTCCCTACATTGCTCTACCTCCTCCATCCGTGGAGTCGTACCTCCTACGTTCGTGCAGTCGTTAATAAAATAATGATGCTTGGCATAATGCAATTCCATGCGCGCCTGTTTAACCGTCTTCTCCGTGGCATGCTCGCCTTTTGAGCTCGGCTGATAATCGTTGCCTAAACACACTTGCGAACCCCAGGCTATCCATTCCTTGGCAGCGCGCCTTTGCGCCACCTCGTCTTCACCCCATAACACATCGCATAGCCCTTGCACCAGATTGCCCCGACTCTGCCCCGGAACGCTTTCAATCAGCCTTTGCCATTGCTCAGGATAAATCCTGTTTGCGCCCTCTTTGGCAAACCAATCCAAATCCTGCTGCCGCGCCAAAAATACCGCGCGAAGAATCAAACCCATTACCTTCTCTTTATGCTGACAGGCATACAGCAAAGCCAACGCCCCGCCCCACGACCCGCCAAACACCAGCCATTGCTCAATAGCCAAGTGGTTACGGATACGTTCCATATCGTCGATTAAGTCCTGAGTGGTATTGTTTTCCAGCTCGCCAAATGGCAATGACTGACCACAGCCGCGCTGATCGAACAGAATAATGCGATAAAGCTCGGGATTAAAAAAACGCCGATGATCGGGTTTGGTGCCTGAACATGGCCCGCCGTGCAGAAAAATGACCGGAATGCCGTCAGAATTGCCGCTTTGCTCCACATACACCGCGTGTTGGCTGCCGGTTTCGAGGAAAAACGTTTGATAGGGCTGAATTTCAGGATAAAGGGTTTTCATGGCTTATAGCATCAAATTTGATTTATTTTCCGGCAAGACCCGGAAAAAACGCTATTTTACCTTGAGCATCTGCTATGCACCTCTTTTAATTCTTTCGGACATAAAAAAAGGGAGGGCATTTTCCCTCCCTTTTCGGGTTTCGCTAAGTGTTTAAGCTTAGAACTTGAAACCGACCGAACCGCCCAATGTGAAGCCGTCAGTATCAACGCCGTCGATGTCATCAAACGAGTGATGGTAACGGCCGTCAGCACCGATTACGATGCCTCTAAACAATTCATAATCCACACCAGTACCGAACTGCATGCCAGTGTTCATAACGGTAATCGCATCAGATGGAGGGCTGATGATGTTGATGTCTAAACCAACTGGAATCAACCACGGCCTTAATTTGCTGCCATGCATAAATCTGATTTTTGGTGATGCGCTCAGTTTTAATTGGTTAACAGTCACACTTTGCAATGATGGAGTTCCATGAAGAGCAGTAAGAGCGGTTCCTAAACCGTTTACTCTTTTGTCTTGTATTTCTGCATACTCAACACCCAATTCAATACCGAAAGAGGTATGATCCATCAAGCCGAACAGATCATTGTTAATATTGAAGTCGAAAGCGCCACCGTAATAGAATGCATCCTTATCAGTTTCACTGGTCAAAAGATCAGTGCCAAGACCAGAACCTGCAACACCTGTAGTCGAGCCGCGGTTATCGTTTAAATGCATCCAGCCGCCACGAACAGCAACCTGATGGTCTTTCGCATATTCTTTTACAGGCTTACTTTTAACCGAATTCATCCACTGATCCAGCTCTTGCACTTTTGCAGACTCTGCGCCGCTAGTGCGCGGACGGTTTGCTTCAGCTCTTAAACGGCTGATTTCAGATTGCATGGCTTGCAGCTGAGCTTCTAATGCATCAACTTTGCTGCTCACACCAGCCACTTCAGCGTGATGCTGCGATTTTGAACCAGCGGCAGCTTGTGGAGATACCAATACGCCGGCCATTGTTAATGTTGCGGCTGCAATGCCCAGCGCTAGTTTAGTTTTATTATTCATTAATCCCCCTCATGAGGTTGTTATTTTACAGAAATTTGCTTTAATGCAACAAAGCCAATCTTCCAGGAACAATAGTAGCAGCTAAATTAAATACCTACAAGTTTTTAAGACATTTTTTTAATATTAATTTATCCTTATTTTTCAATGAGTAAAATAATATTCTTAACTTGCATCATTATGTTGTACATAAAAAACAACATATTCTCCAACCTAGACATCCAAAGCTCGGATAAAGACTTTTAACAATTCTTTGCAGCAAATAAAATGAATTTAATGCTGAGCAATATGGCAAAATCCTTGCCAATTTAAGTAGTCGCGCTTTACTGAATTAACACTACCCATTCTTAACTGCCACTCATGCACAGGTCATAACCTATGTGTTGGGTTTAATAATTTACATGAGCTTGACCGGTCAATTAGCTTGCTAAGAAAAAGTCGGTCACGGCTGCGGCCAGTTATAATTAACATTACCCCATCTACATGAATATTTATTTTGCATTAATCTTTTAACCATACACATGACCAAAATCCCGGATATTACTATCGTTGGCGGCGGCGTTATCGGCTTGCTGACTGCCCGTGAATTTATTAAGGCTGGCGCTACCGTTACGCTTATTGAAAAAAATGGCCTGGGCCTGGAGTCATCCTGGGCGGGCGGCGGCATTTTGCTGCCGCTTTATCCTTGGCGACAACCGGACGCAATTACTCGTCTGGTGTTACAAAGCCTGAAACTGTATCCATCCTTGGCTTCGCAACTGAGCACCGAAACGCAGATAGACCCGGAGTGGAATCCCTGCGGCTTACTGATCGTTAAAAATCCTGACATTGCTGCGGCTGTTAACTGGTGTGACGCTAACGATATTTTATACCGGGCTGCCGGCGCAGACTTTTTTGACATGCTTAACACAATCCCAGACCAGCCGCTTTGGTTGCCCGGGATTGCCCAAGTGCGAAATCCAAGACTGATTAAATCATTAAAACAAGACCTGATTAACAAGGGTGTTACGCTAATCGAGCATTGCGAGTTAACGTCTATTAAGTTCGATAAAAACCGTATTACGGCAATCAATACCACGTCCGGCCAGTTCGCCGTCAATCAGTTGGTTATTGCTGCGGGCGCCTGGACCGGTCGTTTATTTCAGCAGTTCTTTCCCGCCGCCATCGCAGATGTCCCGAAAATAAAGCCCGTTAAAGGGCAAATGCTGTTGTTCGATGCCCAACCGGATACACTGAGCCACATGGTGCTGGATGATGACCAATACCTGATTCCGCGACGTGACGGCAAAATACTGGCAGGCAGCACGGTAGAACAAGATGACTTCGATAAGGCCACTACAGAAGAAGCCAGAGATCGTTTGCATGCATTTGCCGTAAACTTGCTGCCATCGCTTAAAAGCTTTCCAGTCATTAACCACTGGGCTGGGCTAAGGCCGGGCACAGAACACGGCATACCTTACATCGACAGGCACCCCGAGGTCGGCAATTTATTTATCAATGCAGGTCATTTTAGGAACGGCCTGGCGATGGGGCCGGCCTCAGCGCAACTGCTGACCGACCTTGTTCTGGAGCGCACGCCGCAGGTAGCTCCGGAGCCTTACCAATTAACCAGCGAACATTGATTTTTAACGGGCGGCCGACCGGTCACCCCTACTACACAGCCATGCCCATGAACCTTTATCCCTTACTACGCCCGTTATTATTTTCTCTGGACCCGGAGACCGCCCACGAAGTGACGCTTAAGCTGATGAATGCGGCCTATGTTTCAGGCTTGTCAAAACTGGTCTACCCGGAAATTAGCCAAAAACCCGTCAATGTCATGGGACTGGACTTTAAAAATCCGGTTGGCCTTGCCGCCGGCCTGGATAAAAACGGCGACTATATTAATGCGCTGGCCGCACTGGGTTTCGGCTTTGTGGAAATAGGCACGGTAACGCCGCGGCCGCAACCGGGCAATCCGAAACCGCGTTTGTTCAGGGTGCCTGAGCATCAGGCGATCATCAATCGCATGGGCTTTAACAATCTGGGCATAGACCACCTGCTGGCAGAGGTAAAGCAAAGCCGTTACCCCGGCATCCTGGGCATTAACATCGGCAAGAATTTCGACACGCCGCTTGAAAACGCGGCCGACGATTATTTGATCGGCTTGCGCAAGGCTTACACCTTGGCCAGCTATATCACTATCAACATTTCGTCGCCGAATACCAAGAATCTGCGTCAACTACAGCAAGGAGATGAAATCAAGGCCCTGATTTCCGTTTTAAAAGAGGAGCAACTGAAACTGTTGAAAGAATACGGAAAATACGTGCCTTTGGTGCTGAAAATCGCCCCCGACCTGACCGACGATGAAATAACCCATATTGCCAGGCTGCTGCTGGAATTTGAGATTGACGGCGTGATTGCGACCAACACCACCATTGCCAGAGACATGATTGCAAACCATCCGCTTGCCGATGAAGCTGGCGGATTAAGCGGCGCGCCGGTTAAGGAAAAGTCCACGCTGGTCGTGCGGGGATTGGCGGCGGAATTGAACGGCAAGATTCCGGTTATTGCGGCAGGCGGGATTTTATCGGCCGAAGACGCAAAGGAAAAATTAGCAGCCGGAGCAAGCCTGGTGCAGGTATACAGCGGGCTTATTTACCGCGGACCGCAGTTGATAGCCGATATTGTTAAGTCCCTGTAAAACAGAAAATTAGTGAACATTTGCGCCAGAGCAAGCTCTGGACTCCAGCCAGGAGTTCAAAGCTTGCTCTGAATGTTACAAAAAGCTTGGCTTATTCCCCGGCAATCGACATCCGATCGACCAGTATCGAACCAGTACGGATATTACCGCGATAATCGACATCATTACCTACGGCAACAATGTTTTTCAGCATGTCTTTCAGGTTGCCGGCAATAGTGATTTCCTCAACCGGATATTGGATTTCGCCGTTTTCGACCCAGAAACCCGCCGCACCGCGCGAGTAGTCGCCGGTCACCATATTGACTCCCTGCCCCATCAATTCGGTGACCAGCAAGCCGGTATTCAGCTCTTTTAACATACCCTGATAATCCAGCTTGCCCGGATCGATCGTTAAATTATGCACGCCACCGGCATTGCCTGTGCTGCGAAGGCCCAGTTTACGGGCGGAATACGTGCTTAATACATAGCCGCGCAGAACGCCCTCATTGACGATATCGCGCGTTTGGGTAGCGACGCCTTCGCCGTCATACGCGCCGCTGCCCAGAGCGCCTTTTAAATACGGCTGTTCATGAATGCGGACAAATTCAGGGAAGACTTGGGTATTCAAGGCATTCAGTAAAAATGACGACTTGCGGTACAGGTTGCCGCCGCTGATTGCGCCGACAAACGAACTAAGCAAGCCCGAAGCCGTTTCCGCGCAATACATGACCGGACACTGCCGCGTGCTTAAGCTGCGCGCGCCTAAACGGCGAAGTGTTCGCTCGGCCGCTTTTTGGCCGACGCGGGCAGCGGATTCCAAGTCGCGTGCATTCCTTGCGACGGTATACCAGTAATCGCGCTGCATGCTGTCGCCGCGTTGCGCCAGTACCGAACAGCTCAAGGAATGCCGGGTTGAGGCATAGCCTTGAAGGAAACCCAAAGTATTCCCCATCACCCTGATACCTTGATGCGTATTCACCGAAGCGCCTTCGGAATTGCTGATTTCTTCATGATAAAACCGCGCCGCATCTTCGCACTCAATCGCCAGCGTAATGGCTGCTTCGACGCCGATGTCCCACGGGTGATTCAAATCCAGGTCGGGAAACTCGGTAGCCAACTGTTCTTTGTCCGGTAGCCCGGCATATTCGTCTTCGCTGGTGTAACGGGCAATACTGCAAGCCGCGCTGACTGTTTCCTTGATTGATGCGACCGACAAATCCGTGGTGCTGGCCGAGCCCTTTCGCTGTCCGAAATAGACGGTGACGCCCAGCCCCTGGTCGCGGTGATGCTCTATGGTTTCGACATCGCCCAACCGCACCGATACCGATAAGCCGTTTTCCTGGCTCAAGCCTGCTTCTGCGGCACTGGCGCCTTGTTTGACAGCCTCGTCCAGGATGTTCTGAACGGTGTTTTTTAATCGGTTGATTTGTTCGTGATTTTGCACTGTGATCTCTTAATCTGTTTTTTAGGCTATTTGCCGATTTATCTGCTGGAATGAAACTTCACTAATATTTGCTTGCGCCTTGCCTGCTCAAGGGTCATGCCAATCAAATTTCCGCCTTTATCCAAGTCCAGATAAATGTTTTCATTAATTTCTTTAATCTCAAAAACCGGATAGCCTGAAAACTCCAGCAATGCGGTATCGGTATCTTCAAAATATTTAATGTTCATATCGTTTAAACACTCGTTCCGCCAACCGTCAAGCCGTCAATCTTTAACGTCGGCTGCCCGACACCGACCGGCACGCTTTGCCCATCCTTGCCGCAACTGCCGACACCGCTATCCAGCTCCAGGTCGGTACCGACCATAGACACTTTGGTCAGAACATCCGGCCCATTGCCAATCAGTGTCGCACCTTTTACGGCACGGGTTATTTTGCCGTTTTCGATCAGGTAGGCTTCGCTAGCGGAAAATACGAATTTTCCGGAAGTAATATCGACCTGACCGCCACCGAAGTTTTTGGCAAACAAGCCGTTTTTTACCGATCTTATAATTTCTTCCGGATCATGCTGGCCCGGCAGCATGTAGGTGTTGGTCATACGCGGCATCGGGAGATGCGCGTAGGATTCGCGCCGCCCGTTACCGGTAGGATTGACACCCATTAACCGGGCATTGAGCTGATCCTGCATGTAGCCTTTGAGGATGCCGTTTTCGATCAATACGGTCTTTTCTGTCGGCGTACCTTCGTCATCGATCGTCAACGAGCCGCGCCGTCCAGGCAGAGTGCCGTCATCGACCACCGTACATAAGTCGGATGCGACCCGTTCGCCGACGCGGCCGCTGAATGCCGAGGTGCCTTTGCGGTTAAAGTCGCCTTCCAGGCCGTGACCGATAGCCTCATGCAGCAAAATACCCGGCCAGCCTGAGCCCAACACGACCGTCATGTTACCGGCCGGCGCTTCGACGGCTTCCAGGTTAACCAATGCCTGCCTTACTGCCTCACGGCCATAGGCCAGCGCGGTATCCTGGTCGATGAAATAGCTGTAATCGCTACGTCCGCCGCCGCCCATGCTGCCTTGTTCGCGCTGACCGTTTTGCTCGACTATGACTGTTACATTCATCCGCACCAACGGTCGCACGTCGGCTACCAGGGAGCCGTCTTGCCGGGCCACCAGAATATGCTCATGGACGCCGACCAGGCTGACGATAACTTCCTCAATCCGGCTGTCCAGTTTGCGCGTTTCGCTGTCGACCCTGCGCAATAAATCGATTTTTTGCTGATCTTCCAGCGATTTTAACGGGTTTTGCATCGCGTAATGCTTCGGCCAATCGGCTGCCTTTATAGATACTTTGCAGCGCGAGGGGTCGGCTTCCTGTCCTTGCCGAACGATAGCTTTAACATTATTGGCCGCTTCCAGCAGCACCGGCAGTTCAATCCGGTCACTGTAGGCAAAGCCTGTTTTTTCGCCAAATACCGCGCGCACCCCGGCGCCCTGTTCGATATTATGACTGCCTTCTTTAATGATGCCGCCTTCCATGACCCAAGATTCGAAATGGCTAGATTGAAAGTAAATATCCGCCGCATCAACCGGTGAGCTCAGCAACCGGTTCATAATCTTTTCAATATCACCATCCTGAATACCGGCAGGCATCAGGATAGCTTGTCTTGCAAGGTTTAGTATTTCCATCAAAAATTCGTAATAAAAGTTCAAATAAAAGGGTAGAGGCGCCGCACTATCCCTGCTTCGTTATTCTTCCAGTTTATCACGCAAGGTGTTAAACAATAACTGCATCAGGTCTTCCGCGCTTCCCGCCCTGGATTCCGGCGCACCGTCTTTAGCCGCCGCACTGCTTTGTTCCGCCTCATTGGCTACGGTCGCGGTCACCGTCGTTTCCTCGCCTTCAGATTTCACGGTTAGAAGATAGATAGTGGAATCACTGCTTAAAAAGGCCGTCGCTTTTGCAAAAAAACCGTTGCTGTCGCTTGAATCATCCTGGGTAACATAATAAAGCCCTTTATCGCGCTCATGATCGGTTATTTTGATGCCGCTTTGCTTCAATGCCCGGCCCAAGGTATTCCATGTTTCATCAAAAGGTTGCTTGATCGTCAGCTGCGTTGACGTACTCTGGTAAACATCCGAACCCAGACCTGTCCTGTCTTTTTTCTTCGGAATCGAACTGGTATCAACAACGCGCTGCTCCCGGGTCGGGCTGCTGCTCACCACAGTTGGCGGACGTTCCAGGGCTTCGGTGTCATGGTAGCGGCTTTCCGGTGTGGTCTCGCAAGAAACCAAAAAACCGATCAAGAATATACTTCTAATTATTAAGAACATATTAATCTCAAAAAAAACGACGATGATCCAATGCCGGAAATGCGCCCCGGACTTTTTCCAGTCGTTCGATATCTATTTCGGCGGAGACAAAGCCGCCGCCTGTTTTGTAGCAATCCAGCACCACGCCCCACGGGTCGATCACCATACTGTGCCCGAAAGTTTTACGGCCGTTAAGATGAAAGCCGCCCTGATTCGGCGCGATCACATAGCACAGGTTTTCCACGGCACGCGCCCTTAACAGTAATTCCCAGTGAGCGGCTCCGGTTTCTGCTGTAAATGCCGATGGGATGACCAGTATCTCCATACCCATCTTGCGGAAAAACTCGGGGAAGCGCAAATCGTAACAAACAGCGATGCCCATCCGGCCAAACGGCGTGTCAATCACCAGCATGTCAGTACCGGGTTCGATCGAATCGGATTCGCGGTAAACGTCATTGCTGCCTGGAACGTTAACATCAAACAAATGCACTTTATCGTAGCGTGCAACCCGTTCACCTTGATCGTTATAAACCAGACAAGCCGCCCTTACTTTATTACTGTCGTCACCCACTATCGGAATAGTCCCGCCAATCACCCATATTCCATATTTTTTGGCAGTCGCCGCCAAAAAGTTCTGGATAGGCCCTGAGCCATCAACTTCCTTGGCTTTGATTTTGTCCAGTTCATGGTCGCCCATCAAGGCAAAGTTTTCCGGCAAAGCCACCAGCTTTGCCCCCGCTTTGACCGCTTCCCCGATAAGCTTGTCGGCTTCCAGCAAATTAGCACTGATATTGGGACTTGATGCCATTTGTATGGCCGCACATCTACTCATATGTATCTCTCTTTAATTTATGACGACTCAGCAAATGCAAACTGATGCCGGCTATATTGTTTTACTGATCACTGTAGCTCTACCTTAATTATCTTCTTGCGGCTTTAACCACGGAAAATCGGTAATGCCATTCCAGGTTTTTTGTAACAACCCGTCATTTTTATGCATCGGAATGATCTCCGCTTTTCCCCAAGCTCCTTTTACCAGATATTGGGAACCAAAGAAAAATCCTTCCTGATCTTTGCCGGTCAAAGATCGCCCTACCAGGGCCGCTACTTTGCCCATAATTGTACCAGCAATAGGCACGGCATCGGCACTTTTGGGCGTGACATCAATAATATGATCCACAGTTTGATTAACAAGATCGGTATCGCCGCTGATGGCGATTTTTGCAGGAACCGCGTCGACCACTAAATCATGAGTTGAGGCAATTCCGCCTGCCAAATCGAAATGCCCTTTAATGCTGTTAAAGGTCAAGCCTTCCTCATAAACATCGCTAAAATCCAGCTGCGCCCGTTTTATCCATTGAGCCATTGCCAGCATTCCCAACAGCCTGCCGAATCCGGGCTCTATGCTTAAAATCCGCCCGCTTTTGAAATTAATGTCCAGCTGCCCCTTCAAATCCGCCAACGAGAATTGATAAGGCGCCGCGTTCCAATTGACGGAAAAATCGACAGTCGCGCTGGTTTCGGTCAAGTCTTTGGTAATATCCAGCTGTTCCAGCAGTTTTCCGGCATGGGGCACTTCCAGATAGCCTCGGGTGTGTGTTACTGACTGTCCGCCGTTTATTTGCCAGTTACCTGAAAAGATAAGCCTTTGACTTTCTCCGGCCAGCTTCACGTCGTCAAACCCCATGCCGCCCGGTATACGCTTGGTTTCCAATGACAGCTGCCCCAGGTCAATCGACTGCCATAGCGTTTTTCGACTGGTAACCGTCAATAAAGGCACGCGCTCCGGGGATAGCGTCCGTAGCGGATTTGCATCCGGAGCGTCCGCGTCCGCAAGAGGCCGGGTAGAAACAGCCCGGAAAGAGTCTTTAGGCTCGATTTGCTTTAATGCCGAAATATCCAGCACCTCCATATCCAGACTGATTCTGTCGGTATTCCCAAAATTGACAGGAACTTTGACGTTTCCCTTCGCGGCCGGACCGGTTACAGTCCCCGTCCAAAAGTTGCCATTGCGCTTCAAGGCCAGGTCCAAAACGCCCATATCGGTCTTATTCCATACCGCATGATCGCCATGAATCTTCAACTCCTTAACGACTGCCAAGGATGGTGGAAGTGTCGCAATCGGTAGGGAACCGGTGCGACCGACTGCCAAGGATGGCGGAAGTGTCGCAATCGGTAGGGAACCGATGCGACCGACTGCCAAGGATGGTGCAAGTGTCGCAGTTGGTAGGGAACCGCCGCGACCAGCCGTCTGAGGCGGCGGCAGTGCCGCAGGCGGCAAAGAGCTGGCGCTGTCGGCTTGGGTAAGGGCCAAACCCAGCCAGTCTTGCAACATCAGCTGACTTCGGTTGAGCTCCAGCTTTAATCCCGCATCCTGAGTCTGGGCGACCTCACCGGCACCGACCAGCACATGCCCCGAATAGATGGTCTTTTGCTTGGTATCCAACTGAATCGCCGCTTTCAGCTTGTTGTCGTAATTTAGCAGCACCGGCATTAACTGTTGCTCGCCCAGGTTGAACGTCAAAGACAAGGGTATTTTTTGCTCCCGTGTCTTGGCCAATGATTCCGGCAAATCCAGGGCTATGCCGGACAGCATCGACTCCACAACAAGCTCCGGCGGCTCACCCCCATACGGCAAATCCAGCGCTAACCGATAATCTGTTGCCCCGGAAGCGATTTTCCACCAAGGCATATCAAACTGCTTTTGCAGATCGCTAATTCCCGCATGCCCTTCCACATTGACGGTGGTTTGGCTATCCGAACTTTTGATGTTGATCTGGATCGGATGACCCAAGGCTGCCGCATGAATGGTATCGCTATAAACGCCCTGTTCATTGAACTTGAGCTCGCCGTTAATTTTACTAACCGACAGCTCCAGCGATTTTACCGTTAGCTTGGCATCTCTCAGTTGCGCCGTTCCATCGACTTTGGTTGGCGCATGGTCGGTTAACGGAATTTTAAGATCCAGCGCTACCTGCGTATTTCCCTGCGGGGCAATGGCTTCCAGTAACGAATCCACCGGCGAACTCAGCGGGGTCTGTTGCAGAAAGGCCAGAACCTGGGCAATACCGCTTTCGACCTCGCCCTTAATCAGCAACTGCTCGCTTTTCTCCAGCGAGGGAATGGTCACTTCAGCTTGTTTGATGACCACACTCTCCGCGCCGACTCCCGACTGGTCTGCGGCAGGCACGGCATCCCTGGCGATACCGGATTGCCCTTGCAGGACATTAACCTTGAGGCCGCCCTGCGAAAACATGACCTCGGTATTCATGCCGGTAATATGAGGCCATTCCTGATCGTACGCCAATTCAAACTGTTCGCCGTTAAATACCGCTTCAAAAACGCCCGGCGCATCGGCAAACGGGAAATCGTTCAGATTGCCGTAGACCAACAAGCCGCCGTTGCTCAGCCTGCCGCTAACGAAGGCATTATCCAGCCAGGCAACGACTTCTTCATCCATGATGCCCACCGGCAAATAATGCCTAACCTCGCTGGCGTCTTCGCCGCTAAATGCACTTTGCAAGTCCATAAATACCGGCTTGCCTGCTTCGGGGATATCGATGCGGAAGCGGGTGTTGCTCTGGAAGCTTAAGGAGTCCAATTCAATCGATGGACTGGACACGGACCAGGCATGTCCGTCGACAGCTTGTTGCCAATTTAGCGTGCCTTGAAGCCGTTTAACTGGCAAAGCTTCGCGGAACAGATCAGGCCCTGTTAGCCAGGCATCTTTGGTCGCAAGGGTAATGGAACCCTGCTTTTCGCTGCCCTTGATCCGGCCGGTCAAATTTTCTATGCCCGGAACGGACGACAACGATGCGACACCGAGTTTGGCAAACCTGCCGTTCAGCTCCACCGATTTCGCATCCAGGTCGGCAAACAGGGAGAAATTCTCCAACAATCCTTTCAACCGGGCTTTTGCGAGCGTGTTAGCCTGCTCCTCCGGCAAGGGCGCAAAAAATTGCGCCAACCCGGACGCTTCCTGCAAGTCCAGCCGCTCTATAAACAGCGCTATTTTATGCAAAGCGTTGTCGTCCCTGCGCTGCCCGGCAACACTGAACACGGCGGACGGCCATTTTTTAACGACGCCTTTATGGCCATCCTGGGTTTCCAGTGAAAAATCGTTTACATCGAGTTGCCAGGGATTAGCGTTACCTTGAAGGACATCATTCATTCCCCAGTGCAACCTGGTTTTCAGCTGTTTGACAAAAAATTCCTGCTTATCCTGGCGAGCCAGCGCCATCTGTTGAATTTGCGCATCAATATCCATCGACGCCAACTGTGATTGCCGCCAATCGGCCCAGATTTGAAAATTGCCGGTACCGCCATTGATATGTATCCGGTCCCCGGTTGAGACTTGCCCGAATGCCGCTAATTCAGGCAAAAAAACAGCATTGCCATTTATATAAACCCGCCCTTCGATGGTTGAAGGCTCGAAAACATTGCCTTTGAAGTCCATGGATATTCTTAAAGCATCGCCGACTTTCTTCGGCAACTTTATCAGCACATTAAGGCGGTGCCGTTCGCCGTCATTGCGGATCGCCAGATCGACGCCATTGAACAGCAGCGGCTTGCGATGGTTCATTTCATCCTGCCAAATGATTTCGCTTTGCAAGACTTCGTACTTTCCGCCCTGCAACAACCACGTCGGCTGACCGTCGCTGGCTTTTAAGCCGACAATGGCAATGCTTCCGTCCTGCTGGCGTTTAATGGACAGTTTGGCGCCCACCAAGGTGACCCAGGACGAGGACAATAAATCCCGGCTGACCAATATATCCAGCAAATCAATGCCCAGGCGTATTTCGGTGAGCTGGATAGCGGGTTTTTCATTGTTGGTCGAGGCAAGGGATGACAAATCCGGCTGCGCATTTGTCCGCGTACTGCCCGAAGCGGCAGGAGCGTCCCGGGAAATCGAAATGTCCTTTAACACCAGCTCAGGGTTGAAGCCGCGCATTTTTGCGCCGAGGCGGCCTATTGTCACCGGCGTACCGACAAGATCGCCGATATGGGCCGCCAGATCGGACTTATAGTGCTCAATCCCGGACACTAGCAGGCGCACGCCAGTCAAGCCGATAGCGACCGAAATCAAAGACCAGAAAATGAGATGCCGCGTGGCACGCGTAATATGATGAATCACTAGGGAAAACTAAAGGCGAAGGGCCAAGGACGAAAGGTTCATACGATCTAAGGTTAAAAATTCAAAGCTTAAAGAATTGTGAAGGTATTTCATCTTCGCCATAAAAACAAAACCGCATAAACGAAGAACACTAAAAAGGGTTTATTTTGCTCCAGTAAAGAAAAGTCTTGCTGCATCCACCTTTCGCCCTTCACCTTTAGCCTTTCGCCTCAAAGCAACACCACATCATACTGCTCCTGATTGTATTCAGCCTCGGCCCTGAACTTAATGCGCACGTTCAAAAAGACTTCCAGTTCGGCCAGCATGTCCGCTTCCTCATCAAGCAGCATTTCCACAACTGAGTTGGAAGCCAGAACCAATATTTTCTGAACCTTGTACTGCCTGACTTCGCGAATAATTTCCCGGAATATTTCCAGGCACATGGATTCCGCAGTTTTCAAAACGCCGCGGCCGCCGCAGGCGCTGCAAGGCTCACAAAGTATATGCTCCAGACTTTCCCGCGTCCTTTTGCGAGTCATTTCCACTAGCCCCAGTATCGAGACTTCAGTGATGTTGGTTTTGGCGTGATCTTTTTCCAGATGCCGCTCGAAGGCCTGCAAAACCTGTTTTTTATGGTCCTCGCTTTGCATATCGATAAAATCGATGATGATGATGCCGCCGAGATTCCTGAGCCTGAGTTGCCGAGAAATCGTTTGCGCCGCTTCAAGATTGGTCTTGAAAATCGTCTCTTCCAGATTGCGGCCACCGACATAACCGCCAGTATTCACATCGACGGTGGTCATCGATTCGGTCTGGTCAAACACTAGGTGCCCGCCCGATTTCAGGTTGACTTTACGCTCCAGCGCTTTTTGGATTTCATCCTCAACGCTGTAAATATCGAATACCGGACACTCGCCGGTGTAATGCTCAATCACAGGCACAATTTCCGGCACAAAAATCTCCGCAAATTCGACCAGGCGATGGTAGGTTTCCTTTGAATCCACCCGGACTCTTTCAATGCCTTCCCTGTATAAATCCCTTAAGGTCCTAATGCTCAGCGGCAAGTCCTTATGGATAAACTGCTTGGGCTTGGCGGTGGCGATCTTGGCCGCGATTGATTCCCACAGTTTCAGCAAGAATGTCATATCGGCAATCAATACCGTCTCATCAATGCATTCTGCCGCTGTCCTTGCGATAAATCCGCCGCATTTGTGCTCCAGCCTGAAAGCGTCGAGACAGGCTCTTAAGCGGACTCGCTCGGTTTCGCATTCAATCCGCTGGGACACGCCGGAATTTTGCGCATAAGGCATATAAACCTGAAACCGCGACGGTATCGATATTTCTGTGGTCAGGCGCGCGCCCTTGCTGCCGAGGGGATCTTTGACCACTTGCACGATAATATGCTGGCCTTCGTGCAAGTAATGCTCGATGTTTTCCGATCCTTTCTTTTCCAGATCCTTGGCGCATAGGTCGGAAAGATGCAAAAATGCCGCCCTCGGCAGGCCAATATCGACAAAAGCCGCCTGCATACCGGGCAGAACACGGCACACTTCACCTTTATAAATGTTACCGACCAAGCCCCGCTGCCGGGTCCGCTCAATGATCAATTCCTGCAAGACGCCATTTTCAATAACCGCAACACGTGTCTCAGGCGGAGTAACGTTAATTAAAATTTCTTCACTCATTTGAAAAGACCTATGCCTTGCCTGGATAAAAGTTCCGCGGTTTCAAACAACGGTAACCCCACCACGCCGGAAAAGCTGCCGTTAATCGACGCAACAAATACGCCGCCCAAGCCTTGAATTGCATAGCTGCCGGCTTTATCGCCCGGCTCGCCGCTTTGCCAATAGGCCTCCATTTCGCATTCCGTCAACGGCCTGAAAGTCACCTCGGTAATGCTGACCGCCTGATCATGCTGCCGCCCTCTGAGCGAAATTGCGCTATAAACCCGATGCATTTTACCGGATAACAGCCGTAGCATGGCAAACGCATCATCCCGGTCTTTGGGTTTTCCCATAATCAAGTCGTCCAGAACCACAGCGGTATCGGCTGCCAAAACCGGTACGCTGTCACCCAGCTCTGCGAGGCATGCAGCAGATTTTTCGGCGGCCAGCCGCTGCACGTAGTCCAACGGCGTTTCATTGAGCAACGGCGACTCGTCAACATCGACCGGATGGACGCGATAAACGATTTTAATCTGATCCAGCAATTCCCTGCGCCGGGGGGAGGCTGAGGCAAGGATAATCTGCGCAGCCATTAACGATGATAGGGATGATTGTTGAGGATACTCCAGGCACGATAAATCTGCTCGGCCACAACGATGCGCACCAGCGGATGAGGGAATGTCAGCTTCGACAAGCTCCATGACTCCCGTGCCAGTTGTTTTACGGAATCCGCCAAACCTTCCGGCCCGCCTATTAATAAGGAAACATGCTGCCCGCCTTCCAGCCAGCGTTGCATCGCTTGTGCCAGTTCGGGCGTCGTCCAGGGTTTGCCGGGAATATCCAAGGTGACAATATGTGTACTTTGAGGCATTGCCGCAATCATGCGTTCGCCTTCCTCTTTCACAATTCTGGCGACATCGCTGTTCTTGGCTCGCTTGCCCGGAGCAATTTCTTTAAGGACCAGCTCGCATTCACGGGGTAAACGTTTGGCGTATTCGTCATAGCCCTGCTGCACCCAGCCCGGCATACGGTTTCCTACTGAAATCAGATTTATTTGCATGCTGCGCAGGATACAGGAGAACAGGCTTGTGATGCAATGCGGCCTATTGGCAGTTATATTTCGCAACAAAAATAACTTGCAAAAAAGCTTAAGTAATAAGCTTATCAGCCGCTATATTGGCAAACTGACACAGGAATGACTACCGTGAACATTAATTTTTTAAAGCCAATATTTGCCGCACCGGTTCTTGCCAAGCCCTCGATATTCACATCGTCGTTGGCGCTAGCCGGATTAACCATCAGCCTGTTAATGACCGCCTGCACGACCGGCAAAGCGCCGCCAACTGCGTTTCTGCCGTACAAAACCATCAGTGCGAAAGGCTACGGCACTGTCGAAAAAAGCGACCGGTATTCGCGCTCGCAAATTAAATTAATGGCCATGAGGGCATCCAAAATGGACGCTTACAGGAGTTTGGCCGAGCAGCTTAATGGCATTCAATTGCACGGGCAAACCACGGTCGGAGATATGGAAGTCAGCCACGACAATTACCAGATTAATCTTAATGCTTATTTACGCGGAGCAAGGGTAGTAAAAACCTCGGCTATCGGCAGCGATATTTACGCCGGCGATGATACTTTTGAGACGGTTGTGGAGCTTGATTTGACACCCAGACTTTATGAGTGTCTTAACGGCCCAAGCGCTTTAATGAACCAGTGCCTCCAACAAAACACGGAAAGTCCGGCATACAGCACTGACAATGCTCCGGCTAAGATATCAAGCATTAACAATTATGCTAATACCAAGGGATTTAGTCATCAATAATCCGGCAAATAATCATACAAACTTTCGGCATAACTTTTTTCATTGCTGGCACATTTGTAAGGCGGCAGCCACAACAATTACCTTTGAAAATTACTGCAAATAGCATTTAATAATGGTTTTGCAGGAGCGCCGCAATTAGTCAAAGCATCCACTTCTGCACCCGCTTCTTGCTTACATCCCTTGTAAGCACAGCAACAAACAGAGTTGATGAATGGCAAAAATATTATTTGAATGCATACTGTTATCCTTGGTTTTACTAAATCAATCGTATGCCGTTGTTCAACCTAGTGCTGATGTTGTAACTGTTGAAGGCCAGGCTGTTATTAACAAAAACATGCCGCTATTAGCTAAACAGCAGGCATTGCAGGACGCCATCCGTCAGGCATCCATGCAATTGTCTGTTAACCTTCATAGCCAAACTACCGTCAACCAAAATAACGTTGCCCTGGATACTTTTTCCATGCGCACCGCTGCTGCGGTGAAAAATACCAAAATTATCAGGGAATGGACGACTGGCGATATCTATCATGTTGTCGCAATGGTCGAGTTATCTGCTGACAACGCCTGCACAACTCATTATCGGAAACGCATTGTCGCAACCGCCTTCCCTTTAGCTAAACAGGAACAGGTCAGTGGTTATGAGACGCAGGATCTATATGGCGGCATTCCACGCGAGCTTAATAACCATTTAATCGAGTCCGGCGATTTTGTAGGCAGCAACGCGACTAATATCAATTTATACCCAAAAGCCGACTTGGCTCCGGAAATACAAGATCGTACAGCCTATCGCCCATCGAAAGTCATGCAAGTCGCAGCATCGAACGGCACGCAATTGGTGCTGTCCGGCGTCATTAGAGACTTGGAGGTTGAATCTTCCGAATACATGAGAGGCGCGGGGCCTTTGGCATTCGTTAAAAGTTTAGTTCGTGACATGGTGGCCAGGCGCGGTATCGGAATTGATGTTTTTGTACATGACGGATATAGCGGTGCATTAATCTTCCAACAGCGTTATACCGATGAGGTCTTAGGCGATGTGTGGATTCCTGCAACTTATACGGTAGGCAGTGAGCGCTTTAACTCCACGTCAACCGGCGAAAAAATAGCCCAACTTATAAATCAGGCCAGCACTGATATACGCCAAGCCTTAAGCTGCCACCCCTTTACAACGCGCATTGTTGAAATAAAGGATGACAAAGTATTTATTGATGCTGGCACGCAGGAAAGGCTTAATGTCGGCGATCAGCTGGTGGTTTACAGCACGGGCGATGAAGACTTGAATCTTGATGGCGGTATCAGTTTTGTAGGTAAAGACAGGCAGCCTGCCGGTGTAGTAACCCTCGTCACTGTAACCCCACGCTATTCCATTGGCAACTTGGAAGCGCCTGCCCGTGACCTGGGAGTCAGGATTGGAGACTGGGTACAATCCTGGTAACCGGCTCATTACACAGACCGGACACTTGCTATACTGTTAGCTTTAGACTATATATTTGTACTTACATTAACTTTTACCAGAGTCCATTGTGGAAATTAAATCAAGCATATTCGGCGAACAAATCATTGATCCCAGCACTATCATTAACTTTCCTAACGGAATCCCAGGTTTTGAAGATCAAACCCGTTTCAAACTATTTCATCAGGAGGGCGACAACCCTCTCGTGTTCTGGCTCCAATCCTTAGATGACGAATCCCTTATCTTTTCAGTCGCTCAACCTTCTATTTTCAATATTAATTATGACTTCATCTTAAATGATTCTGAAGAAGCCATACTGGGAATTGAAGATATTAGCGACATACTCATACTGATAATGTTGCATAAAGACGCATCGGCTCAACCTACCATTAAAGGCTCTATTAGATCCCCATTAGTGATTAACAGCGCAAAAAGAATCGGCTTACAGAAGATACTTACTCAGGTGGAGCAGAGCATAACGCTGACGGACATCAGCAATGAAATTAATGTTTCTGAAAGTGCATAAAGATTGCTAGCAACTTGGATGGAATCTCTCCAAAAGAGCCTATTATTCAACCTTTAGCCGCATCTTTACGGAATTTATTATTACTGCCGCTTTTTAGCGGCAGTTTTGCGGGAATATCGGTACTTCATGAACAGATGCTCGCTACTTTGCGGCGTAGCCGTGTACCTAGGATGGAATCAGAAAATCAGCCTATTCAAATATCGATTTGTGCCGCGAATAAGGCAGGCAATCAAGTGGAAGCAGCAGCTTGGACGGGAATGGAATTGGCTGAGCGCTGGACCTGGTTCTTTTCATTAAAATAAATCAGGGTAGGCTTATGATTTTCCGCTTCTTTTTGGTCCAATATTGCATAAGCGCAGACAATAATCAGGTCACCTGGACACGCCAAACGGGCAGCGGCGCCATTAACTGAAAATAACCCAGACCCTTCTTCGGCACGAATAGCATAGGTCGTAAAACGCGCGCCATTATTGACATTATAAATCTGTATCTGTTCGTATTCTCTGATACCCGATAAATCAAGAATATTGCCGTCAATCGCACAAGAACCTTCATAACCCAATTCTGAATGAGTTACCGTGGCTCTATGTAATTTCGCTTTAAGCATTGTGATTTGCATAATAAAAACTATATAAATACTCTTGAGAACCGCGCATTATCCATTAATTGCAACAATGCATCAACTTTTAGCATTTTTCAATCCGTACAAACCCTACTATTACTTATCTGGAAAAATAGATATTATCGATTAATCGGGTTTTGCCAAGCCTTGCCGCCGCCAACAAAACCAAGTCCATATCATCCATGCCTGCTTTTTTTAAGTCGCCAGCCCTGCACACGGTAAAATATTCCGGTTGAAAACCACAGTCTCGTAAAAACAGTAAAGCGCTGTTCTCGATGTCCTCATAAGATTGCTGTCCCGCTAAAATAGCATCGCGTGCAATACATAAGGACTGATACAGTTTTGCGGCGACAGCTTTTTCATCTGCGCTTAAATAGCCGTTTCTGGAGCTCATCGCCAGCCCGCTCGCCTCCCGGACCGTTTCCACACCGACTATCTCAATAGGAAAATTTAAATCCCTGACCATTGTCCGTATTACCGTCAGCTGCTGAAAATCTTTTAATCCAAATAAAGCCGTGTCCGGCTGCACTATATTAAATAACTTACAAACAACTGTCGCAACCCCGTCAAAATGCCCGGGTCTTGATGCTCCGCAATACCACTCGGACAGACCGGCTATCGATACGATTGTCTTGGCATCGGACGCATAAACCTCTGAAACAGCGGGCAAAAACACCAAGTCCGCACCGGATGAATTGAGTTTTTCCTGATCTTCCTGCTCGGTACGCGGATAGCTTTCAAAATCTTCGCCAACACCGAACTGGGTAGGATTGATAAAAATACTAACTACCACCCGATCGGCTTTTTCTTTGGCTTTGCTTACCAACGCCAGATGCCCGGCATGCAAATTGCCCATGGTCGGCACTAAGGCAACGCTCTGTCCTGCCGAACGCCACTCTCTAACCGCATTGCGTAATTCTGATACTGTGTTAACTGTGCGCATAAGCCTTAAAAACTATGTTCAGCCGTTGGAAACAGGGCCTGCTTAACCGCTTGGTGATAGGCACTGATAGCCTCCTCGATATTCGCCGCGCCAGTCATGAAATTTCGGGAAAACCGCGGACGCTTGATTGTGCCGATATTGAGCATGTCATATAGCACCAGCACTTGCCCATCGCAATCTACGCCAGCACCGATACCTATAACAGGGATGGTTAACTGCAAACTGATCTCTTTAGCCAACGCCGCAGGAACACACTCCAATACCAGCAGACCGGCACCTGCTTGCTGTAATTCATGAGCATCGGCCAATAATTTTTCTGCTGCCGCCTTTTCCTTGCCCTGAACTTTATAGCCGCCCAATTGATTAATCGACTGCGGCAACAAGCCCAGATGCCCGCAAACAGGAATGCCCTGATCTACAAGAAACCTGACGCACTCGATTCTCGGCCCTTCCAGCTTAACCATTTGGGCCCCGCCAATCTGCATTAACTTGGCGGCATTTTTAGCTGCGATGACAGTCGTGCTGTAAGTCATAAACGGCAAATCGGCGATAATAAACGCCCTCTGCCGAGCATTGCTAACGCACCGGGTATGATAAACCATGTCTCTGATAGTAACCGGCAGCGTGGTATCATGCCCTTGAATAACCATCCCCAGAGAATCTCCCACCAGCATCACATCGACTCCCACCTTGTCGATCAAGGCGCTAAATCCTGCGTCATAGGCGGTTAAACAGGAAATTTTCTCGCAGCGTTGTTTCATGGCGGCAAGATCAATAATTGATAGCGGCTTTAACGTAGCTGTGGAAGCATATTGGTTCATTTTATTCTTGAAGATATCGGCTTTGCTGAAACAAAAATCAATCCAGCCGCTTCAGTCCGTTCATGGGACATTGGGCGAGCAGATCAACAATATGGCCTTTTCCAGGCACTGTCAATTGAGGCGCGATCTCAAACAAGGGATACAAGACAAAGGCCCGTTCAGCCAAACCCGGATGCGGCACGATTAAATCAGGCATTTCAATAATCTGATCGTCATAGATTAACACATCCAAATCCAGCGTTCTTGCTCCCCACCGCTCGGCTTTCCTGACCCGACCGTGATTGTTTTCGATGTGCTGCAGCCGACGCAACAAATCTATCGGCGGCAAGTCGGTCGCGACACACATCACTGCATTAACGTAATCAGGCTGATCCTGCGGCCCCATCGGCGGACTATGATACAAACTGGAAAATGCCAGCTCCCGCACTCCGGGTATTTGCGTTATTGCCGTGCGCGCTGATTTAATTTGTTCCGCAGGGTTTTCGAGATTACTGCCTAAACCTATAAAAGCGGTTATCAAGTCAGCTTTTGAATTTTCCATAACTATCGAATACTTTAAGGTTCTGTTTTTGGAGTACTGTCTTTACCTTTTCTGGAATAGCTTCTTTTGCGCCCTGACTTTTTGCTGCGCGGGGGCTGAGTCATTTTTCTTTGCTCATTATCACTGGCATTCTGGTACGTGGTCCACCATTCAGCCAACTCGGGATCGGCGCCTCCGGTCTCGGCGCGTAATACCAGAAAATCATAGGCTGCCCTAAAGCGAGGATGACCGATCAAACGACTGGGCTTAGACCCAGTACGTGCATTAAACTTGGGCTGCATACTCCAAACCTCACGCATAGCCATACTGATATGGCGAGGAAGAGCCGTGCTTCTAATCTGCCGGGCAATAATCTCACTGGCCGCATCCTGATAGGCAATAAACTCAACCTCGCCTTGCGCCATTTTTTCTTTAGCCAGCATCCGCACCGGCTCCCACAAAAAAGCCGCCAATAAAAAGTAAGCCGTAACCGTTTTGCCTTCCGCTATCCTGTTATCCGAATTTTCCAGCGCTTTAACCAATAACAATCGGGGAAAACCACTGTCTTCAACCGCTAAACTGTTCTCAGTGGCAGGAAACAGCACTTGGAAAAGCCCATAATGCCTGAGCATTTCAAAAGTTTGCAGCGCATAACCGAATAAAAACAACTTGATCGCTTCATCATAAAGCCTGGCGGACGGGATGCTGGCCAGTAACTGGGCATCGTTGTGTATCGCTTTCTCGCATTCAGGATCCAGATTGAAGCCGAGTTTAACGGCAAAACGCACCGCCCTCAGCATGCGCACGGGGTCTTCACGAAAACGCATGTCAGGGTCGCCGATAAGCCTGATCACCCCCGCTTTATGGTCGGCCATACCGCCGACATAATCCACTACTGAAAAATCTTTTATATTGTAATATAGGGCATTAACAGTAAAATCCCTGCGCCACACATCTTCTTCGATGGCACCGTAGACATTATCCCGTAACAGCCTTCCTTCCTTGTTGAGCACCTGCTTGTCGCTTTGCTCTTCCCCTGCGCCTCTAAAAGTCGCAACCTCGATAATTTCCCGACCAAAATGCACATGCGCCAGACGAAACCTGCGGCCGATTAACCGGCAATTCCGAAATACCCTTCTAACTTGATCAGGATCGGCATTGGTTACGACATCAAAATCCTTGGGTTCCCGCCCCAACAGTAAATCACGCACACAGCCGCCGACAAGGTAAGCATCGAATCCTTCCTTTTGCAGACGGTACAAAACTTTCAGCGCATTCTCACTGATCTGGGAGCGTGAAATATTATGTTCAGCACGTGAATATATTTTGACTCGTGGACCAGCAGGTTCAGCTTCATTTTTGGCTGATTTAATAATTTTTTTAAAGAAGTTTAAAATAGTCTTTACACCTTGTTATTTTTCTAATTACTTTAATTATATCATTGGTAATGAATTCTAACCCAATCCGCAAGTTTCTTTTACATTCCTGTTTTGAATGGAGTAGAATCATCACTCTGATTTTTTCAAGCAATTCTAAATTACATCACGTTGCACATACCAGATAAAAGATCAGACAACCATTTTTTAAACATCGCACAAACATTAGCGTGCTTGACTGGAATTGTTATGTTCAAAAAGATTCTTAATAGCTTAATAGACCAACCTTTGTTAACCAGCCTTTTTGCAACAGATTTCTTCATTCTTCTGTTTCACAGACCGCCATTTTTGTTTTCTCTCATAATGCTGGGAGCGCTAATGGCGATGTGCATGTATTTTGGTCAAAAACTAGCCTTATTCAAAATTTAATTGGTTGGATCAACAGAGAATATATCGCAAAAACCAGGCAATGATCCCACATCAAAGCCTGGTTTTTTCCGTCGCCTGGCAGTTATATTTTACGACCTCCTGCTACTGATCGCCGTTTTATTTGTCGCGACCGCAGTATTGCTTCCTTTAAATGCAGGCGAAGCTTTCACTAGTCAACAATTCTTTTTCCCCATTTATCTTCTGCTAGTCAGCTTCTTCTTTTACGCCTGGTTTTGGACGCACGGCGGACAAACATTGGGCTTGCGGGCTTGGAAAATAAGAGTGCTTACCTTTGATATGAAACCCATCAGCTGGAAACAGGCCTTGCTCCGCTTCCTGGCCGCCATCATATCATGGGGCTTTTTCGGACTAGGCTTCTTGTGGATACTTATCGATAAAAATCAGCGTAGCTGGTACGACCATTTATCCAAAACAACCCTTTTTCTTAACACTCCCGAAACACATCACTACCAAGCCCCCGGCCACATACCTCCCAAACAATAACACGCGATGTCATCATGAATTGGCTTACTAAATTACTTCCCCGAAGCCCCAAGATCTCCGCCCCGGAAAAAAAACCTGACATTGCCCCCCCCGTTAATTCAAATATACCTACCTGTTCGGAACCTGTTTCCACCGAGCATAAAAAACTACCGCTGACCATTTTAAAAGGACTGGCTCCGCTTCGAGACATGGATGACGCCTATGTTGAGCAACTGGCTCACATGACATTACGTTATACTCAGGGTTCTGTAATTTTCAGGCTGGGCCAAAAAATCAATTCAGTATTTTATCTGCTTGAAGGAAGCGTTGAACTTCAGCCTGACAGCGACAATCACTACACCCTGTCGGCAGAGTCATCGCTGGCCAACTTACCGCTCAATAGCGGTAAAATTTGCGGGGCAACGGCCATTGCTGCAACAGACATTTCCATTTTGGCGATTTCAGGGGAATTTATCTCTCGATGGTCGAATAAAAGCCTTCAACAATCCGCTTCCGTTGAGCTGATTGACATTGAATTGCCTGAGCAAATTGCCAATAACCGTTTTTTCACCAGTTTTTCAGCGAGCTACCGGGACAATAAATTAAGCCTGCCCTCATTACCCAATGTCGCCATAAAGCTGAAAGAAGCGCTGGAAAAAGACTTAGGCATCAGCGAGGTTGTCAGAATTATCGGGGTAGATACATCCATCGTAGCCAAGCTGATCCAGCTGGCCAACAGTCCGCTATATTCGCCCATATCGCCGATCACTAACTGCCATGCAGCCGTGACTCGATTAGGCCTGGATCAAACGCGAAAACTGGTTATGGGCGTCAGCCTAAAACAATTATTCCAATGCCAAAATCCACAACTGATGGAAAAAATGCAAACCTTGTGGAAAACCAGTCTCTATGTTTCCAGCTTGTGTTTTGTACTTGCCCAGGAAAGCGGCACGGTTAACCCTGAAGATGCCTTATTAGCCGGCCTGATCACCGACATAGGTACCATACCGATATTGCATTTTGCCGAGCAAAATCCGAATGAATATCCGAACTTGGACATATTGGAGTCCGCCATCCCGCTTTTGAGTCCGTCGGTCGGCTCCCTGGTATTGCACACACTGGGCTTTACTTCGGAATTAGCCGCCATTCCCCGGTATGCTGAAGATTGGTTCTGCGAAAGCGACAGCGATCAGTTGAATCTGGCTGATATCGTCATACTAGCCAAGTTGCACAGCTATTTCGGCACCAACCGGGCCAAGGAAATACCGTATATGAATTCGATACCTGCCTACGTTAAACTTAAAAACAGCAAATTAACCCCCGACTTTTCCCTGGATATACTGCACAAAGCCAAACATCGCATCAACGCAGCCATGAACTTCCTTTCCTGAGATCACTATGAATAATCCATTACTAGCCAACTCTCCATTGCCGATGTTTTCCAAAATCAAACCGGAACACGTCGTACCTGCCATCGATCAGTTATTGAGTGAGGCCCGCTCGTCCGTCGAACAGCACCTTCAAGCCACGCAGCACTACACATGGAAAAACCTGATCGAACCTCTGGAAGACGTGGACGATAAACTCAGCAAAGCCTGGTCCCCGGTCAGCCACATGAATTCCGTGGTCAACAGCGATGAGCTGCGCGACGCCTACAATGCTTGCCTGCCCAAGCTCAGCGCCTATTCGACTGAAATGGGGCAAAACGAAGCTCTGTTTAAAGCTTATCGCTTTATTGCTGAAAGCGACGAATTTGCGACACTGGATATCGCCCAACAAAAAATCATCCGCAATGCCTTAAGAGACTTCAAATTGTCCGGCATCGACCTGGATGCTGAAAAAAAGCAACGTTACAAAGACATCAGCCAGGAATTATCAAGTCTTGCCAGCAACTATGAAGAAAACCTGCTCGATGCAACCAATGCCTGGAGCAAGCTAATCAGGGACGAAGAGGATCTGGCCGGGCTGCCTGAATCCGCTTTGGCTCAAGCCAAACAGACAGCCGGAAGCCACAACGAAGCCGGCTGGATGATCACCCTGCAATTTCCGTCCTATATTTCGGTGATGACTTACGCCGATAACCGTGAATTGCGCCGCGAACACTACGAAGCTTTCGCAACCCGCGCCTCCGATCAAGGCCCGCATGCCGGACAGTGGGACAACAGCGAAAACATGGAAAAAATCCTGGCCTTGCGCCATGAAAAAGCCCGCCTGCTAGGCTTTAACAATTACGCGGAACTGTCGCTGGCGACCAAAATGGCTGAAAAGCCGGATGAAGTCACTGATTTCCTGGAAGACTTGGCTGACCGGTCCTGGCGACATGCGCGCAAGGACCTGGCCGAACTGCGCGAATTCGCGAAAAAATATTACGGCATCAAAGACCTGCAAGCCTGGGATATGGCCTATTATTCGGAGAAAATGCGCCAGCATTTTTACCAGTTGTCGCAGGAAGAAGTTAAGACCTATTTCCCGGTCACCCGCGTCCTGCCCGGCCTGTTTGCGATCGTGGCAAAGCTGTACGGACTGCAAATATCCGAGCTTACCGGCTTTGACAGCTGGCATCCCGATGTGCGTTTTTTCGAGATTCATGACAAACACGGCCAGCTACGCGGTCAGTTTTATCTCGATCTTTACGCCCGCGCCAAAAAACGCGGCGGCGCCTGGATGGACGATTGCGTCAGCCGCAAGCGATTCGACGATACCATTCAAACGCCGGTCGCCTACCTGACCTGCAACTTTACCCCACCAACTGGCGATACACCGGCGCTGCTGACCCATGACGAAGTGACCACCCTATTCCATGAATTCGGCCACGGCTTGCACCACATGCTCACCCAGGTCGATCATCTGGGCGTCTCCGGCATTAACGGCGTGGAATGGGATGCGGTCGAACTGCCCAGCCAATTCATGGAAAACTGGTGCTGGGAAAAGGAAGCACTGGCACTGATGTCAGGCCATTATCAAACCGGCGAACCGCTGCCGGATGCTTTATTTGACAAAATGATCGCAGCCAAAAACTTTCAGGCAGGCATGATCATGGTCAGACAGTTGGAATTCAGTCTGTTCGATTTCAGAATTCATCGTGATTATGATCCGCAAAAAGGCGGCCGTATCTATGAAACCCTGGAACAGGTCAGGGAGCAGGTTGCCGTTGTCCGGCCGCCCAAATTCAACCGTTTCGCGCACAGCTTCTCGCATATTTTTGCAGGTGGTTACGCAGCAGGCTATTACAGCTACAAATGGGCGGAAGTGTTGTCCAGCGACGCTTTTTCGCTGTTCGAAGAAAAAGGCATTTTTGACCCGGAAACCGGCCACGCCTTTTTAACCAACATCCTTGAAAAAGGCGGCAGCCAGGACGCAATGGAACTGTTTATCAACTTCCGCGGCCGCAAACCGACCATTGATGCGTTACTCAGACATAACGGCATCGCGGCATGATCTATAAAGACCTGCGCGACTTTATCAAGCAACTGGAAAAGCAGGGAGAGCTAAAGCGCATTACCGTTGAAGTCGATCCCTATCTGGAAATGACCGAAATCTGCGACCGCACCCTGAAACGGGGCGGCCCTGCGTTGCTGTTTGAAAATCCCAAAGGTGCAAATATTCCGGTTCTGGCCAACCTGTTCGGCACGCCGCGCCGCGTCGCGATGGGCATGGGCGCGGAGTCCGTCACCGAGCTACGCGGCATCGGCGAGCTGCTGGCTTATCTGAAAGAACCCGAGCCACCCAAAGGCATGAAAGACGCCTGGGAGAAATTCCCAGTGTTCAAGCAAGTGCTGAATATGGCGCCCAAAATAATCAGTTCCCCCCCGTGCCAGGAACTAATTCGGCAAGGCGATGAAATCGATCTGGGCGATTACCCAATCCAAACCTGCTGGCCGGAAGATGCTGCTCCGTTAATTACTTGGCCGCTGGTCATCACTAAAGGCCCGAATAAAGAACGGCAGAACCTTGGCATCTACCGGATGCAAGTCATCGGCAAAAACAAAGTCATCATGCGCTGGCTGGCGCATCGCGGCGGCGCATTGGACTTTAAAGAGTTCCAGGCCGCTCATCCCGGCCAGCCGTTCCCTGTTTCCGTAGCTTTAGGCGCCGACCCTGCAACGATACTGGCCGCCGTCACGCCGGTGCCGGATTCCTTGTCCGAATATGCGTTTGCCGGGTTATTGCGCGGCAGCAAAACCGAAGTCGCCAAATCACTGCTTAACGATTTGCAGGTTCCGGCCAGCGCCGAAATCGTGCTGGAAGGCTTTATCTATCCCAATGAATTCGCCGCCGAAGGCCCTTACGGCGATCACACCGGCTATTACAATGAAGTCGCCGATTTTCCGGTGTTCACCATCGAACGAATCACCCAACGCCAGGCCCCGATCTATCACAGCACCTACACCGGCAGACCGCCCGACGAACCGGCCATCCTCGGCGTTGCGTTAAACGAGGTCTTCGTACCCATTTTGCAAAAACAATTCCCGGAAATCGTCGATTTTTACCTGCCGCCGGAAGGCTGCTCATACCGCATGGCCGTGATCAGCATGAAAAAGCAGTACGCCGGTCACGCCAAACGCGTGATGCTGGGCACTTGGTCGTTCCTGCGCCAATTCATGTACACCAAATTCGTGATCGTCGTCGATGACGATGTCGATGTCCGCAACTGGCAGGATGTGATCTGGGCAATGACGACCCGCATGGACCCCGCCAGGGATTTGACCATACTGGAAAATACCCCGATCGACTACCTGGATTTCGCCTCGCCAGTTTCAGGCTTGGGCTCCAAGGTAGGGTTTGATGCGACCAATAAATGGCCGGGGGAAACCAATCGGGAATGGGGCAGGACTATCGTGATGTCGCCGGAGGTGGTCAAGAAGGTGGATGAGATGTGGGATAGTTTGTTTTAAGTCGTACGCTCAAGTTTTACTCAATACAGGATCAATATGAACAGGATCGGTGACAACCTAATCTGCGGCTCAAACGAGGAAATCGTAAAAGTATTCTCCGCGTTCGACGTAGAATTCATTCTTGTAGGAGGGCTTGCCATCTCTTGGTACTGCTCATCGAGAAAAGCCGACGATATCGATATACTTGTAAATCCCACTAAGGAAAACTCTGGAAAAATAGCGAATGCACTTCGGAGTCTTCGCCTAGTTAATGGTTTCACGAATGACTCATTCGCTAGCCCCGGTATTCACGCACCTATTAAGCAGTTTTACCACTGCGATATTATTACGCCAGCACGTAATGGACTTACCTTTGAACGACTTATGGAGAGTTCTATTATAGGAAAACTGTTCAATATCCCAGTTCACATTCCGTCCGTAGAAAATCTGATCTTGATGAAAGAGGGCGCTGTTTCATCAAAAAGCAAATTAATTAAAGATCAACAAGATATAGACCTCTTAAGAAGCCATCTTATCAAATCGCGCATCGTTTCAGACAAATAAAATAATCATATAACCAAGCCAAGGGTACGCATCGCGTACCTTTATTAAGCGAGGAAGTTTTGCTTTGAAAGTGGTACGCGGTGCGTACTCTACATGAGTAATATTATCGGCAATGATTGGGTTGGCGTTGCTCCGACCCAATCAATCTAGAGATTTTATTCAGAGCACGACACGCCTAAAACGCCCAGCTGCGCTAATGCTTGCCCGACCTTCTTCCGGCCTACAGGTCGCTAGGCTTCAGCCCGGTATGTTTAGAAATACGAGCTAACATACGCGGCCCGACTTCTTCGCTGCTATGAAAAGCAAATACGAAATCGGGCCAGCCGGCTCGAACTAACGTGAGATGCGATCCTGATTGACGCTTGATTTCCCAGCCGATGCTAAGCA
Organism: Methylobacter sp.; assembly: GCF_023227905.1. GTDB lineage: Bacteria > Pseudomonadota > Gammaproteobacteria > Methylococcales > Methylomonadaceae > Methylobacter_A. The sequence continues at coordinate 6,378 of NZ_JALOCF010000004.1, read as the reverse complement.
GCGCGGCAAGAACACGTTTGGCCTTTGCCGAAGGCCATTGACTCATGCGGCAACGAGTTCAATGTTGATTGGCATGGGGCGGCTTTCCCCGGTTTCGATGCGCTCGGCCAGTGCGCGCAGGGCTAGTATTTCAGCTTTAGCCATTGCTTCGTCGGCAGTAGCGCCATAAGTTAATACGCCAGGAATTTCCGGAACCTCTGCCAACCAGCGGCCATCGTCTTCGCGCTCATACTCAATATGAAAATTCATGGTGCCTCCAGAAATGAAAAAACGAATATACCAGAAACGTCCGGCAGCGCTACGTTCGTTTGGTTTTATTCCGTCCTAACCGGATATTAAATCAATCCGACTGACAATCTCACTGGATGCCAGCTCCAGGCCCTGCTTATAGCATTCGCTGGCCCTGTCTTTATCGCCTTGGGCAAACAGCAAATCGCCGAATTGCTGGTAAGCTGAAACGGTAGGCTCTATTGATAAACTTTTGGTCAGGTAGGTTGTCGCTTTTTGGTTGTCTCCGCACTTCATGCTCAACTTGCCCAAAACAGTCAGGAATATGGCATCGCGTGGATGCATGGGTAACCATTGCTCAGCTGTTTCAAGCTGTTTTGCGATGTCAATCGACGGAATATTGCCATACAACACGACCAGCGTTTGATCCCAGGTGGTCGACAAAGCTCTTGCCAAGCCCCCTTCAACCCTTGCGCCCGCCCCCGCTTCAATCATCGCGGCAAAATAAATCGCTGAAACGCCTTTCATATTTCTTATGTAATCGGGAATTTCCGACCATAGCGATTCAATTTCATCAGCGTTGCCCCGCTCGGCCGCTTGCTTTAACAATTTGCTGTACGCTTCGGTTTCCAGCAGTTTTATCTCGGCTTCCATCAACACTTTATTGTTGTTCAATGATGGGATCAGGTTGCGGATGCCTTCCCAATCACCGGCTTGCTGATAAGCTTGATGCATCAGTTTTAAAACGCTGGCGTGAGTCGGATCAATGGAATGCAGGCGAGTCAGTGTTTCCAGCGCTTGTTCGAACTGTTTGTCCGAAAGGTGCAATTCGGCTTGAGTCAGGCCTATGGCCACGTCGGAACCCGGCGCCTGGTCGGCGGCTTTTCTCAGGTATTCGTCCCTTTTATCATAGGCGCCACGGGATTGTGCGGCTCTGGCTGCGGTCAAATAGTGGATTAACGGAGCGCCGCTGTGCGAGGCATGCTTGATCAATACTTTTTCGGCTTTTTCCCAGTTACCTTCGGCGGAATCGACCAGACCTGCGATTAGGGCTTCTTGCGAACGGTTGAATTTGATGCTTTTGCCGCGATTCTTGATTTGGCCCGGCAGTCTGAGCAGCCAGCCTAAAAATCTAAAGAAGATATAAAACACAAAAAAGCCCATGATCAAGCTAACCGAGAAAACGATTAGCGATGTTTCAAGAGACCAATGTCCGATACCTATTAATACATAGCCCGGGCTGTCAAATCCGCCCAGCCATGTGTTGACAAAAAAAGCCGCGGCAACGGCAATAAGAAGCGAACCTAGAAAATACATTATATTTTTCATCATGTAATCTCTGGCCTATTGTGCGGCAGGCGCTGCTTCAACCGGTTTTTGTGGCTCAGCGGGAGGTGCTGTCTCGGACGGTTTTGCTGGTTCAGCTGGTTTTTCGGGCTGTTCCGATTTGCTCTTTTCCGCAGGCGCCATAGCCTTATCGGCTTCCAGTCTGAGCTTGGTGATGTCTCTCAGCATTTTCAACGACAGGCTGATATCAGGGAAATGGCTACGGATTTTGACAGCATTAAACTTATCCAGTTCGGCAACAAATTTGTTGGTCGCTTCATCCTTGACGAAGTTTTGTTCGGTCCATTTTTTTGCGTCGGCCAGACTGGATTGATAAAGCTGCTCGTTTTGCTGAACAAGGGCGATTTTGACCATCTCCAGTTTTACTCTTAACTGCTCACGGATAAACTGGGCTTGTTCCGGCGTTAATATTTCCTTGATCGGATGTTCGGTGTGCCTAAGAGTCACTACCCCTTCCAACTGTCCCAATGCAGAATCAAGCAGATCCTGGCTTTCCTTATCGGCCGGTTGTTGAGGGGCCGGTTTGGGCTGAGTCAGTGTTTTCCCTGTGTACGGTAAAAACAAGGTTAAGCTACCGACCTGATCTTGCAATGCTTGAATCGAGGCATACATGCCCACAGTATCGGCTACCGCGACATTACGGATGGCAGCAATATCCTTGGCAATTTGTTCGCGTACTTTAAACGCTCCGGCGTCCCCGCTTTCCCTGAGACGTTGATCCGCCGCTTCCAAGGCTTCACGGGTGGTATTAACATCGCCCATTAGATACAGACGCTGATTGGCTATGCTTAACAGATACTCCGCATCGGCAATTAACCAGTCGCCGCGCGTTTTGCCCAATTGACGTTGTACCTGTTGAACTGCGGTATTTAATTCAGTCCGTGTGCTGTCCAGCTTTTCGTTATGAAGCCGGGAAAAATCCTCTAGAGTTTTGGAAAAATGGGATTCTTTTCCGGCCACATCGGCTTCGACAGTTGCCAGTTGGGATTGAATAGCGGCAAGTTGCGCCTGATAACCGCTAATCTGCTTCGACAACTCGATTAGCTGCATGTCGCCTTTATTTACTTCTCCGCCTAAATTATCCTGCTGAGAGCGTAATTGCTGAAAAAGATAAAAACCAACACCTGCCACACTTAAAATAATCAGCAGCATGATGATGCCAAACCAGAGTCCGCTACGCGACCTGCGAGCATTGTTATTTTCGCTCACAGGCTGTTCTTGTTTTTCACTAAACTCGGTCACTCTATTCCCCTGTCACACACGTTATTACTGTCTCAAGAATTGCTGTATCGATTGGACTATCCGTCACAGTAATTCGATTAAACCCCATATCGGCAGCTATATACCTGATTCTATCGCTAACTACCACCAGAGGTATTAATGACAATAGCTTGTTGTTATTGTTTTTTTCACCCAGCATTAAACTTAAGTTTTGCAATGCTTCGGCACTGGTTACGGTAATGACATTCAACCTGTGCTGCTTAAGCAACTCCATAACGGGTGAGCTATCAATACGGGGGATTATTCTTTTGTATACTTCCAGATAATTAACTGCTGCGCCTCTGCTGCGTAACGTAGTTGCCAGCTGTTCTCGTCCCCCTTCACCGCGAACGATTAGAAAATTCTGCCCTTCGACCTGTTGTAGCTGGGGCATTGCCAGCAACGCTTCACTGTTATAGCCATTTTCAGGCATTAAATCGACTGGCAAGCCGGCCATTTTCATGGCTTGCGCGGTTGATTGCCCGACTGCGGCAAAACGCACAGATTCCGTGTGGCCTATTTTGCCACTATTCGCCTTTAGAGCAAAATTTACTGCATTGGCGCTGACAAAAATAACCCATTGGAACCTGTCTAGATTCCTCAGGTTAAATATTATGTCGTCGTCATCCCGCGGAACGATATCCAACGTCGGGAACCGAACAGCTATACCGCCCTGCTCTTCAATTAAACGACTCAGCTTTTCCGCCTGATGCTCAGGCCGCGTCACTAAAACATGTACGCCGCTCAACACTTTATTCAAAGCGCCCGCTCCTCACCTATCTTGCCGCATTCAGTGAAACAGTGCTTGCAGAATCTTATCTGCGCCTTGTGCCAATAAGTCTTCAGCAACCATTTTGCCGATAGCTTCAGCACTATCCAGGCCGCCTGTCCGTTCAGCCCGGTATATCACACTACCGTCAGGACTGCCAACCAAGCCGCGCATGAACAATTGATCGCCCTGCACCGTTGCATATCCGGCAATCGGCACCTGGCAGCCGCCATTCAAACACGCGTTCATGGCTCTTTCCGCAGTCACGCACAGCCCGGTTTCGCTATCGTGTAACGCAGCCAGCATCTCGTTGATTTCCGTATCGCCGCTCCGACATTCTATGCCGATAGCTCCCTGCCCGCTCGCTGGCAGACTGAACTCGGCACTCAGACTCTGAGTAATGCGCTCAGCCATGCCCAATCTTTTTAATCCAGCCGAAGCCAAGATGACGGCATCGTATTCACCGGCATCCAGCTTGGACAGGCGCGTGTTGACATTGCCTCTTAATGACAATATTTCAGCATCGGGGTAAAGTTCTTTAATCTGGCATTGCCTGCGCAAACTGGACGTGCCGATTCTGGCATTAGCCGGTAAGTCTTGCAGCGCCGAATAACGCTTGGAGACAAACGCATCGGTCGGATCTTCGCGGGTTAAAATGGCTGCCAAATGCAAGCCGTCCGGAAACTCTACCGGCACATCTTTCATCGAATGCACGGCAATATCGGCCAAACCCTCCAACATGCCTTGCTCCAGCTCTTTAACGAACAAACCTTTGCCGCCAATTTTTGCCAAAGGCGCATCAAGAATCTTATCACCCTGCGTGGTCATTTTGACCAGCTCAGTCCTGCATCCCGGAAATGTCCGCTCCAACCGTTCTGCAACATGTTCTGCTTGCCATAACGCCAAAGGGCTCTTGCGCGTTGCAATGCGAATAATTTTTTCAGTCAAAAGAACACCATTCATTTCTAACAATAAATTGTCCTATTGTAACCCGTGTAAGTTGATGACGGTTAATCGAACTTGAATTCTTTGCCTACAAGGATGTAGGCAAAGGGGTGTGAGCTTGGAGCGGAAGCTTTGCTACCCATGATGCGGGTAAGGAGCGTTAGCAGGAGAGTAAGCTTTAGCTGTATAATTTAACAATTTAAGTCACAAGCAAAAACTACCATGACCAACGTTAATTCCGACAAACTTTCCAGCGCCCGTTTTGCCCAGGCAACCGATGCCTTTGTCGAAGTATTTACCGCCTCTGTCGATTTTGACCAGCGCATGGCGCAGCAGGACATTGAAGGCTCAATTGCCCATGCCAAAATGCTATGCTCTTGCGGCATTCTGACCGAACAGGAACGCGACGCTATTATTCAGGGTCTTAGCCAAATCGCCCAGGAAATTATTAACGGCGAATTTGTCTGGTCGATCAAACAGGAAGATGTTCATATGAACATCGAAGCCCGCCTGACTGATTTAATCGGCATCGCCGGAAAAAAGCTGCATACCGGCCGCTCCCGCAATGATCAGGTGGCGACGGATATCCGTCTTTACCTGCGCAGTGAAATTAATCAGATTTTAGGCCAACTGACGCGCCTGCAAACAGCCATTCTGGATTTGGCAGAACAACAGGCCGATACGATCATGCCGGGCTTTACCCATTTGCAAGTCGCCCAACCGATTACTTTCGGCCATCACCTGATGGCTTGGTTTGAGATGCTTAGCCGCGACCAGGAAAGACTCCAGGATTGCTGCAAACGCATCAACATCATGCCTTTAGGCTCTGCGGCATTGGCTGGAACCAGCTACCCGATAGATCGCCAGATGACTTCCGATTTACTTGGTTTCAGCAGACCCTCAGCTAACTCGCTGGACTCGGTCAGCGACCGTGATTTTGCGATTGAGTTTACGGCGGCCGCCAGCTTGATCATGATGCATTTATCGCGCTTTTCCGAAGAATTAATCTTGTGGTCCAGCGCCCAGTTTGACTTTATAGAGATGCCCGATGCCTTTTGCACCGGTTCCTCGATTATGCCGCAAAAGAAAAATCCCGACGTTCCCGAGTTGGTGCGCGGCAAATCAGGACGCGTAACCGGCCATTTGGTTTCATTGCTGATGCTGATGAAAAGTCAGCCATTGGCTTACAACAAAGACAATCAGGAAGATAAGGAACCGCTTTTCGATACCGCCGATACCTTAATCAACTGCTTGCGGGCTTATGCCGACATGGTTCCCCATATCGAAGCAAAAAAAACTAACATGTACAACTCAGCCAAACGCGGCTTTGCAACGGCCACCGATCTTGCCGATTACCTGGTACGTAAAGGGATGGCATTTCGCGATGCCCATGAAGTCGTGGGTTTGGCAGTGCGCCTGGGACTTGAAAGCCAACGCGACCTATCCGAGCTGTCTTTGCCGGAGCTACAGCATTTTTCAAGCTTGATTACCAGCGATGTTTTCGATTTTTTAACGCTGGAAGGCTCGGTTGCGGCCCGTAAACATATCGGCGGCACCGCTCCCGATACGGTCAGACTTGCGATCCTGACAGCGCGACAAAGCCTAGCTTCAGCATAAAAGATTGAGTTTTCGCCATTGACCATGATCAGACCACATCTTGAGCGCCCGATCCATTTAGGCTCTCCCGGCGAAGAAATCAGCATACAAGACCTCAAAACGATCAGACAACGCTTTAAACGCTTGAATCAACTCCGCGAGCAACGTGTTCAGGAATTCCTTCAGCCGCGCCAACAAGTCTTTTTGGAGTTATTGCCGTTGCTTTTCCATCG
>NZ_JALOCF010000099.1 GCF_023227905.1 Methylobacter sp. | reverse complement strand
AAACCGTGCTCGAGCAAGGCTTGGCCAGATTGCCGAACTCGGCCGACCTGCATCATAGCCTGGGCTTGTTGCAGGTCAGACTAAAAAACACCGAGCAGGCACTGGAATCGCTGGAACGCGCAGTCAGGCTTGCGCCTAAGCAAGCCCGTTTAAGCTATGTCTATGCCGTTGCGTTGATCGGCTCGGGGCGCGCTCAAGAAGCGCGAGCAGTCGTCCGCAAAGCGTTGAAATTGACGCCGAGCGATCCGGCTTTAAACACATTAAATATCCAATTCACCACAGAGGAATAAATCATGAAAATATCGGCACAATACCGGCAAACCAGTATCCATTCACAATTCATATTAATCGGCAGTTTAATGTTGATCCTGTTGTCGACGTTGACAGGCTGTCAGTCCGTTGGCGGTTCCCATGCCGATTCGAGGACTAATGCCGCTCAAATCGACCGCGAAGTGAACGCAGCGCTGGCCCAACTCTACGAAACCACGCCATCGGCCAGAACGCTGGCGGCAAAAGCCAAGGGCATCCTGGTATTTCCGAATGTCGTCAAGGCCGGTTTCATCGGCGGCGCCGAATATGGCAAGGGCGCCTTGCGTAAAGGCGGAAGGACTACCGGTTATTACAACATCGTTGCCGGCTCTTATGGCCTGCAGGCCGGGGTGCAAATGTTTAGTTACGCGATGTTCTTCATGAACGACGCGGCGTTAGCCAGTCTCGATAGCAGAGAGGGTTTCGAAGTGGGGGTCGGGCCTAATATCGTGGTGTTGGACGAAGGCATGGCCAAGAAAGTCACTAACACTACCCTGCGGGATGACGTTTATGCCTTTGTGTTTGGGCAAAGAGGATTGATGGCCGGACTGGGTTTGCAAGGTTCCAAAATTACTCGCATCAATCCGTAAATTAAATTCATTATCATGAAAAAATGAGGACTAAAAATGACAGGTAATACCAAGCAAACAGTTATCGGTATTTTCGGGTTGGCCTTGATGATGGGACTTTCCGGCTGCGCGCCGATCAAGGAGGCCAGAGACGTCGAAGAGTCCGGATTTTTAAGGGATTATTCGGTCTTGCGCGAGGGACAAGCCGGCGAAGCGCGGAAGATCTACATCAATCCAAAGTATCAGGAAACTTGTAGAACTTATGACAAGATTCTGATTGATCCAGTCGGTATTTGGACTAGTCGCAATAGCGAGATGGCCTCGATAACTGCCGAGGACAGGCAAATGCTGGTCAATCATTTGCACGGCTCGCTGGTCAACGAATTGGGCAAACACTATCAAATCGTCAAAACTCCGCAGCCGGGCGCATTAAGAGTCAGAGCCGCAATCACCGAAGCCGAGGGTTCCTGGGTGGAGTTGGATACGGTGTCAACCTTCGTGCCGCAGATGTTGGTGATGTCAGCATCGAAAGAAATAGCCACCGGTACGGCCACGTTTGTCGGCAAGGCCAGTGGTGAGGTGGAAATCACCGACGCCAGCAGCGGAGAGCGAATTGCCGCGGCGGTCGATCGTATGGTCGGCAATAAGTCGGTTACCGGTGTTACCAGCAAATGGGACGACGTTACCCTGACATTTGATGACTGGTCGGATCGGATGGCTTACAGGCTGGAGAACTGTGGTGCCAATCGGCCCGAACAATAATGGTTCGCCCCGACTGTACGCATATCACTCACTCAAGTAGGCAAAAAAATGAATATTAGCTATCGAAAAGTCCGTAACACCATGGCCTGTGCGGTTTTATTGGGCTTGGGAACCATGAATGCCGTGGCTCAGAATCTGATGATCTATCCTGCTGCCGGGCAAAGCCCGCAGCAACAGCAGCAAGACCAGTATAACTGCCATAACTGGTCGGTGCAGCAATCCGGCTATGATCCCAGCAATCCTCCAGCGCAGAATTCTGGTCCTGGTTTTGGCAGCGCTTCCAAGGAAACGCTCAAAGGCGGCTTCCGTGGCGCAGCGGCTGGCGCGGCCATCGGCGCGATTGCCGGCGATGCCGGTAAGGGGGCCGCCATTGGCGCTGTTGGCGGCGCTATGAAGCGCGGGTTTCAAGAGCGCGACCGGCAACAGCAAGCCGCGTCCGCGCCACCGCCTGGCTTGGATAATTACAATCGGGCCATGAAATCGTGTTTGGGAGCGATGGGATACTCGGTCAATTAATGGTACGGTCTTGACCAAGGCAATCATGAGTAATTCGCATCGAGATTTGCTGCTTCGGTCCGGCGCTGTTGCATACTCGCTAGGGATGTCGCTTGCACGGCGGTGCCTTCCGTTCACCGTATTGGCGGTGATGTCGTGTTTGCTTGCCATGCCGGTGCATGCTGAAGGATTGCCCGCGTCCAATCAGTCATCGAATGCGCAGTCTGGCAATGGGGATGCGGCTTCGTTGCAGGCAAGAGAAACGGAACTAAAGTCTAGACTCAATCAAGTGCTCGAACGCCTGGCCGCGTCATCGAAAGAAGGAGCGGTTCCGCCTGTTGCGGCTACAGAGACCGAATGGGCCGAATACACACGATTGTTAAATTTGTTGTTGAACGACTACCAACAGCATCTGGATACCTTAAGTAAGTTTCGTGGGATTGTTCAAACGCGTGAGGATTTTCAAAAAAAAGCCATGGTTTGGACCAATTTCCCCGAACCACCGCCTTATTCGATGGATTTTATCGATAACCAATGGCAGCAAGTTCGGCTGAAAGCCCGAGAAATTGAGGCCATCAGACTCGAACAGACTATGTTTGATGGTTTGCTGGATACCCGGCGTCAGGAGTTTCAGGTATCCGCGCAGAATTTGCGCAAGGCGAACGAGGCGCTTGAGGTTGCCAAACCCGAGCAGGTCGACCGGGCGCGATGGCTACAGGAACTGAATGCTTTGCGTAACCATAGAGACGAAGCTCGAATCGGCTTGCTTACGACAAGCAGCGAGTTACGTAACGAACGCTTGGCTCATTTAGCTGACGAAAAAGCATTGCTACTCCGTCAAGCCTTGCAGGCAAGTAGCAGTTCCCCGCTATCACAAGCCGATTTAAACAAGAAACTGGATCAGATTGCCAAGCGTCAGACGGAGCTGGATAACGAAATTTCCCAGGCTATCAGGGCGACACAAGCAGCGGATAGCCAGTTGCAACGTACGCGAGATCGGTTAACAAAGCTTAGTGAACGTATCAAATCGCTATCCGGAACCGAAGTTGAAAACGCTACGCGTGAGGTTGAAAGCATCCAGCAGATACTTGAAGTCGATTCGGTGGACAGTCAGGCCGCGTCTTCCAACTTGAGAGTGTTGCGTTTGCTTTCGCTGGCATTGGTGAATGAGCAACATGCTTGGGAGCTGCGTTATCTTGTCGATCATACCGACGATCTGAAAGCTTTGAATAAAGCAACGATGGATATAAAGCAGGGGTTAGAGCGTCTCTCATTATGGCGTCAGTATCTGAAATCGGAACTGGATACGATTCAAATCCGTTTGGATAACCAGGCAAAAAAACTGGCTAACTGGCAAAGCGAGTACGGCAATCAAAAACAGGAAGAGCTTAAAAGAGCAGCCTTTGCCAGTGAGGAAAGGTTAGTAAGACGCGCGCTTGGTGAAATCGATGACTTGAATAGCCGTCTGACGAATATACTCGAGTCGTTACAGTTAAGACATGCCGATGCCTCATTAATTGAAAGGCTGAAAGCTTTTTACACCGATTCCATGGATTTGCTAAATGCGTTCAGCGAGTTCGAACTGCTGGCTATCGATGACACCATCGTCGTTGAAGGGCGGGAGATTAGCGGTAAACGTAGCGTGACGGTGAGCAAGATCGTCAAATTGATATTGATACTTGCGGTGGGTCTGTGGCTGGTCAGTCTCATTGCGGCGCATGGCTCGCGCAGGGTGAAAATCTGGCAGCCTACCAAGGCGAGTTCCGGATTGTTGTCTCTGAGGTTGTTCACCTTGGTTGCGGTGGTGGCAATCATCGTTTTTGCCCTGATTAGCGTACATATTCCTTTGACGGTGTTTACCTTTTTCGGTGGCGCCTTGGCGATTGGCGTCGGTTTCGGCGCTCAGAACATTATCAACAATTTCATCAGCGGCCTGATTTTATTGACGGAGCGTTCGATCAGGCTGGGCGATATGGTCGAAATCGAGGGCGTGCTGAGTCGAGTGACTCAAATCGGTAGCCGTTGCTGTCAAGTGCATAGGTTTGACGGCATCGACATGTTGATACCGAACAGCAGTTTTTTGGAAAATAATGTTACTAACTTGACGCTGTCCGATCAGCGTCTTCGCTGCACCATTAATGTTGGTGTCGCGTATGGCTCGCCGGCTCGGACGGTATTGGCCCTGATTGAACGGGTGGCAGTCGAACATCCCCAAGTACTGAAGCAGCCTGCTCCCGAGGTCTATCTGGACGAGTTCGGAGCAAACGCTCTAAATTATAGGTTGGATTTTTGGGTCGATCTGTTAGTACAATCCAACCGTATGCGCCTGATGAGCGACGTTCGCCTGCAGATCGAAGAGTTGCTCACCCAAAATGGAATTGCCATTGCATTCCCGCAACGCGACGTGCATTTAAATATAACCCATCCGGTCAGGGTTGAATTAAACACGGCCATGACTCAAGGGGGTGCTGCGGAATGAAAAAACGGTTGCAGTGGTGCGTTACTTCAACTCAAATCGCATGGTGTTCGCGTGTAGCCATAGTGTTATATGCAACGGGCGCCTCTATCAGTTTAATCCCATCACCTTAAGGAGGTGAGTTATGCATAAAACACTACAAATAGGAGTACGCAACGCGCTATGCGTGGCTATTCTGTCGACATTCGTGGGTTGCGCGGAGCAGCAGACGGTGAGCCATCCACAGGCTGTGACTTTGCAGCAAACCTTGCCGCAAGCGGGACCAGAAGCGACTGATGCCAAGGGTATTTTGCAGCGTATGGCCAATTACCTGGCCAAGACCCAGACATTTTCGGTAAACCTCAGTGACAGTTACGACACCGTACAGACATCAGGGGAAAAAATCGAGTTCGCGGCCACTCGCAAAGTCATCGTCAGCCGGCCTAATGGTTTGCGGGTCGAACGCGAGGAAA
>NZ_JALOCF010000003.1 GCF_023227905.1 Methylobacter sp. | reverse complement strand
GACGACTTTACTGCTCTCAGCGCTGTTGCGGATAAGCCGGGCGCAGAAATAGAAAGCGTTGATTTCGATCTAAGCTCGTTTTCAATGGATACCGAAGAGACGGCGGATGACTTTGCCGGTTTAGAAAATAACAATAAAAAGTCACAGGACATTGAGTTTTCTGCGGATAAATCATTAGACTTCAGTGATGATTTTGGCGGTGACTTTGACTTTAATTTTGATTTTGATCTGACAACTAGTGAGCAGTCCAGTCAGAATGATGAATTTGGTGTTTCTGATCTAACCGACATGGATGAGTTGGAAACGAAGCTGGATTTGGCAAAAGCCTATGTGGATATGGGCGATGCAGATGCGGCTAAGGATATTGCCAAAGAAGTGCTTGACCAAGGTACGGTTGAACAAAAAAAAGCAGCCCAGGCACTGCTTGACGAATTAGGCTAAACCGGTTTTTGCAGCCCGTAAGAAAGCCCTTTATGGGCTTTTTTATGGCTTAGTATTTGCCTAAGTGTGTCAGGATAAATTTTTGATGGCTTGAAAAAGTTAGAATGCATTGTTGCAGCATGAGAAAGTGCTGATATACGCTGGCAAAACTATTGTTTAACAGGCCGCTTTCTAATGCATTTGCTGACTGTTGAATGTCCGTTAAGCCACAAAAACTCGCCGAACCATTCAACTTGTGCGTAATTTCATGGGCAAGATCGTATTGCTTGTTTTCCAGCGCATTTTTAATGTCAATGACTTGCGAAGGCAATTCATCAAACAATTTTTCAAAAAGGGTTAGAGTAAGCCGCGGGTTATTTTTAGTTTTACTCAGGATTATTTGCACGTAATCAAAAGCCTTTGTTTGCCAAAGATCTATAACCTCATTGACCCGTTGTTCCGTTATGGGACCAGTCAGACAATCATAAAATGCCATCGGATATTGTTCATCGCTATAGAATTCGTCTTCCGTATTAGTGATAGCGATAACCGGTGTTTCGTTGTTTATTCCAAAAGGATTTTTGATGCGAGTGATAAGCTCCGATTGCCAAGGATAACGAGAGTGTTGCAATCGGTCGGGAATCGGTGCGGTCGAACAGTTTGCAGTAAAATCAAGCAGTATTAGGTCGAATTGAGTCGTTTCAATGTTCATCAAAATATCGTCATATTGGCTGGCTACAATAATATTTTGACGCCGATTCTTTAACGACAAATGGTTAATGTTGATATCAATGGTCATTAATACAATAAATTGTTCATGCTGCTTTGTTTTTAATGGCATTTCACTTTCCAAGGAATGATGTTGTTTTGATGAGCAACTGTGCCTGGCCATCAAGAACATTTATTGCGGACAGGGGTGAAAGTTTTCATTGCGCATAGGCGTCGGTTTTATGGCGGGTTCATTTACCAAGGTCGCGGTTCTTTGAGCGTATTCACTTCGCAAGACTTGTAATTGATGCTTGTCACAATTAATCATTAACATTTACAAGTATTCGTATCTTATTCTTTTAAAAGGATCTTTTTTCTTGTATGATTCGGTTTTGTGATGCCGGTCAATGATAACATTCAGCTGTTTGTTAGTGTTATTTACAGATGTCGGTGAATGGCAATTTTAATTTACTAAGTTGTTTTATAAGTATTATTGTTATGTGGTCTTTAAATTGCTTAATTACGGATTAAAAACTAAAGGGTTTTAACATGGCTGAACTTGAGCAAGAAAGCGGGAGCATAAAAAAGTCTCCCAAAAAACTGATCATCATAATTGTCGCGGCAATAATACTATTAGCAGCGGGTGGCGGCGCCACTTTCTTTCTTATGAAAGAGGATTCATCCAATGGAAAAGGTGAGCATGCTGATGAGGATGAGGCGGCAGTTCATGCGGAAAAGCTCTATTTTGATATGAGCAAACCGATTGTTGTCGACTTTCCCAAGGGAGCGGCAATTCAGCACGGGCGGATTACAGTGTCCATGTTAGTCGAAGGCGCCGAGACTATTGAAGTTTTAAAAAAAAATGAACCTATGATGCGCAATAATCTGTTGATGCTGATTGGTGCGCAAGACCCGGCAAGTTTGAATACTCGCGAAGGAAAGGAGCTGTTAGGCAAAGCTATGTTAGATGATGTGACCGCCGTGCTAGTAAAAATGGCAGGGAAGGGGAAGGTTAATGAGATTTTTTTTACTTCATTTGTAATGCAATAACATGAGTGATTTACTCTCGCAGGCAGAAATAGATGCACTGCTAAATGGTGTTAGCGATGGAGATATCGAAACAGAGGATGATTCCGAGTTTTATGCTGAAGCCGATGCTGAAGAATTTTATGAAAAAGGCGCGGTCAGGGAGTATGACTTTGCCAGCCAGGAAAGAATTGTTCGCGGGCGTATGCCGACCCTGGAAATGGTTAATGAACGGTTTGCCAGATTTATCCGCATTTCATTATTCAACTTTCTGCGTCGCTCGGCAGAAATCTTTATATCCGGTATTCAGGTTCAAAAGTTTTCTGAATATATACAGGGCTTGCTGGTTCCGACTAATTTAACGATTGTTCGGTTTAATCCCTTGCGCGGCAAGGCATTGATAGTCATCGATCCGCGACTTGTCTTTACGGTAGTCGATAATTTTTTTGGCGGTGCAGGACAATTTTATAACCAGACCGAAGGCAGGGAATTTACGCCGACTGAAATGCGGGTGGTTCGAATCATCATTGACATGATCTTCAAGGATTTGAAAGAAGCCTGGAAGCCGGTCATGGATCTCGATTTCGAGTATATCGGCGCAGAAATTAATCCACGGTTTGCCAATATTATCGGGCCTGGGGATATTATCGTGATCTCTACCATTCATGTCGAGCTGGAAGGCGGGGGTGGCGACGTCAATATTGCTATGCCCTATGCGATGCTTGAGCCAATCCGGGAGTTGTTGGATGCCATCAGCAGTGATAGTGGCGAGGTAGATAATGGTTGGCAGGCGGCATTGCGTGGAGAAGTATTGAGAGCAGAGGTCAATGTAAACAGCCTTCTAGTGGAAAAAAGCATGTCCATAAGAGACGTTATGCGGTTAAAAAAAGGCGATGTCATACCTATTGATATGCCGGAGACGGTAATCCTTAAAGCGGAAGGAATTCCTGTGTTTGAAGGTAAAGTGGGCGTATCGGACGGCAATTATGCAATACAGATTATGGATAAGGTAAAGCTTTGAATCGACCTGATGCGTTGTAGGGTTTGATCATAACAATATTAAGTTGGGAAATAACATGAGTGAATATCCAGATATGCCTGGGGGTGCAGAACCGGTTGATGACTTTGAGGCCGCTGCATTCCAGGAGTTTAATAATCAGTTTGAAGATAAACAATCATCTTCGGCTTCAGGCGATGAAATCAATCTTGATGTTATTTTGGACGTTCCCGTTACTATTTCAATGGAAATTGGCAGGACACAGATTAATATCAGAAATCTTTTGCAACTAAATCAGGGCTCGGTTGTTGAGTTGGAGCGTTTTGCCGGAGAACCGCTTGATGTGTTGGTGAACGGCACACTGATCGCGCATGGTGAAGTGGTAGTAATCAATGATAAATTCGGGATTCGCTTAACCGATGTCATAAGTCCGTCGGAACGGGTTAAAAGATTAGCCTGATGCCTGAAAAGATAATTACCGCATGGTTGATGTTCTGGTGGTTTCCCGCCTGTTTTGCTGTGCCGGGAGCCGATGTTTCCAAACAGGCAGTCAGGACGGTTTCCTCCGGAGATATGCTTCATTGGGGCATGGCCTTGTTGATAGTCTTGGCTATCTTTTTTTTCTGTGTCTGGGGAATGCGCAAGTTAAGCGGAATCTCTGCCGGTGGCACAGAAAAAATGCGCGTCGTTGGCGGTCTGTCATTGGGCATGCGGGAAAAAGTCGTTTTGCTCCAGGTTGGAAAAAAGCAGCTGATTTTAGGGGTGACGCCGGGACGTATCGACGCTCTGCATGTGTTGGAAGGCGACGATTGCTTGACTAATGAGCCGTCGTCTATCGACAAAGACAGCGGATTTAGCGCGATAGTGCAACAGGTAATCAAAGGAAGAGCCAATGGCTAACAGCGCTTTATTTCGATCAATGGCGTTTCGGTTGCTGATTATAGGGATCGCTTTTTTTGCGCTCGATACGCCGTCTTACGCCGCAGCGGGTATTGATGCAGTCACCATTACTACAGGCAAGCAAGGCGCTCAGACCTACTCGGTAACGATCCAGATTCTGGCGTTAATGACCTTGCTGACCGTGCTGCCGGCGCTGTTGCTGACCATGACGTCGTTTACCCGGATCATGATCGTCCTGAGCTTGCTGCGAACGGCATTAGGCACCGGACAGGCGCCAAGTAACCAGGTGTTGTTAGGCTTGTCCATGTTTTTGACAATCTTCATCATGATGCCGGTCTTCGATAAGGTGAACACCGAAGCCGTACAGCCCTATCTGGAAGAGAAAATCGACGTGACCGCAGCCCTTGAAAAAGCGTCCGAGCCGTTCCGGCAGTTTATGCTCAAGCAGACCAGAGAGTCAGACCTGGAATTATTTATCAGGATTTCCGGCAATGCGGAACTGGATTCGGCTGAAAACGTGCCGTTTTCGTTATTGTTGCCGGCTTTCGTGACCAGTGAATTGAAGACGGCTTTTCAAATAGGCTTCCTGATTTTTCTGCCTTTTTTGATCATCGATTTGGTGGTGGCCAGCGTGCTGATGTCCATGGGTATGATGATGCTGTCGCCGATGATTATTTCCCTGCCTTTTAAAATCATGTTGTTTGTTCTTGCTGACGGTTGGTCTTTGATCATGGAAATGTTGGCGGCGAGTTTTTATGTCAGTTGACGGCAGCTCAAGGTAATTTATGGCGCCGGAAACTATCTCCATGGTTGCCCAGGAGGCGATGATTGTTGCGATCAAGCTGACTGCGCCGATATTGCTGCCTTCTTTGGCGGTGGGTCTGATTATCGCGATGTTCCAGGCGGCCACCCAGATTAATGAGGCGACCTTGACATTTGTGCCCAAGGTCATCGTTATAGGGATTGTGTTGATGATTATGGGGCCGGCCATGCTGCAAATGTTCCTTGATTATTTTCAAGGCTTGATCAGGGACATCCCCCATTTAATTGGTTGAACGTTGAACTTTACCGATGCGCAGATTCTCAACCAAGCGGCATTGTTTATATGGCCGTTAATGCGTATTAGCGCGATGTTTGTATCCGTGCCGTTGTTTAGCATTCGAGCCGTGCCGGCTCGGGTCAGGCTGGTTCTTTCAGTGGCAATAACGCTCGTGGTCATGCCGTTGCTCCCCCCTTTACCGAAAGTTGAAATGTTCAGTTATCCCGGATTTATGATGGCCCTGACGCAGATTATGATCGGCTTGACGAGCGGCTTTATTTTACAGTTGGTATTTGCGGCGGTCGTGTTTACCGGGCAAAGCATTGCTTTAAGCATGGGTCTGGGCTTTTCGATGATGGTTGATCCGCAAAGCGGGCAGCAGGTGCCGGTGATTGCACAATTTTATACCGTCACTACGACGCTAATTTTTATTAGTTTGGATGGGCATTTATTGCTGATACAAATGCTGCTGGATAGTTTTAAAACCCTGCCGATTGGCGTTGACGGTATCGACAAGGCCGGTATCTGGTCTATCCTGGCGTGGAGCAGCCGAATGTTTGCCGGCGGATTATTGTTGGCTATGCCCGTGGTCGCCAGCCTGTTGCTGATTAATGTCATTTTTGGAGTGGCGTCCAGAGCGGCTCCGCAATTACAAATATTCTCGGTGGGCTTTCCGGTAACTTTGATGCTGGGCATGTTGTTGGTCTGGAAAACATTGCCGGATGTGCTGGATCAATTCTCCGGGATGTTAACGGACGCTTATGATTTGATCGGGCAGTTACTGCGATTGTAGATTATGGCTGAAGATTCGGATCAGGAAAAAACAGAACAGCCCACCGGTAAGCGTTTAGACGACGCCCGCAAAAAAGGCCAGATTGCCCGCTCCAGAGAGCTTAACACTTTCGCGATGCTGATCGTCAGCGCAACCTTGTTGCTGATTCAGGGGGAGAAAATCGGTAAGGGTCTGTTGGGCATGATGCGGGCCGACTTTCAACTGAGCCGTGAAACCATTTTTGATCCGGTCAGCCTCACTCTGTATTTTAAGCAGGCAATGATTGATGGCCTCATGTTGGTTGCGCCGTTTTTTGCGTTGATGGTCGTTGTCGCTATTATTGCGCCGATATCAATGGGCGGCTGGATATTTAGCTGGGAAGCTATTTCGCCCAAGCTGGAAAAAATGGACCCCATCAAGGGCATACCCCGGCTGTTTGCGATGCGGGGACTGATAGAAATGCTCAAAGCATTGCTGAAGATTTTATTGGTTTTTGCTGTCGCGGTTGCTTTGTACCGATCCTATATCAGTGAATTGCTGGGTTTGGGTGTCGAGTCGCCTGAGCAGGCAGTAGACCATGCACTCAATATCATTGGCATGTGCTTTTTACTGCTCAGTGCCTCGCTGATTGTTATTGCGATGCTTGATGTGCCTTATCAGTTATGGGATCACAACAAGAAACTGAAAATGACCTTGCAGGAAATCAAGGATGAGCATAAAGAGTCCGAGGGTAGCCCCGAGGTGAAAGGGCGGCAGCGCAGGATGCAAATGGATATGGCGCAAAACCGGATGATGGCGGAAGTGCCGAAAGCCGATGTTATTGTGACTAATCCCAGCCATTATGCGGTGGCTTTAAAATATGACCAAACTTCTAATGGCGCACCAAAACTAATTGCCAAGGGCGTCGATTTGATAGCCGCCCAAATCCGTAACGCGGCGATAGGCGCCGATGTGCCGCTGGTGGCGTCACCGCCCTTAGCCAGGGCGCTGTATTATTCGACCGAGTTGGATAGAGAGATACCGCAAGGGCTTTATTTGGCTGTGGCGCAAATACTTGCCTATGTCTATCAGTTAAAAGCAGCGCAGAAAAACGACTGGAGAGCGCCATTGCCACCGGCAGATATTAACGTGCCTGACGAATTTAAACGGGATTAGAGGTATGGATTTTACTAAATTAAAAGCCGCGTTGGCGATGCTGGGCAAAGCCGAGCTGGGTGCGCCGTTAGTTATCGTTATGATTCTGTCGATGCTGATATTGCCCTTGCCGGCATTCGTACTCGACCTGTTTTTTACCTTTAACATCGCATTCTCGCTAATCATCCTGCTGGTCGTTGTTTATACGCTTAAGCCGCTGGAATTTGCCTCATTTCCAACCGTTATCCTGCTTGCGACCATATTGCGTTTGGCGTTGAACGTGGCTTCGACGCGTGTCGTACTGATTGAGGGTCATAAGGGCGGCGACGCGGCCGGCAAGGTGATTGAGGCCTTTGGCGCTTTCGTGATCGGCGGCAACTTTGCCGTGGGTCTGGTGGTTTTTGCGATCCTGGTGATCATCAATTTCATGGTTGTCACCAAAGGCGCCGGGCGGATTGCCGAAGTCGGGGCGAGGTTTACCCTGGATGCGATGCCGGGCAAGCAAATGGCCATCGATGCCGATTTGAACGCCGGCTTGCTGACCCAGGATCAAGCACGTGAGCGGCGCGCCGAAGTGGCTACCGAAGCGGATTTTTACGGTTCTATGGACGGTGCGAGCAAGTTTGTCCGGGGTGATGCGATTGCCGGGATTATCATCCTGTTTGTTAATATGATCGGCGGCTTGGCCATTGGCGTTCTTCAGCACGATCTGAGTTTTGCCGAGGCAGGAAAGATTTATGTATTGCTGTCCATTGGCGATGGCTTGGTCGCCCAGATTCCGTCCCTGTTGTTGTCGGTAGCCTCCGCGCTGGTCGTTACTAAAGTTGGCAGCACTGGCGAAAATATCGGGCAACAGGTCACCGCGCAGCTGTTTGCAAACCCTAAAGCGTTGACGGTCTCGGCAGCGGTGGTTGGCGCGCTGGGCATCATTCCCGGCATGCCGAATTTAGTATTTATCTTGCTCGCCTCGGTTCTGGGCGGTGCAGCCTATTTAATCGAAAAACGGCATAAAGACGCCGAGTTGGTGACTATCGATTATCCGCAGGAGCTGACTCAAAACCTGCTCGCTCCTGAGACCAAAGAGCTGGGTTGGGATGATGTGATGCCGGTTGATGTGGTCGGCCTGGAAGTAGGTTATCGGCTCATTCCGCTGGTGGACAAGAACCAGGGTGGGCAGCTTATGGTTCGCATCAAGGGAGTACGGAAAAAGCTGTCCCAGGAATTGGGCTTTTTAATTCCATCGGTGCATATCCGGGATAATCTTGATTTAAGTCCAACGGCTTACAAGATTTCGCTGATGGGCGTGGCTGTAGGTGAGGCCGAAATTATGCCGGATATGGAGATGGCGATTAATCCCGGCCGTGTTTTTGGCACTTTGAAGGGCAAGGAATGCAAGGACCCTGCATTTGGCCTGGATGCGGTATGGATAGAACCCAACCAGAAAGATCATGCGCAAACCTTGGGTTATACGGTGGTCGACCCTGGGACGGTGGTGGCGACCCATCTGAGCCATCTTTTGCAGGCACATGCCCATGAGTTGTTCGGCTATGAAGAGGCGAATAAAGTACTCGACAACCTGGCTAAGTCCGCCCCTAAGCTGGTCGAGGACCTGGTGCCGAAAACATTGCCGTTGGGCGTAGTGGTCAAGGTATTGCAAAACTTGTTACAAGAGCATGTGCCTATCAGGGATATGCGCACTATCGTCGAAACTTTGGCGGAGTATGGGCTTAGGAGTCAAGATCCCGACATCCTGACATCGGCGGTACGTGCCGGATTAGGGCGGTTAATTATCCATGAAATCAGTGGCATGCAGGATGAGTTGCCGGTTATTACCTTGGATCATGAGTTGGAACAGTTATTGCATAAGTCTTTGCAAACGGCAGGCGAAAGTGGTGTTGGGATAGAACCGGGGTTAGCAGAACAAATGCATACATCCTTGCAGGAAAGTATGCAGAAGATGGAAATGGAAGGGCAGACCGCAGTGTTGCTGGTTTCTTCTTATATCCGCCCCTGGCTGTCCCGATTCGTTCGCCATTCAATTCCGGGTTTACATGTCTTGGCATACAATGAAATACCTGCTGATCGCCAGATCAAAGTGGTTTCAACTGTCGGACGAAGAACATAGTACATGAGGCTAAGTAATGAAAATTAAACGTTTTTTTGCGGCAGATATACGCCAGGCCATGCGCATGGTTAAAGAAGAATTGGGTTCAGATGCAGTCATAATGTCCAACAAATCTGTTGATGGCGGTGTTGAAATTGTCGCCGCGCGGGATTTTGATGAACAGCTGATCCAGAGCAAGCTGCAAAAACAGGCCGCAGAACAACAGTCTTCTGATCGGTCGTACAGGTCTTCTGCCGATAGCGATATTTTAAGCAGTCGTGAAACTAAAAAAGTTGATTTGCCTGATTTTGAAGCGGAAAAAAATCATTTGCATGTATTAAGCAGTCAAAGAAAACAAAGCGCGGAAGGTTTCGTGCCTGAGCGCTCTCCCGCGCGGCCGCAACGCTTCCCGGCCGATCGCGACACTTCCGGCATTTCTGGCGGTCGGTCGAACCGATTCCCTACCGATTCCGACACTTCCACCATCCCTGGCGGCCGCCGGAATATTGACCAATATGTCGGCTATGCGGAAAAAGTGCATCTACGCGGAAATATGGAAACGGTGTCCGCAAAAGCTGCCAAACCGGTCGTGTATTCCACGCCACAGAAGCCCAAGCCAGCAGAACGGCCTATGCAAATAGCTATGCCATCTGAAAAGCAGGGCAGCCCGGCCGATAATTTGCTGATGGAAATGAGCAAAGAGCTTAAATCCTTACGGTCTGCGATGGACTCCAAGCTGTCCAGCGTTAGCTGGGCCGCAATGTCACAAACCAACCCGGTCAGGGCTGACTTGCTACAGCGATTGGCTGGGATGAGTATTTCAAGAAAACTGAGTGTTAAAATTGCTAATCGCTTTACCAATCACACGGATCCAGAACTTGTTTTTAGTCAAGCTCAAGAGCTGTTGGCTAAAGTGCTGCCTGTGGCCGAGGATGATTTGCTACAGCACGGCGGTATTGCCGCTTTGGTAGGGCCTACTGGCGTCGGAAAAACCACAACGATTGCCAAGCTGGCCGCCAAATTCATTTTAAAACACGGGCCGAGACAGGTGGCGTTGATTACTACCGATAATTATCGCATTGGCGCGCATGAGCAGCTGAATACCTATGGACGGATACTTGACGTTCCGGTTCGGGTGGCATCCAGTGCCGCTGAATTGCGTAACCTGATCACCGGTTTTTCGGACAAGCGCCTTATTTTGATCGATACTGCCGGCATGAGCCAACGCGACATGAAGCTGGTCGAGCAGATTAACACCCTGCAACAAAGCGGCATTGCCATTAAATCCTATCTGGTAATGTCGGCTGCGACCGAATACAAGGCCATGAATGAAATCATCAAGGCTTTTCAGGTTTTTGAACCACAAGCCAGTATTTTGACTAAACTTGACGAAGCGGCAACGATAGGTTCGGCAGTTTCTTCAATCATAGAGAATAATCTGCCGCTGTCTTTTATTGCCGACGGCCAGCAAGTACCTGAGGATATGCACTGCCCTTGTGCCCGAACTTTAATCTCGCAATGTGTGGCTGAGCTGGATATGGAAACTGATTACAACGATATAAATAATGAAGCTTGGGCGGCACAAGGCTATGCATAAACAATCTGACCAAGCAGCCGGGATAAGAAAAATGAATAAAATGAAACCCGTTCGCGTCATTGCAGTCACCAGCGGCAAAGGGGGCGTAGGCAAAACAAACTTGTCGGTTAACATTGGCATCGCGTTGTCGCAAATGGGGCAGCGGGTGGTGTTAATGGATGCTGATATGGGACTGGCTAATGTCGATATTTTGCTAGGCGTGTATCCCCAGTTCAATCTGTCTCATGTGCTGTCAGGGGAAAAGACCTTGGATGAGATCATGATGGACGGCCCTTCAGGTTTGAGAGTGATTCCCGGGGCATCCGGTATTCAGAAAATGTCTGAATTGAACACAATTGAACAGGCCGCAGTGATCCGTGCCTTTAGCGAGATCGATCAGGATATCGATGTATTGATTGTCGATACTGCGGCCGGCATATCCGCAAGCGTGGTCAATTTTGCCCGCGCGTGCCAGGAAATTATCGTGGTTGTCTGCGATGAGCCGACATCGTTAACCGATGCTTACGCATTTATCAAGTTGCTGAACAGGGATTACGGCTTGTCCCATTTTCATGTGATCACCAATATGGTTCAAAGCGTTCAGCAAGGCCATGCGTTATTCCAGAAGTTAAACAAGGTAACGGATCGCTATCTGGATGTTACCCTGAAGTTTGCAGGCGCGGTGCCGTATGACGAATATTTGCGTAAATCAGTCCAAAAGCAGTCGCCGGTTATTATGGGCTTTCCCAGAAGCAAGGCTTCTCTCGCACTGAAAGCAATCGCATCAAGAATTGACAGTTGGCCGCTGAAATCTCAAGCAGGCGGCTATATTGAGTTTTTTATTGAAAGAATGATTCAATACGGATCCCAAAAGGATGTCGCATGAGTGGAGTGGCAATGTACACTGCGGTACAGGCTGGAGGCACCGATGAGCGTGTCTTGCAGCATGCGCCGTTAGTTAAGCGCATTGCCTACCACTTATTGAACAGGCTGCCGGATTCCGTTCAGGTCGATGATTTGATTCAGGCGGGGATGCTCGGCTTGCTGGAAGCCATCAAGAATTATGACGTCTCGCAGGGCGCCAGCTTTGATACCTATGCGGGCATTCGTATCCGGGGAGCCATGCTGGATGAGGTCAGGCGCAGTGATTGGACGCCTCGCTCCGTGCATAAGAAATCACGGATGGTTTCCGACGCCATACGGGAAATCGAAAATAGAACCGGCCGCGAAGCAAGAGACGTCGATGTGGCCGAGCAGCTAGGCATCGCCATGGATGAATATAATCACATTCTTCAGGACTCAAGCAGCTGCCGCCTGTTCAGTGTCGAAGAATTGGCGGAAGATGGTGATTATTACCTTGATGATGTCCTGGATCATGAACAAGGCCTTGTAGACGGCATCAGCCGGGAGGGTTTTCAACGGGCGTTGGCAAAGGCCATCATGGGCTTGCCTGAGCGTGAGCGTTTGGTTATAGCTCTTTATTATGATGAGGAACTAAATTTGCGCGAAATCGGAGAAGTTTTGAATGTGAGTGAATCCCGGGTCAGTCAAATCTGCACTCAGGCGGTGTTGAGATTGCGTTCAAGATTGTCCGAATGGACCAACGATTAATGATTTCCGGTAGGCAAGCTGAAAACTAAAAATGGATATTTTAAGTATTGCGGGGATTTTTGTCGGCTTCGGTGCAATTTTGTTGGGAGTTATGCTGGATGGCGGTGATGTCAGTTCGCTGATTAACGTACCTGCGCTCATTATTGTGTTTGGAGGAACAGTCGGGGCGACACTGTTGCAATTTCCGCCAGCCGTTTTTGTCAGGAGCATGAAAATGCTTTCATGGGTATTAATGCCTCAGAAAATAAATCTTTCTGTGCAGATTGACCAGGTAATTCATTGGAGTCACATGGCGCGTAAGGAAGGCTTGTTAGGCCTTGAAAATACGCTGCCCGATGAACAAGATCCGTTTATAAAAAAAGGCTTGCAGTTGCTGATTGACGGAACTGATCCTGATGCCATTCGGGATATACTGGATTTGGATATATTGTCGAAAGAAAGTATAGGCTTACAGGCGGCAGGATTATATGAAGCGATGGGTGGGTATGCGCCGACCATCGGTATTCTCGGCGCTGTGATGGGCTTAATTCATGTCATGCAAAACCTCACTAACCCGGAACTTTTAGGGGAGGGCATAGCAACAGCTTTTGTCGCGACAATATATGGCGTAGGATCTGCTAACCTGGTTTTTTTACCGATGTCCAATAAATTAAAAGCTTATGTACTTGCGGCGACCCAGGCCAGAGAAATGTTGGCTGATGGCATTATTGCTATTGCAGAGGGCGAAAATCCAAGAAATATCGAGCTGAAACTGGGCGGCTATCTACAAGATTCATCTAAAGACTAGGCTATGGCGAGGCGCAGGAAAAGACGTACAGCAGAGGCTAATAATCACGATCGGTGGCTGGTGTCATACGCCGATTTCATAACTTTGTTATTTGCCTTTTTTGTGGTCATGTATGCAATTTCCTCAGTTAATGAAGGCAAGTACAAGACACTGTCCGAGTCATTAGGCGAAGCGTTTTCCAATAACGGACAACACGGCAATGAAATTGACCCCATTCAGATAGGTACTGTGCCGACATCTATTCAGCCCATCCCGTTGGAAAATCCAGCGACGACAGATGTTGAGGAAAAGCGCGATCTAAGTGAAGAAATATTAAAGGAAAGAAAGCGGTTGAGCCAAGTGTCAGGCCAATTTGAGCAGGTTTTAGCGCCTTTTATTGACGACAAGTTCGTGGCAGTTAAGAAAAATGACTATTGGATAGAGCTGGAAATGAATAGCGAGATGCTGTTCTTGAGCGGTGAGGCGGAATTATCCAAAACAGCGATACCGGTATTGAAAAAGATTGCCGAGGTGATTAACCCGTTGCCCAATATGGTTCAGGTTGAAGGGCATACCGACAATGTCCCTATCGATAATATAAAGTTCAGGTCGAATTGGGATTTGTCGTCCGCCCGGGCAACCAGTGTTGTGCATGAGCTTGTTAAGGAGGGTATTCATCCTCTTCGTTTGTCGGCGATCGGCTATGGAGAATTTCATCCTATCGCCGACAACAAGACCGAGGTGGGCCGGTTTCAGAACCGGCGGGTGGTTCTGGTTTTAATGTCGCAGGCTTTTGCCCGTTATGGCGCGAATGATGAAGAACGCGCCAAATTGTTAAACTTGGCTCCGACGGCAACGGTTGTTGATCGGCCATGATGCTTTTTTAACAATAAAGCGGAATGACTGCTAATATTAAATATGAGATCCTCATTTACGCCAATTTTAGTTACAGGAGGCCGGTATGTTAGAAATACAGCCCGTATCACCCTCTTTTCCAGTCATAAAACCCAAAAAAATCGACCGGGATGATCATCGCCAGAAAAAACAGCAGCGCAGAGAAAATGCGGAAGAGCAAGAGCAAGATGCTGAACCTGCTCAACATATTGATGAAATTGCCTGATGAATAATCTTTTAATGGTCGCCTTTATCATTGAGAGCGTAATTATCGTTGTGATGCTTGTGGCGTTTTTTTGGCTGGTGCGTGGGCAAATGAAAATTAAACGCGATTATCAGGTTCTTAATGATGTCGTTCACGGTAACTGCAATGATATTGCCGGCTTGTGCTCCGCCGCTTTGAGTGTCGACAGCCGAATAGCCACGGTAGACAATCGGATAGCCGTTACCGACGAGCAAATCGATGATCTGGCGGCAAAGATTGCTGAAGTCGAGCAAAATGACCAGTCTTCTCACCCGTACAGCGGAGATATCCGAAAGGTAAGAAGCGGGGCTAGCGTTAATGAACTCATGCAAAACTCCGGGTTAAGCCATGATGAGGCCGCTTTATTGATCCGATTGCATGGCTCTAAAACACAGCCCTAAAACGGCAAACATAAAAAAAGCCCGGTTTACCAAATTAAGCCGGGCTTTTTTTATGTAAAAACGCTACTTATTAATCGTCGCCACTAAATACACCCAGCAATTGCAGCAGGCTCAGGAACAGATTGTAGATGGAAACGTATAAGGAAACAGTCGCCAGAATGTAGTTGGTCTCGCCACCGTGAATGATTTCACTGGTTTGGAATAAGATCATACCGGACATCAGCAGGATAAACATGGCCGATACCGCCAGCGATAAAGCCGGAATGGTGAAAAACAGTGCGCCCAGGCCTGCCAGGAATGCCACCAACACACCCACCATTAAAAAGCCGCCCATGAAGCTGAAATCTTTACGCGTAGTTAAAGCGTAGCCGGAAAGCCCCAGGAATATGACGCCTGTGCCCCCTAAGGCTGTCATGATCAGCTCGTGGCCGTTGCTGAAAGCCTTAATGTACATGGTTAAAATAGGGCCGAGAGTGAGCCCCATAAATCCGGTCAACGCAAAAACGAAAACCAGGCCCAAGCCACTGTTGCTAAATTTGGTGGTCAAGAACAACAGGCCGAAATAACCGACCAAAGTAATGATAGGGCCGAAATGCGGCAGGTTCAACATCATTGCCGCACCTGCGGTCATCGCACTGAACAGCAATGTCATCGACAATAATAAATAAGTGTTTCTTAGCACTTTGTTGGTTGCCAGAATATCGGCTTCCGGACGTGAAATAGCAGTATTTAGTCTCATTTTATTTGGACTCCTTAAAATACATGGTTAACAGAAAAGATAGACCGCTAAATCTTACAAGAGTTTGGAGGCGTTGGTAAGAATATTTAGTAAAATAGCGGATTATTGAAAGAATGATTTTTTACAGCATCGGATTATGACAGAAAACACACCAGTAACGCCTTATGAACTGATAGGCAAAGAGGCAGCGATACGCAGTTTGGTTGAGCGGTTCTATTTTTTTATGGATACCTTGCCCGAGGCCGCCGGAATTCGGGCCATGCATGCGGCGGACTTGTCGTCTGCGCATGACAAGTTGTTCAAATTTATATCCGGCTGGCTGGGAGGCCCCGATCTGTTTGTTCAGGAATACGGACACCCAAGGTTGCGGCAGCGGCATTTTCCGTTTGCAATAGATGCTTCTGCGCGAGATCAATGGATGTTGTGCATGAATAAAGCCTTAGCCGAAGTCAATATGGATGTAAGGCTCAGGGAGAATTTAAGCCAGGCATTACAACAGCTGGCAACTCACATGATTAACCAAGATGCTTAAGCTAATCGAAAATATCTTGTCACCATCAAAACAGAGAGCCGATATTTCTAATCCAGCATTTTCCTACCAGATCCGGCGCAGTCAACGGGCTACGCAGATGCGCATCGTCGTAACGCTTGGCAAAGTCGAAGTTGTCGCTCCTCCCAGAGCCTCCGAGCATAAGATTCATCAATTTGTTCAGATCAAACAACAGTGGATAATTCAAACCCTGGCTAAAATCGAAGCCAATAGCCTGCATCATAAAAAATTGGCTCCGGCTGTTTATGGCCATGGCGCTGAAGTTCCTTATCAGGGCGCATCGTATAAATTGTCAGTGCTAGCTTCAAAATTGAAACGGATAAAAATAGAATTTGGCCAGGAGTTTACCGCCCATGTGCCCGAGGCATTGTTAATTAAAGACCACAGTGCCGAAATAAAGGAAGCGTTAATTCGCTGGATGAAAAAGGAATCGAAAATTCAGGTAGAGCAGGTGGTAAAACAGCATGCGGAAAGAAAACAGCTGTTTCCGCAAACCATTAAGATTAAAACTCAAAGAAGCCGCTGGGGCAGCTGCGGCATTCATAACGACATCAATATCAATTGGCTGTTAATCATAGCCCCGCCCGAAGTCCTGGAATACGTGGTGGTTCATGAGCTTTGTCATATCAAAATCAGGAACCACTCCGCCCATTTTTGGGCCTTGGTTGGCGAACATTTGCCTGACTATAAAACCCGAAGACAGTGGCTGAAAAAGCATGGCAGCAGTTTGATGATGGGCTTGTGATTTGCGGACAGACTGACGACCAATTGCCGCGCCGATCGATAGCGTAAGCTGACCGGCGCGTAACAGTGGGATTTTAGCCGATACCCCTAAAAAAAACGCCCGTTAATAAGAAAGTGGGCGGCAATGCTGCCGAAATAACCCAGCACGATAACTGGCGTCCATTTCAGGTGGCTGGTGAAAGTATAAATCCCTTTCGCTTGTCCCATCAATCCCACTCCCGCTGCGGAACCGACCGCTAACATGCTGCCGCCGACGCCAGCGGTTAAGGTCACCAGTAGCCACTGGCCTTCGGATATGTCAGGCTCCATGATCAGTACCGACAGCATAATGGTGCCGTTGTCCACGAACGCGGAAGCGATGCCGACCAGAATGTTAGCGACTGTGGGGTCAGTGGTACCGTACAGATAATGGGAGGCCACTTCCATATAGCCGATGAAACTCAGGCCGCCGACGCCGACCATGACCCCGTAGAAAAACAGCAGCGTATCCCATTCCAGGTTAGCGACTTTCTGGAAAATATCAAACGGCTGCTCTTTCTCCAATTGTTGATTTATCTCTGCTTGCGGATTATTCATATATTTCATCGGTGCAAAATGATCGATTTTGCCGTCGGTCAAATCCATTGGCATCAATGCGGGCTGGGAGTCATGGGTTTTTTGCAGGTAATAACTGAAAAACTTCAAATAGGTCAAGCCCATCATCATCCCGGCGGCAGGTGGAAGGCCCAGGAAGTTTTCGAAGCAAGCCGAGGTAATAATGGTCATTACGAACAAACCGATGATAATCCAGCCGCCCCGTTTCATGGCTTGGGCTTCGGTTACCGCAGCCGGTTTTTCCTGAGGAATAAAGAAATGCATGATGGCTGCCGGAATAACGAAGTTGATGATGGCCGGAATCAATAGCGAGAAGAAATCGGCAAAAGGCACGACGCCTTTTTGCCAGACCAGCAGCGTGGTGATGTCGCCGAAAGGGCTGAACGAGCCGCCTGCGTTGGAGGCAACCACCACATTAATGCACGATAAGGTGACAAAGCGCGGGCAGCCTTTACCCATCGCCAGGATAACCGACCCCATCAACAGCGCGGTGGTCAGGTTGTTGCAGGCGGACGAAATAAAGAACGCCTGAAAGCCGGTAATCCAGAATAATTGCCGATAGCTGAAGTTCTTGCTCAATAGCCAGACCCGCAGGCTATCAAATACGCCCCGGTCTTCCATGGCGTTTAAATAAGTCATCGAAACCATGATGAACAAAAACAGTTCGCCATAGCTTTCCAGGGTGGTGCGAAACGCAACGCCCACTTGTTCGCTCATCCCTCCTTTGGCATAAAACACGGCGATAAAAATCCAGATCAGGCTGGCCGCGAACACCATCGGCTTGGATTTTTTTAACTCGGTTACTTCTTCGGTCATGGCCAGGATGTAGGCAACGGCAAATACAAGCAAAGCCAGATAACCGGCCCAATGCTGAGTCAAATCCAATGGCTGAGTCTGGACAGCTACGGCCTCTTCGGCGGCCATTGACAGGGAAGGAAAAAGCAGGATAAGCAACAGTGGATTATATTTTGAGCAAAATGCCATTTTCAGTAATTTAAAAAGCTGGCAAGGAAATACAGCAGAGTTGTTGATGTTCGGCATGTTTATTTTGATGGGTGATAATGCAAGCATTAATAAGATAAAAACGGATAAGAATACTTCGGTCTGCATATGCGATTCAAAAATACAAAAGACTAGCTTAAGGATGGAAAATCTAGACTAATTTAATCGGTATTATTATATTTGAAACAGTACCGGCTTGCGCTAGTAAGTAACGGGCGGTTAGGTTTTTTTTAGTTTTTTAAGCTGATGCAAAACTTCAATGCCCTTTTTTCGTTGTACCCTGATTACCTCCAGTTCAGTTTGATAACGTCTTATCAAGCAGTCGTCGTCAGCTTGCTGCAGGGCGTGAGTGATTTTGCGTTCTTTTTTCTTGAGCTTAAGCAGGATTTTCTTTAGTTCCTGAACATGTTGCCTTTTTTTATGTCTTTCGGTGTCAAAAAAGGCTTGTAGTTTATGAAGTAACTTTTCTATTTTCATCGCTTTAATCACCGATCAGGTTGGTGCGTAGACGGAGTATCCACGGCCTGAACAACATCGTTAATTTCAACTTCATTCAGGGCTAGTTGTTGTTCAACTTTGGCTGCGCTGGTGTCTTTGCTTAAAAATAGCGTTTCGGCGGCTTTTAGCAAATTCTTTTTAATGCTGTACATATAGGTGCTATCGTTAATCAGGGAAGAACCGGTTTCAGGGGTTATTTGCTGTTTCCTGATCAGCGTTTCAATGGCGCGATTCATTTGCATATCGTCATTTTTAATGATCGCTTTTAAAGCGTCCAGCGACAGTAACGGTAACTCATTATTCTCAATTTCGTGCCTGAAATTCTCAATCTGCTGGATATGCAGGACTAATTGGTAAGCAATTTTATTGTACTCGTTGATCGTGGCTTGATTGGTTGATGTTCTGAAGCGGGACCAGTTTTTCTGCAAGTGTTTAGTGTCTTTAACGGCTTCGACAAGGTGTTTGTTAGCCTCGCGCAGCCAGGAAAGTTTTGAAGACTGATCCATCTTCCAAGTAAAGTCGGCTTGGCTGATAAAAGCGATAATGGCGCTGTAAATGCCTTTTATCCGCCTTTCATAGACGGCATCGATATCGTATTCAATCGTGTGGCTGTTTTGTCCGATGAGCTGCTTGAGTAAGTCGTTTTCTTGGAGATCATGTTTGCGCAGGCCAAATGTGTGCAAAATAATATGAATGGCATTTTCGTATAAATGAATGCTTTCCAGCCTGACAGACTCAACGACTGTTTCGGGGAAGTCCATGGCAGACGGGTCCAAATATTTCGGCTTGAAAATAGCGGGGCGTTTTTCTATGAATATTCTTTCCAGTAATAGAACTTGCTGATGAATAAACGGGAAAAAGAGAATAACGCCTGCAAGATTAAACAGGCTGTGAAAGGCCGCCAGTTTCATCGCGCTATCTGAGGCGGCAATGCCCAAATTTTCGCTGATAATGTCAACAGCACTGCCGAATTGCTTGATAAACAGCAATACAATAATTCCGGTAAGCAGGTTAACTAACAGGTGCGAGCCCGCCAGTCGTTTGCCCTGGATATTGGCACCGAAAGAGGCAATGATTGCGGTGATAGTGCTGCCGATATTGGCGCCGATGACCAGAGCCAGTGCATTGTCGTAAGTAATTTGATGCACGGAAACCGCAGTAATGGTCAATAGCATCGTCGCATGGCTGGACTGCATGATAACGGTGGCAATAATTCCTGCGGCAGTATAGATCAATAGCCCTTTGACGCCGGGCATGGCGTAGTTAGCCAGGTTTATGGTGGTTTCGAAATGCTCGAAACTCTCTTTCATATAATGTATGCCGAGCAGCAGAAAACCCAAGCCGGTCAGGATGTAGCCGGCTCCCTTTAACTGCTTGCTGTTCTGGAAAACGCATAACACTCCAAAAACCAGCAGCGGCATGGCGTAGGTCGCAATGTTAACTTTTAATCCAAGTCCTGCAATCAGCCACGCGCCAGTGGTTGTGCCCAGATTGGAGCCGAAAATAATGCCGATGCCGGCGACTAAATCAAGCAAGCCAGCACTCAGGAACGAAATGGTAATGATGGAGACCAAGCCGCTGGACTGCATTAATGCAGCCGACAAAAAGCCAAAGCCGAAACTTTTCCAGGAAGTGTTGGTGGTTTTTTGCAGAATCCGCTCCAGCGCGCCTCCGGTAAAGGCTTTAAAGCCTTGTTCCAGAGACAGCATGCCGAACAGGAAAATAGAAACACCCGCCGCAATGCCTTTAAATTCATCGCTTAACCAAAAACCGTAAGACAATAACGGGATGACAATCAGCAAAAGGACTTTGTGCATGTAATTTCTTAAATAAATGACGATCGATTAATCGCCGGAACAGACTAGTACTCAGTCAATTGTTTTGTCTGCTGATAATCTAACTGTGGGAGCGGCTTCTCACTCGACATTATAAGTTTGACTGAGTACTAGATAGGCGGCTGTTTTACGCCTGTGGCTTTGATGCGTACGGCATCGCCGATTGTCAGTTGGCCGCACTGGTTATGGAGAGCGTTTTGCCCAAAATAAACTTTATTTTGCCATTTTCGGGTGCGGTTGAGGGTGGTCAGCGGTTCCTTGCCGGTTTGCGCGGTTTCAGGGTCGATGGCCGGGACTGAGCACCGGGAACAGGGCTTGGGCAGCCTGAAATCGATAGCGCCAATGCTGATTTCGCGCCAGCTGTCTTCTGCGTAGGCAGGGCAGCCGGAAATAACCAGATTGGGTCTGAAGCGGATCATCGGTAAATTCAGCTGCATGTCATGATTCAATGCGGCCAGCGAGTTTTCAGAAATAATCAGGAAAGGAAAGCCGTCGGAAAACGCCACTTTGTCGGCAGGTTGGGCGTAAACGGGATTAACCGGGCGAATGATCTCATCGGGCTGGTAAACCAATCGGCAATCCTGATGTAAGAAACCGCTAAGCCATTGGTCGGCTTCCGCTGAAACGCTACGAGCATCGCACTGGTCGTCCCAGATGGTGCTGTTGATGATTTGCCCGTCAACAGGCGCTAGGGGTAAAGAAAGACTTTCCATACCCGGCGCTGACAGGATCAGGTTGTGATCGGTTAGCGCGGTTTTAATTAATGCCATGCTCGGCAATTTACGCTGGCTGAGGAATTGCCGGTCTTTGTCGATGATCATCCACTTTCTATCGTGCTGAAAACCTTTTTCAGTGACAGGCCAGCTGTTTGCGCTAATGCCGGCTAATGATTTTACGGGATAAATGTATATCCCACTTAAGGTAAAGTGCGTCATTGACAAGAGTAATTAACCTAATAATGATTTTACAGCGCTGTCGAAGATGTTGCTGTGGGCTGCTTGTGCCTGAGCCGGGTTATTTTGAATGTCGGCGATAAGCTGGCTAAGAGCCTGTTGGGCCTGATCCTTATTTTCTATCGGTGCAGGTCTATCGCTGCTGCTTACCGGCGAAGATGTGGATAGTTTTAAGGACGTATCGGATAGCGTTACAGTTTCGCCGGATACGCTTGAGCTGTCGGGCTGATCGTTATTCGGCCGGGTTTCAATGGCGGATTCATCGCTTTTCAAATCATTTGTCCGCAGGGATGATGCCGGAGTAATAAAGGCGTCTGATCTTGGCTGTAATTTACTGGCGTCCATTGTTATGTCCTTTGTTTTTTATATTTATTGATGCTGAACTGTTTGTCGAGCGAAGTCAATATTCTAGTTTACAGCATCAGGCCATCAGCATGCATCTTGTCAAAGCAGAGCGGACTGATTTTATCGGTAGCCGGGCAATTTTAAACTGAATTATTTTATGGTTTTAGGCCCCGGTTTCAGCAGGCTTCATCGAAAAACTAAACAAAGTTAATGAATCCGTTAAAATTAGCGTCTGTGCGTTTTATTATTGCTAGGACATGATGCGACCAATTACCCAGCCTCTCCAGATAACAGTTAAGATTTTATTTGTTATTCATTTGCTTAGCGTGAATTTTGTTCATGCGGAAGCTAAACAGATCATTAATATTGCTTATTTTACGCAAGAGCAAAAAGTCCCGCCGCCGCTGTCTAACCTGGATGCTTTTATTCCAAACAAGGGCGTTTTGGGGTCGGAGCTTGCGATTGACGACAACAATACGACCGGACAATTTACCGGGCAGAAGTTTGTGCTGAAGAAATTCATCGTGCCGCTGGATGGCAATGTTGCCGATGCCTTTAATAAAGAGGTTGGCAATCAATTTTCGTATGTTGTGGTTAACTTGCCAGCCAACTCTTTAAATAAAGTCGCCGATTTATCCGCCGCAAAGCAAAAATTGTTGCTCGATGCGGCGACAGTCGACGATGCGTTGCGCAATGAGCAATGCCGCAATAACGTTTTGCATATTTTGCCTAACCGGGCCATGCGCGCCGATGCGCTGGCGCAATACATGATGAAAAAACGCTGGAATAAATGGTTTTTAGTCATCGGCGCTACCGAGGAAGACCGTCTGTTTGCCGAAGCGATCAAGCGGGCGGCTAAACGTTTCGGCATGAAATTAGTCGAGGAAAAAACCTGGGAACACACCTACGATGCGCGGCGCACGGCGCAATCGGATGTGGCGGTATTTACCCAGGTGGATGATTATGATGTGCTGGTCGTAGCCGATGAGCAAGGCCAGTTCGGCGAATATCTGGAATACAGGACCTGGAATGCAAGGCCGGTGATCGGCACTCAGGGATTGGTCGCTACGTCATGGCACCGGACCCATGAGCAATGGGGTGCGGTGCAGATCCAAAATCGCTTTAAAGAGCAGGCGGGGCGCTGGATGGAAGAGCAGGATTATGCCGCTTACCTGGCCGTCAGGGCCGTCGGTGAAGCGGCTACGCGCACTAAATCCAACGACGTAAATAAACTTAAGGATTATATGCTAAGCGATGCGTTTGCGTTGCAAGGCTATAAAGGCAATCCATTGTCGTTCCGGTCCTGGGATGGGCAGTTACGGCAGCCTGTGTTGCTGTCAGCGCCCAGATCGATGGTTGCCGTGGCACCGATTGAAGGCTTTTTGCATCCCCAAACCGAACTCGATACCTTGGGTTATGATCAACCTGAATCGACTTGTAAATGGAGTAAATAATGATGAGAAAAAATGTATTAGGACTGTTTCTAATGGTTGTTACGGTGGGAACAGCACAGGCCGAAACGGTGTTCGTTACGTTGGAAAAGGATAATGCACTGGCGGTTGTCGATCCCGTCGCCGGCAAGTTAATCAAGACGGTGGAAATTGGCCAGCGCCCCAGAGGCATCGCCATCAGCCCCGATAATAAGTTTTTGTATGTCGCAACCAGTGATGACAATACCATCAAGATTATCGATGCCGAGACACTCGAGGAAATAGGCAAACTGCCGTCCGGCGAAGACCCCGAAACGTTCGCACTAAACCCGGCGGGTGACCGGCTATATGTGTCTAACGAAGATGACAGCCAAGTAACCGTCATCGACATTAAGCGTAAAAAGGCCGTCAAACAGATTAAGGTCGGCGTGGAGCCTGAGGGTATTACTGTCAGCCCCGATAACCTCTGGGTAGCCAGCGCGTCCGAAACGACTAACATGGTGCATTGGATCGATACCAAAACCAATGCCATCGTCGAAAACACGTTGGTTGATCCGCGTCCCCGCGCGTTGAGCTTTACCGCCGACAGCCAGCAGTTGTGGGTCACCTGAAATGGCCGGCACCTTGATGGTTCTGGATGCTAAAACCAAGCAGATCGTCAAAAATATCAAGTTCGAAGTGCAAGGCGTGACGAGCGATAAAATTCAGCCGGTCGGTGTGGTGATCGATAAAGACAGGAAGCACGGCTATGTGGCGTTGGGGCCGGCAAACCGGGTTGCGGTGGTCAACGCCCAAACTTTTGAAGTTGAAAAATACCTGCTGGTCGGCCAACGAGTCTGGAATCTGGCTTTTTCTCCGGACCAAAAACGCCTTTACACCACTAACGGCACTAGCAACGATATTTCGCTGATTGACCTTGAAACTCAAACAGTGACTAAATCGGTCGGAGTGGGCACCTATCCTTGGGGAGTTGCAGTCAAACCATGAATTCATCGATAGCGTTGTCCGTTGAGGATTTGAGTTTCTCTTATGGCGGTAAAAAAGCACTGTCCAAGGTTAATTTTAAGATTCGACCGGGTGAGTGCACGGTTTTGTTAGGTCCTAACGGTGCGGGAAAAAGTACGTTGTTTTCCTTGATTACCCGCTTGTACGACACGCGCGACGGGCGTATCGAGTTGTGCGGTTTCGATATCAAGCGGCAAACGTTGTCGGCATTGGCAAGACTGGGCGTGGTTTTTCAGCAGACTACTCTGGACATGGATTTGTCGGTGATGCAAAACCTGCGTTACCACACTTCCTTGCATGGCATGGGGCGAAAACAGGCCGATCAAAGGATTCAGCAGGAGTTGGAGCGTTTGAATATGTACGACCGGCGTTTTGAAAAAGTCCGGCAGCTCAATGGCGGACACCGGCGGCGCGTGGAGATTGCCCGGGCCTTATTGCATAAGCCGTCGGTGCTGTTGCTGGATGAGCCTACCGTTGGTTTGGATGTGCCCAGTCGACTGTCCATCGTCGAATATGTGCATCGCTTGGCCGCCGAGGAAAAACTGGCGGTTTTATGGGCGAGCCATTTGATTGATGAGATTTATCCGGACGATCATTTAATCGTATTGCACAAAGGGCAGGTCAAAGCCAATGGAACGGTTGATGAGGTTCTTAAAGTAACCGCTACTCCAACGATTAAAGACGCTTTTTATAGTTTGACCCAGGGAGAGACAGCATGACTAACCGGCCGGTAGCGGATTCGCAGTTACCCGAAAGGCGCAGGGCAGGACAGCCCGGCATGAGAATACTCCATTACTGGCGCGCCATGTGGGGCATCATCTGGCGTGAATTATGGCGATTTGTTACCCAGCGCGAGCGGTTTATTTCCGCTTTGGTCAGGCCACTGGTCTGGCTATTCGTATTCGCGGCAGGATTCAGGGCCGCATTAGGGCTTGCGATCACTCCACCTTACGAAACCTATATTCTTTACGAAGTTTATATCACTCCCGGCCTGATCGGCATGATTCAGCTGTTTAACGGCATGCAGAGTTCATTGTCGATGGTTTACG
This sequence comes from Methylobacter sp., assembly GCF_023227905.1. Taxonomy (GTDB): domain Bacteria; phylum Pseudomonadota; class Gammaproteobacteria; order Methylococcales; family Methylomonadaceae; genus Methylobacter_A. The sequence continues at coordinate 133,435 of NZ_JALOCF010000003.1, read as the reverse complement.
ACCGCGAAATGGGCAGTATGCGCATATTGATGGTTTGTCCGCTGCCGCGCTGGTTTTTATTGCTCAGTAAGTTATTGGCCGGTACCGGCGTATCGGTTTTGCAAGTCTATGTGTTTTTAGCGATTGCCTGGCTTTATGATATTCAGGCGCCGTGGCTGGGTTATGTGTGGCTTTTGCCGGCACTGCTATTGTCAGGGTTAATGCTGGGCGCTTTAGGCTTATTGTTGTCGTCGTTTATCAAACAATTGGAAAATTTTGCCGGTGTGATGAACTTTGTGATTTTCCCGATGTTTTTTATGTCAACCGCACTGTATCCTTTATGGAAAATCAAAGAGTCCAGTGCGCTGCTTTACAATCTGGCGCAATATAATCCATTTTCTCAAGCTGTTGAATTGATCCGTTTTTCTCTATACGGTCAGTTTAACAGCCAGGCATTTATTTATACTTTTGCTGCCTTTGTCCTGTTTATGACGGCGGCAATCATAGGCTACAACCCTTCAAAAGGGATGATGATGAGAAAAGGTGGGGCTTGATGGTTGAAATAATAGATTAAGATACCGATGGGTAATGGCATCCAAATTTTTTTCAAGACAAGGTAAAGCATTAAAATCAATTCGGTGAATATGTGAAGAACTCTTTTTTTCTGGTTATTCCAGCGCAACAAAAAAATCCCGCGCGCCTAAAAGAATTTGAAGCAAAGGCGCTACAGCATTGGGTCTCTGAATTGCCTACAGCTAACCCAGGATTAGCCACGCGCTTGCTCCATGATTTTCTTATAGATTTCAATGTCGTTGAAATGAAGGTTCAGCTAAGGCTGGACGCGCTGGAGCTTTTAAGTTCAAGCGTCCATGACATTGAAGATTATCTTCGATCCCGGCTGATTAAAGCGGGGTTCCCCAAAGAAGATAATGACAAGAAAATTTTGACTATTTTGGTTTCGATTGAAAAGGAATTCACCATAGGCTATTGGATGGTGCTTAAGGAGTTAACCAGGCGTGACGTCGGCTGGTTTCAAGGGAAGAATGCGGCATTGGCAATCCAACGCTGCATTAAGGGGCTGAGCAGTATTGTTGTCAGTCATTTTATTATGGGAATGCCGATCCCAGACTGGGTATGGATAGATTTGCATTCACTTTACAGCCTGAGCGTGACAATAAAAAACAGTACGACCAAAGTCCCCAATGATGCAAGTCAGCCCAGCAAAGCCAGTAGTCCTGAAGAATGTTATCGACAGATTCTATTGCTCAGCCTTGCCGATCCGACCGGTTTGATGCAAAAGGAAATTTTGCTGGTTTATAGCTTTATAGAAACGGTAGGGCCTTTGATTGGTCTAAAGAAAGAGCCGGTGAGCGGTCAGCAGATACAGTGCGTTGTTTTAATGGATGAAGATAAACCACCACAATACCAATTTGAAGCAAACGCCAAAAACGAGTCATTGATGCTGTATCTGGACTTTACCAAGCTGTTCAAGGCGTTTAAGCAGAAAGAAAAATTGATCAACGCTGTGGAGGCAAGGTTTAGTTCGATGCATGTATTGAAAAATGACATCGGAAAACCCTCGGCGGAGTTACTCGACTATCTTGAGCAAAGATGGATAGGAGTTGACTTGCAGGGGGTGCCTTTTTTTAGCGATAGAACGGATCGATATATTGCCGTAGGTTTGGAAACAACTCATGAACTGCAAAATGCCTTGGAATCCGTCGGCGAAAAAGATATGGAGTTTCTCGTTCAATCGGCATCTGACAGATTACTGTCGGGTATTTTTAATAAAACAGGCGTTCTGTCAGTAGGAAGCTTGGTCAGTTTTAGAAAAGCGGATAGTCCTGAACATAAACGCTCACTAGGGATCGTTAATAAGGTCATTGTCGATAAGCAAAGCGGCCGGATAAACTTTGGTATGCAGCTATTGGCCCATCAATCCATTGCCGTTACTTATATTCCGTTGGACGAGTTGGGTAAAGATGTCTCTCAAAAAGGGCTGTTTTATAGCGCGAGAGAACTGGAATACGAAAAAAACTACGTCGTTACCAATAGTTTTATGTTGAAAGATGATGATGTGATTCGGGTGTTTATGAATAATGAGGATTTTCCGGTTGTATTGAGCAACAGGAAGAACGTCGGCTTGGGTTACTGGCAGTTTGAATGTCGGCGGGTTGCGGAAAAGAGCAAGCCGATACCCTTGCAAGCTAAAAAAGGTTACGATTTCATTTAAATAACGCACGCTATTGAAATATAATGTGATATGTATATAGCGCTTGAAAAGTTTTCTTATCGTGGTAAGTTGATGTATCAAGTTGATTGTTGGTGAAGAATTGTCGGCCTTTTAAAGTGGACAGTTAAATAAAACTCAGGACACCAACTCGTACTGGATTGTTTTATGTATATGAGTTATCGAGGCGATCAGTTAGTATGCTTCGTACAAGGGCCTGAAAATAATAAAAAATTTACAATTGTGAGGATACGAAATGAGTAATGAAGAAAACGCTAAAAATACAGCAGATACGGCAAAAGAAACGGCTGGTAAGCTGTTTTCATCAATGATGAGCTTAAAAGAAAATAATCCAAAAGTTTTTTTTGGCGCTCTAGGGGGTGTGGTTCTTCTGCTTATTGTCATTATGGTAAGTGGTGGTGATTCAGGTACTATTTCCACGCCCGCGCCTAAAAATCTTGTTGCAGGGCAACGTTATGTTTTGAAGAACCCGAATACTTACGAGATTGAATCACCTATACAATTGGTTGCAGTGCCCGGAGCCATTGCAGCATTTGATGACAGTGAAGATGAAGAGAAAGGCAAGGTTGAGTCTTGCAGACGTATTAAGCAAGGAACGGCGGTAACTGTCGTAGATTTCCAAGACTTTGCTGGAAAGAAAAATGCATTCGTTAAGGTTCAGGTTGAAGATGGCGAATGTAAAGGTAGCTCGGGTTGGGTTTTATCAATTGATGTTCAATAAAAAGTTGACAAGGTCTAAAAAGAGCTTATAATGGCCAAATAAATTGAAGCGCGGGAATAGCTCAGTGGTAGAGCACAACCTTGCCAAGGTTGGGGTCGCGAGTTCGAATCTCGTTTCCCGCTCCAATTAATATTAAAAAAAGCCGCGAACTATCGCGGCTTTTTTATTTCACTAAATATGGCTGCGTAGCAAAATGGTTATGCAGTGGCCTGCAAAGCCATCTACGGCGGTTCGATTCCGCCCGCAGCCTCCATTAGTGGATTCAAACAGACTCAAAGAAGTCCATAAACCTGCAAGTCATAAGGCTTAGCGGGTTTTTTATTGTTCAGCAATATGTGTAAAAACCTCTGAAAACTGATGTGTTTGCATGCCGTATACGTAAACAGACGTTTACATTCGCCAATTTATCTTTTAGTTTAAGTATTGAAGTCCACACAAAAGTGCAGCAATCTATACTAGGCAGCGCTGGCTTTTGTGCTTAAACATACAGTCTAGTCTCTGCGGCACAAGCCGATGCTTAGGTATTTGACGATATACTGATGCCTTGTTATTTAGCTTAATATCCTTTTCGTTAAAGCAATTTGTTTGCGATGAGGTCTCGTTTGATAACTGCAAGAGAATTAACAATACAAGCATGGAATCTATATGAAAAGTTAATTAATCTTGACCTTGATCGTAATCGTAACCGTCAAGATTTTGAGCTTCAAATTGGATATTCAGGGCGACGCAATATTAAGCGGGAAACAAGGTTACATCGCTTATCGAACCGTGCTTATAATAGATATAAGCGGCGATTAAAAGCTTGTTTACGTGAAGGATAACGCCGTGAGGTTCTTGTTTAGCATTGGGTTTATGGCAAAAAGCAGAGTTATGAAACATTTATACGCTAACCTGTACAGTAAACTACTTTGATGGCGCTGCTTATCAAGTTTTTTATGACAGTTAGCAGCTTTAATTGATTAAGAAGAAATGGTTATTGCATTTAAAAAACTATTGGCCGTAGTCATGATATTTTCTATGGGGTCATTGTTGTCTTGCGCCGAGCTTAAAGAGGCGGGAAGAACAATAGGTCATACTACGCGCAATGTCACCCGAGAAATTGGGCATGGTACTAGAGATGCCGCCAAGGAAATCGGTCATGGTACGCGGCGCGTGGTCAACAGCATTGGACAGGAAACGAGCGGCTCGGCACAACAGTCATTACCCGATGATGAGCAATAACTTAGCAGATTATTACTTGACCGGCCACCTTACGCATTGTTTACATCCGCGCTCTACGCTAATAACCTTCACGAAATAAGCAATATTTGCCATTAATGCAAATCAAGCCCTCGCGCAAACCCAAACATCAACCCGGCTAGCGCCTGCTTTTTTCAATACGTAGGCAAGTTCATGAGCTGTTGAGCCGGTGGTCATCACATCGTCAAGTATCGCGATATGCCGGGCCTGGATGGGTTTGACGATGGAAAAGGCATTTTTCATGTTCTTGCGGCGTTTTCTTGCCGATAATTGAGTTTGATGCGGTGTATCTCGATGCCGGTGACAACTGGTGATGTCCAGCGGAATTAGCAATTCTTTGGCTACAGTTCTGCCGATTTCTATGGCCTGGTTGAAGCCGCGCTGGCGGTAGCGTGATTTATGCAATGGAACCGGCAAGATCAAGTCCGGCCATTCTGCGGTTTGTTTAAGATGTTCAGCCAGCAACATGCCCAGTAAGCGGGCATTCTTATAATTGGCGCCAAATTTTAAGGTGCTGATCAAATGCCGGATGGCTCCCTGGTGAATGAATGGCGCATAAGTCTCGTCAAAGGCCGGGTGCTTGCTCAGGCAGCGGCCGCACAAAACCGCCGGGAGCGGTTTTGCACGCGAAGCGCCCGAAGGGTGCTGGGCAGGGATTGCCCTGCATGACTGCGCGGGCGCGGTAGCGGGCGTTTCCAGTATTTCAGCGCAGCGATAACAGTGCAGAATATTCCGAGGCAGGTGCTTATAGCACGAATGGCAAATGTCGCGAGACTCGAATCCCCGGTTGCCGCACAAGATGCAGGTAGGCGGCAGCAGGTAATCCTGTATAATATTGATCCAGTTGTATACCATTTTTATTTGAACAGGTTGACAAGGTCATCGATGGTCTTTGTTGTAGGATGGGCTGGTGAAGGAAGCCCATCGTTTGCGATTGATAGACATCATACCTTTGCTTGATCCTACACTGGAGCTTAACAGAATGTCTGCAAACCCTGCAATTCGCCATGACTGGCAGTTGGACGAAGTGCAAGCGCTTTATGCGTTGCCTTTTAATGACCTGATTTTTAAGGCGCAAACCGTACATCGCGAGAACTTCGATCCCAATGAAGTTCAGATTAGCAGCCTGCTGAGCATCAAAACCGGATCCTGTTCAGAAGACTGCGGCTATTGTCCGCAAAGCGCCCGCTATGATTCCGATTTAAAGCCCGAAGCGTTAATGCCGGTTGATGCGGTTTTACAGGCGGCTCAGCTTGCCAAAGATCAAGGGGCATCGCGTTTTTGCATGGGCGCGGCCTGGCGTCAGCCTAAAGACCGCGATGTGGAGCGGGTGGTTGAAATGGTTCAGGGCGTCAAGGCGTTAGGTATGGAAACTTGTGTAACCCTGGGGATGCTGACCGAAGCCCAAACTGCCAGGCTGAAAGAAGGCGGCCTGGATTATTACAATCATAATCTGGATACGTCGGAAGATTATTATTCCGAAGTCATTACCACACGGACTTATCAGGATCGCTTGGATACGCTGGCGCGGGTCAGGGATGCCGGGATTAACGTCTGTTGCGGGGGTATTGTCGGCATGGGCGAGAGCGACGTCGATCGTGCCAAGCTGTTAATTGAACTGGCAAATCTGCCAAAGCATCCCGAAAGCGTGCCGGTCAATATGCTGGTGCAAGTTGAAGGCACGCCGCTGATGGGCACCGAATCGCTGGACCCGATCATCTTCATCAGGACCATTGCAGTCGCCCGGATCATGATGCCCAAGTCGCGGGTGCGTTTGTCCGCAGGCCGCAACAATATGAGCGACGAAATGCAGGCGCTGTGCTTTTTGGCCGGAGCCAACTCGATTTTTTACGGCGATAAATTATTGACCACCGATAACCCGATGACTAACCACGACTTGGCGTTGTTTGATCGGCTGGGTGTGTATTCCGGCGGTTCAAGCTACGCTTGATTAATTAAACCGTTCAATTGCCAATAAAAAAATTATTCACCACGAAGACACGAAGAGCACGAAGAACGAAATATAAAACTTCGTGTCCTTCGTGTCTTCGTGGTGAACATTCTCGACTTTATGACACCTCCATTCTCACAATTAGCAGTCGGCCTCGACGATATTGCCCGGCAGGGCTTGTATAGATCAAGACGAGTCATCGCATCCCCTCAAAGCATTAACCTGGACATTGACGGCAGGAATGTCGTCAACTTTTGCAGCAATGATTATTTGGGGTTGGCAAACCACTCTGGCGTGGTCAACGCGTTTAAAGCCGGTGTGGATCGCTACGGGGTCGGCAGCGGTTCGGCGCATTTGGTTTGCGGGCATAGCGCGGCTCATCATGCCTTGGAAGAAGAGCTGGCGGCGTTTACCGGCCGCGACCGGGCACTACTGTTTTCTACGGGATACATGGCCAACATCGGCGTGATCTCTGCTTTGTTGGGGCGCGGCGATGCGGTATTTGAAGACCGTTTAAATCATGCTTCCTTGCTGGACGGCGGCTTGTTGTCCGGCGCACGATTTAAGCGCTATGCCCATGCGGATGTGGTCGATCTAGGAGCAAATCTGGATAAAGCTCAAGGCAACAAACTGATTGTTACCGATGGCGTATTCAGCATGGATGGCGATTTTGCACCAATGGATGAATTGGCGGTTGCCGCAAAAAATCATAATGCCTGGCTGATGGTTGACGATGCGCACGGACTCGGCGTAATCGGCGAGCAGGGCGGCGGGATTCTGGAGTATTTCGGTCTTAGCCAGCAAGATGTGCCGGTGCTGATGGGAACTTTGGGCAAAGGTTTGGGCACGTTCGGCGCGTTTGTCGCCGGCCCGGACTTGTTGATTGAAACGCTGATCCAGAAAGCCCGCACTTATATTTATACTACCGCGATGCCGGCGGCGGTTGCCGAGGCGACGCGAGTCAGCCTGAAAATCGCCATTGAAGAAAACTGGCGCAGGGACAAGCTCAAACAACTGTCGGAGCGATTCAGGCTGGGCGCTGAGCAGTTGGGATTGCAGGTGATGCCGTCAGCGTCGGCCATCCAGCCGATCCTGATCGGTGACAGTCAAAGCGCTGTGGACATCAGTAATGCTTTGTTGAATGCCGGTTTTTTGGTCAGCGCAATACGCCCGCCGACGGTGCCTCAAGGCAGCGCAAGGCTGAGGGTGACTTTCTCAGCACTACATCAGGAACAGCATGTCGACCGTTTGTTGGATGCATTGGCTAGAATTATCCTAGGTCGCAAGTGACCAAAATTCATCTGGAAGTTTTTGGCGCAGGCAAGCCCATCGTGCTGGTGCATGGCTGGGCAATGCATACCGGCATCTGGCGAGAGTTTGCCAGGCAGCTGGCGCAAGATTACCGGGTTACCGGCATCGGTGTGCCGGGGCATGGGCGTAGCGGAAAAATCGATCCGTTTACGCTGGAGCGGATTAGTGATGAGTTGGTTAAAGCAGTTTCCGAGCCGAGTTGCTGGCTGGGTTGGTCTTTGGGTGCGACGGTGGTGCTCGACATAGCGGATCGTCATCCGGAGCGCGTATCTTCATTGGTTTTGCTGGCTGGGAATCCCTTGTTTACGCAAACAGCGCAATGGCCCGGCATGGATATTCATTTGCTGGATGAGTTTGCCGAACATTTGCATGAAAACTGTCAGGCGACCTTGCTGCGCTTTTTATCCTTGCAGGTAAAAGGCCTGTCCGACCATAAAGTTTTTTTGAAAGCGCTTAAAACTGCGGTGTTTGAATGCGATGCGCCTGACGCAAAAATCTTGCAGGGCGGCTTGGAGATACTGAAGCAGATGGATATGAGAGCGACTTTGTCCGGATTGAATATTCCCGTTTCGGTTATTTTAGGCGGTCTGGATACCTTGATTCCGGTAGCCGTAGGCCAAAAAATGCAGCTGCTATTGCCAAGCTTGGAATTGAACATTATCGACAGGGCAGGGCATGTGCCGTTTTTGTCGCACAGCCTTGAAACGGCGACGATTATTTCCCGATTTATGGATGAACAATGTATTTAGATAAAGCCAAAATCAGGCAGTCATTTGCGGCGGCCTCGGTGACTTATGACGGCGTTGCCGCATTGCAGCGCACTGTCGGTAAAGAACTGCTGGATATTATTGCCGCGGGAAGCCTGACTGGAACGCTGTTGGAATTGGGTTGCGGCACCGGCTTTTTGACCTCCGGGCTGTTGAAGTCTGGGCGCCCCATTGTCGCTCTGGATATCGCGTTGCCGATGTTGCAGGTAACGCGAACAAAACTGGCCGGTACGCCACATGTCTTCTATGTGTGCGCCGATGCCGAACAGTTGCCTCTTAACGGGCAAATAGCTGATAGCGTATTTTCCAATCTCGCGTTGCAATGGTGCACTAATCTTGAAGCCGTTTTTACCGACATTAAACGGGTATTGAAACCGGGCGGGCGATTGGTTTTTTCGACATTCGGGCCGCAAACGCTACAGGAATTAAAAAGCGCATGGGCGGAAGTTGACGGTTATAACCATGTTAATGAATTTTACAGCGAGCAGCAGTTGATCCGTTTTCTTCAGCTGGCGGGATATACCGAGATAAAAATTGAAACCAAGCTATATATATCAAGCTATGGCTCGGTTTTGGATTTGATGAAGGAGCTAAAACAGATCGGCGCACATAACGTGATTGCCGGGCGCAACAAAAGCATTACGACCAAAACGCAGATGCAGCGCATGATTGCGGCTTATCAGAAACATCGCTCCGGTGACCGGATTCCCGCGACCTTTGAGGTTATCATGGTTTCAGCAAGCTAATGGAAAAGGGATACTTTATAACAGGTACCGACACCAACGTCGGCAAAACCTGGGCGACGGTTGCGCTGATGCGTTACCTTAAAAGTCAGGGGAAATCAGTTGTAGGCATGAAGCCCGTTGCCGCCGGTTGCTTAATGCAGGACGGGCAGCTGAGAAATGAAGATGCGCTATTGATACAGGAAAACGCTTCATTGCCGGTTGATTACGACGTGATTAATCCGTATGCCTACGAATTGCCGGTCTCGCCCCATATTGCCGGTGTAAACAATCCGGCCAAATTGGATCTGCTGGTTGCCAAATTTGAGCAATTGAAGACTCTGGCTGACATTGTAGTTGTTGAAGGCGCGGGAGGCTGGTATAGCCCATTAAACGAACGTGAAGATAATAGCGATTTGGCAACGGCCCTAGGCCTGCCGGTCATAATGGTTGTCGCGATCAGGCTGGGTTGCATCAATCATGCTAAATTGACTTATCAGGCGATAATGCAGTCGGGCATAACCTGCGCGGGATGGATTGCGGCCTGTACCGACCCGGAATTGTTAAGCAGAGACGAGAATATACTGACCCTAACAAATGCTTTGGGTGTGCCTTTGCTGGGCGTGTTACCTTACAGAAAAGCTCCCGATTTCAAATTTCTCTCTGAAAAAGTCAAAATATAACGGCCTATTGCCAAGGGTGTATGAACACGGAAAATAGTGCTTCAAAAGCAGGCGAATTAGGCGGCGAACTGAGCCGTTGCCGAATGCCGTCACAGATAGCTTGGTAAAATAAAACATGACAAAGTCTTCGAGAAAGTCCTATTATTTTTCTTTTTTCGCAATTAAATTAGCCGTTTAATTTATTACGGCACAAGGTTAATGCATGTCAATTCGCTATATCTCATCAGTAAAACTACTTTTAATTGCCGGTACGTTGTTGTCCGGATGCTCAACAACCCGCCAAATTGTGGTTGACCATCCATCAACGCAGGCGAACCAGTTTCAACCCTTACAAGGTTTTCAATCTATTGATGGCGATGATTATTATGTGCGGTTAATTTCGGAGTTTGATTTTAAAGGGGACAATGTTTTAAAAAACGGCTGCGCAAATATGACGCCATCCTATGAAAAGGGTGATTTATCGGCGGCTCTTATTTATAACGTGCGTAACGAAGCTCTTAAGTTCAGCCGTGAGGCTACTGGCTTTTTATATCAGGCGACGACAGGCAAATGCAACTTTACCTTCGATACCAAAAAGCTTTACCTGACTCCATGGATACGCCTGGATTCGGGCAAGGAAACTATGGTCGATTATAACTTTTACACTAATGCGAATAGCGATGTGGATGTGTCGAGTCTGGTTGGCGATGTGAGCGCTGCCAGTAATTTGCTGGCATTAACCGGTGTTGGTATGGGAGTTGCCATTATTGGACAGGCTGCCGGACAATGGGTCAAGAGTAGTCAGCAAGCCGCGCCAGCATCGGCGCCTCAGCAGTCGGCCAAGCATAGTTCGGAGTCGCATTCGCTGCCGGCAGCCACGACTTATTCAGGTAAGACTGGGATGCTTAATCAGACGACATTTAAGGTTTTTGATGTGGCGGAAGGCGGATTCAATCTGCTTGGTTCAGACACCAAGCAGTTGGGGGAACTGAAGATTTATCCGGAAATTGTGCCTTCTTTGTTATTAAAAACAACGGCTGACGGCGTCCCCGATGCACGCGATATGTCGTTCGAAGAAATAGGTTACTCGCCAATAAAATCAGCGGCAGGGGAAATAAATCTTCAGCAACTGATTGAGCAATCGAAACACCCGGCAAAACCGAATTTAAAGCCTGACTGGAATAATTACCAGGAGGTGGAAGGCAATTGCCGGAAATTGAAGCTGGTAATGAAAGATTTAGGCTTTAATAAATTTGATCGTAATGCGGTGATTTACTATTTCCTGGCTAAAAATGGAGATTGGCATAACTACAATATTACTCGGCAAAGGACGCTGAGTGAAGAAATGCGGCCTAAGGTCATAGAAAGTTATCGCAGTAAAAATTTTGGCAATTGCCTTGCGGCCGATGATTACGTGGTTATGAAATCGATGGGCTTGCCGGTTAATACGCAGTCCGACTGGGACCAGATGGGCGAGGCCAGCCACAAAAAAGAGCAGTTGTTTACACCGCTTAAGTCGATTGAGAGGCAATTGGTTGCAGTGTTGAATAATCCGAACAAGGCGGAAATGGAGCACCAGTTGTTTCCTCTGATAAGCACGGCCAAAAACGGCGACGGTAGTGTATTGCTGCAAAATCATTTAGGTGATTTTGGCTTGGAATTATTGTTGATTCCTCCTGCTCCCGCCGCGCCGGTTCCTGCGGATGCGCCGGTTGGTCCGGTTGCTGGAAGCGTGCCTGCGGCTATTCCTGGAGAAGGAATTGTTGTCAGTGCCCGTCAATTGGCACAAGTTTTTTCAGGGTTGTTAATAAACGAGCTAAGTTGTGCGCGGCCTGTTCCTGATAGTTTCGGAAAATCTACAGGTAATGCGGGAATTTTATTGTTCATTACTAAAGAAGGCAGTCCGCGTGCTAAAGGCGGTGCGATGGAATTTGAATTCTCTGGCGGCAAGATTACGCGCATTGCGTTTCAGCTCTCCACCTACCGGGATTTCGAGCAGGATCTGTTGGATCGTCCGGAAATTGGCGGATGTCGAATTGATCCTTCTTTTTTGGCAAAATTGCACTAACGTAAAGAATGTTCTGATATATCGCTGTTTTTTTGAAATAAATAAAAAAATAGAGTCAAGATATTGATTTATAAGGAAAACAAAAATATGGATTTGAATGCATATATAATCCATAATGTTTGTGTGGTAAATAACTTATATCAAAAATATCAGGAGAGACGTTATGGCTTTAATTACTTGGACAGCTGGTCAGTACGGCACAAATGTTGGCTTTGCAGATGGTGAGCATAAGATTCTGTTTGATAAGCTTAACAAGCTGTATGATTTGGCGACGGGCAGGGCAGAGCGTTCAGCAATAGGTGTGCAATTAGACGATTTGATTTCGTATGTCGTTGACCATTTTGCGCATGAAGAACGGGAAATGTTGGCAAAAGGTTATGCCGGTTATGAGCGGCATAAGGAGGAGCATGAAGCTTTGATAGGCATTTGCGGCAGTTTGCAAGCAAAATTTCATGCCGGTGAGGCGGAAGTTGATGAAAGCGTTGGTCAGTTGGTTAAGGGCTGGTTAGACAGCCACATTCCTAACTTTGATATGGCTTATGCGGATGCGTTGAACAGCTAAGCCTGTTTAAAAATTAAAACCTAAAGGCTTGTGAGTCGCATTGATTCACAAGCCTTTTTATTTCGTCAAAGAATATCAAGTAAAGGACAGCTGGTGTAGATTGCCTTCATCGGTTAAAATCTGAAAGATTATTTGTGATAATTATTACGTAACATGGGAATGGAATAGCGCCGATCTTGGCACGTCCTGAAGTTACGAAACAATATGACGCATACAAGAGTTTATAACTACTAACGAGGAGGCTGCTCCGTGAAGAAAACAAAGCAACTGTTCGCAGGTCTGATCTTAATGGCTTTGGGCCTAGGGACAGCGCAGGCGGCATACACGCTCAATTTAATGGAAGGGGTCACAAAGGTCAGTAATGACATTTATGACCTGCACATGCTGGTTCTATGGATTTGTATATTCATAGGCATCGCTGTGTTCGGGACTATGTTTTACTCGATTTACCATCATCGTAAATCAAGAGGACATAAAGCGGAGCAGTTTCATGAAAATACAATGGTCGAAATTATTTGGACTATTATTCCGACCTTGATTTTGATTGGCATGGCTATTCCAGCTACGAAAGCCATGATAGAGCTGGACGATGTGCAAGAATCCGAGATGTCCATTAAGGTAACCGGGCATCAATGGAAATGGGAATATGACTATCTTGATAATGGGATTCACTTTTTCAGCAGCCTGGATGAAGCCAGCAATAAAGTACGCCAAGTTGGTTCTGGTTTAGATCCTCGATCAGTTCCTAACTACTTGTTGAATGTTGATAAACCGTTAGTTATTCCAACTAAAAAGAAAATTCGTTTTGTATTTACTTCGGCGGACGTGATCCATTCATGGTGGGTGCCGGATCTTGGTTGGAAAAAGGATACTAATCCGGGTTTCATCAACGAAGCGTGGACTTATGTTGAAGAACCGGGTACTTATCGTGGGCAATGTACCGAGCTTTGTGGTAAAGACCACGGATTTATGCCGATCGTTGTGATTGCAATGAACGAACCTGAATATAATGCCTGGGTAGAGCAGCAAAAAGCGGCTGTGGCTGCTGAAGCAGGCTCGGTTGGCAAAGAGTGGACTAAAGAAGAACTGGCTGCAAAAGGTAAATCGGTTTATGAGACTAGTTGCGCATCCTGCCATATGCCGGACGGTGCGGGGTTGCCAGGTACTTTCCCAGCGATAAAGGGAAGTCCAGTGGTAACTGGCGATATTAATGCCCAAGTTAAGCTAGTCTCGGAAGGAAAAGGCATGATGCCGGCCTTTGGTAAAATGTTAAGTGCAGTTGATTTTGCTGCAGTCGTTACATATACCCGTAATGGTCTGGGTAATTCGGTAGGAGATTCTATTCAGCCTTCCGCTATTCAGGCTCTGCAATCAGGAACACCGGTGGCAGATAAAAATGAATAAGTCATTGCATTCTTATCGATCTAATCTTTTTTATGTATTCAAGAGGTATAAAATATGTCTGCTGTAGTCGCTGAACATGATGATCATCACGATCATGGTCCTGCTAAGGGGCTCTTAAGATGGGTTATCACCACCAATCATAAAGATATCGGCACGTTGTATTTGCTGTTTGCTCTGGCGATGTTTTTTGTTGGCGGCACAATGGCGATGATTATTCGTGCCGAGTTATTTGAGCCGGGTATGCAATTTGTTAATCCCCAGTTCTTTAACTCAATGACCACTATGCATGCTCTGGTTATGGTGTTTGGTGCGGTTATGCCGGCATTCGTCGGCCTAGCCAACTGGATGATTCCAATGATGATTGGCGCACCGGATATGGCATTGCCGCGTATGAATAACATGAGTTTCTGGTTATTGGTTGCCGGTGTTTTATTGCTGGCTAGCACCTTGTTCATGGAAGGTGGCGCGCCTGCTAGTGGCTGGACTTTGTACCCGCCATTAGTATTGCAAACCGGTAAGGCACTGCCTTTTGCGATTTTCTCAGTGCATTTGCTGGGTATTTCGTCAATCATGGGTGCGATTAATATCATTGCTACTATTTTCAATATGCGTGCTCCCGGCATGACTTTAATGAAAATGCCGATGTTTGTCTGGACTTGGTTGATTACAGCGTTCTTGTTAATCGCAATCATGCCTGTTTTTGCGGGTGCGGTGACTATGTTACTGACAGACAAATTCTTCAATACCAGCTTCTTTGATGCGGCTGGTGGCGGTGATCCGGTTCTTTATCAGCACATTTTCTGGTTTTTTGGGCATCCCGAAGTTTATGTAATGATTTTGCCTACTTTTGGCGTGGCTTCTACCATCATTCCAGTATTTGCTCGCAAGCCTTTGTTCGGCTATAGCTCAATGGTTCATGCTACTGCTGCAATTGCGTTCTTGTCATTTATCGTTTGGGCTCACCACATGTTTACAGTGGGCATGCCTATAGCGGGCGAACTGTATTTCATGTACGCAACCATGTTAATTGCAATCCCTACCGGGGTTAAAGTTTTTAACTGGACTGCGACTATGTGGAAAGGCTCGATGACTTTTGAAACACCTATGCTCTTTAGCATTGCTTTCGTCGTTTTATTTACGATGGGCGGTTTCACCGGTTTGATGATGTCTGTTGCACCTGTTGATTTTCAGTACCACGACACTTATTTCATCGTGGCGCATTTTCATTACACACTGGTTCCGGCTTCTGTTTTTATCTTGATGGCTGCGGGTTACTTCTGGCTGCCTAAATGGACTGGCCATATGTATGATGAAAGAATTGGCCGGTTACACTTCTGGTTGTCTGTTATCTCAGTCAATATCCTGTTCTTCCCTCAGCATTTCTTGGGGCTTGCCGGGATGCCGCGCAGAATTCCAGACTATGCCGTGCAATTTGCGGATTGGAACATGATTTCAAGTATTGGCGGCTTTATATTCGGCGCCAGCCAATTGCTGTTCCTGTACATCGTTATCGATACAATCAGAGGCGGAACTGGCGAAAAAGTAACTGGTGAAGTGTGGGAAGATGCTGCCAAGCATAGCTTGGAGTGGACTTTGCCTTCCCCACCTCCATATCACTCTTTTACTACTCCACCTACAGTTATACCTACTGAACATATCTAAGGTGTTGCACGCAGGTTGCTTTCAAAAAGCAGCCTGCATGGATAACGTATCAGGTGAAATGATGAATACCAAACAAAAGAATATTTTGACGGCAGTGATTCTGGTTGCAGTTGCTATCGCTATTTATGTTTTTGCAGTGATAAGAGCAGTTTCTCAATGAAAGAAAGCGTTACTCAGAAAAACACCAAGTTAGTTCGAATATTGGTGTTTGTTGTATTGGGAATGTTTGGTTTTGGCTATGCTCTGGTTCCGCTTTACGATGTTTTATGTGACATAACAGGGCTCAATGGAAAAGTTGAATCGTCTGCAATAAAGGAAGTTGGCTACGAAGTTGATAAGAGCAGGGAAATCACCGTAGAATTTATGACTGCGCTGAATGAGACAACGCCGATGGTGTTTCGTTCAGAAGTAAAAAAAATAAAAGTCCACCCTGGCGAATATTATACGGTGAATTTTTATGCGGAAAATAAGACCGATAAGGTAATGGTTGCCCGGGCAATTCCAAGCATTTCACCCGGATTAGTAGCTGAATTTTTTAAGAAAACAGAGTGTTTCTGTTTTTCAGAACAAACTTTTAAAGCGCGGGAAGGCAGGACCATGCCGGTGCGCTTTGTTGTTAACCCTGAAATTCCCAAGGAATATAAAACAATTACACTCGCATATACATTTTTTGATAATACTGAAACATCAGTGAAATGAGAGAGGAAGGTCATGTCTACAACTAACGAGTATTACATTCCGCATAAAGCAACTTGGCCAGTCGTTGGAACTGCTGGTTTGGTGATGATGCTGGCTGGATTTGCAAATTATTTAAATGGTTCGGCAGCCGGTTCGGCTTGGATGTTATTGGGGCTAGCTATATTTATTGTTATGCTTGCCGGATGGTTCACATTACAGGCCGGGGAAAGTGAATCAGGCATGTACAGTACCCAGGTAGGTATTTCCTATCGTATGGGTATGATGTGGTTCATCTTTTCGGAAATCATGTTTTTCGCGGTGTTCTTCGGAACACTTTGGTACACGCGTAATCTATCGGTGCCATGGTTGGGCGGCGAAGGCACTGGAGCCGCAACTAAAGAGTTATTGTGGCCTTCTTTTGAAGCAGTCTGGCCAACCAATGGCCCAGGTAAAGTCGGCGGCGAATATGAGCCGATGGGAGCATGGGGATTGCCTTTTCTGAACACCTTGATATTGTTGACCAGCGGCGTGACTTGTACTTGGGCTCATCATGGCTTGCTTGCAAAAAACCGCGAACAGTTAATTAAAGGGTTGGCGGCTACTGTAGGCTTGGGGCTGTTGTTTGTGTCATTTCAGGCATTTGAATATCATGAAGCTTATACTGAAATGGGTTTAACACTTGGTTCAGGCATTTATGGTTCGACCTTTTTCATGTTGACTGGCTTTCATGGTTTTCACGTTTGTGTAGGTGCTATTATCCTGAGCGTTGTGCTGTTTCGTAGCTGGAAAGGGCACTTCAAACCGGAAAATCATTTTGCTTTCGAAGCAGCAGCTTGGTATTGGCACTTTGTTGACGTAGTATGGTTAGGCTTATTTATATTTGTTTATGTAATTTAATTTGAACTGCCATACCACAAAAAGCGCTGCCTAACAGACAGCGCTTTTTTTTTGTCACAATGGTTGAGCCGCTTTTATTTGGCAGGAGCCACTGGCGCTTGATGCACTCGAGTACCCAGGCCGTGAGGTGTGAACATGCCGGTTGCAAGGGCTATAAAAATGAAAATAAATAGTATGATTGAAAGGGTAATCCGAAAAGTCAGTGCCTTGACTGTTTTTTCGGATTGTTCCTGAGGCTTGTTTTTAATCAGATGGAATAATGCTGAGCCCAGGCTGATAATTATCAGAATAAAGGCGATAATAACGATGCTTTTTATAATCATGAGTATAGTTATGTTCATTGATGAATAAGGTTTTTGTATTCTCGGCTATTTAACTGCCTGTGCCAATAGGACAAAGAAAAAAGCATAATTTCCAGGATACTT
Organism: Methylobacter sp.; assembly: GCF_023227905.1. Classification (GTDB taxonomy): domain Bacteria; phylum Pseudomonadota; class Gammaproteobacteria; order Methylococcales; family Methylomonadaceae; genus Methylobacter_A. Next base: position 116,136 of record NZ_JALOCF010000003.1, on the reverse strand, counting down.
GTCAATGAAGTTTAAACTCATCCCCACCTTAGTTTATTTATGCGTTTTACCGGTGTTGATTTCGCTGGGCATATGGCAATTAGATCGCTCAGAACAGAAACGGGCATTTCTTAAAGCACAGGAGCATGCGGCCGCAACTGAGACTCTGCATTTGACGGCAGCTGTTGAAAACAATACTGAAGCGCTGAGGTACAGAAATGTCGAAGTTGCAGGGCGCTATGATGTAGCGCATCAGTTCTTAGTAGATAACCAAATCAGCGACGGGAAAGCGGGTTATTTTGTCTTGACACCCTTTATATTGACCGGAGAAAACAAGGCTGTTCTGGTAAACAGGGGCTGGATTCCGTTAAATCAGGACAGGTCGATTCTACCTGATTTGCAGATTAATAAGGCGGAAGCCGTTATTACCGGACGGATTAATAATTTTCCAAGCGTTGGTATAAAATTAGAGGGATCAGAAATTCCAACCGAGGGTTGGCCATCGATAGTTCAGGTGGTTGATAGCAATGTATTAGCTAAAAAACTAGGCTACCCATTATTTCAATTCCAGGTTGAGCTTGCTAAAGAGCTGCCTGATGGATTTAAGCGGGAATGGCATACAGCGACCATTATGCAGCCCGAACAGCACACAGCCTATGCAATTCAGTGGTTTGCATTGGCATTAACACTAACGATACTATTTATTTGGTACAGCTTTAAAAAGAACAATGCATAATCAAAAGAGTAAAAATCATCTATTAATTCTGGCTATTTTTGCGATGTCTATTATTCCATTTTTGATCGCTTGGGGATTAAAAGAAAACCCACGGCTCTTGAATGGACAAACCAATAATGGCCAGTTAATAACCCCGCCATTGACAACCGAGCGTAGCGATCTAGCCGGTTTCGACCAGTTTTCAGCTGATAACATGACGGAGCTTACCGGACACTGGCTACTGGTAAACGTCATCCCCAATGACGATTGTAATGAGTCTTGTGTTGAGGCTATTCATAAAACCAAGCAAATTCGGCTAATGTTAAATAAGGAGCTGACTCGTACGCGTCGAGCCGTGATGGTCTTAAAAGATGTTGCGCCGGAAACTGCAAGCAAATGGTGGCAAGACGACCAGACCTTGTTAAAAGTTAAGCCCAATGACGCACTGATAAAGAAACTTTCTTTACTCAGGCAAGGTAATATACCTGATGGGATGCTGCTGTTAATGGATCCGTTGGGTAATTTAATGATGCAGTATGAGCCGGGTTTCGATCCTTACGATGTAAAAAGCGATCTTATGCATCTTTTACGAATCTCACAAATCGGATAGTGGAAAATAAAATGTTTAGAAAAATAACTCTCTTTAGCGTTGTCTTAGCTTTAATAGTTATCGTAGTAGAGGCATATGTCCGGTTGTCCGGAGCAGGGCTGGGCTGTCCTGATTGGCCCGGCTGCTATGGGCAGGCGATTGTAAGCGAACAAGCTGATTTTATGGCGCGGGCGGCGGAGGCGTTTCCCGGACAAACGCCTGATATTGAAAAAGCTTTGAAGGAGATGAGCCACCGTTATCTGACGGCTACTCTGGGCGTGATGGTCTTGCTGTTGGCGTTGTTTTCATGGCGTCAACAACAAAATCGCCTGGCAGTTGTTACGGCTGCATTGGGGCTGGTGTTTTTGGTAGCCTTGCAGGCGCTTTTAGACATGTGGATCGTGGAACTGCATGCGATGCCTATTGTTGTAACCGGGCATTTGCTGCTGGGAATGGTGACTCTCTGGTTGTTGTTTTGGCTGTATCTACGAGTTAAACCAGGACTTTCGGCATTAGCTGCGCGCAGCAATGGTTTGGTTGTATTTTCCCGTTTTGCAATGGGAGTTTTATTTTTAGAGATAGTTTTGGGCGGCTGGGTTAGCGCTAACAATGCAGCCCTAGCCTGCTCTGGCTTTCCTCAATGCAATGGCTCATGGTGGCCCCAAGCCGATTATCGAACGGCTTTGGACTTTTTTAACGGGTTAAAAACGGGTTATACCGGCGTCATCGCATTCGATGCGCAGGTTGCTGCAAACTGGTTGCACAGGGCTGGAGCGCTGGTTTCTTTTGTCGTGCTCACCCTATTGATGTTGACTGCAACATCGGCGCATCATTCAAAACCGGTAAAAAGAGCCGGCCTATGGTTGAGCGCGTTGCTATTGGTAGAGATCGGGATGGGCATCGTCGGTATCAAGCTTGGCGGGCCTTTGTGGGTAGCAGTAGCTCATAATGCATTTGCCGCACTGTTGATGTTGCCGGTGATTGCTATCAGCTATTACAGTCGATACGGTTATGTCGAAGAGCTAAAGCGTCCTGTAGAAGTTGAGCCGCCACGGAAAGGCGTAGTTGCCCTTCCAGCGGAAGAAGCTTATCAAGTAACGGAACCCGAGTCGTTATATTTACGTCTTAAAACACAGTTAAAGCGGACCCGTTCCGGGCTTAGCGGCGTTTTGGCACATATCCCCATCGGGCGGCAAGAAATTGACAGGGATTTGCTGGAGGAAATTGAAGCCAGTTTGTTAATGGCTGATATAGGCGTTGAAGCGACCACCGAGATAATCAAGCGTCTGACTGAAAGTGTCGAACGCCACCAGCTTAATGACGGCGAAGCGTTAACAGCCGCCTTGAAGCAGGAACTGCTGAGCATGCTCAGACCATGCAGCAAGAATCTACACATTCCAAAACAGGATAAACCGTTTGTGATTCTGGTTGTTGGCGTTAATGGCGCGGGTAAAACCACAACCATCGGTAAATTGGCCAACCGCTTGCAGGCACAAGGCCATAGCGTGATGTTAGCTGCCGGGGATACGTTCAGAGCCGCAGCTGTCGAGCAATTACAAACCTGGGGTGAACGTAACAATATTCATGTCGTCGCACAGCATACCGGGGCTGATTCGGCATCCGTTATTTATGACGCAGTACAATCTGCTCAGGCAAAACACATAGATGTTCTGATTGCCGATACGGCCGGGCGTCTGCAGACAAAATCCAACCTGATGGACGAATTGAAAAAAGTAAAACGGATTATCAGCAGGCTGGATGAAACGGCGCCTCATGAAGTGCTGCTGGTATTGGATGCCGGTACCGGACAAAATGCCTTATCGCAAGCAAAGCTGTTTAATGAAACGGTGGAATTGACAGGTTTGGCACTGACTAAACTTGACGGCACGGCAAAAGGCGGTGTTATTTTTGCGTTGGCTAAACAGTTTGGAATTCCTATTCGTTTTATAGGAATAGGCGAAGGTATTAATGATCTGCAAGACTTCGATGCGGATGCTTTTGTTAATGCATTGTTTGTTAAAGACTAAAGAAGCTTATGTTAAAGTTTGATAATGTCAGTATGAGGTATATCGGAGCCGGCGACGTACTGCGTAATGTCAGTTTTCATTTGCAACGCGGTGAAATGGCTTTTCTGACAGGGCATTCAGGGGCTGGAAAAAGCACATTATTGAAATTGATTGCACTGATCGAGCGTTGCAGCCGTGGACAGGTTTTATTGGATGGACAAGACCTGAGCCTGGCCAAGGATAGACAGGTTCCTTTTATACGCAGGAAAGTGGGGTTGATCTTTCAGGATTACAAACTGCTGCAGGACAGGACAGTTTTCGATAATGTAGCGTTGCCGTTAGTGATAGCGGGTTATGGACACCATGAAGTTTCGCGCAGGGTCAGAGCCTCATTGGATAAAGTCGGCTTATTAGGCAAGGAAAGGAAATATCCGGTTGTCTTATCCGGCGGCGAGCAGCAACGGGTCGGAATTGCACGGGCGGTAGTGAATAAGCCGCCGATGATTTTGGCTGACGAGCCGACCGGAAATCTTGATCCGGAGCTGTCTGCTGAAATCATGCATTTATTTGAACAGTTCCAGCAAGTTGGCGTCACCATATTGATTGCATCCCATGATATTTCGTTGATTAACCAAATGAATCATCGGATCCTAAAGCTGGATCATGGCCAATTGGTTGCGAGTTAAATTATGAAATACGTCAAGAAAAAGCCGGTTAAATCAGTTAAACAGGAGCCGCGCTGGCAAACTAAAATTTCCGGTGGTAATCTGGTCGATAAATTTCATGCTTATCGGAATCTTCACGCGCATGCCTTGTTTTCAAGTCTTGGCCGATTAATCGCGTCCCGATTCTCTTCGGCAATGACAATCGTTGTTTTGGCGATTGCGATCGCACTGTCCAGCGGCTTTTATATTCTGGTAGCTAACCTTCAGCAGCTAGCGGGCAATTTGGAAGCCAGCAATCAAATCTCTTTGTTTTTGAAAGACGAAATTTCAGAAGCAAGGGCCAACAAGTTCGCAGACACTATTAGGCAAAATCCCGACATTCAGGAAGTTAAATTGATCACCAAGGAGCAGGCGCTGGCGGAGTTTAAGGAACACAGCGGATTCGGCGAAGCGGTAAAGACCTTGGAAAAAAACCCGCTACCGATTGTCATTCAGGTGTTGCCCAAGAACTCATTGGAAAATGAGCAGGCGCTTGAGGTTATGCTTGATGATTTTAAGCGTTCGGCAGAGGTTGATTTTGCCCAGATGGATATGCAGTGGGTTAAGCGCTTACAGTCTATTATGGAAGTGGCGCGGTGTGGCGTTATCTTATTGAGTTTGTTACTGGGGGCCGGAGTACTGTTTATTACGGCCAATACCATACGCCTGGAATTGCATACCCGTCGCGATGAAGTCGTGATCGCAAAACTGGTGGGTGCGACCAACGGTTTTATTCACAGGCCGTTTTTGTATAGTGGCTTTTGGATTGGCTTTTTTTCCGGCGTGACAGCATGGTTTATCGTTACAATCATCATGCTGATTTTAAAATACCCCATCGAAAAGCTTTCCGGGCTTTATGACGATACATTCCATGTGCTGTTCCTTGGCTTTACTGAAACCTTAGCATTATTATTCATCTCATCTGTGCTGGGCATAGTGGGTTCATGGATTGTGCTTCATTTCCAACTGAGACAATTAAAACCCGAGTAGAAAATTATTAGCACTCTTTCGTTCAGAGTGCTAGAATTCAAAAAAATGTTTTTTACATAGGAGTCTCAATGAGTAACGCATTAGCTTTACCTATTAATTTATCGGTCGGAACATTTGATTCTTATCTGAATGTTGTTAGGCAAATGCCTAAATTGACAGTAGAGCAGGAACGAGAGTTAGCCTTAAGATTTAGAGACAACGGCGATTTGGAAGCCGCGCGTGAGCTGGTTATGACCAATTTACGCTTTGTGGTTCACGTTGCCAGAGGGTACAGCGGATATGGCTTGTCTATGCCGGATATTATTCAGGAAGGCAATATCGGCTTGATGAAAGCCGTTAAACGTTTTGATCCCGACATAGGTGTACGTTTGGTTTCTTTTGCCGTGCACTGGATTAAAGCCGAGATTCACGAGTATGTGATTAAGAATTGGGGCATTGTAAAAATTGCCACCACTAAGGCGCAGCGCAAACTGTTTTTTAACTTGCGTAAATCCAAACACGATTTAGGCTGGTTATCCAATGACGAGGCGGTAGCGATTGCCAAAGACCTTGATGTCGATGTCAGTGCTGTTTACGAAATGGAAAAGCGCCTGGGCAGCCGGGACATGTCATTTGATATGCCGGTCGATGAAGCAAGCGAAGAAAGTTATGTCGCCCCAGCCAGCTATCTTTATCAACACGGTGTCGACCCTGCTGTATTGCTTGAGAACTCAGATTGGGAAGGCCATGAGCAGGATTTGTTGGCCGATGCGATGGCGGAGTTGGATGAACGCAGTTTGGATATCCTGTCAAGCCGCTGGTTGATGGACAAAAAAGCGACATTGCATGAACTTGCCGAACGTTACAATGTCTCTGCCGAAAGGATCAGGCAATTGGAACAAAACGCGATGAAAAAATTGAAAGCGGCGGTTGAACTTGCCGCATAAGTTATAATCGCACAACAAAAAGGCTTAACGATTACCTCGTTAAGCCTTTTTTATTGCTTACGGTTTTTTTATAACCGTAACGGGATTTTTTAAGCCGGCGTGAGTATATCCAGAACTGTTTGTGCTTGTTTTGCGGTTTCAATACCAAGATTTGTCAAATAGCCGCCATCTTCCTGTGTTACCAGACCTTTTTTGAATAGCCGATGCGTAGCTGCTATAGTTTCCGGTGACGCTGTTTTATGAACCTTGATTCCTTCCTGAGTGGTGGACAAATTGTAGCGAACAAGAATGTTCAGTTCTTCGACTATCTCTTTGGTATAGGGCATAGTAAGTCCTCATGACTCATTGATTTAAAGCAATAGCATAATGCTATTTATGAAGAAGAAGTATCTTTTTTTAGGCTGTCTTTCTTCTGGCAACGATCACGCCATCACGAGTCGGATTGATGAAGGTGTCAAACTCAGGATCATTAAAAATAAGTTCATTGTGTTCAATAATTGCCTCAGTCCAGCCGGGGAAAATATCGCTGGGGTTTTCTACCGCAACCCGGCCGCGCCAAAGCACATTATCGGCAATATAAAGGCCGCCGGGACGAATCCTGTCTTTGGCCATAAGCCAAATTGCAGGGTAATCGCCTTTGTCGACGTCGTTATAGCAGATGTCGAATAGCCCCTCAGTTTGGGCAAAAACATCTTGAGCCATGCCTGCCCGAAAATCGATCCGATCCCACAAGCCGGCAGCGCCAAGGTATTGCTCGGCTTTCTCCTGATTAAGAAAGTCGGCATCGGTGCAGATCACCCGGCCGTTGGGGCCAACCGCTCTGGCAAACCAATAGGCTGAATATCCGTAGCCGCTGCCAAACTCAAACACTCGTTCGGCATTGATCATTTTGGCCTGCGCTTCAATGAATACTCCCACCAGGCGGCCAATGATCGGAAAGTTGTTTTTCTGCGCGAGCGCTTCCATTTCTGCCAACACCGGATGGTCTGTGTTATGCAGCAAACCATGCATGTAACTTTCAATAGCGGGATTGACTGGGATCAATACGCCTGGGTTTAAAACGGTTGGGGACTTTATGTCGGCCATGAGCGTTTCCTCGTGGGTATGTGTTTGTTGAAAGGGAATGCCTTTGTGCGGCTTGTCAGGTAGGGGCTGATTTACCGGCAGGACCTAATTATGCGGCACTTTATATATCAGCTAATAACTTATCGAGCATATTTTCTGCCTGATGCAGATAGCTTTGCCCGAACAGGTTCAGATGGTTGAGTATATGGTATAAGTTGTACAGCGTTTTCCTGCGCGCATAGCCCGGCGCTAGCGGATAAGCGTCTTGATAGGCTTGATAAAACGCTGGGCTGAAGCCTCCGAATAGTTCGGTCATCGCCAGATCCGTTTCCCGGTCGCCAAAGTAGCAAGCCGGATCGTAAATGACCGGATTGCCCTGTTCATCTGCTGCAACATTACCGCCCCATAAATCGCCATGCAGCAAAGCCGGCTGCGGCTGATATCCGGAAAAAAACGGATTTAAATTCGAGCAGAGCTTGTCGCCCAGCGTTTGCAAGCGACCGCTATAGCCTTTTGCAGCAGCCAGCGTTAATTGGTGTCCCAGGCGCTGCTGTTGCCAGAATTTTATCCAGTCGTGATAGTGGCCGTTGACTTGTACAGTACTGCCGATGGTGTTATCGCTGTGCCAACCGAAATAAGCCTGTTTTTGCAGATGCAGTTGTGCCAGTTGTTGGCCCAGCAGCTGTTCTGAACGGCTATTCAGTCGATGTAAGTCGATATATTCAAGTACCAAAAAAGCATGGTCAGGTGTTTGGCCGCAAGCAATAAACTTTGGTACGCGGATGGCCTGAGTTTGTATCAAGGCTTGCAAGCCTGCGGCTTCGGCCTCGAACATTGTAAGCCGGTCAGGCGTGTTCAGCTTGACGAAAAAACTTACATTTTCAGCCTGTAACCGGTAAGCCGCATTAATATCGCCGCCAGACAGCGGCTGGGCCTTGGCCAACCTGAAAGGCTGCCGGGTTGCCGATTCAATCTGTTGAACAATGGTTTGCCAGTTCATCAGTAGAGCTTGCCGAATAAATCCATATGCGTCAGATACAGTCTCATATCCAGCTCGAGCTGGTGATAAGACGGCTCCATGTATTCGCACAGCTTGTAAAACGCCTTGTTATGATCTTTCTCCTTCAAATGCGCCAGTTCGTGCACGACGATCATCCTTAAAAATTCCAGCGGCACATTTTTGAATAGCGAAGCTACCCGGATTTCGTTTTTTGCCTTGTGTTTGCTGCCTTGAACTCTGGAGATAAAGGTATGTAAGCCTAAGGCATGATGGAGATCTTTAATCTTGTCATCGTAAATCACCTTGCTAAGCGGTTGGGATTGTTTGAGCAAAGCATTCTTCATATCAACGGTATAAGCATAAAGCGCCTTATCCGTCCTGATCGTATGGGGAGCCGGGTATTTTTTCAGCAGCGTCTCGCCCAGTTTATCTTTGCTGATCAGCAAGCGCACCTGGCTGGTTACGTTTTCAGAATAGCCGATTAAATATTTTAATTCGTGCATGGCTTATTTCTTAACTGAGTTCAGTATTTGTTCCAGAGGCGCGAGAGAGATCAAGGCTCGGTAAAGAATGGTTTTATCTTCCATCAGGCCGTAACACTCATAGTGATAGGGTGAGTCTATGGCGTGGCCGATGCCTTCTTTTTTCGATTCTGCGGGTATCTGCCTGATTATTATATACAGCGCGTCACCGGATTTTAGCTGAGCAAGGTAACTGCGATCAATGCTGATTTTATGGGACATATACACCAACGGATTGCGCTCGAAATCATGCTTTTCTATAACCGCTTTTTCCAGCAATGCGCTGGATATCAGGCTGCACGGAAATATTTCAGGGAACACCGCTTTATTTTTGAAGGGGTCGAAAAAAGCATCCTGATCTACCAATGATCCGCACAAAAAATTTTTTGCATTACTGATGGTGATGTATTTTCGTTTCAAAAAAAAACTGCTGCCGGATATAAAAGACCGATCAGGGTGCTGGTTGAGGGCGCCAAATTGCGGAATATCCGGATTGGTCAGAAATAAAGCAAACTTGGACTCTTTCTTGTAACCCAGCAAGGCCAAGGCACCGCCCGATTTAACCGTAATCCTGTTGCTGAGAGTCGTCTCGGGCTCTTCTGTAAATTGCGACTTTTTTATGTCGACCGATATCGTTTGTCCGGGCTTGACCGCGTTAACAAAAGAAAACTGGTAGTTGCTAAAACGCAGGTTGTTATCTTCTATCAACTTGTTTTCATTATGTGATTTACGATGAAGAAAAACCTTGTGTTCGAGCAACGATTCTACTTGAAAGCCGAGCGCAATCGGGCCGTTGAACGGGTTGCGGTTGATACGCCCCCACCGGTTTCTATCGTGAAACAAATTGAAATCGTCCGTTGCATTACGCGCGACATCAATGTGTATTTGATGAAAAACATCCGAGTTGTCTGACTGATTCATTAGTGTCTCAACGATAGATTCCCTGGTTTATATCAATCGATAAAACGCTTGGTTAAATCGGCATACTCATCAATCCGGCGGTCGCGCAAAAATGGCCAGACTTGCCTGACCCGTTCAGACCTAGCCCTATCAATTGTGCAGCTGAGGACCTTTGTTTCCGAATCATTGGCGCTGCTCAGGATTTCCCCTTGCGGCCCGGCTATAAAGCTATTGCCCCAGAAGTTAATTCCAGTACCTGTAGTCGAATTCGGCGCTTGCTCAAAGCCGATGCGGTTGCAGGCAATGACCGGAATGCCGTTGGCGACAGCATGGGCGCGCTGAATGGTAATCCAGGCATCCAGCTGGCGTTGTTGCTCGGCTGGCGTATCTTCCGGGTCCCAGCCTATTGCGGTCGGGTAAATCAACATGTCGGCACCGGCCAAAGCCATCAACCTGGCGCCTTCGGGATACCATTGGTCCCAACAAACCAAGACGCCCAGTTTGCCGATAGAGGTTTCGATGGGCTTAAAACCCAAATCGCCGGGTGTGAAATAATATTTTTCATAAAAGCCCGGATCGTCGGGGATATGCATTTTTCGGTACTTACCGGCGATACTGCCATCCTTGTCAAAAACAACGGCGGTATTGTGATAAAGCCCCGGCGCCCGTTTTTCGAAAATGGTCGATACAATAACGATGCCGAGTTCTCTAGCTACACCCGACAGAATTCCAGTGGTGGGGCCGGGAATAGGCTGGGCGAGAGCATAGTTATTGTAATCTTCATTTTGGCAAAAATACGGCCCCAGATGCAGTTCGGGCAATACGACCAAGTCGGCATTTACGGCTGCGGCTTCGTAAATTTTTGCTATGGAAAAATCAAGGTTGGTTTCTCTGTCTTCATCGCAGGGCTGTTGGACAGCACAAACGGTTAATGTTGATTTCATAATGTCTGTGTGTGGTAATGGTTTGTAATGGCCGTTATTTTACAACGATTTAAAAATGAAAAATAACAAATCTGCGTTCGCTTCCGCGAACAATGAAACGAGAATGCAACGTACCTATGCCTTAAGGCGAACGGCGATTTGTCTTGGTGCTAAGACGATCTATTCTGCCATCAATCTGGCGATGTGCCGGTCATGACGGTTGCTTAACAGGGCCAAGGCCAGCACTGCGCCCAAAAGAGCAAAAGCCATGTCCGACTGTGTGTCCCAGATGTAGCCTTGGGTGCCTAAAAAGGCTTCGGCGGCTTCCGAGCTTAACAGCGCAACACACCATTCAATCAGCTCATAAACGGCGCTGATGGCAAGACAGATACAGACGATGAAAAAATTGAGCCATTTGAGGTTAAGCAGCACATGGTTCCTGATCAGGACTTCCCGGGCGATGATGGCGGGGATAAAGCCTTGGGCTAAATGGCCGACTTTATCGTAATTATTGCGCTCAAGGTTAAATACGTCCTTTAACCAGTCGAACAGCGGCACTTCGGCGTAAGTGTAATGCGCGCCTACCATTAAGATAAGGCTATGGACCAGGATCAAGTTATAAGCCAAATCCGTTAAGCGGAATTTTTCGCGCGTCTTAGCCAGCACGATCAAAGCGATCACCGCTGGCGCTACTTCAAGCATCCAGGTCGGGTAGTCTTTGGGATCAATGCCCGACCAAAGCAGTGCCGTAAAAAATATCCCCAACCATATCTTATTCATGGATTATTTTGCCAGAGCTTGTTGATACGAGCTTTCGCTAAAGCCGCGGATAGTCGTACCATTAATGACAGCCAGCGGGATTCCGCCATAGCCCGGATCGAGGTCTTTTTTACGCGCTGCGGCACTGGCGTCTTGCTCAATATCGTAGGTATTAAAGGCAATATTGTTTTTGCGCAGAAAAGCCATGGCTTTTTTGCAATAAGGGCACCAGCTGGTGACGTAAAGATCGACTTGCGGCGCTGTTGTTTGAGCCTTGTTATCGGCCGGAGTTGGCTGAGGCGATTTTACTTCAAGGTCGTTACGATTTTCTATGGATGCCGGATCAGCGGGTTTGGACGCAGAAAAATGCGATTTTCCCTCGGCATCGGTCCATTTATAGATTTTAGCCTGGGCGGGTAACGCGAAGGTCAGTGCAAACAACAGAATCAGCGATGGATTAATAGTCATGGTATGGGGTCTGGTTAGAAGTGCAGGTTTGGGTGGCGTAGTTTAGTCGGGTTCTGGGCAATCAGTATGACCCTGCTTGGTGCAAAGCTGGTAATTTAATTGACTGGCCCAGTATTGGTAGGCCTGTTCAACGTCATCCCAACTGTCGAAAGAGCCCATTATGGTTTTGCCGCCCGCCCGGCAATCCGCTGAAGCCATCAGTAATTCGCCGGTTTGCGAATCGGTGACTTTGCCCTCGACACTGGCTTGGCCCACATAAGATTCAGTGCCTGTCGCCAACATTTTAAGCAATGATAAGGCGCGAGCCGAAGGGTAGAGGGATGTATACAAATCCAGCAGCAGTATCGACGATTCCGCATCGGTGATCGCAAATTGAACGCGTAACGTATTAGGGCCGGGATGAGCGACCAATTTAAAATTCTTCTTCAAGGCTTCCCGCATCTTGTATTCAAAAAGCTCTTTAAGCTTTTGGTTATCGGCGTGAGTCATGTTATTGAGATCGGAATCAGGCAGCTTGCTGCTAATGACAGGTTCTAAAATGATTTTTTTATAAGCCGCCCAGTTAATGCCGGGTTTCCAGAAACTTAACAAAGCGTCACCATCTTCGCCGTCTTTCAGCAGGGAGTAATCGTCCAGAAAGTGCGACGTTTCGACATATCGGGCCTGATAAGTCCTTGCGCAACCGACGCTGAGCAGGATAAGGGCAATGACTGTAAGGCGGTTAATGGCTGGCATAGACGGGATTGGTTTTAGAGATTCGTAAGGCTTCAAATCAATGGGTAAGTTTAGTGAAGTTGCCATTGATTACAAGGTCTTATGCAGGACACCGTGTCCTGCATAAGACGCAATAGTATCGAATATTAACCGTTAGCTCTCAGCGCGCCTTCAGGAAACTGCATTGTCATGCAATGCAGGCTGCCGTACTGATGTACCAAGGGTTGGCAAGGAACGCCAATAATTTTGCGGTCCGGGAAGCAGCCGGCCAGGCGTTCCTGCGCAACCGCATCCATCGGGTCGCCGTAAGCGGGTACCAGCACGGCGCGGTTGACGATCAAGAAGTTGGAATAATTGGCCGGCAGTTGCTGGCCGTCCTCGTCATGAATCGGTTGCGGCAACGGCAGCGGCACCAGATGATAGACATCGCCATCCTGGGTTCTAAGCGCCTGGAGTTGCGATTCCATGAATTTCAGGCTGTTGTAGTGCGGATCTTCGGCATCGTCGCAGCTGGTGTAGGCGATGGTATTAGCCGAGCAAAAACGGGCTAGGGTATCAATGTGAGCATCGGTATCGTCGCCGCTCAGGTTTTCCTGTTCCAGCCAGAATACCCGTTTTGCGCCCAGGTGCTTGAGCAATTGCTGTTCAATATCCTGCTGGCTCAGGCCTTTGTTCCGGTTCGGGTTTAACAGGCATTGTTTGGTGGTCAGGATGGTGTCTATGCCGTCGCTTTCGACGCTGCCGCCTTCCAGAATAAAATCTACATCAGTGTGGCTGGCGCCTTTAAAAGGTTTGGCGTTTAGCAGTTTATGATTGAGGTCATTGTCGTTTTGGTGCGAGTATTTCTCGCCCCAGCCATTGAAAAGAAAGTTCATGTGCATATTGGCACCGTCTTTTTCAACGGTAAGAAAAACGGTATCCCTGACCCAGATGTCATTCACGTGAGCGTGAATGAAGTCGACGTTTCCGCTCTTGCCCAGTAAGGTCTGGATATGCTGCTGATGACTGTCGTCCCGGCATACGATAAGCAATTTTTCGTATTGGCTGATAGTCTCGGCAATAACGCTATAGGATTGTTCTACGGCATCAAGATTGCGAAAGTCGCCGGTTTTATGCGGCCATGCGATTAATACGGCGGATTGTTTTTCCCATTCTGCTGGAAATCTGTTCATGGTATTTAGTTCCGTGTAGTTATATTTTCCGGCTATAGGCCGGAATGGGATTGAAACAACATTTCTTTGGCGTGCGCCAGCGTGTTGGCGGTGATATTGACACCGCCGAGCATTCTGGCAATTTCTTCAACACGCTCTTCCGTTTCCAGTAAGCGGACATTGGAAGAAGTCATATCGCTTCGGTTGTTTTTTTCAACGTAGAGATGGTGATGCGCTTGTGCAGCGACTTGTGGAAGGTGAGTGACGCACATGACTTGCCGGTTATGGCTTAAGCTGCGCAGTTTCTGCCCGACGATTTCGGCAATGCCTCCACCTATGCCTGAGTCTACCTCATCAAAAATCATGGTCGGGGTGGTTTTATCACTGGACGTGGTGACTTGAATCGCCAGGCTGATGCGCGACAATTCGCCGCCTGAAGCCACTTTAGCCAGAGGTTTTGCGGGCAGGCCCGGATTGGCGCTGACCAGGAATTCGATTTTATCTTTGCCGTTCAGTTTCGGGGTTTCGCTATCCGACGCGGCAATATCGACCAGAAACTCGCCTTGCGGCATGCCCAGCTCCTTGATCATCGCTGAAATCTGCTGTTGCAGCTTCTTGCCGCTAAGTTTGCGTTGCCCGGATAGCTGTGCGGCCAGTTCATGGTATTGGGCAAGCAACTGTGCGGCTCTGGCCGTTAAGGCTTCGATACGCTCGCTGCTGTGGGCCAGCCCGTCGAGTTCGTTTTCAAGCTTGCCGACTAGTTCAGGCAATTCATCAGGAGTAACGTGATGCTTGCGGCTCAGGCTTTGGATAATGCCGATCTGGTTTTCCAGCGCCTCCAGACGTTGTGGATCGGCCTCTTGCGACTCAAGGAAACGGCGTAACTGAAAGGAGGCTTCTTCAACCTGGATCTGCGCCTCGGAAAGCATGGTGCAGATTTCGTTCAATTCGGGCGCAAATTGGGCAATGTGGTTCAATTCGGCCAGGCAGTGGTTCAGCATTTGGTTGACCGATTGTTGGTCGCTTTCATAAAGCAGATCGACCTGGGCTTGACCGGTGCTTAAAATCTGGCCCAGATTGGCTAGCTTACTATGCTCTTCGGAAATAGCGTCGTAACTGAAATTTGCCAGGTCCAGCTGTTGCAGTTCTTCAAGCTGGTAGTGCAGTAATTCTTCGCGTTCGGTTTGATCAACGCTGGATTTAATCAGGGCAGTCAGCTCCTTGCTGGTCTGGTGCCACTCCCGGTAACAGGCGTTGACGCTGTCCAGCAGGGGTTGGTTTTTTGCGTAGGCATCCAACAAGCGGCGTTGCTCGTCAGCATTTAGCAGTCTCAAATGCGCATGTTGACCGTGAATCTCGACCAGCTTTTCGCTGAGTTCCTGCAAGGCCTGCAAGGTGACCGGGCGGTTGTTGATGTAGGCTTTGGAGCGGCCGTCAGAACTTACAATGCGTCGGATCAGGCATTGCTGTTCGGCATCCAGCTCATTGTCCTTAAGCCATTGTTGCGCTGATGGCGCATCGGCCAAATCGAATTCCAGGTTAATCTCGGCGCGTTTGCAATTAGGCCGTACATAGCCCGAATCGGCCCGGTCGCCCAGCGCCAACCCCAGAGCGGTCAATAAAATAGACTTGCCGGCTCCGGTTTCGCCGGTCAGTACCGACATGCCTTTTTCCAGGTCGAGGTCTAATGATTTAACGACGGCAAGGTCGATGATATTAAGGTTCAATAACATGATTTTCGGTGTGGTAACCGCTGCTCCAGTTTAATTTATTCCTAAGAATATAGAAGAAATCATGGCCTTCCGGATGCAAGATTCTAATCGGTTTGGGTTCTTTTTTAATCAAAATCTTGTCGCTAATCAATACAGCAGGAATTTCAATATGATCGCAGGTCACTAGCGCGTTAATTTGCTTGGTCTGGCAAAAGCTTATTTCAATTTCAACCGAATCGTTGATCACAATAGGCCGATTCGACAGGGTATGGGGATTAAGCGGCACCAATACCAGGGCATTTAATGCCGGATGTAAAATCGGTCCGCCGGCAGACAGGGAATAAGCGGTTGATCCGGTCGGCGTGGAAATAATCAAGCCGTCGGAGCGTTGCGAATTTAAAAACACGTTATCGATTTTGGTGATAATTTCTATCATGCTGGGCGTTACCCAACGATGCACCACCACTTCATTGACGGCGGTTTCTTCGTGGATAACTTGGCCGTCACGGATAATCTTGGTGCGCAATAAATAGCGTTTTTCCTCAGTGTAATGACCTTGAAGAATACGCAGCAGTTTATCGCTCAGCTCGGTAGGCGAGATGTCCACCAAAAACCCCAACCGCCCTAAATTGATGCCGATCAATGGAATGTCGTATTCGACGATAGCGCGGGCGGCCGCAAGGAAAGTGCCGTCGCCGCCCACGGCGATAACCAGATCGCAATGTTGGGCCAGCGAGTCTATCGGGCAGGATTTAACAAACGGATTGTTAATGAAATGAGCGCTGTCTTTAGCGACAATAACCGTATATTGATATTCTTTTAAAAAAGCATGCAGGGCATTTAAGGATATGGCGATACTGGGATCGCTGGGCTTGCTTATTATGCCGATGGTCTTAAAAGGAGTCTGCATTATTTAGGTAATAATTTTGAAATGAATTTGATTATACAAAAAAAACTAAGTAAGACTACGAGTATTGCAACTTCAGCGGATATTTTTACGGCAGCACCGATTGATCTTGTCTTTTAGCTTGATATTTTTGAATAATGGACACAATCTATAGTCAGCTGGATTGATGAATCGGTTAGCGGCAATCGTCGCAGAGGATCGTAAAAACAGGATGTAAAATTATTAACTCAGGAGGTTGGCAATGAAACAATTACACAGAAAGGACCTGTTTGGCTGGTCGGAGTTTAATCCGGAGCGCAATTTGGATTTTCATAGCGTGCTTTGGGTGCGTGACGACGGTAACGTTTTAATCGACCCTTTACCGATGTCCGAACATGATCACAGTCACTTGCAAAGCCTGGGCGGGGTAGGGTTTATCGTGATTACCAATAGCGATCACTGCCGTGATGCCGAGCGTATAGCCGAGGTTACCGGCGCAGCGATTTATGGCCCGGCGGCTGAGGAAGAAACGTTTCCTTTGTCATGCGCTCGCTGGATTCACGATCATGAAGAAATCGTTCCCGGCTTGATTGCATACCAGCTCAACGGCTCTAAAACACCTGGGGAATTGGCGCTGCTTTTGGAGCACAGCACCTTGATAACCGGCGACTTAATACGTTGCCATATCGGCGGTGAATTATGCATGTTGCCGGTCGATAAACTGATGGATAAAAGCAAGGCCGTTCAATCCGTCAAACGCATTGCCGATTTGCCTGATATTAAAGCCGTTTTGACCGGCGACGGCTGGCCGTTGTTCAATCACGGCAGTGAAGCTTTGCATCGTCTGGCACGGTCATTGAACCACTAGGGTAAGAAACTGTGAAAGTATTACCCAAGTCAGGCTGAAAAAGTTATTTACCACAGAGAACACGAAGGACACGAAGAAAATAATTTATTAATTCAATATATTGAAAACTTCGTGCCCTCTGTGCTCTTCGTGGTAAGTAAAAATATTAAAAAGCTTTTTTCATCTTCAAGGTGACGTTTGATGCGGCATCTAAAGTCATACAGCAGGTTTTGTTAATGTGGATACAAAAAGAGTTTTCATTATCAGCAAAAAGCAGGGGATTTCACTTGGTCACCGGTGAAGTCCTGAACGCTATTCCGGAATTGGCCGCTATACAATGCGGACTGCTGCACCTCTTTATCAAGCATACATCGGCATCGCTAACGGTTAACGAGAATGCCGATCCGACCGTGCGCCAGGATATGGAAAGCCACTTTAACCGGTTTGTGCCGGAAGGCGCGCCTTATTATAAGCATGGCTACGAAGGCGAAGATGACATGCCTGCTCATATAAAAAACAGTTTGCTGGGCTCCAGCTGCACCCTTCCGATCACCAATGGCAAGCTTAATTTAGGCATCTGGCAAGGCATCTATCTGTGCGAACATCGCAATCAGGGCGGCAGCCGGCGTATTGTAGCGACTGCTCAGGGGCAGTCTAAAACCGAGAATAAATAGTATGCCGGTGCACGTCTTCGGGCATTGCTACGCAGTTCAGATTTTGCCAGCGCTGAATTTTGGCATCAGCGCAGCTTGGAGCCCAAAGCTTGCTTTGGTCGTATAAGTCGGTCGTTTTTCACGATGATGAGTCAAGAGCGTAAAACGTAGCTCGGAATATTTGAGGAAATGGAGAAAAAGTTTTGAAATTATTGGTAACAGGAGCCGCAGGTTTTATAGGTTCGGCCCTCAGCCTGAAGTTGCTGGAGCGGGGCGACGAAATTGTCGGCATAGACAACCTTAACGATTATTACGATGTCAATCTGAAGCTGGCGCGGCTGGAACAGCTGCAAGATTTTGACCGCTTTAAATTTATCAAGCTGGATATAGCCGACAGAGCGGCCGTAGCAGCGCTGTTTGCCGGTGAGCAGTTCCAACGGGTCATGCACCTGGCGGCTCAAGCCGGCGTTCGCTATTCAATAACCAACCCTCATGCTTATATCGACTCCAACATCGTCGGTTTCATCAACATACTGGAAGGATGCAGGCATCATGCCGTCGAGCATTTAGCCTATGCCTCGTCCAGCTCGGTTTATGGCGCGAACACCAAAATGCCGTTTTCCGTCCATGACAATGTCGATCATCCGGTTTCCCTGTATGCGGCCAGCAAGAAAGCCAATGAACTCATGGCCCATACCTACAGCCATCTTTATAAGTTACCGACCACCGGCTTACGGTTTTTTACCGTTTACGGCCCGTGGGGCAGGCCGGATATGTCGCCGATTTTGTTTGCCCGTAATATCAGCGAAGGAAAACCGATCGACGTGTTCAATTACGGCAATCACCGCCGTGATTTTACTTATATAGACGACATCGTCGAAGGCGTGATCCGGGTTATCGATCAACCGGCTCAAGCCAATGCCGATTGGTCAAGCGAAACCCCCGACCCGGCGACCAGCTTTGCCCCATATCGCATCTACAACATCGGCAACAACAATCCCGTGCATTTACTGACTTTCATAGAAACATTGGAAAAATATCTAGGCAAGGAGGCGATCAAGAACTTGTTGCCGATGCAGCCGGGAGACGTGCCCGATACCTATGCCGATGTTTCGGATTTAGTGCACGATCTTGGGTACAAGCCCGCAACCTCGTTGGAGGATGGGGTTAGGAAATTTGTTGAGTGGTATAAGGATTTTTATAAGATAGGTTGAGCAAGACGTTTTGAAAGTGTGTTTTATTTTTCATGGGAAAGTTGCTATCAACACCATTGCGCTCTAATGCGGCAAGATGCAACAACACCCTTATTCAATTGCATAAAAATGCTTTTATAGATAAACAGGTATTTGTACTTATAGAAAACAGCTAATTGATCTGCTCTACTTGACCCAGCCACAATCTGGTCAGCTGGCTTTGCCTGCTAAGCCATTCGGTAATGACGATTAATGCCGAAAAATTAATACTTTTACGCACAAGTTATTTTGCGCTACCCAGTTCATTTAACATTCAGGCCTTGTTTTTGTTGTAAGCTACAATGACTTCAATTTTTCTTGACTAAAGAATCTCATAATCTTGTACAACCAATACTTCCATTTCAGCGAATCACCGTTTTCCATCGCGACCGATCCGCACTTCATTTATATGAGTCCGCGGCATCAGGAAGGTCTGGCTCATCTTCTTTACGGCATTAATTTCGGCGGGGGCTTTGTTGCTTTAACCGGAGAAGTGGGCACCGGCAAAACAACGCTTTGCCACTGTCTTTTACAAGCCATACCGGAAGATGTTGATATTGCCTTGATATTAAATCCCAAGCTGAATGCAGTCGAATTGCTGGCGACCATCTGCGATGAATTGGGGCTTATCTATGACAAAAACCAGCACTCGTTAAAAAGCCTGATCGATCTTTTAAACCAGCATTTGCTGACCGGCCATGCCAACGGCAGGCGGACGGTTTTGCTGATTGATGAAGCGCAGAATTTAAGCATGGAAGTGTTGGAACAAATTCGTCTGTTGACCAACCTGGAAACCAACAAGACAAAATTATTGCAGATTATTCTGGTCGGTCAACCTGAATTGAAGGAATCGCTTAAGCGGCAGGATTTGCGCCAGTTGAATCAGCGCATTACCGCCCGCTATCATTTGTTGCCTTTATCGCTTAATGAAACTCGAGCTTATATCCAGCATCGGTTGACGGTTTGCAATGGCCGCCCGGACATTTTTAAAGACAGCGCGATACGCAAGGTTTACAAGCTTTCCTCCGGCATACCCAGAATGATCAATATCCTCTGTGACCGGGCTTTGCTTGGAGCCTACTCAAGCAATGCTCATGTTGTCACACCGGCCATCGTTAGCGCTGCCGCCAATGAAACACTGGCGCTTGCCGATAAAAGATCGTCTTACCTGACCGCATCATTAGCTGTGCTGTTTTTGGGCTGTATTGCTGCCGGTAGTTATTTTAAAATTTATTGGCACAAAGCCGGCAATCCAGTCATAGTGAATGTGCCAACAGTCTCCGCTGCCATCCAGATAAAACCCGAGATCATTAGCCAACTCTTGCAGCCGGCTCAAAAAGAACCGCTTCTTATTGAAAAATTTAATGCCGCGCCTGTCGCTAAGCCAAAAACGTTTCATGACTGGATCAATAATCCAGCTTATTCGTTAAACGCCGCTTTAATCAGCACGCTAAAACTTTGGGACAAGCCTGTTCCTGAGAGTCATCAGGTGGATTGCCATTATGTGGAGACAACAGGACTACGCTGTGCATTCGGTAAAGCCAACTGGAAAGATATGCTGGCAGTTAATCATCCGGCTATTCTGGAGTTCTCATTGTCCAGTGGAGAAAAGTTCTACGCCTTACTTACCGGATTAGGCCAAAATCAATCCATAATTCGTTTTAAAGATAATGCGACTTTTCCGGTAGCGGATGTATTGAAGTATTGGGACGGCTATTATTTAATAGTGGAGCCGCCGCCAATTCCGGATGCCAAAATGATACGCCCCCATCAGACGTCGGATGATGTGTTATGGCTGCGCTATCTGTTAAATACGATTGACAGAAAAACTGAAGCAGTACAGCAGCCGCGTTTTTATGATGATAAGTTAGTCGCTCGCGTTATGGATTTTCAGCGCCAGCGCCAATTGCCGGAAGACGGCAGGGTAGGCGACAAGACCATGCCTCATCTTAAAAATATAGCGCATGCACTTAAT
The DNA here is from genome assembly GCF_023227905.1 of Methylobacter sp. Taxonomy (GTDB): domain Bacteria; phylum Pseudomonadota; class Gammaproteobacteria; order Methylococcales; family Methylomonadaceae; genus Methylobacter_A. Next base: position 95,421 of record NZ_JALOCF010000003.1, on the reverse strand, counting down.
CTTCCACACTTAGAAATAAGCGATTAATCATGTCTTTTATTCTAAATGCCTTACGTAAATCAGAACAGGAAAGACAGGCGCTTCAGTCTGAGAATGTAACTGACAAAATCCTGCTCGCTCAGCCGCCGCAAAACCGCAGCAAGGCGACGAAATTGTTGGTGTTTCTTTTTATCGCGAATGTGGTGGTTATTACCGGCATTGTTTGGTTTGTGCGAAATAACTTGATGTCGACGCCGGGCACAACAGTATCAGCTATTTTGCCCCCTACATCGTCACAGGCTGCAAAGCCTGAACCAAAAGCGGTTACTGAGCCTACTCAGCCGGAAAGATCGGCACAGAATGCGGAACCGGAAATAACCTCTATTGCGGAATTAATTGATAGGGAAAAGCCGGCACCGTTACCGGTTAAGCCGGTTGTCACCAAAAAACCGGCAGTTGAAGCCATTAAGCAAGCTGCTATTTTCGACAATTCCGAGCCGCAGATACAAAGCGCTCCTGCCGTTGAAGTTCAAGCGGATGAGCCTGAAATAATGCCTGTAACAAAAGGTATCCCTTTCTTAAGTGACTTGCCTTTTGAATTTCGTCAGAAAGTGCCGAAATTCACAATTAATGTTTTTGTTTATTCGCAGTCCCCGGAAGAACGCTTTGTGATGGTCGATATGGTCAAATATAAGCCGGGACAGCAAATAAAAGATGCGATGCTGCTTAAGGAAATCCTGCCGGACGGCTTTGTCGCTGAATATCAAAACCAGGCGTTTAAAATTAAGCGACCATAAAGCGTAAGGCTTTACCGTAAATCAAAGTCTCAGAAGCTGTTCAAGATACACTCTGAGGCATTGAAACATCCTTACTTCCAAATACTGACGATATTGGTGAAGTCATCCGTCCAAGGCTGCATATCAAAATATAACGGCATTTTTTGCCATTTGCCGAGACGGCTTAGGCGCAACGGTTCCAGCGTTTCGGCTTGCTTTGCCATGACCACCCAGTCGGTCGCGACAACCAGCGGAATATCCTGCTGCGGTTTGAATTCCTGAATCAACGAAGCCAAATGCAAGGCTTCCGCATTAATCGATAATACTTTTTTCAGCGACAAGTGACGGTTGGTCATATGGAATGCCAGTATGCCGCCCGGTTTGAGTTTTTTGAAATAAAGTTCCAGCGCTTCCTTGGTCAGCAGGTGGGTCGGTACCGAGTCGGAACTGAATGCATCCATGACTAATAAATCAAAGTGCTGATCCGGCTCTTTTTCCAGCGATAAACGGGCATCGCCGATACGCATTGCGGCGTTGCGGGCGCATTGGCTCAGGTAGCTGAAATAGGCGGGGTTGCTGGCAATGTCTACCACCAGCGGATCGATTTCGTACAGTGTCCAGTTTTGCCGGTCTTTGGCATAACAGGCTAATGCGCCGGCGCCCAATCCGACCACGCCGATATTCCAGTCTTGATCGTTATTGTCGTATTCCTTAAACAACTGCCCCATCGGCCCCGGACGACTGTAATAGGTCAACGGTATTTGGCTTAAGTTTGCGGCGAGACGCTGCGCGCCGTGTTTTGTGGTGCCATGGAACAGTTCATGATAGCTTTCGGGCTTGCCTTGTTCATCGGTCAACACGGCTTCACGCACGGCCAGTACGCCAAAAAAGGTGCGTTCTTGATACAGTGTATGAGAAGACATGCCATGCAAGCCGAGCGCAAGGAAGATAATCGCGCCGGTCGTTAAAGCAAAGCCGACCGGTCGCGCCCTGAGCAGATAGGTTAGCACAGTTAAGCCGATCAGGCTGATGACGATGGCATCGAAATACTGGAGTAAATTATCGACGTTTGCATGGAGAATAATCCCGGCAATGACCAGCAGGGCAGGGATTATTATTTGCGGCCAGAGTGAATTCGCTAACGCGCTCTTACGGGTCATCCGCCCTGGCCGCAGCATTAATGCGGCAACAATCATGATCGGGTATTCATACACGGCATTGAACGCAAACGGCGCAACAAAAGTGTTGAACATGCCGCCTAGCATGCCTGCAAACGACATGATCAGGTAGAAGGTGGTTAAATGCCGGGTATGCGGCCTGAGTTTTGCCAACTCCCCGTGGCAGACCATCACCGCAAAGAAAAAAGCGAACAGGTGCAAAATCAGGTAGGCCCAATAAGGCAGATCCGCCGGGTTAATAAATGCGTAGGCGATAAACGGCAACAGGAATATCGGTTGCAGCTTGACCATTAACGGATGGATTTTGTCGTTCCATTTGGAGAAAACGATAACAAAGGACAGCAAATACAGCGTTAACGGGATAATCCACAGTAACGGCACCGAGGCAATATCGGTGCTGATGAAGTTAGTCAGGCCCAGTAACAGGCTGGACGGTACGAAGGCCAGTGCCAGCCAGTGTAATTTGGTGGCAAGGCTGAGATTGTTTTCGTCGTCAGCTGAATCTACATCCTCTTGCTGCCCGGTTGTTTGCCGGCTTTTCCATAATACAAAAGCGCAGCCTGCAATCAGCAGGCAAAGGATCAGGTAGCCGACGCTCCAGTAACTTTTCTGGTTAGCCAGTCCGACATTGGGTTCGAGCAAGAATGGGTAACTCAGCAGCGCAATCAGGCTGCCGGTATTGCTGGCCGCATACAGGTAATAAGGGTCGTGGCTGGTATGATGGCCGACATTGGCGAACCATTTTTGAATCAGCGGCGCGGTTGTGGACACTACGAAAAAGGGCAGGCCGATAGCAAGAAATAATGTCCATAGCAACCAGAATGTAGGATTGCTGTCTGTTGGCGGCACGGTGTTTTCCGGCAAGGCTAAAGGCAGTGCCAAAAAGCTGATCAGTATCAGCGATGTATGGATCAGGATTTGCCGGTGCTGGTTGTAGCGCGTAGACAGGTAGTGCGCATAAAGATAACCCAGAAATAAAATGCTCTGGTAAAACACCATGCAGGTGTTCCAGACTGCCGGCGAACCGCCAAGCAAAGGTAATAATATCTTTCCGAACAAGGGTTGCAGCACGAACATCAGCGATGCACTGGTAAACAAGGTCGCAGCAAACAGGAAGATCAGGGATAAATTGCGGTCGGGATTAGCTTCTGAATTGTGGCTCATTACTTTTATAGGTAGCCCTTGGGGCTTTAATTTTTAATGCGCTAATGATAAAGCATTTGCTGTTGGATGGGGATAGGTATCTAAAACAACGCGTCATATCCTGTCTGACGCCTTTGTGCTAATGCAAATTTTCAGACTGATTCGCGCTGAGATTGAGCAGTTATGAATACAGGGCTTGATCTTGCCATCCGCGTGCGACATGAAATCTTTATCTCTTTGTATTTTGGATTCGGCAAGCCCGGCGGAACGGCAACAATATCGATTATGAGCCCTTTTGCGACGTACAGGGCACCGGAAAATAACAGATATAAAAAAGGCGGTACGGACCGCCTTTTAGAAATCAGAATTCAGCAGCTTATGTTAGCGCTTGTTTCGCGGCTGTTTTTCCGGTTTATTAGCGTTACCGAAATTATCATGATCTCTGGAATCGTTAATTTCTTGTCGTTCATCGGCTCTGTCCTTGCCGCGGAAGCTGTCGCCGGTTTCTGACTGTTTATTGCTGTTCAGTAAGCTGGAATCAGAGCCGGATCTATCATTGTATTTATTGCCGTGGTTATTCGGTTGCTTTGCAATAGCCGCTCCGGATACGGATAGGGCCAAAGCAGCGGCCGGAATTAAAAAGTATTTACTGACTTTCATATTGTTTCCTGAGTTCTTATAACGATCCAAAATAAGCCGCTAATGCTTTAAAGTCGTCTTCGGACAGGTTGGCGACAATAGCCTGCATCGGTCCGCTTTTGCGTGAACCGTCCTTGAAAGCTTTTAATTGTTGCGCAATGTAGTCGGGGTGCTGTCCTGCAAGCCTTGGAAACTGGCCGTTACCGGCGGCAGCGGCGCCATGGCAGCCTTGGCACATAGCGGCTTTGGCTTCGCCCGCTTTTGCCAACGCAGGATCTCCACCGACTTTAGCAGGTTGCTGTCCGGAAAAATAAGCGGCAAGGTTGTTGATGTCGTCATCGGTTAGGTTGGCTGCCATCGGTTGCATCATTGGATTAACGCGGCTTCCGCTTTTGAATGCTTTGAGCTGGTTGACGGTGTAGGCCGATTGCTGCGCTGCCAAGTTGGGCCATTGCACATTGTTACTGACGCCTTTTGGGCCATGACAGCCGGCACAAGTGGCGGCTTTTTGTTCTCCGGCTGCTACATCGGCCGCCGATACAGGCAAGGCTAAAAGAGCGGACAGAAAGAAGGATAGGATAAGTGATTGGTATAGTGAGCTCATGATTCACCTCTCTTGGGATAGGGTTAGGCTATCTGTGGCTATCTATTGGCAGACGATTAAAAGAGCTTCGTCTGTCCTTCAGATAGAGCTTCACTATACAACTAAAAAGATTAACTGATAACAAAAAGTTAAAGGCTGTGCGCAAGTATGTAAAATACAAGTTTATTTTGACGCGCCAGAGGGAGTAGGTCTAAGTCTAAGGAGGGCTTGTAGACAGTATATGAGGCTAAGCGATTGCTATGTCCGGTCTGCCCTTTCTCTGAACATAGCAAATCACTGTTACTTTACGATACGTAAATTTGGCTTGGCTGCTGGTTTTTTTGCCGGCGGCGGCTCATCGTCATCATCATGCTCTTCTTGATCGAAAATCATGCCTTTGCCGTTTTCTTTAGCGTAGATTGCCAACACGGCGGTTATCGGCGTGACAATATGCATGGGTTTTCCGCCAAAACGGGCATTAAATTCAATTTCCTCGTTGCCGAGAGAAAGTCCCTGTATTGCTGCCGGCCTAATATTTAAAACAATTTTTCCGTCTTCAATAAAATCTTGCGGCAAGATTGCGCTGGTATGTTCGGCATCCACAAGAAGATGCGGTGTTAGGTTGTTATCAATAATCCATTCATAGATTGAACGAATTAAATAGGGCTTTAGAGAAGTCATTTGCTAGGGTTTACTTTAAAGGTTCGATCATTTCTTTTTCAGCATCGCTCAGGCTGCGCTTGAATGCAGGCCTGCTGAACATGCGCTGGGAATAATTAGTGATTACTTCATTTGGGGTTGATACGTCAATGCCTATGCTGGGCAAACGCCATAATAAAGGCGCGATAACGCAATCAATTAGTGAGAATTCATCACTCATAAAATAGGGTCTGGCGGCAAAAATAGGCGCTGCAGATAATATGCCTTCTCTAAGCATTTTCTTCGAGCGGGCAGATTTTTTCTCGCCGGAAAATAAAATTTCGTCCAATAACTGGTACCAGTCCTGGTCGATACGCTTGATCAGCATTCTGGTATTTGCCCGTGATACCGGATCCATCTGATGCAAAGGCGGGTGCGGAAAACGTTCGTCGAGATATTCCATGATGATGCGTGAATCATAGAGAACCAGGTCGCGTTCAATCAATGTGGGTGATGTGCCGGTAGGGTTTAGTTCAAGTAAATCTTCAGGTGGGACTGTCGGGTCATAATATTCAATGTCTGCGACAACTCCTTTCTCGTGTAAAACAAAACGGGCGCAGTGGCTCATCGCGCAAGTTGGAGATGAGAAAAGCGTCATTACAGATTTACGAGTATTAACATTTGTCACGAATAACAACCTCTTTAAGACGTGTAGGGCAGTAAAAAAAGCACATTATAACAGGTTAGCAAGTTTTTTATTTACCGTTGTACTTGTAGGCTAGATTGCGATTATGTGGAGAGATAGAGGGCGCCGACAGTGAGCGCTTGGGCGATGCTGGAGCAGAAGAGGTGTGCTGATGATTGTCAGCGGAATCTAAGAATTATTGCATTAATGTGTTGGATTAAGGCTGGAGCGCCTTAACCCAACTGACTTTCTCGCTCTCAAGAATTAATGGATGTTCTTCCAATATTCTTTCTTTAACAAATAAGCTAGGATTAAAAACATAAAGATAAAAAATAACACATATTTTCCGAGACGATGTCTTTCCAATTGGACCGGTTCGCCGACATACACCAGGAAATTAACCAGGTCATTGACGAAAATATCAAATTCTCCTTCGGACAAGGTACCCGGTTCCATAAGAACTAACTTGGTATATTCATCACCCCATATATTTTTTTGATGCTCTGCATACTGTTCACCCTGCAATTGCCAGAGCGGGTTAGGCATAGCAGTATCCTTGAAAACCAGGTTATTCACTCCCCTGGGGCTTTTAGGATCAATATAGTAGCTTTTTAAATAGCTATACAGCCAATCCGCACCACGCGATCTGGCAATTAACGACAAGTCAGGCGGTTGAGTACCGAACCATTTTTCCGCATCATGCGCGTTCATGGCACTGTGCAATTGATCGTAAATGTTGGCTCCTTCCGGCGCAATGTCCTGCAACATCTTTTTTTGATCCATATCGGTATCAAGGGCGATGCGCAAGTAACGGATATGCTTGGCTGAATGGCAGCCAAGACAGTAAGTGACGAAGTGTTTCGCCCCCCGTTGCAATGAAGCATTATTGGAAAGATCAACATGCGCATCTTGCAGCTCAATGTCTTCCGAGGCGGCAACCCCAAAAGACAGTGATAACAATAAAAGTAAAGCTATTAAATTTTTCATATTAATCCAGACTCCCTTTTGCTTTTTTTGCTAATCGACTGATAACGTTTCTTATGCCTTCGGGATTAGGAGTTCTGGTAAAAAAAGAGCTTTTAAAAGCAGTATCGCCAATTTCGGTAGATACTGGCTTTAAGACAGTAATTTCCTCAATTAACGCGGGCAATTGCTCTTCAAGACTATGCACTGGGGTTAAACGCCTTGGCACCGGCTTGGTTTTTTCCCAGCGGGTATACAGAGGCATTAACAGGAAAAATCCGAAATAAACCGCAGTAAAAAGTCGTGCAAATATAGTGGCTGTCGGAGTTGCCGGCTGCGTACCCAAGTAACCCAGCGCCAGGAAACTGATCACAAACAGGCCCAAGGCTTTTTTGTAAATACCGCCGCGATAACGAATTGATTTGACCGGACTACGGTCTAACCAAGGTAACAGGAACAGCACGACTATCGCACCGCCCATGCCGATAACCCCGGCAAATTTGTCGGGAATCGCTCTTAAAATGGCATAGAAAGGCGTGAAGTACCAGACTGGAGCAATATGTTCCGGAGTTTTCATCGGATCGGCAGGGATGAAATTCGCGTGCTCAAGAAAATAACCGCCCATTTCCGGCATGTAAAAAATAACCGTGGCGAAAAACAACATAAAGACGCCCACGCCGACCAAATCTTTGACTGTGTAGTAAGGATGGAAAGGAATGCCGTCGACAGGATGGCCCCACGGGTCTTTGGAATCCTTGATTTCAATGCCGTCAGGATTGTTTGAGCCGACTTCATGCAATGCCACGATATGCAGGAAAACCAGCATGACCAATGCCAACGGCACTGCAATAACATGGAAAGCAAAGAATCGGTTCAGGGTTGCATCGGAGACAACATAGTCGCCCCTAAGCCAGAGCGACAAGTCGTCGCCGATAACAGGAATGGCGCTGAACAGCGAAATAATAACCTGTGCGCCCCAGTAGGACATTTGTCCCCAAGGCAGCAGATAGCCCATGAAAGCTTCGGCCATTAAGGCGACAAACAACAGCATTCCGAAGATCCATATCAGTTCGCGAGGATGCTTGAATGAACCGTAAAGCAAGCCCCTGAACATGTGCAGATACACAACGATGAAAAATGCCGATGAACCGGTCGAGTGCATGTAGCGAATCAACCAGCCCCAGTTCACATCGCGCATGATGTACTCGACGGAGTCGAACGCCAGTTTGGCATCCGGCTTGTAGTTCATGGTTAAAAATATACCGGTCAGTATCTGGTTAACCAGCACCAGCAAAGCCAGTGAACCGAAGAAATACCAGAAATTGAAGTTTTTCGGCGCGTAATAATGCGCCATGTGCTCATTCCAGAGTTTGGTTAGCGGAAAGCGCTCCAAAAACCAATCGTTACATTCAGTTATGCGGCTACGTTTCATGCGCTTGCTTCCTCTTCGCCAATAATTAGCTGGGTATCGGTAATATAGCGGTAAGGGGGGATTTCCAGGTTAGTCGGTGCCGGTACGCCGCGATAAACGCGACCTGCCAGATCAAACCAGGAGCCATGGCACGGACAGAAAAATCCGCCTTTCCACTTTTCGCCAAGATCATTGGGAGCTATTTCAGGACGAAACGTGGGAGAGCAGCCCAAGTGTGTGCATAAACCCACGGCCACAAAGATTTCCGGCTTAATAGAGCGCACCGGGTTTTTGCTGGACTCAGGTTGTAGGGATTCGTTGGAAAGAGGATCTCTTAGCTCATTGTCCAGCGTTTTTAGCGTTTCAAGAACCTCGGAGGTTCTGTTAAGTATCCAGACCGGTTTGCCTCGCCACGCGACCCTGATTAACTGGCCGGGTTCCATTTTGCTGAGGTCAACTTCAACAGGAGCGCCAGCCGCCATGGCCTTAACGCTGGGTTGCATCTGAGCAAGAAAAGGAACAGCCAAATAGCCTGTGCCGACTGCGCCAACCACTGTCAAAGCCGTGGTTAGAAACTGGCGTTTGGATTGATCGACGCCTTTATCATTCATTATAGAACTCTCCTGATTAAGTCTGCGCTTCTTACGAGCGCATTATTTACTTCACCAATATACCATTAGAGCTTGTAAGATTTGAAGTGCTTATGCCGCTGGTTTTGGTGTTTGTTATGTGCCGCTGATGATTGGGTATAGTTATGTAAGTCACAAGTCTATGATATTGCGGCAGATTGTTTGTTGTGCAACCACGCTGGGGTTGTTAAATATTTACATATAAATGGTCTGTTTGGTGACTTGATAAGATGGTTATTCCAACTATGAAGCGGCCAGGCTCCTTGATAAGGCGGCAAGAAATGCCTCATTTTCTTCCGGTTTGCCTACAGTTACCCGCAGACAATCGGCCAGCAAGCCTCCTTGCGGGCTGAGATTCTTAATTAAAACACCCTGTTGTTTTATTGACGCGAAGATTTCGGTGGCCCGATTTTCGGGGGTTCTAAACAGAATGAAATTGGCCGCGCTGGGATAGACGGTGATGCCGTCTAGTGCATTTAACCGGTTAAAAACAACCGACCGTTCAGCGCAAATCTGCTGGGTTTGTTGGTCAAACAAGGCTTTGTTGGACAAGGCAAAATCCGCGCTGATTTGCGTGAGGCTATTAATATTGTAGGGCAGGCGAATCTTATGGAGTTGTTCAATGATATCCGGCATGCCGGCGATATAACCGAGGCGTAATCCCGCCAGTCCCAGTTTCGATACGGTGCGCATGACCAACAGGTTGTCATATTGCCCCAGGCTGTCGATAAAGCTGGCGTCGGCAAAAGGCGCATAGGCTTCGTCAATTACCACCAAACCTTTGGCGGCTTTTATGATTTTCCGGATGGACGCTTCGGAAAATAAATTTCCGGTCGGGTTATTGGGATAAGCCAGAAAAATGACCGAAGGCTGATGCTTTTCTATTGCATCCAGCATGGCCGGCAAATCCAGGTCAAAGCTGTCTGCAAGCAACGGAATGGCATGGTAGTCCAGCCCCAGGCACAGACTCAACTGTTTATACATCACAAAACCGGGGTCGGGCGTCAGCACCGAGGCATTCGAAGGCAGCGCCATTAACAGCAATTGAATGATTTCATCGGAACCATTGCCCAGCAGTACATCGAACTGGTCGGGTATTTGATTCAAGCGTTTAATGGTCGCAGTCAGATGCCCGGCTTCAGGGTCGGGATAGCGGTTCAGCGGGCAGTCTTTCAACGCTTCCAGCCATTTCGCTTTAATGTCTTCAGGCCAACTGTAGGGGTTTTCCATGGCATCCAGTTTGACCAAACCCGTGGCATCTGCAACTTTATAGGCGGACATCGCCAAGACTTCTTTACGGAAAAGAGAGGAAATTTTCATAGGTTCAAAACTAAAGGCAAAAGGCGAAAGGCAAAAGGCGAAAGGTTCGACGCAAAGAGATGTTTTCGCCTTGGGCCTTTCGCCTTTCGTCGTTATTTTATTCTATATTCCGCAGACCGCGCATGGGCGGTCAGGCTTTCGCCCCGTGCTAATAGGGATGCGGTTTTGCCCAGCCTATCCGCACCTGCTTCAGAACAGTTGATCAAACTGGAGCGTTTTTGGAAATCATAAACACCCAGCGGTGACGAAAACCGTGCCGTGCTGGAGGTCGGCAGTACATGGTTGGGTCCTGCGCAGTAATCGCCTAGTGCTTCCGCAGTATATCGGCCCATGAAAATGGCGCCCGCGTGGCGAATGTTTTTGCATAAGGCTTCCGGGTCCTCAACGGAGAGTTCCAGATGCTCAGGCGCAATAATATTCACCACATCGGCGGCGGCGTCTAAATCGCTGACCTTGATCAATGCGCCGCGCGTAATCAGCGATGTCCTGATGATCTCGGCCCGTTCCATAGTCGGCAATAATTTGTTGATGCTTTGTTCAACCGCATCCAAGTAAGCTGCGTCAGGACTGATCAAGATAGATTGGGCATTTTCGTCATGTTCGGCTTGTGAAAACAGATCCATTGCAATCCAGTCCGGATTGGTTTTGCCGTCGCAGATAACCAGGATTTCCGAAGGCCCGGCAATCATGTCGATACCGACTTGCCCGAACACCAGTTTTTTGGCGGTAGCCACATAAATATTGCCCGGTCCGACGATCTTAGCCACCGCAGGAATGGTTTCGGTGCCGTAAGCCAGCGCGGCGACGGCTTGCGCCCCGCCCATCGTAAATACACGGTCTACGCCGGCCAGATAAGCGGCCGCCAGAACCAGTTGATTGGTTTCGCCGCGAGGCGCGGGCACGACCATGATCAACTCGTCGACACCCGCGACTTTGGCCGGTATCGCATTCATCAACACCGAAGAAGGATAGGCGGCTTTACCACCCGGCACATAAAGCCCTACACGGTCCAGCGGAGTAATCTTCTGTCCGAGTACGGTGCCGTCAGTCTCGGTATATTGCCACGACTCCATTTTTTGGTGTTCGGCATAAGCGCGGATACGGTTTGCGGCGGCTTGTAATGCCTGGGCTTGTTCAGCAGGCAAACCGTTCCAGGCCGATTTCAGAAGTTCCGAAGATAACTCCAGATCGGAGGCCTGCGTAACTGTGCGGTGGTCGAAACGGTTGGTGTAATCAATAACCGCTTGATCGCCATTGTTGCGGACATCGGCAATAATCGCCAGAACGCGCTGATGGATTTCCAAGTCGTCGGTTTTGTCAAAAGCCAGCAAATCCTTTAACTGCCGATCGAAATCGGCTGATGAGGCGTCGAGTTTAGTGATATTTATGTTGGGCATGAGCAGATAACTAAAGTATTAAATGGTGCAATATATTCAATCCGATAGTGTAAATAGATTGATTTATTCACCACGAAGACATGAGGGACATGAAGTTGTTATTTTGCTTTTCTTCGTGCCCTTCGCGTCTTCGTGGTGCAATGCTTTTAAACTGAGCTTATGGCGGGCTAACCTCTTTTCGCAAGCGTCTTTTCAAACTGGTCGAGCAGCGATTGAATCGCCTGATGCTTCATCTTCATGGCCGCTTTATTGACGATCAGTCTTGAGCTGATATTCATAATCAGGTCCCGAGGCTCCAGGTCATTGGCTTTTAACGTATTGCCGGTATCGACCAGGTCAACAATGCAATCGGAAAGGCCAACCAGCGGCGCCAGCTCCATTGAGCCGTACAATTTAATGATTTCTGCCTGTATGCCTAAGCTGGCGAAGTAACGTTGGGTGATTTTAACGTACTTGGTTGCAACGCGGACGCGTCCGGCAATCGGCGGCGCATCTTTATGTGCGGCCGTCATTAAGCGGCAACAGGCGATATTCAAATCCAATGGCTCATACAGGCTTTCAGCGCCGTGCTCCAGCAGTATGTCTTTTCCGGCGATGCCCATGTCGGCAGCGCCATATTCAACAAAAGTAGGTACGTCGGTGGCGCGGATGATGACCAGCTGAACGTCGTCCCGTGTGGTTCGTAAAATCAACTTGCGGCAGGTTTTTGGGTCGTCAATCGGCGTGATGCCTGCTTCTGCCAATAAGGGCAGGGCGTCCTCATAAATTCTACCTTTAGATACGGCAATAGTTATCATGGTTAAACCTTATCTTGGGACGCGGCGTATTGTTGCGCCCAATTGAGAGAGCTTTTCTTCGATGTGGTCATATCCCCGGTCGATATGATAAATACGGTCAACCAAGGTGTCCCCTTCGGCCACCAGCGCGGCTATTACAAGACTTGCCGAAGCCCTTAAGTCGGTCGCCATAACCGGTGCGCCGGTCAGTTTTGCGGCGCCGGTGCAGATCGCGGTATTCGATTCCAGCTTAATGTCGGCGCCCATGCGCATCAATTCCTGAACATGCATGAAGCGATTTTCAAAAACCGTTTCAGTAATGGTTCCGACTCCGTCGGCGATGGCATTCATGGCAGTGAATTGTGCCTGCATATCGGTCGGAAAGGCCGGATAAGGCGAGGTTCGAACCGAAACAGCCTTGGGTTTTTTGCCGTGCATATCCAGCTTGATCCAGTCTTTGCCGGTAGTGATTTCAGCGCCGGCTTCAACCAGTTTTTCCAGTACAGCGTCCAGAATATCAGGGCGGGTGTTTTTAAGCTTGATGCTGCCGCCGGTGATTGCCGCAGCAATCAGGTAAGTGCCGGTTTCGATCCGGTCGGGAAGGATGTCATAGTGGATGCTGTCAACGCCCAGCTTTTCTACGCCTTCAATGACCAGCACATCGGTGCCTATGCCACTGATCTTTGCCCCCATCTTATTTAGAAAGTGGGCCAAATCGGTAACTTCAGGTTCCTTGGCGGCATTCTCAATAATCGTGGTGCCTTCGGCCAAGGCGGCGGCCATAAGCAGGTTTTCAGTGCCGGTAACGGTGATCTGTTCCAGAACCAGGCGGCAGCCTTTAAGGCGGGAGGCTTTGGCATGGATAAAACCATTTTCGACGGTAATATCGGCGCCCATTTTTATCAGGCCGTTGATGTGGATGTCGACAGGCCGCGAACCGATAGCGCAGCCGCCGGGCAATGACACATGGGCTTCGCCGAATCGAGCCACTAAAGGCCCTAATACTAGGATTGAAGCGCGCATGGTTCTGACCAGTTCATAAGGCGCTACAAAACTGTTGATGGTGCTGGAATCGACTTCGATGTTCATCTTCTCATCGACGGTCAAATGGACGCCCATGCGGCCCAGTAATTCCATGGTTGTGGTGATGTCATGGAGATGCGGGATATTGCCGACGCTAACCGGCGCTTCCGAGAGCAATGTGGCAGCCAGAATCGGTAAGGCGGCATTTTTGGCGCCGGAAATACGCAGCTCTCCAGAGAGTCGTGCGCCGCCGGTAATAATTAGTTTGTCCATATAAATCTTAAGGCTAAGGGCTAAGGGCTAAGGGCTAAGGGAAAGTGATCGGCTTTTTGCGCCTTTTGTCTTTCGTCTTTAGCCTTCTCTATTAATCAGTTTGAGCTGCAAAATGGCTTGTTTGGTCAAAGCCGCTGAGTTTGGCAAGGTTGAGGAGCTGCTCGGGAATGTTTTTGAAGCTTAATTGCGTTCTATTGTGCCGGGAATATCTTATCCATTCGATCATTAACGCGAGCCCGGCGCTGTCAGTGCTGGATACGCGGCTCAGATCAATGGTGATTTCTTTTGCGGCATTTAAAAAAGAAAATGACTTGAGAGTCTTTTTATCGATGGTTGCGAAAGTTAAATCGCCATCAATAACAATGTGCCCGGCACTCTCTTTAATAATATTCAGTTGACTCACTTTTTTTCATCCGCCGCAGATTTAAACAGGAATTGGCCGATCGCCTTTTCCAAAATAATGGCTGAATTGGTGACGTCAATATTACCCCCGTCTTTTAAAAACTCATCCGAGCCGCCTGCGTCCAGGTTGACGTATTGTTCGCCTAACAAACCGGCCGTGTAAACGCTGGCTGTAGTGTCGTCAGGAAGGGTGCTGTACTGTTTGTCAATACTCAGTTTTACAACCGATTCATAGGTTTTTGGATCGAAGCTAATCGAGCTGACTTGGCCGATTTTAACGCCGGCCGATGAAACCGGGGATTTAACCTTCAGGCCGCCGGAGTTTTCGAAACGGGCAGTCAGCGTATAAGTGTCATGCGCGGTAAAAGAACTTAAATTGCTCACTTGCAAGGCAAGAAAAAACAAACCGGCAATGCCTGATGCGACAAAGAGTCCGACAAATGTGTCCTGGGTACTGGTATGCTGCATTGTTATTTAATCTCCAAACATGAGTGCGGTCAGAATAAAATCCAGACCTAAAATACTAAAAGCGGAATTGACTACGGTGCGTGTGGTGGCCCGGCTGACTCCTTCCGAAGTCGGGATGGCGTCATAGCCTTCGAACAATGCTATCCAGGAAGCGACAAATCCGAACACAATGCTTTTAATAACGCCGTTGACAATGTCGTCCTGAAAATCGATATTGGCGCGCATTTGCGACCAGTAGGCGCCTTCATCAACGCCTAACAGGCCTGAGCCGACTATTTGTCCGCCGATAATGCCTACTGCGCTGAACAAGGCGGCAAGTAAGGGCATGGACAAAAATCCGGCCAAAAAGCGCGGCGAAATGATGCGCTTGATCGGGTCGACGGCCATCATTTCCATGCCCGATAGTTGTTCAGTCGCTTTCATCAGGCCAATTTCCGCTGTTAAGGCGGAACCGGCGCGGCCTGCGAACAAAAGCGCCGAAACCACGGGGCCGAGTTCCCTGACCAGGGAGGCGGCAACCATAACCCCCAGCGTTTCTTCGGCGCCAAAATCGGAGAGTATGTAATAGCCTTGCAGCCCCAGAACCATGCCGACAAACAGGCCCGAAATGGTGATAATCAGAAAAGACAGTACGCCGATCGAATGCATCTGGTTAAGCAGCAGTCTGGGGCGGGGCAGCACGCTGAGTATGCCGGAAGTCGTCTGTAGCAGGAAAAACGTGCCTCGCCCAAGCTTGGTAAAACTGGTGCGGGTGTTTCTGCCCAAATTCTGTAGAAGTTCAATCATTTTATTATTTGTTTTACACAGTCAGTGTTGCTTTTATAAGGCGTAAATTTCTTTGCCTTAATAACGTTTTCCTGTCGACAGCAAGTCGTCAACATAATCTTTTGCCGGGTAATGGAAATGCACGGGGCCGTCAGCTGCGCCGGTCATGAATTGCTGCACCCACTCGGATTCTGATTGTTCAATTTCCTTGGACGTACCTTGTCCGACAACTTTGCCTTCCGAAATGACGTAAATATAGTCAGCTATCGCCGCCGTTTCCTGGACATCATGGGAAACAATGATGCTGGTTAGCCCCAGGATATTATTCAATGACTTGATGAGTTGAACCAACGCCCCTTTTGAAATGGGATCCTGCCCGGTAAAAGGTTCGTCGTACATAATCATCATCGGGTCCAGCGCAATAGCCCTGGCCAATGCAATCCGCCTGGCCATGCCGCCGGAGAGTTCGTTAGGCATCAGGTTTCGCGCGCCTCTCAAACCGACCGCCTGCAACTTCATCAGAACCAGAGTGCGGATCATGGATTCAGGCAGATGGGTATGTTCGCGTAACGGAAATGCGACATTATCGAATACGTTCATATCCGTTAATAAAGCGCCGCTTTGGAACAGCATGCCCATGCGTTTACGCAGGTTGTAAAGCTCAGATCTACGTAAACGGTGAACATCGTTGCCATCAACGATGACGGAACCTTGTTTAGGAAACAATTGCCCGCCGATCAGTTTTAACAGCGTCGTTTTGCCGGTGCCGCTAGGCCCCATGATGGCAGTCACTTTACCGCGCTCGAATTCCAAGGAAATATCGTCAAATATTTTCTTGTTGCCGCGGGAAAACGACAAATTTCGGACAGAAACCAGGCTGTTTTGAGGGGAGACGCTGTTATCCATGCGTTATCAGGATTAAGTGTTGAAATCAAACGGGCTATTTTCTATGACTAGTCCCTGTTAAGTCAATCTATTGTGCAGCTTGTGTCCTGGTAATATTTATGGAAAGCTGAATTTATGTAAGTCATAGGGATATTTGATTAATTTGCCTTTCAACAATACCGGCGGATTTGATGAGTAGCCGTTATCGACACGCAAGGATGTAAATCTAAAATATTTCGTGTATCCTTTTTTGATAGATACCTTGTTCCTTTGATTTCGTTCGGGGTGAGGGCAATAAAAGGATGGCGGACCCAGACAGGGGGTTAACTGCTTTCACACAAGACTTATAAGATATTACCTATCGTGCAAAAAATCACCGCAAACTATCTAGTCGGTATCGACCTTGGTACCACGCATACGGTTGTCGCCTATGCTAAAGCCGACAACGCCCATCAGGAAATACAAATCTTCCAAATCGAGCAATTGATTTCCCCCGGTCAGGTTGCTCCAAGACCATTGTTGCCGTCGGTGCGTTATCATCCCGCAAGCGGCGAATTGTCAGAGGCCGATCTTTCATTTCCTAGCGGAACTTCATCCTCGGATGAGCTTGCCGTCATCGGCGAGGCCGCGCGCCTGCTGGGCGCCAAAACCAAGGGGCGATTCGTCACCAGCGCCAAAAGCTGGCTGTCGCATCCGTCGGTTGATCATGCGGCCGACATTCTGCCGTGGGGCAGCAACGATGATGTCGCCAAGGTTTCGCCCATTGCAGCCAGCGCCAGCTATTTGGCGCACATTCGTACAGTCTGGGGGCATCGATTTCCCGATGCGCCGCTGGAAAAACAGGATATTGTGATTACCGTGCCCGCCTCGTTCGATGAGGCGGCCAGATCGCTGACGCTGGAGGCGGCCCGGCTTGCAGGATTGCCTAATGTACGGCTGCTGGAAGAGCCCCAGGCAGTATGTTACGACTGGCTAAGACGCAACACCGGCACCATTAAGCAGGCGCTGGCTGATGTGCATCTGCTGCTGGTTTGCGATGTCGGCGGCGGTACTACCGATTTAACACTCATTAAAGTAGAGCAGGGCGAGCAGGAACCCAAATTAACCCGCATCGGGGTTGGCGACCATTTAATGCTCGGCGGCGACAATATCGACCTGGCGCTGGCGCATCTTGCCGAAAGCCGGCTGGGTAACGGCGAAAAACGCCTATCGGCAGCGGACTTGTCGCAATTGATCGAACAATGCCGGATTGCCAAAGAGCGCTTGTTGTCGGACGAAGCGCCGGAGCAAATCAATGTCACCTTGCTGGGTGGCGGCTCCAAGTTGATTGGCGGCTCCCGTTCTGTTGCATTGTCTAAGGAAGAAGTCAGAGAAATTGCGCTGGACGGTTTCTTCCCGTTATCAAGTCTTGACGATTTGCCGGATAGAAAGCGCAGCGGCGTGGTCGAGTTCGGCTTGCCGTATGCTGCAGAACCGGCGGTCAGCAAGCATATCGCGGCTTTTTTAAAATTGCACAGCGCCGCTGCCGGAGAAGCCTTGCAGGGCAAGGGTTACGTTCCCGATGCCTTGCTGCTGAACGGCGGCGTGTTCCGCAGTCATCCGATTACTCAGCGCCTTGTCGACTTAATCCGCTCATGGCGCTCCAGTCCGCCGGCATTACTGGAAAACCAGCATCCGGAACTGTCCGTCGCTTTTGGTGCGGTCAGCTATGCGATTGCCAGAAAAGACAAAAAACTCAAGATCGGCGGCGGCTCGGCGCGCAGTTATTTCCTGCTGGTCGATACCGACGATTCAAGCAAACAGCAAGGCATCTGCATCCTACCCAAAGGCAGCGAAGAAGGCGATGAAGTCATCCTGAAAGACCGGCGTTTTGCGCTGCGCTTGGGGGTGCCAGTGCGCTTTCACCTGGTTTCCCTGTCAGGCGACGGCGATTTCAAGCCGGGCGATGTAGCTGAAATCAACGAGTTGTTTCATTCCCTGCCGCCGCTGGCCGTGGCCTTTGAAGGCGATGACAGCAAGCCGAACGCCGAGGTTATCGTCGAGCTGTCGGTCACGCAAACCGAAGTCGGCACGCTTAAAATTCAGTGTATTGCTGTTGAAGACAGCAGCCGACGTTGGGATGTTGAGTTTCAAATCAGGAAAAAAGCGGCCGCTTTGCCAACGGATGCCGCGTTGCCCGGTAATTTTAACCAGATCGCCGAACAGATACAGACTATTTTTGGCGCTAAATCCAAACAGGTTGATCCCAAGGCAGTCAAAAACCTGCGCGCCGATTTGGAACGGCTCATCGGCGCTTCGAGAACCGAATGGCAGACGCCATTGCTAAGAGCCATGTTCGGCGTATTGCTGGAAGGGGCGAAATACCAGCGCCGCTCCGAAAATCACGAGCGCGTCTGGCTGAGCCTGGCCGGCTTTTGTTTACGGCCCGGCTTTGGTTATCCACTCGATGACTGGCGCGTCGAGCAGTTGTGGAAAAGCTATCCGCAAGGCATCCAGTTTGTTAACGAAACTCAAAATTGGACCGAGTGGTGGACGCTGTGGCGACGGATTGCGGGCGGACTGGATATGGCGGCGCAGGAGAAAATTTTTACCGACATTGCAAAATTTATAAACCCTGCGGCGGCAAGACAGCCCGGCGTTGCCAAGCAAATCAAAAATCGCGGTTACGACGATATGGTACGGCTGGCCGCAGTTCTGGAGCGTCTGCCGGTTGCCAAAAAAATACAGCTTGGCGAATGGCTGCTAAAGCGCCTGGAAAAAGCCGGCGAGCCTAGCCAAACCTGGTGGGCGGTCGGGCGCATCGGGGCCAGAATGCCGTTCCACGGTAGCAGCCACAATGTCATTCCTGCCGAAACCGCCAGTTTGTGGCTGCAACAGATGTTGACGGTAGACTGGAAGAAAATCCCGCAGGCAGGCTTTGCCGCTACGCTGATTGCCCGGATGAGCGGCGACAGGGCACGTGATATCGATGAAGCTATGCGTTTGCAAGTTATTGAAAAGCTAAAGTTGAGCAAAGCGCCCGTCTCCTGGGTCGACATGGTCGAGCAGGTGAAAGAGCTGGACGAAAAAGAGGAAAAACAGATTTTCGGAGAGGCATTGCCGCCGGGACTAAAACTCATCAATGAAGAATAACGCTTAAAGAAGGAAACCATGAAGTTAGTCAGCATCGTCGTCATCGCTGGGCTTATCCTGCTGTATTTTATAGATTCGGCGTTTAAACTGAATCCGTTTAATACGGAAATGATGATACACAGCGGCCTAAGGTTTTTTACCGGGTTCCTGGTTCTCGGAATCGGGGTTTTTTATGCCCATAAAATCGGGCTGAAATTTGCGGTTTGTCTTGTTTTGGCGTTGTCCTTAGCTGACGACATATGGGATTACACTAGAAATATTAACAGTTTTAATTTTGAGGTCTTGCTACATAGTCTGTATATGCTGGCATGGGGTTCTTTGGCGGGCTATGTGCTCATGAAACAGTGGCTGGATGGGCGCAGACCGGAATAAGGCCGGACAAGCTTGTACTTTAGGTAAATAATCTTTACAGCCTGATTGGATCTACTTCCATTGTTGCGCGTTGCGTAGCTTTCAGCTGTATTGATGGATTTATGTGGTGTTGTAAACGGCGTACCAGAGGGTTAGAAAGCAAAAATAGTGCTTACCCTCATCTACCTGATTGTCGGAGATAATGACTGTGTTTTACTGGATATATGATATTCCGAACGGACTCTTGGCCGGACTGATGTGCCTTGTCTGCCTAGGCTATACTTGGTCTGGCCTTCTGATATTAAGGCCGTGGATACGAAAATGGCTTGGATCTGAACAAGGGGGAGAAAACGAGTTTGTCAGCTACTTTCTATCGGCGTATGGCGTTTTCTATGGTCTGATGCTCGGCTTGATCGCCGTCGCCACTTACCAGAACTACAGTGACGTAGAGAGTAAAATAGCAAGGGAGGTGACAAGTATTGCCGCGTTATACCGGGATGTTTCCAGCTATCCAGAACCGGCTCGGAACAACTACCGGAACCATCTGCGCGGATATGTCCATTACGTGGTCGAGGAGGCTTGGCCTGCCCAGCAGAACGGTATCGTTCCCATGGGCGGCTCGATGCGCGTCACAAGATTTCAGCAAGACTTGTTCGCGTTCCAGCCCAAGACTAGGTCTGAAGAAATTGTGCATGCAGAGGCGATACGGCAATTCAATGTTTTCATCGAGTCTCGGGTGTCAGGAAAGCAAAGCGTTGGGGCCTCATTGCCTGAGGAACTCTGGTATGTGGTGGTGATCGGCGCGGCGTTGAACCTAGCCCTGATCTGGATGTTCACCATTGATAGGGTCTCGATTCATCTGGCTTTGTCCGGTATTCTCTCGCTGTTTGTCGGCTTGATGCTCTTTTTTATTACTGCGATGGATAACCCTTTTCGAGGGACGTTGAGTGTTTCGCCTGAACCCTTTCTGATGTTACTGAATAGCACGATGAACCCGCAGGTAGCCGGGTAGGGTGGTAAGACGCTGTGATGCTATTATCCAAGTCGGGCTGAAAATTATTCGCCGCAGAGAATGCGACGGGCACCAAGAAAGCAATCTCTTTCACTCGGTTCCATGCGATGCCTGGGAGCGAGACTGCCCGCCTCATGCAGGTTTTAGCCGCTGTTTTTCACGGCACCGATTACAATATGTTGAAGAAAAATCATGACTGACACTGATGTCATTATCATCGGCGCCGGTGCATCCGGCCTGATGTGCGCAATCGAGGCGGGCAAGCGCGGCCGCAAAGTGCTGGTTCTGGATCACGCCAACAAGGCCGGGAAGAAAATCCTGATGTCCGGCGGCGGTCGCTGCAATTTCACCAATTATTCCGTCGAGCCGAACAACTATATTTCGCACAATCCGCATTTTTGCAAGTCGGCGCTGAGCCGCTATAGCCAATGGGATTTTCTGGCGCTAGTCGGGCGCTACCGGATTTCTTTTCATGAGCGCGATCACGGCCAGTTATTCTGCGATGAAAGCGCCAAGGATATTCTGGACATGTTGCTGGCGGAATGCGACAAGGCCGGTGTCGTTGTGCGTTTGAACACTCGCATCGATTCAGTTGCGCGGCTGGCTGACAGATTCCAGCTTAAAACCGGCAGCGGCAGTTTTACCGGTCAATCCCTGGTGGTTGCGACCGGGGGCTTGTCGATACCGAAAATGGGCGCAACGCCGCTGGGCTACAAGATTGCCGAGCAATTCGGCATTAAGGTGCTGCCTACCAGTGCGGCGCTGGTTCCGTTTACCTTGCAGCCGGAAGACAAGGAAAGATTCTCTGCATTGTCGGGCATTGCCGTGCCTTGCGTGGTCAGTAACAAAAGGCAGAGTTTTAGCGAGAATGTGCTGTTTACGCATCGCGGTTTAAGCGGGCCTGCGGTTTTGCAGATATCATCCTATTGGCGCGCCGGAGAGGAGATTGCGATTGACTTGCTGCCACAGGTCAATCTGGAAACAGAGCTGAAATCGAAGCGTCAGCAAAAGCTCAAAAACAAGCTGAAAACGATTTTGGAAGGCTATCTGCCCAAGCGGCTGATCAGCGCTTTATTGCCTGAGGATTTGCTGGATTTATCATTGCAGGATTTGTCTGACAAACAAATTCAGCGGGTTGCAAAGCAGCTTAACAGTTGGACGATCAAACCCAACGGCACAGAAGGCTACCGCACGGCTGAAGTAACTTCCGGCGGCGTTGATTGCGATGCGATTTCTTCCAAAACCATGGAAAGCAAACAGGTGCCGGGGCTTTATTTTATCGGTGAAGTGCTGGACGTGACCGGCTGGCTGGGCGGCTACAATTTTCAGTGGGCATGGTCGTCAGCCTGGTGCGCAGGGCAATATTGCTGACTTAACGGGGTTGTGTGCGGGAGTGGTGAGGGCCGAACAGTCGGCGCATGGAAGGTCTCAGTCACCAGTATCAATAAGCCGGCAGGATACACTGAGCATATCCTGCCGGCTTGATTGTCAGGCCGGGGCTATTTATCTTTCGATCTGAACTTGCTGTACAAGCCTTTCAGTTTTCCCTGTGCTTTTGCGTCATCAAGCTGTTGAACTGTGGATAATGGCGGTGCTTCATCCGCTTTTTCATCGGCCCATTGGGGTTCTGTTTTAACCGGCTGTTGTTTTTTACCGAACAGGGTTTTGATTTTTCCAAGCGATCCTTTAGCGGGAGCGGTTGCTTGTTGTTCCATGTCTGATGATGCGGGTGCCGTTTTCCTAACGACCGGTTGCAGATTTTCGTCTAGCACTAAGTCCAAGAAATCTTCATCTTCTTCGATAGCCCTTACTGATTCCATTGGCGCTTCTTCAACCTGACGGGTAACCGCCGCTTCCGGAATGGCATTAACTGGTTCGGCTGGCTCGTTCGGTTCAGATTGGGCTGTATTTTGCTCAGTTTGGGCAATCAAGGACTCCTCAACTGCTGGGGCTTCCGCTATTTGTATCGGCTGCCGCCAGTCGTTAACCGCCCTGAACGTTTCCGGTCTGGGTTCTACTCTGGGTTCCACTTTAAGCTCTGCGGGACTGGAAGCTACAGCAGGCGCAGGCTGGAAATTTTTCAGGGTATCCGATAAAGCCTGTTGACTGGTGTTCTGCTGTTGCAGCATCGATTTTTGTTCTTCAAGCGCCTGTTCCAGCTTGGAAAGCTGGCTGGTGTGATTGTCTAATACTGATTGCAACGCGTTAAGCAGCGATTCTTTTTCGGCCAGTTTTATCGTCGCTGTCTGACAAGTTTGCTGTAACTCGGTTTTTGCTTGCTGTTCGGTGCGCAGACGCTCTACCAGTTGCATAATGACTTTGTCATGTTGCTGCCACAGCGAGTCCGACTTAACGTCTTCGCTTGCAAGTAACGGCCGTTCCCCCAGATCGAAACTTGTCGCCAGCGTTTGAATGGTTCCGGCAATGTGCTGGTTGCGTTGATAAATCAGTTGTTCAAGCGCTAGCGCACGTTGCGCTTCATCTTGAGCGACAGATTGGGCTTTTTCCATCTGTTCCGCGGTTGACGCCAATTCCTCTTGACTGAACTGTAGCTGTTGTTGCGCAGCGTCAACGCTTTTGGCAGCGGCTTTTTCACTGGCAGCTTTGCCTCTTTTTATGGCGGCAATTCTGATGCTGTAAAAAATTGCCATCAGCAGCCAGACGGTTATCGCCAATACCGCAGCGTACAACGCATTATTCAAGGTAAAAATATACCATTCGGAAAGCATAGCTTTGATAAGGGGTAAGTATGTTTGCATAGATTCCATAGATATTCCTCAATAATAAGTTTTTTTACATATTGTACTCGGAGCACTGTTAGCGACGCTGATATTTTTACCTTGGCATTATTCGAGGATTGTTTTTCGTCGCTTTGCGATATTGCTTTCAGGCGCAGTTTTTTGCCCTTTCAATCAGGTTTATACAAGAAAGCAGCTATGTCTTAGAGTACGGATTGAAACGCCGCGCTTGCGACGTTGAGAAGAGAGGGTTAGCAGTAATCGATCCCAGTGAAACACACTGAAAAATCAACATGATGCGCCAGAACTTTGCCGGGCACAGCATGTTGCTTAGTGATGAATAGCGATCATTCTTCCCAAATAGGATGTTCTGTTTTATTCAGAGCAATGTTTGATTCCCAGCCGCCGCCCAAAGCCTTGTAAAGCGCTGCCAGCGCCGTTGCGGTAGCGGTTTCGCTCTGCGCCAGCCGCTCCTGGTCTTGCAGCAGGCGCAATTCGGCATCGAGTACGGTCAGAAAATCGCTCACGCCTTCTGCAAAACGCAGATGGGCCAATTCATGGGCTCTTATGCTGGCTTTGGCGGCCGAGGCTAATAACTCTCTTCGGATTCGCACCCGATTGTAATTCACCAGCGCGTTTTCGGTTTCTTCCAAAGCGTTCAACACGGTCTGTTCGTACTGGGCCAAGTTTGCCTCGGCACGGGCATCTGCGGCCTTAATACGGGCATAGACGCGCCCCAAATCCAGCGCCGCCCAACTGATCCGCGGGCCTGCAGAATAGGTATCTGACGCCGCCGCGCCGATTCCCGACAGGGTGCTGGCCTCAAGGGCGATAGTGCCGACAAAAGTAACGCGCGGGAAAAGGTCGGCGGTGGCAACGCCGATACGGGCGGTAGCCGCTGCCAAAGCCCGTTCGGCGATGCGAATGTCAGGGCGGCGGCGCAGTAGCTCCGCAGGCTGGCCGATATGGATGGTCTTGGGAAGCTTGGGCAGCGGCGCGGGCTGCGATAGTTTCTTGGTCAGGGCGCCCGGAAGCTGTCCGGTCAATACGCTGAGACGGTGCATGGCCTGCCGAATGGCGCTTTCCAGCGGCGGAATGGTAGCCCGGGTGGAATCGAGCTGAGCTGACGCCCTCGATGTGTCAAGCTCGGTGCCACGTCCGCCTTCGAGCCTGACCTGGGTTATTCCCAATGTTTGGGTTTGGTTTTCGGCATTCTTTACCGCTGTCGCCAACTGGTTTTGCAGGCCGCGCAATTCGAAATAATTTCTAGCCACTTCGGCGATCAGGCTGACGCCGAGATCCCGGAGGCTGGCTTCCTGCGCATCGACTTCGTCGCTGCTCGCCTCTACGTTGCGGCGCACCCGGCCAAAGAAATCGACTTCCCAAAAAGCGTCGAAACCGACGTTCCAAAGTTTCAGCTCGCGCGGCGCGAAGGCCCGGTTGTTCAAGGCGGCGGCGCTGCGTTTTTGGTCGGTGTAATTGGCGTGCGAAGTTACGATGGGCGCCAAATTCAGCCCGGATTCCAGATAAAGCGCCCGCGCCTCGCGAAGATTCGCGCGCGCGGCCTGAAGATCGCGGTTGTGCTGCACAGTCTGATCGACAAGTTCGGTTAGATCTTTGTCGTCGAACAGTTTCCACCAAGACACTTCCACATCCTTTGCAGAGAATTCAGGGTTATTGGCATTGCTAAAGGCCGGGCCGACATCGGTTGCCGGGGCCTTATAATCGGGGCCTACCGCGCAGGCGCTGAGCAAAGCGGCGCAAAGGAAGGTTAAGTTGAAACTCCAGCCGCGGCCAATGGTATTTCGGAAATGAAGTTCTGCGGAATGCGTCTTTTTCATAGGCTATGCTGTCGTTAAATAGGGAAGCTGTTGACTGCCGGAGCGCAGGCTCTGCCTGCATGTACAAGCACCAAAAATAGGCGCTTTACGACTGCAAGGATGCAGGAGGTAGAGCACCAACAGTAGGCGCTTTAGGCGACGCAGGGAGCGGTTGCCGAGGCGATGCAGGAGCAATTGCCGAGGCGGAGCTTGCACTCCTGTCGCAATGTTGCTGATTGCTTTGTCTAAACATAATGCAATATGAGTTATTTTTATCGCTTGGATAACAGAGCTTTTTTCATAAGTCATGAGCATCATGCGGCCCGTTTTTTCCTGGCAGATTGCCAGCGTTGCGCCAGAGCTTGAGCGATGACGTAAAACACCGGCGTTAATAACAGACCGAAAAAAGTCACGCCCAGCATGCCGCTGAATACCGCGGTGCCCAGTACCTGCCGCGATTCCGCTCCCGCCCCTTGGGCTATCACCAGCGGAAACACGCCCATGATGAAGGCGAATGAGGTCATCAGAATGGGCCGCAGCCGGATCCGCGACGCTTCCACCGCTGCATCGAGACGGTTAAGCCCGCCCTCTTGCAGCCGCTTGGCGAATTCCACGATCAGAATGGCGTTCTTGCTGGCCAAGCCCACCAGTACGATGAAGCCGATCTGGGTGAAGATGTTGTTGTCCATGCCGCGCAACCATACGCCGGCCAGAGAGCACAGAATACACATGGGCACGATCAGGATCACTGCAAACGGCAGCGACCAGCTTTCATATTGGGCCGCCAAAGCCAAAAACACGAAGATCACGCTCAGCGGAAAAACCAGCAGGGCGACGTTTCCGGCCAACACCTGTTGCAGGCTGAGCTCGGTCCATTCAAAATCGAATCCCGGCGACAGTTCTGCACCCAGCAGTTTATTCATCACAGTAATCGCCTGGCCGGAACTGACTCCGGGCAAGGTGCCGCCGTTAATTTCCGCAGCCGGATACATGTTGTAGCGTGTGATTTTGTCGGGTCCGGTAATTTCCTTAACCGACATCAGAGATCCTAAAGGCACCATGCCGCCTTGAAGATTCCGTGTTTTCAGTTCGGTGATGTCCTCCGGTTTCATGCGAAACTCCGAATCGGCCTGAGCCACCACCTGATAGGTCCTGCCGAAACTGTTGAAATCATTCACATACATCGAACCCAGATAGATCTGCAAGGTGTCGAACACGTCTTTCAAGGGCACATCCATAGACTTGGCTCGGGTACGGTCCACGTCCAGAAAAAGCTGCGGAACCGAGGCGCGGAAAGTCGTAAACAGCCCGGCCAGACCCGGTTGCTGATTGCCCTTGGCGATCATCTCGTTGACCGTATCCTGTAGCGCCTCAATACCGGCATTGGTGCGATCCTGAACTTGCAGCTTGAAACCGCCTAC
Organism: Methylobacter sp.; assembly: GCF_023227905.1. Classification (GTDB taxonomy): domain Bacteria; phylum Pseudomonadota; class Gammaproteobacteria; order Methylococcales; family Methylomonadaceae; genus Methylobacter_A. The sequence goes on along the minus strand of NZ_JALOCF010000003.1, from coordinate 69,013 downwards.
CGAACTCATACCCCGGATCGGAGGCGGGGCAAATACGGCAATGTGAGCGCCGTCAATCTGGGCGAGCCGCTGCTGAAGATTTTTGATGACCGCATCGGCATGAAGCTCCGGGTGACCGGCGCGCTGGTCGAAATCATCGAGCCGGGCGAACATCGTGGCGACGTTGGATTGGCTTGAGCCGCTCAAGATGGAAAAACCGGCATAAGCGTTCAGATGCTTGACGCCTTTGGTTTCCAGAACGATACGGTTAGCCTGCTGCACCATTTCCTGGGTGCGCCCCAGCGAAGCGGCGTCCGGCAGCTGCGCATACAAAATCAGGTAGCCCTGATCCTGCTGAGGAATGAAGCCCGCTGGCACCTTTTCAAAGGCCAGAAAATTAAGGCCGTTGAGTCCCAGATAAAGCACCAGCACCACAACCGTCATGCGTATCAACCTGCCGACCAGGCGCGCATAGCCTTCGCTGAACGAATCGAAGAACCGGTTGAAGATGCTGAAAAACCGGCCGAACAGACGATCGATCAGCCGTGTGAACCCGTCCTTGTCGCCATGTGCCCGATCCAGCAGCTTCGCGCACAGGGCCGGACTCAGGGTCAGCGAGTTAAACGCCGAGATCACCGTGGAAACAGCAATGGTCAGCGCAAATTGTTTGTAGAAGGCGCCGGAAACACCGGTAATAAAGGCGGTAGGCACGAACACTGCGACCAGAACCAGAGCCGTAGCAATGATAGGGCCTACCACTTCTTCCATGGCTTTCCTGGTGGCGTCCCGGGCCGATAATCCTGTCGCGATATGGCGCTCCACGTTCTCTACCACGATGATGGCGTCATCCACGACGATACCGATAGCCAGCACCAGGCCGAATAACGATAAGGTATTTAAGGACAGACCCATAGCGGCCATGACGGCAAACGTGCCAATCAACGAGACCGGTACGGTAAGCAACGGAATGATGGTGGCGCGCCAGTTCTGCAAAAATATCACTACCACGAGCAAGACCAGCAGGATGGCCTCGAACAGGGTCTTGGCCACCGCGTTGATGGATTGCTGCACGAACACAACGGTGTCATAGACCATATTGTAGTCAAGGCCCTCAGGAAAGCGCGTCTTCAGCTTTTCCATGGTGTTGACCACCGCCTCTTTGGTTTCCAGGGCGTTGGAGCCGGGTAACTGGAAGATGGCAAGACCCACCGTGGGCTCGCCATCCAGGAACAGCGCAGAATTGTAATCCTTGGCGCCCAGTTCAATGCGAGCCACGTCCTTGAGGCGAGTCACCTGGCCGTCTGCCCCTTTTTTGATCACGATGTCGGCGAACTGTTCGGCTTCCATCAGCCGGCCCATGGTGCTGACCGTGTATTGGAAATCCGTACTCTCCTTTGTCGGCAACTGGCCGACCACGCCGGCCGCTACCTGGATGTTCTGTTCCCGCATGGCGTTGACTACGTCGCCGGCAGTCAGATTGCGCGCAGCAACTTTCTCCGGGTTCAGCCACAGGCGCATGCTGTAGTCACGGGCGCCGAACACCATGATTTCGCCGACGCCGGGCAGTCGCGCCAAGGTATCCTTGATTTGCAGCAGCGCGTAATTGCTCAGGTAAACACTGTCGTAACGCTTGTCCGGGGATAGCAGGTTAACGACCAGACTCAAGTCCGGGCTGCGCTTCTTGACGCTGATGCCTTGCCTGCTTACTTCCTGAGGCAGTTTGGGTTCGGCCAGCGCCACCCGGTTTTGCACCAGAACCTGGGCTTTATCCAGGTCAGTACCCGGCTTGAAAGTCACGGTAAGCGACATGCTCCCGCTATTGGTGGACTGAGAGGACATATACAGCATTTCCTCGACGCCGTTCACTTCCTGCTCGATAGGTGTCGCCACAGTTTCCGCGACCACTTTGGCGTTGGCGCCGGGATAGGTCGCACTCACGACCACAGTGGGGGGCGCAATCTCGGGATATTGGGCAATAGGCAGTCCAATCAGCGCGAGACCCCCGACCAGAACAATAATGATGGAGAGTACCGATGCGAAAATCGGCCGGTCGATGAAAAAGTGCGTGAACCGGTTCATGGTTTCAATTCCCCATCCGGTCCGGTCAGCGAGATGCGCTCCGGAGTCACCTTGATACCCGGCTTGAGCTTCTGGATACCCTCGATAACCGCCCATTCTTCAGGCTTCAATCCTTCGGCGATCACGCGGGACTGGCCGATATGGGCGCCGAGCACCACCGTGCGGTATTCCACCTGGTTGTCCTTATTCACCACCCATACGAAACGTTGCGCCTGATCCGTGCCGATGGCGCGATCGGGAAGCAGAATGGCCGGATACGGAGCGCTCGCGCGGATCCGCATCCGGGCAAAAAAGCCGGGACTCAACAATTCATCAGGGTTGGCGAACACGCCCCGCAACGTCACGGTACCGGTAGCGGCATCTTCACGCGGCGATATATAATCGAGATAACCCTGGTGTGGAAAACTAAGCTCATCAGCTACCGCTAATTCCACTGGTGTCTGTTCCTCTCCCAGACTGCCGCGACCTCCTTCCTTGGCCTGCCGCCGATATTTCAGTACCGAGCGTTCGTCCGCATCCACGTAAACATAAACCGGATCGGTAGATACGATAAAAGTCAACACCGTTGCATCGCCGCCGCCACCGTTGACCACATTGCCGGCGGTGATTAATTCGCGACCGATCCGGCCGTCTATCGGAGAGCGCACCTGAGTAAAATCCAGGTTCAACCTTGCCGTAGAAACATTGGCTTCCGCAGACTGAACGGCGGCAAGGGTTTCCCGAAGCCCTTTACTACGGGCATCGTGCTCTTCTTCGGAAATGGCTTTGGCGCGGAACAAACGCTCGGCGCGTGCCAAGTCATTTTTTGCCAATTCGTGACGGGATTTGGCGCGTTCCAGTTCGGCTACGGCATAGTTCAGTTGAGCGGTGAACGGTTTCGGGTCGATCAGGAATAACAGGTCGCCTTTATGCACCTTGTCGCCAGCCTTGAAGTTCACTTTCTCCAGATAGCCGCTGACCCGTGCGCGCACATCGACTGAGTTGACGGCTTCGATGCGGCCCGTATATTCGTCCCACTCAGTCACTTCTTGCGATAGGGGTAATGCAACTTTGACACCGGGCGGCTGGCCCTGCTTAGCCCCTGACTCGTCATTATTTCCGCACCCGATCATGGTTGCCAAAGCGATGGCCAACAAGCCCATTCGGGTGCGCTGCATTGATTTTTCAGGCATGCTTAAACGATGGATGGCTACCCATGGATACGTTTCTTTTTTCATCGTTTTTACAACCTGACTTTTTAATGGTAAGAAATGATAAGACATATTATCATTTAATCTAAGTTATGATATCGTCCAAGTCAATTAATTTTATGAGCGCTACACTATGATTAAACGCGGACGGCCTCGAAAGGGGGAGGAGCTTCTAAGCCGCGACCGGTTACTGGACACCGCTTCCAGCCTCTTTCTGGAGCACGGCTACGGCAACCTCAGTCTGGAAACCATTGCCAAGGAAGCACGCGTGTCCATGCGGACCATCTATAGCCAGTTCGGTGGCAAGGCGGGACTGTTCGGCGCGATGATAAGGCGTTGCAGTGACCAATTCGTAACCAGCCTGTCTGAAGAACACGTCCTGGCTAGTTCCCCGGAGGACGTGTTGATCTCTTTTGCCAAGCAATTTCTGCATGGCATCACGCGGCCCGATGTAGTGCGCATGCGCGCCATGCTTGTCGGCGAGTCGCCGCGTTTCCCCGATCTCGCCATTCAATTCTACGAACAAGGGCCACAGCGCACCTTGGAACATCTCTCGCAGTTTTTCGCCAGGCAGCAGCAAGCAGGCTACTTTGTTGTAACAGACCCGTATTTTCTTGCCGAACAATTCCTGGGCGTATTGCGCAGCGAACGAATACTAAAATTACAACTCGGTCTGGAGCCAACGCCGGACGAAGCGAAAATCGACGCATGGGTGCGGCAGGCAGTTGGCTTGTTCCTGCATGGCAGTTTGAAAAACGGGCAGGGCGGCGCCAGAGATAATACGGCTGAACAGGTCGGCCAGAATCATTAACCCGTCTGTAGCATTAAAAGATGTCTGAAACGAAGGGTTAAGTCTTTATCTCAACTGAGCCAAAAACCGGTAAGTCGACATATCTGGGAGAGGCGAATGTTGAAAGCGCAAGATGCCGCTCAAAAAAGTTTTACCGGGTTTCGTATTCTTATAAAGGCTTATTTCGATGGCTTCTTCGCATTAACATTATTTTTTACCGGAGAATACCCTTGATCTGCAGCTTGCTGATATAACTCAAGAGCCTTGGCTTCGTCCTTCGGTACACCCAGCCCATTTTCATAAATATAAGCAAGGTTGTATTGCGCATCAGCATCTCCCGCATTTGCTTCTTTTTGCCAATGAGCAATCTGGCTTTCTGTCACCGTTGTCGCAGTAGGCACGGACTTTTTTATCTTCGCACTGTCTGCGTCCTCCTTATCAGTACAAGCTGCCAGCGATAGCGCGGTTGTTACAAGGATGATTGTGGAAATGCGGTTTATCTGTCTGTGAAGTAATATCATGGCTTGGTCCGGTTAAAAACGAATAGCAATAATGGATCATTTGCCGGTAATTTATTGTTTAGTATGAGTAAATTTACGTTGTAAATTTTACAGTATTATCTCTTTTGTTCATATTGGCGAGAATGGGTGTTTTTACTTATAGGGTGATGTTACGCACTGTCCACAAAAACCAAAAGTAGGCGCCTCTAGGCGGCACGAAAAATATTAGCCGGATGAGAAAACAGGGCCTGTGACTGGATACGCTTTGCTGATGGCCGTTTTTTCGTGCTTTTCGAGCCTTTCGGGGACTACGCTTTTTTATCGTGTACAGGTGCAACGTCAGTTATAGGGCTAAAACGTCAATAGCTTCGAAAAAATAAGCAATCTCAGATTCCGCCGGGATCAATTGTTAGGCCTGATATACGCCTTTGATTAAGCCCTGATTATTACAAAATACAGAAAACGAAACTACCAACTTCTGGCCTCACACTGACCGGTGAGAGCTATCCGGTTGAAAAAATGCCTGAAACCGGATTCGAGCAAGCTTGGTAAAAATATAAGTTGATAGGCATCGCCAAGAGCGTGAAATTTTTACTCTAAATCGGCATGGATTTAATCTTTATAGCCCATTTGCTTTACAGTTTTTCCTGCAATTTTTGCCACATAGATCAACACGGCCACGAAAATAATTAAGCCCGCTGTCAACAGGGGATATGAAACTGCATTCTGCGCTGAAGCTTCACTGCTAATTAACCCGGACAGATGTTTGGCAGAATAACCGAAATAAACCAGGCTGATGTTATAAATTAAAACGCCGCTGGTGGCGACCAAATAAGGCCGGAGCCTGACCTGGCTCACCGAAAATGCATAACTGAGCATTGCAAACGGCAACGGCGTCAGACGCAATAAAAACATCAGCTTAAGTTCATGGTTTTTGATGGCCTCGTTGAGCTCGGCAAAACGCTCATGTGCAGCAAGATAGGTACGGATTTTGTCCCGCAATAAATACCGGCCCAAGAAAAAAATAAACGCTGATGCCAGATAAGTGGCAATGATGATGTAGAGCGCTCCGGCACCGATTGGGAATAACAAGCCCGCAGCGAAACAGAGCGCATCGACTGATACAAACAAAGGCGTCAGCGCGACAAATACAGCAATAAAACACAGCGGTGCAAAAGTGCCCATGCTTTGAATCCAGACTTCCAGACCAGGAAGATAAAGTTTCAGTTCATGGCCAATAAGCAATACAACCCCAACAAAAATTAAAGCTATAGCTAACTTTCTAAACATTATCAGTATCTTAAAGTCATTGGTTTCGCGAAAGCGGAAGGCATTTCCGTCGTCGTCAGAGAAGCGGCCGCTATGAATGCAAAATATTGATGCAAAGCGGACAAAAATAGGCAGATTTTACTTTACTGGAAAGAGTCCGCGCAGTCTTGAAAAATACTTATCAAAATAACTTATCGTTCGGCATCGGCCTCAGCGGCGGTAGCCGGGTTAAACTTACGTTCCGCCAGATAGGCATAAACTGTGGCAGTCATGATCGGAATGGCACCGAACAAGATAAACACGAGGTCGCCGGCCAGGCGCAGCCATTCATAAAACAGGGACTGAACCGAGCCGGTGTAAGCCAGGCCACGAGCATGCCAATATCCATTCTCCAGCACATCGAGTAATTGCAGCACACCGGCCGGAAACAAGCTTAAGACCACCATCAGCAGCAGTCCGATATTGATTCCCCAGAAACCGGTACGCACAAATTTTTCCAGCGTCTGCCACAGCGGATCGCTGACCGCCTGCCTGACTGCAAACACCAGAAGGCCAATGCCAAGGTTGCCGAAAACGCCCATCAATGCCGCATGGCCGTGGTTGGGCGTCAGCAATGTGCCCGCCTCGTAATAACTGACGATCGGCAGGTTGATCAGAAAACCGAAAATTCCAGCGCCGACGAAATTCCACACCCCGACGGCAATCAGGAAATAAAAAGTCCATTTATGCGGCACTGCGATCGTTTGCTGGCAGATAACGCAGCGCGATTGCGTCAGCGTGATGAAATCCCAGGCATCAAGGGTCAGCAAGGTCAGCGGCACGACTTCAAGCGCTGAGAACGAAGCGCTCAACGCCATGTTCAGCTGAGTCTGGCCGGTCCAGTACATATGATGGCCGGTACCGATGATGCCCCCTGCAAAGTACAGAATGGCGTCGAGGTAAATGATGCGTGTTGCCGCCAGCCGCGAGACGACGCCGAAGCGGAAAAACAGGACGGCCACCAGTACGGTCACGAAGAATTCGAAAAAGCCTTCGACCCAGAGATGGATAATCCAGAATCGCCAGGTATCGACAATCGAGAAATGGGTGGTGCTGTCGAAGAACATCGCCGGCAGGTAAAACAGCGGAATCGCGATTGCGGAAAATAGAAACAGACCGGCGATTTCGCGCCGCTCGGGATCATGCAGCGCAGGAAGCAGGGCGCGCACGAGCAGCCCGAACCAGAACAGCAGCGCGGCCGCGAGCAGGAGCTGCCAAGCGCGGCCGAGTTCGAGGTACTCCCAGCCCTGGTTGCCGAACCAGAACCAAAGCTGCGGCAACAGCTGTTGTATGCCGGCCCATTCGCCAAGCAGGCTGCCGACGACGACCGTGACCAATAGCCAGAATAACGCATGGATGCCGGTTGTTTGCCCTGCCGGTTCATGCCTGCCCAGTTCGGCGCTTAGGAACAGCGCACCGGCAACGAACGCGGTGGCGATCCAGAAAATTGCAAGTTGCAGATGCCAAGTCCGCAGCAGGTTGCTGGGCAGCCATGAAGCCAGATCGAAGCCGTAAAAACTGTCCGGGTCGGCGCGATAATGAGCGACGCCGCCGCCGATCAGCGCTTGCGCGATAAACAACAGCGCGACGATAGCAAAATATTTCAGTGTGGCGCGTTGGGCCATAGTGACATTGGCGCTGGTCCACTGCGGATGCACATGGCCCTGAGTCTTCCAGCCGAGATAGTTGAATTTTCCGAACGCCAATAAAACCAGTGCGGTTCCGCCGAGCAGAAAAATCAGGCTTATTACGCTCCAAAGTACTGCATCGGCAGTGGGCGTGTTGCCGGCCAGCGGATCGTACGGAAAGTTGTTGGTATACGAATAGGGTTTTCCCGGCCGGTTAGCGACCGAAGCCCAAGTGGCCCAGGCGACGAAAGCGGTAAGCTGCCGAAGTTCTTCGGGGTCGCGGATAGCGCCTATGCTGAGGCCGCCGTTCTGTTTAGGCGCGGAAAAATATTCGTTCCACGTGTCCGTTTGTTGGCGGAACCAGTCGCCATAGAAAGGCTCCATCGTTAGGACATCATTGCGCGGATCGTAGTTGTTTTGTTTAAGCCCGATCCGAACTTCCGCCTCGACAGCGGCACGTTGCGCCGGCGTCAATTGATCCGGCGGCTGACCGTAGCGCTGCCGGGCAATCAGTGCCGAGCTGGCGAGAACTTGGGTATGGAGATACTGGGCTGAATAATCGGGCCCGAGATAAGCGCCGTGCCCCCAGATGGAGCCGTTATCCATCAGCCCGTACTTGAGAAATACCTGCTGTCCCGCACGGACATCCTCGTCGCTGAACAAAAGCGTGCCATCGGCCGCCAGCACCTGCTTCGGAATCGGCGGCGCCTCCTGGTAGACTTTAAGGGTCACCATCAGGAGAACGGTCAGGCCGGAAATCAGAATAGCAAGGCCGGCGCGTCGCCACCAAGGCGAAAGCGTGGCGGCTACCGGGACTTCGAGCTGAGGTGCGTTAGACTTGAATACGGCGTTATGTTTCGTTTCGTTCATTCGCTTTCCTTAAAGCCGATGCTGTGGCCGCCGCAGCTAAAGCTATAATTTCTGCTATTTGCTAGCAATAGGCTCTTCTTCCATGGCAACTTTTAACGCCTCGTCCACATTTTCCAACCAGACAAACTCAAGTTGAGTTCTCACCGCTTCAGGTATTTCATCAAAGTCTTTTTTATTGAGCGCCGGCAGCATGACTGTTTTTAGCCCCGCTCTGGCCGCAGCAATAACTTTTTCTTTAATGCCGCCGACCGGCAACACCAATCCTCGCAGGCTGATTTCTCCGGTCATGGCCACATCGTTATGCACAATGCGCTCGGAAAAGGCGGAGAACAATGCGGTAAATATCGCCACGCCGGCGCTGGGGCCGTCTTTAGGAATGGCGCCTGCCGGTACGTGGACATGGATATCGTTAATTTTGAATATTTCCGTATTTAAACCCAATTCAAGGGCATGCGACTTCACCAGGCTTAACGCGGCCTGGGCGCTTTCTTTCATAACATCCCCTAACTGGCCGGTCAGGATCAACTTGCCGTCACCGGGCAGGCGGGTGGCTTCGATAAAAAGAATGTCGCCGCCGACCGGCGTCCAGGCAAGCCCTGTCGCAACGCCCGGAACGCTAGTGCGCATGGCGACATCGCTGTAAAACCTTTTCGGTCCCAGAATGCCGGGAATTTGTTCGCTGTCGACCTGCTCACTTACGGTAAGGCCCTCGGCAATACGCATCGCTACATGACGAAATACCGAGCCGATCTCGCGCTCCAGGTTTCTACAGCCGGCTTCGCGGGTATAGTCCTGAATAATAGTCAATATGGCATTGTCGGTGATGGTGCATTGTTCAGGGTTTAAGCCGTTGCTTTCCTGTTGCCTGTTCACCAGATAACGTTTGGCAATCTGAAGTTTTTCATCGGAGGTATAACCGGTCAGTTCAATCACTTCCATGCGGTCGCGCAACGGCCCTGGGATGCTGTCCAATACGTTGGCCGTGCCGATAAACATGACATGGCTCAAGTCGAACGCGACTGCCAGATAATTATCTCGGAAAGTCGAATTTTGTTCGGGGTCCAAGACTTCCAGCAAGGCGGAAGAAGGATCGCCGTGGAATCCTCCGGCCCCGATCTTGTCCATTTCATCGAGCATAAATACCGGGTTATTAGTGCCGGCTTTGCGTATGGATTGAATAATATTGCCCGGCAGCGCGCCGATATAGGTGCGCCGGTGGCCGCGTACCTCGGCTTCGTCATGCAGGCCGCCGAGGCTGGCACGCACAAACTCGCGCCCGGTTGCCCTGGCTATGCTGCGTCCCAGTGAGGTTTTGCCGACGCCTGGAGGGCCTACAAAACACAGGATAGGACTTTTGCCTTCCGGCTTTAGTTTGCGAACTGCCAGGAACTCCAGGATGCGCTGCTTGACTTTATCCAGACCGTAATGGTCTTCATTAAGAATTTCCCTGGCTCTTTTTATATCGATAGCGTCTGTGCTTGCTGTCGACCAGGGCAATTCCGTCAGCCAGTCAAGATAGGTGCGAATCATCGAATATTCGCCGCTGGCATCCGGCATGTGCTGTAAGCGGGCGAGTTCCTTACGCGCCTGTTTTTCGACCTCTTCAGGCATTTTGGCATTCGTTATGGCGTTGCTGAGTTCTTCAATTTCGGCAGCGCCGCCTTCTTCCTCGCCCAATTCCTTTTGGATTGCTTTCATTTGTTCCCGCAAAACGAATTCGCGTTGCCGTTGCCCCATGGTTTCCTGGGTTTGTTCACTAATCTCGTTAGAAATTTTTAATACTTCGGCTTGATAATTGAGTAATTCCAGAATTCGGTCGATACGGGACTGTATGTCAAACAGAGCCAGGACCTCTTGTTTTTCCTCCGGTTTAGAAACCAGATAGCTGGCGACCAGGTCAGCCAGCATCGACGCTGAACTGATAGAGCGGATGGCATTAACCAGTTCCTCAGGAGCTTGCCGTGTCTGAGCCAGCACTTCCAGCGCTTTTTGCTTGAGCGTTATGACTCGGGCTTCAATATCTTTAGAGCTCGTATCAATCTCTTCGTAACGATCAATCCGGGCGACAAGAAACGGATAGCCGGGCAAGAATTCCTTCACTCGAAAGCGCTGCACGCCTTGGCAGACGACATGATGCGTGCTGTCAGGCGCAGTTATGTAGCGTAAAATTTCCGCCACCGTTCCAACGGTGTAGAGATCTTCCGGGGTGGGCTCTTCATCTTTATCCCTTAATTGTAAAAGTAATCCGATCGGTTTCTCCGAGCGCACGGCCTCCTGCACAGCCGCAATGGAAGCTTTACGGCCTATCACCAATGGAGAAACGTTTTGCGGGAAAAGCACGGTTCCACGCATAGGCACAATGATAAGCGCATCATTGGGAACAGGTGGAAATTGCAACGGATCTTCCGGCTTTATCTCTGAAGAAGTTTCTTCCTTATTTGTCGATCCCAGGAGTAAGTTTTTCAGGTCCTTGATTTGCATAAGCAGCCCTTATATTTTCCGCAGCGAAATTAATAAACAACCGTTCACAAATTCACTAGTGCCGATTTCAAAACGTCCCTCAGGCAGTTCAATGCGCCGCTCAAAACGTCCATAGGGAATTTCCAGACGTCGAATCTGCGCTTGTGAGCTGTCCGGTAAATGCCGCTTCCCGCCAACAAGCAAATGGTCACCTTCAAGTATTACGTTTAAATGTTCCGGGGCTACACCCGGCAGTGCAATCATAATTTTGAACCCACAATTAGTTTCATAGATATCGATCGGTGGCTCCCAGGCCGGTCGCTTGGCATTCATCACAGAAGGCCTGAAGAATTGCCGATGTAACCGGTCTGCCCGATTCAATATTTCACAAGCTTCCGCCCACATCCATGTTTCAAAATTACGTAATGGCATAATGTATGATTCCAGGTTGTTGCAGTTTACCTACTCAAGCGCGTCATTAGCTGTCCATATCCCATACCCAAATCGCCATCCATGACTCATTCATTCGGCGGGGGTTGAATGGTGCTTGCTATGTTCCTGTATCACATCGTTGCCATGCTCGATCGTCTGCCCGTCAAACCATTTATGGAGCGCTTGCACAAACTGGGGATATTCAGTCGAGAAATGAATCTGCGCGCCATTGGGCAATGCTTTATATTCAAATTTTATATCGTCGGTTTTTGCCATTTTCAAATGGGCCAGACCCGGCATATCAGCTCCGTGTACGCGTTCGGTCACGGAAAAATCACCTTTCCTGAAATCATCGGCAATTTTGGATAGATGTGCCTGGATTGCTTGTATTTCCTGAGTGTTGCCTGGCGTTTTGGCGACGACATGCTGAATGCCTCCATGAACGGTTTTGGTAAACGTTTGCAGGGCTTGGCTTAAGTCATACGGCACCACTTCCTGAGCGCGCTGGCGTACTGTACTGGCAGGCTCTGGTTTGTCATTTTCAAAAGCCGCCGTTATCGTAGAAAAAAATAAAAGCCCAACCAATATTAAGGGGTGATTTTTCATAATTGCACTTCTCGTTTATTTAAGACTCAATGGAAAACATCTTATGAGAAAGTCTAAAACTCATAATGGAGTATCCCTTGCTTGCGAACCCTGATAAATCCGTACAACTACTTATTACCTGACGTTACGCTGTCAGTTGAAAATGGTACGCATCGCGCACCATTGTTTAACGTTTTACGCTGGATCAAATCTCAAAAAGGTACGCGATGCATACCCTATGGTGCTAGCTGCTTTTTGAGCGTGTTTTGCTAAGTATTCGTGCTTATTGTTTATAGGCTGCAACCTTGTATTCTGGTGCGTAATTGGTGAGGATAGATAGGGTTTCAGTCTGATCAGCGCTTCATTGAGCTATGGTGAGGAAGTTCAGCTTTTAGAAAAAAGCTTGGTATCTGTGTCAGTTTTTTATATGAAGAAAATGGCAATCGGCAACCCGAACTTGGACACCGTAAAAACGTAATCTACAAGATCGACGAGGAATAAACACATTTTCAGCATTAATCGAGTCTGATCCTGAGCTATCCGGTCAGGAACACTACCGACTCAAGCCATAACAGAAGAAAGGTGAATTTATGTATGTTAATACACAAGCGATCCTCTCGCTTATCGCCGGAATCTTAATACTCATCCGTCCAGCCTTGTTGAATTACATCATCGCCATTTATCTCATTATCGTCGGTGTTATGGGCTTGGTCAGATGATCTCCTACAATGTCAAAAAGCCAATGATATGCAGGTCTTGCATCGAAAACGCCTATGCGCCAATCCGTAACCTGGGTTCTTGTGAATCCGTAGCCCATCAGAAGGTACCGTTATGTTTATAGCTAAAATGTTATTAAGGTTAGGGCCATCGGCAATATTGACAAGCTTGTTGCTGGCGGGGTGTGCTTCGGAACCACCGAGAGAATTAATGACACAGGCCGAAGTAGCGATTCAAAACGCGGAACGGGCCGGAGCTGCACAGTACGAGCCGGGACTGCTAAGCAGTGCGCGCACAAAACTTGACCGCGCCCGCAAGGAAGTGGATGACGATGAAAATGAAAGTGCGGGTAGATTGGCCGAAGAAGCCATTGTTGAAGCGAATTTAGCCAATGCCAAAGCCAAGTCGGTAAGAGAGGCCAACCAGGCGGATGAAATGAAGAAGGCGATAGAAGCCTTGAAACAGGAGACTTCGCGGTAAAGCGAAGGCCAATAACCAGCCATTTTGGAGGCGTATCATGCGACTACAAAACCCTTTCCAGCCATCATCGTTGATCAGCATCTTTACTGTCTTATTAAGCATGCTGATAGCAGCCTGCGCGCCCACTGCCAATAAGAACCTGGAGCGAGCGCGTTCCGACTATCAGCAAGCGGCCAATGACCCGACAGTGAGGGAAAATGCTTCGGCGGATTTATTTGCAGCGGAAAAAACATTACAAAGAGCCGAGGAAGCTTGGGAGGACGATGACGATTCCGACGAGGTGGACCATCTTTCCTATCTAGCCAGCCGAAAGGTGGATTTGGCACGAGTCACCGCGCGTGAAGTCGAATCGAAGAAAGCCTTTGAAGAATTAAGCGCCCAAAAAGACCAGGTTCGCTTGCAAGCCCGCGACGCTGAAATAGCAAAACTAAAAGCTAAAAAGGTGCCGCAAGGCATTCTGGTGACATTAGGCGATGTGCTGTTCGACACAGGACGCTCCAACCTCAAGGCCGGAAGCCTTCAGAATATATACCCTTTGGTGGAATATTTGAAAACTCATGGCGAAACCATGGTGAAAATTGAAGGGCATACGGATAGTCGAGGCTCTTCAGAATATAACATCAACCTTTCGGAGATGCGGGCCGAGTCGGTCAGAAGTTTCCTGATTAACAGCGGCATCTCACCGCAACGTATTTCTGCACGGGGCATGGGCGAGGATTATCCGGTCGCAACAAACTCAAGCGCTTCAGGACGCCAGCAAAACCGCCGTGTCGAAGTGACCATCACCGATGCACCCCAAACAATGACGCCTCCTTCTTCTGGCGGCGGCATGTGAAGAATAATCTAATTTTGTTGCTTGCTTTGAGGCAAAAACGCCGTATCCGTCTCCTCCAAGACCCACGGCGTTTTTGATGAATTTATAGAAGACTGCCTATTTATTAGGATAGCCAACCGAGATAAACATCATGGATATAAAAGAAGCCCAGCAAGATAAATCCGATGGTCAATCGCCGGAACGGAGCGCCACGATTGATGATTTAAAGGACTACGCGGAAAAGACCGAAGCAGAGGCCAAAATCAAGTATTACGAGCAGATGTATTTAACTTAACAAGCGCCATAAGTTATGGGGTTTTATGGTAGTTTTTTATTAATAATTGATGTTACGCATTCAGTCGAATTTAAATTTAAGGCGTCGCTAAGGCGACAGCTTATTTGAACCGGGTTCTCGCACCCGAGGGCGAGATACTTTTCGCTACGAAAACCCTCCCTGGTTTTCGCCCTGTGCGGGCCAGCCTTATGGCTGTTCAAATTCGCTCCAGGCGAATTTGTGCTCCGCCAAAGAAAAGTATCCAAAAGAAAGGCGGCCCGGTTGCCGCTTGTGTCCTGCGCTCCTCGCTTTTGCCGAGGGTCGGCAGAAGGGGCTCCTGCCCCTCTACCAACGTGCGGCCTCCCTGCCGCACCCCTTACGGGCCATTCTCGGTAAAAGCTCCGGTGCTCGGCGCGGCAAACGGGAGAAGTACATTCTGTGCGTAACATCAGTTAATAACAGGATTGAAAATCCAAGGGTTTTAATTGCCTGTTTAGTAGTATTCCGGGCTTGGCAATTTAATTTCGAATACCGCTGTCAAACCAAAGGGCATCAATTGTCCGTCTCGCGAAAGGAATTCAATACGGGATTGGAGCTTTCCTGGAATGACGATGATTGCTGGCATTTTTATGCTGATGATGCCCCGGCGTTTAAATCCCGTGGTGTCCGTTTAGGTGCTTGTGATGGGCGCGCCGGGCATTTAACTTTAAGGCTTTGAGGTACTTTACAACGTCATTCACTTAATTCTATGCACATGGAATTTTAAATATGAATACGATAAAGAATAAACAAGATCCGAAAGCACAGTCTTTTGCGTTAAAAGACTGTGCTTTAATCGCAATTTCCACTCATCGGCGCGCCAAAACATTAAAAGAGTTCCGAGATCATATCGGTAGCCTGGATTTGGATAGCTTGTATTACCATTTTTGGGCGAATTTATTATTGCCTCAGTTTGAGGAGCGCGAGTACATCAACGATTTTGCCGGTTGGGCGCGTCATGGCCTTGCCGATACCAAATTGGCGGAACAATTGGCCGTACTTGATCCCACCTCGTTCAATGATATGGAAGAGTTACGCTACCATTTGCTGGAATACATCGATGATCGCTTGGAGGAAAGTGAATATCTACAATGGGCCCGCGCCTCGAAACAGTTTGAGTTTACCCGCGCACAGATTGTGGTATTCGATACCCATACCCGGATAAGCAAACCGCAAGAGATGTCGAATCTGATTCCACAAATGTCGGTAAGCAGTATCTTTTACCATTTTATCGATGCCCGCAGGCGTGCTCCAGACAAAATGGACGACTTCTGCCGGTGGCTGACATTTTTTGGTGAAACCCATCGGCATTTAATTGACCAGTTAAGCGGCATCGATCCTTATTTCAGTAACTTGGTCGAATTACGCCGGCAAGTCGCAACCGCCTTCCAAAATCATTTTGCGGAGCAAGTGTCATGACCGCCATGTTGGATTGTTATGCCGCAGTAACGGGTGAAGATGTCATCCGTCATTTGCAGCAATTGGCCGAGCCCTTGAAAGGCAAGTCCGTGGTTCATGTCAATTCCACCCGTGTTGGCGGCGGTGTTGCCGAGATATTGGAGAAGCTTGTGCCGCTTGCCAGGGAATTGGGACTCGATACCCGCTGGGAGGTCATTAGCGGTGATAGCGAGTTTTACCAGTGCACCAAAAGCTTCCATAATTCAATACAGGGTGACAGGATCACTATTCCCGAAACCTTGCTGAACCATTTTCTGGAGGTGAATGAGCAAAACGCCAACCACCTGCGCAATGTCTTGGAAGAAGCGGATTTTGTTTTTATTCACGATCCGCAACCCGTAGCCCTGTTAAAGTTTTGCAGCAAACGCAAGGGCAAGTGGATCTGGCGCTGCCACATAGACGCCAGCCATCCGTACCGGGGAACCTGGCGGTTTTTAGACCGATATATCCGTGACTATGATGCCAGCATTTTTTCATTATCCCAGTTTGTTCAATTACTGCCGCATCCCGCCTATATTATCCCGCCCAGCATCGACCCGTTAAGCGACAAAAACGTAGACTTGCCTCAAGACGAATTGGAGGCAGTGCGAACCCGGTTCGAGCTGAATCCTGAGGCGCCGTTGATCACGCAGATCTCGCGTTTTGACCGGTTTAAAGATCCGATAGGCGTCATAAAAGCGTATAAACTGGCCAAGCAATATATCCCTAACTTGCAATTGGTATTGGCCGGCGGAACGGCTACGGATGACCCGGAAGGCGAAGTTGTATTCAATGAAGTCGCGGTTGCGGCAGGCGATGATCCCAATATTAAACTCTTGCAGTTGCCGCCCGACGCGCACCGCACCATTAATGCGCTACAGCGGCTTTCCGACATTGTGCTGCAAAAATCCACTAAAGAGGGCTTCGGTCTGACGGTAACCGAAGCCCTATGGAAAGGTAAGCCGGTTATCGGCGGCGATACCGGCGGCATTCGTTTGCAGGTCATCAATTTTCATACCGGTTTTTTAGTCAACACGCCCGAAGGCGCTGCATTGCGCATCCGTTACCTGTTTAATCAAAAGCAGAAAATGCAGGAAATGGGCATTAAGTCTAAAGAGTTCGTCCGCGAAAACTTCTTGTTAACCCGCCAATTACGTGAGCATCTTACCTTAATGGTATCGCTGCAACATGGCGCGGGCGACCGAATTGAATTAGGTTGAGTCCGGCGCATGTCAACCGCACGTCGATACCATCCCATGCCTTTTGGAACTCATCTGCGGGATGACGGCAAGGTGACCTTTAAATTGTGGGCGCCCGGAGCCGATAAGGTTGAGTTAAGCCTGCAAGGCAGCGCGCCTGAAATCAGGCTGCTGATGACACCCGAAGCCGATGGTTGGTATGGCATTACCACCGAACTGGCCGGTATCGGGTTTTATTACCAGTACCTGATCAATGAGGAATACTATGTTCCCGATCCGGCTTCCCGTTACCAACCTCAGGATGTTAACGGTTCCAGCCAGGTGATCGATCCTGATGCTTGGCAATGGCAGGACAAGGACTGGCAAGGACGGCCTTGGGAGGAGGCGGTTTTTTATGAGCTGCATGTCGGCACCTTCACTGAAAAAGGCACGTTTGCCGGGGTAAAAGAGCGTCTGGATTATCTGGTCGATCTGGGCGTGACTGCCATACAGTTGATGGCCATTGCCGATTTTCCCGGTCAACGTAATTGGGGCTATGACGGCGTTTTGCCGTTTGCGCCTGACAGCAGCTACGGCACGCCCGATGAACTTAAAGACCTGATTGACACCGCCCATGCCAAGGGTTTGATGGTTTTTAACGATGTGGTTTACAGCCATTTCGGCCCGGAAGGTAATTATCTGCATCTGTATGCGCCGGATTTTTTTACCGACCAGTTCCATACGCCGTGGGGCGATGCCATTAATTTCGAGCCTCATTGGGTGCGCTGGTTTTTTATCCACAATGCGCTGTATTGGCTGGAAGAATATCATTTCGACGGTTTACGCTTAGATGCGATACACGCCATTTTCGATGACTCATCGCCGGATATTCTCGAAGAGCTGGCCGAAGCCGTTCGGCTGGGGCCTGGCTATGACCGTCCTGTCTATTTAGTGCTGGAAAACGACAATAATGCCGCGCGTTATTTAAAGCACGATCCTTCCTTACCCGAGCGTTATTTCAATGCGCAGTGGAATGACGATTTCCATCATGTTTTGCACGTTCTGCTAACCAATGAAAGGGCCGGCTATTATCAGGATTACAGTCAGCAGCCTCTACGTCATCTGGGCCGATGCTTAACCGAAGGTTTCGCTTACCAGGGCGAGCTATCCGCTTACCAGGACAGCAAACCGCGAGGCGAGTCCTGTTCGGATTTGCCGCTGACGGTTTTTATCTGTTTTTTACAAAATCATGACCAAGTCGGTAACCGGGTACTGGGCGAACGCCTCTCAAAGCTTTGCAGACCGGAAGCCTTGCGTGCGGCAACCGCGCTTTTATTGCTGTCGCCGCCGCTGCCTTTATTGTTTATGGGACAGGAATGGGCTTGCCGTCAGCCGTTCACCTACTTTGTGGATTTTCCTGACGACTTGGGCGAGCAAGTGAACTTGGGTCGGCTACAGGATATTATCAAAACCTCGGAGTTTGACGGCGTTGAAGCGTTGCCAAAAGTGCTTTTGCCGAATGAAGTTAAAACCTTTCGGGCGTCCAAGCTGGCATGGGCTGAATTAGCCCGTGAGCCGCATCAACAATGGCTCGACTATCACAGGGAATTATTGCGCATTCGCAGCAACCATATCACCCCGAGGGCAAAGGGATCGGTTGTCGGGCAAGCCCATTACCAACTGTTCAATGACAGGGCAATAGCTGTGCAGTGGCGGTTGAATGATGCTTCGACCTTAACGCTGGTTGCCAATATGGGCAATGAGCCGGCAAGGATCGATTATTCTTGTGACGGAGACGTGCTGTTTGCCAGCGACTCCGAGGTGGACAACAACTTGCGCGAAGGCGGTTTAAGCCCTTGGGCAGTCATTTTTTATTTAAAGGAAGCCGAAAAATGATTCTGAAAAAAGCAGTTTGTCCACGAAAACCAAAAGTAGGCGCCTTAGGCGACACAAAAATCACGAAACGATTTAATAAGACACAAAGCACGAGGGATTTATTCGCTGTCTATGCAGCATATTGTTTTATTTCGTGTCTTTCGTGGACTGACAATTGGAACGGCCGGTTCCACAAGATGTCGTGATTTATGACTGATCAAAACCGGCAGAGAGAGGCGGACATTCCGGTTTCAACCTATCGCCTGCAATTTAACAAGCACTTTACTTTTGCTGAGGCAACCCGGTTTATTCCCTATCTTCGCCGGCTCGGCATTAGCCACTGCTACTCGTCTCCCTATCTAAAAGCCCGGCCGGGCAGTAGCCACGGATATGATATCGTCGACCATAACGAGATTAATCCCGAAATCGGCAGCCGCGAGGACTACGAGCGTTTTATCGAAGAATTGCGGCGTAACGGGATGGGCTTGATAACGGATATCGTCCCGAATCATATGGCCATTATGGATAGCGACAATGCCTGGTGGCTGGATGTGCTGGAGAATGGGCAAGCTTCCTACTATGCTTCATTTTTTGATATTGATTGGTATCCGATCAAGAAATCGCTGCAAAATAAAATACTGCTTCCTGTGCTGGGCGACCACTACGGCAATATCCTGGAACAGCAGGAACTGAAGTTGGCTTTCGATGCCGGGCAGGGCGAGTTTAGCGTTCATTACTATCAACACCGGTTTCCCGTTGATCCGCAGACTTATCCCTTTATCCTGAGCTCGCAACACGAGCAGTTGCTCAATTGTTTCGCAGAGGACGATATGGTGTTTCTGGAATATCAGACTATCGATAACAGTTTCAGTAAATTGCCTTTATGCACGGACAGGGCGGAAGAAAAAATAGAAGAACGCAAGCGGGATAAGGAAGT
This sequence comes from Methylobacter sp., assembly GCF_023227905.1. Lineage (GTDB taxonomy): Bacteria > Pseudomonadota > Gammaproteobacteria > Methylococcales > Methylomonadaceae > Methylobacter_A. The sequence continues at coordinate 49,441 of NZ_JALOCF010000003.1, read as the reverse complement.
CTTTAAAAAACATCTTGCCAAGCTCTGTGCGGACAGTCCGCAGCTTATGAAGTTTATTAATTTTCGGGTGGCGGAAATTAACCGGATGGTAGACGAAGCCGGAGAATTGCATGCCTTACTGGAGCAGCAGGTTTATCGCTTGGCTTATTGGCGCGTTGCCGGCGATGAGATTAATTACCGGCGGTTTTTTGATATCAATGATCTGGCCGGGTTGCGGATTGAAGATGAAAAGGTATTCGATGCAACTCATCAATTTATCCTGTCGCTTATCGAACAGGGCAAGATACAAGGATTGCGCATCGATCATGGCGACGGCTTGTACGACCCGGTAGGCTATTATCAACACCTTAATGAAAAAATTTCAGCTATTTTAAATACCGGCACCGGGCAGGACACGCCGCCCATTTATATCGTTGCCGAAAAAATTGTCGCCAACTATGAGTATTTATCCAATAACTGGCCGATTCACGGCACCACCGGTTACGAGTTTGCCAATATCGTTAACGGCGTTTTTATTAATGGCGCCGCAGAAAAACCATTAACGCATTGCTATACACGGTTTATAGAGTACCGGCAGGATTTTGACGAACTGGTGTATCATGCTAAAAAACTGGTGATGACGACCGCGCTGGCCAGTGAATTAAATGTGCTTGCCAATTGTTTGAGCAAAATTGCCGACGCCAGTTCAAAAACTCGGGACTATACGCTTTATGCATTGCGCAATGCCTTATTGGAGGTTATAGCCTGTTTTCCTGTTTACCGAACCTACATCAACAGCCAGACCGTCAGCAAGGAGGACAGCCAATATATCAAGTGGGCGATTGATCAAAGCAAGCAGCGAAGTTGGGCGGCCGATAAAACCGTGTTTGAGTTTATTCGACAAGTTCTGCTTCTGGAACACAGTTCGGCGGTTGCAGATACTGATTTGTTGAAAATGGTCATGAAGTTTCAACAATATACGCCGCAGGTGATGGCTAAAGGTTATGAAGATACCGGTCTTTATCGCTATAACCGCCTGATCTCCTTAAACGAAGTGGGCGGCGATCCGCGCTCCCTCGGAAACTCGGTCAACGCCTTTCACCATTTTAATCAGGCGCGGATTAAAAAATGGCCCCATACCCTGTTATGCCTGTCCACTCATGACACCAAACACAGCGCTGACGTACGGGCAAGAATCAATGTATTAAGTGAAATACCTCATCAATGGCAGGATGCGGTACTACGCTGGCAGCGCTTGAACCGATCCAAGAAAACCAGGATGAGCAAGGTCGTCATTGCCCGCAATGATGAATACCTGTTTTATCAGGTGCTGATTGGCACTTGGCCGCTAACGGCTTTAACGGATACAGAATGGGCCGATTATCAGGAGCGCATCGGGAGTTATATGATTAAGGCCGTTCGTGAAGCAAAACAATTTAGCTCATGGCTCAACCCCAATGAAGAATATGAACAAGCGGTCAGCCAATTTGTTAGCCGCTGCCTGGACGCCAATGTCAGTTCATTGTTTTTAAGAGATTTTACCGAGTTTGAAAGCCGAATCAGAAAACCCGGTTTGTATAACGCTCTTGCCCAGGTAGTGCTGCATACAACCTCGCCGGGTGTGCCGGATATTTATCAAGGCAATGAATTATGGCAATTTACCCTGGTTGATCCCGACAACCGCCGCCCCGTTGATTTCAGCAACAACAGCCGGTTATTGACCGACATGGACGCCATGTTGGCAAGACCGGATTTGGACCGGATGCATTTCATCAGCTCGTTATTGGAAACGATGGAAGATGGGCGCATCAAGCTTTTTGTAGTCATGCAGAGCTTGCGTTTTCGGCACCAAAATGCCGCGTTGTTCAGGAACGGCGACTACCTGAAAGTTAACGTACAGGGAGCCGGGGCCGATCGGTTACTGGCTTATGCCAGGCAAGACCAGGAGAATGTTGCCGTTATTATCGTGCCCCGGTTAAACGCATTTGACAGATTGCTGGAAGATGTCGGGGCCGATACCTGGCTGGAATTGCCGCAAAAGGGGCCAAGCCACTACCGGGAACTGTTCAGCCAATGCCGGGTTATGGCTACACCGGCTGAAGACTGTCTTCAGCTGTATGTTCATCAGCCATTGAGATTATTTCCTCTCGCCATTTTATTCGGCATTATTGACTAACTGTCGAACATCCATGCCGCAACTAACGAGACCTGTTCCTTCTTTAACCCTCGGCGTGATGTCAGTCACAATGCTGCTGTATTTAGCGGCGCCCGCTGTCAGAGCGGACGTTTCGGTTAACGGCCGACTTTCGGACGAAGCGAAAAAAAATGTTCAACTCACGCTGTCGCTGACGAAAGAGCCTTGCCAGGCAATGGAATGGAAAATACGCGGTTTGTTCGACAGGTCCGATGAAGAAATATCCCGTGCTTTACGGGCTTTGGGTTATTACCATCCCGACGTCAAAAAATCATTGGCTTTCAACCCGAAGTGCTGGCAGGCGGACTTTACGATTGATTCCGGTCCGCAGACCTTCATTGGCGATATCGATATTACCCTGACCGGCGATGCACGGGATGATCCGGCATTCCAAAAATTACGCAACGAGCTGCTAGCGGCCAACGGTAAACCTTTGCGCCACGATCACTACGAGAAGATGAAAAGTCGGCTGCAATCCTTGGCGATGGAGCGAGGTTACCTGCAAGCCGAATTTTCAGAAAAACAATTGTTAATCGATAAAGCCAATAACAGGGCGCTTATCAAGCTGGCGTTTAATACCGGTAAACGTAAGGTGTTCGGTGAAGTGACTATTGAACAGGATATGTTGAATCCCGAGTTTGTACGTAGATTCATTTCAATAAAAAGCGGCGATTTTTATTCCAGCGATCAACTGGCTAAAACCCATGCCGCACTGTCGAAAAGCGGCTATTTCGACAGGATAGAAATACGCCCGGACACCGAGAATGACGACCAAAACCAGGTCCCGGTCGCCGTTAAGCTTTATCCCGCCAAAACCCACCATTACAGTTTCGGCGTTGGTTTTGATACCGACTTGGGGCCTTTGCTCAATGCTTTTTATATTAACCGCCGGATAAATCGGCGCGGGCATTTTATTGATGCCAATCTTGATCTTGCGCCGGTGCTGTCAACGGCAGAGGTTGAATACAACGTGCCGCTGGATGATCCGATCAATGATTTATTCAGTTTCGGCGGCGGATTCAAACGGGAAGAGCTGGACGCTTACCGGTCGCTTTCGGCAAAGCTTTCCGCGCGCTTAAAGCACGCCTTCGATAACGGCTGGAAACAAACCTTGTTTATCGACTCTCTTTACGAAGACTTCACCATCGGCGGCACAAATAATCAGGTTCTGTTATTAGTGCCCGGCGGCAGTTGGCTGCGTTCCGTTGCCGATAACCCCATGCGGCCGACCCGGGGTTACCGCCTGGAGCTTAATCTGGCCGGCAGTTATGAAAATCCTATTTCCGAGGTCAGTTTTGGCCAAGGCTCAGCATCAGCCGTATGGACGCATCCATTACCCTGGCGCGGCAGATTCATCGCCAGGGCAGAGCAGGGCGCAACGCTGGTTGATCAGTTCGACAAGCTGCCGACATCGTACCGTTTTTTTGCCGGCGGCATGAACAGCATACGCGGTTATGATTATAGGGAGTTGGGCCCCAAGGATAATACCGGCCAAGTGATAGGCGGCAAGTTCTTAAGCGTGGTCAGTGCGGAGTATGAACATTATCTGTTCGATAACTGGGGCGTCGCCGCGTTTGTCGACAGCGGCAATGCGTATAATCTTGAGAATATCAGGATCAAAACCGGCGCCGGTTTAGGCGTCAGGTGGTATTCGCCTATCGGTCCGATTAGGCTGGATTTCGCATTGCCTTTGAGCGAATCGGATTCTTCGTTTCAAATTCATTTTGCAGCGGGGACGAGGTTATGATTCAGGGAAAATTATTCACCATAGAGAACACGAAGGACACGGAGAAAATAAGTCTATTAACTCAACCTATTAGAATTTCCGTGTTCTCGGCAATTGCTCCTGCATCGCCTAGAGCGCCTACTGTTGGTGCTCTACCTCCCCCATCCATGGGGTCGTCTGTGTCCTCCGTGGTTACTCTTGGATTTTTTCTTATTTAAGATGATGAAGCGCATTGCTCTGATTATCCTGATCGTGCTGCTGATGATACCGGTCGGCTTGCTCGGCTTGATGGGCAGCGCAACCGGCAGCCGCTGGCTGTTGCGGACGGTTTTTTCACAGTTGCCGGCGCAGGTTTCAGTTAAAGTCATTGAGGGCCGATTACTTGAGCGTATTGGCCTTTCCGATCTCTACTATAAAAGCGATACTCAAACCATTACCGTTAAAAACCTTGTACTCGCTTGGCAGCCTTCCGAATTGTTTTCAGGCACTTTAAAAATTGTTGATCTGACCCTCAATGACGTCAATGTCAGCGTAACCCAAACAGCGCCGTCGGAACCCAGCACTTTCGATTTTAATGCGGAGCTACGCTTGCCGGTGCAGATCGCTATTGAAAACTTGCTGTTGACCGGTCTTACCTATCAGCAAGGTGAAACAGTACAGCGCCTGCAAAAACTGCATTTGGCGGCATTTATCGAACATGACCGGGTTAACATCGTTTCGCTGGAGCTTGATGCCGAACCGCTAGCGGCGACAGCAAAAGGACAAATAGGCTTGGGCAAGGGTTTTCCCTTAAGCTTGACCGCCGATTGGCAGGCTACGACAGAAAACTATGGTTTATGGCAAGCGATAACGACGGTCAACGGCAACGTCCATCGACTGGCTCTGGACAATCAATTGTCATCGCCGTTCAAATCAGCCATAAAAGGCAATCTGGATAATTTGCAGGACGAGCCGCGCATCAATGTACACGGCGATTGGCAAAATCTTAACTGGCCGCTCAGCGGCGATAAGCCGCAAGTCAGCAGTGAGCAGGGCTCATTCGAAGTGACCGGGCTGCTCAGCGATTATCAGATCAGGCTAAACGCACAGTTAACCCAGCCGTATCTGTCAAAAGCCCGGTTAACGTTTGACGGCCAAGGCAGCATGGAGGCTTTGTCCATTAAAGCGCTGGAGCTTAAGGCAGCCGAGGGGCAATTTCAGGTTAGCGGCGATGTATCCTGGAAAGACGCGACCGTTTTCGATCTGACAGCAACAGGGCAAAATTTTAATCCGGTCATCCTGTCGCCCGAGCTTCCCGGCAGCCTGACTTTCGACACCCGGATCAAAGGCAGGCTGGACGATAAAGCCTTGCAACTGAATGCCGACATCAACAAGCTGTCCGGCAAGTTGCGCGGCTATCCCGTCAGCGCGGGCGGCAAGCTGGCTTTGGCCGGCGAACAGCTCAAGGTCGATGACTTCAAGGTCATTTCGGGCCCGAATAAAATTGCCGTTAACGGCACATTGGGACAGGAGCAAGCCGCTCTTATTGTCGCTATCGACGCGCCAGCGTTGGAATCGTTATGGCCAAAGCTGGGCGGTAGCCTGAAAGGCGATGGGCGCTTACAAGGCGCGTGGCGTAACCCGTCGGTCAAATTCCAGGCCAACGGCAAGCGCTTGCATTTTGCCGAACACAGTGCCGGGCAGTTGGCCGTCAATATCGACTATCAAGCCGAAAAAACATCCCAAATACAGCTGTCTGTCAACAACATCAAAACCGGCAATCTGGTCATTAGCAAACTGCTGGTTGACGGCTTGGGTACGCTTGAACAGCACCGCTTTAAAGCCGATATCAATTCATCCTACGGCGAGCTGTCAAGCACGCTTACCGGCAGTTTCAAGGCCGACGTATGGCAGGGCGATTTTTCCAAACTGGATATAAACACCAAGGATGCCGGACGCTGGCAGCTTACCCATACTATGACGGTTCGCGCGGCGCAAACGCCTGTCGGCATGGATATAATGTTGGAGAAAGCCTGCCTAGCCCGGCAAACTGCTTCTCTTTGCGTGCAAGGGCTTTATCCTGCCAACGACGATTTTCAGTTTAAAGCTAACGCAACCGCATTACCCACCGGTTTGCTGCAAGTCTACTTGCCCGGCTCAATGGAGCTCAAAGGCCTGATCAATGCCGATGCCGACATACAACAGCAAAAGGGTCTGCTAAACGGCAATTTCCGGCTAACCATGCCGGCAAACGCAAAGATGCTGTTGCAGACCGAGCACGGGCCGATTGAGTTTACTTTGGGCACATGGCAGCTGTCGGGGACATTGAAAGAAACATTAATTTCAGCCGATTTTGATCTGGCCCTGACCGGCCGGGATTATTTGCGCGGACAAGTGCAACTCGATACCGGCGAAGGCAAGGCTCTGTCCGGCCAGATAACGGGGTCCGTTGTTAACTTTGCCTGGCTGAGTCCTTTTGTCCCTCAGTTGTCGAACATCAAAGGCGATCTTAAGGCGGATTTGACGTTGCAAGGCCGCACCGACAAACCGGATGTTAACGGAACGCTACGATTCACCGGCGGATCGGTTGATATTGCCGGGCTGGGGGTCGGGATTCGCGACATCAGGCTTCAGGCGCTGCCATCTTCCTCTGCCGAGCGCATTCAGCTCAGCGGTTCGGCAAAATCGGGGCAAGGCTACATTCAGCTGGACGGCTTTGCGACTTTGCAGGGCACCGGCGAGTTCATGCTGATCGGAACGAATTTTGAAGTCGCTAAGCTACCGGAAGCGCAAATAACGGTTTCGCCGGAATTAAAAGCGGCGTTTACCGAGACGGAACGGAAAGTGACCGGCAAATTAAAGATCCCCAAAGCCATCTTGCAGATGTCCCAGCTCCCTGAAAATGCGGTAAAAGTCAGCAGCGACGAGGTTATTCTCGGCGAACAAGAAGCCGACCGGGAAGTTGCCGCTGTCATCCCTGTTGATGCTGATATAGACATTGAACTCGGCAAGCAAGTCAGCTTTTCAGGACAAGGACTGAAGACCGATCTGTCCGGTAAATTGAAAATGACCCAGACCGGACAGACAACGGCTATGTATGGCGATGTCAACATGGACAAGGCGCAGTATAAAAGCTACGGACAGGATCTTACCGTACGTAAAGGAAAAATTCTGTTTAACGGTCCGGTCGACAAGCCCTGGCTGGATGTGGAAGCCATACGGGTTTCAAAAGATAAAACGGTCACCGCTATCCTGAACCTGAGCGGTCCGCTGGATGCCCCGAAAACGCGTATCTATTCAGAGCCTGCGTTGCCGGAAGAAGAAGCGCTTGCCTATTTAATTACCGGCGGGCCGTTAAACCAGGTCAGCCAGGCGGAAGGCGATATGGTTGCCTCAGCCGCGCTGTCGTACGGCGCGAGCAAGGCATCATGGATTGCCAGCAAACTGGGCATAGGCGAACTTGAAGTTGAACAAGGAAAAACGCTGCAAGATACCATGGCTTCGGTAGGCCGATACCTGACACCGAATTTATATGTGGGCACCAAAGTCGGCTTGTTTAATCGGCAGGTGGTATTGGTATTAAAACGTAAGCTGACCAAAACCTTGAATGTTGAAACGCAGACCGGTACCTCACAGAGAATAAAGTTTAATTATGAAAAAGAGACTGATTAAGGTGTAAAACGCTGGGCTTGATTTGACAGCTACCGTGATTAGCCTCATCTGAATCGGGCGTTGACTGGCTGAGTTCGACTCATAGATGTCTTTGAGTCTTCTTAAAAGCGGTCATACAAGGTCACTGTAAACAAACACATCGATAAATATATGCTTGAATCGGCATTGGTCGCCTAAGTTTCTGTTCAAATGCCCCCGCTAGTCCTGTTACGAGCAATCAATAAGCACCACGATTGATATTGTGATGATGCTCAATACCTTCGGTTAAATTATAACCCTCGTTATTGAATAGATCGCCGGTAAAAAACAAACGCATATCTATAATCCAAGCAATCTTTTTTAGCTTGTTGTTTTCTATGATAATAGTTGAAAGTTTATGATTATTATCAATAATCTGATCCACAATTGTTTTTGGGTTAGTAGGATCTTCTTTTAGCGCACCAGACACAATACGCTGAGCGGATTCTATTGTCAGCACAGGATACGCAATAGGGAGCTCAGCATTTTTATCATTTTTAAGAGACTGCGCGTTAAAATAACCAATATCATAGACAAGCTTAAATGCCAGCCCAAGTATAACCACGAGACTATAAACAGAGAGGCCAATTTTTAATCGCCTTCTAACGCGAGGATTGGATAGTTTTTTTATAATAATGCGAATTTTCTTATTCAATTTATTGAAGTTCCATGGTGTCAAAAAGCGTGCAAGATTTTACAGTTTTTGCGAGAAAAAAGCGTCCAAATTAAACATTAAGATTTTCCGTTCTGCTGTTTTTTTAATAGGCCAAACACCGCACTTGGCGGATAAAACAGGCTGCGAAAGTAGAAAAAATATTTAAGACAGATTTAGACTTTAATAGTGGTAATGCCTACCATTACTCTGTTTTGATGGATAGTTACTCATAAATCCCTAAAATTTTTTGAATAATGGTGGTCAATGAACTCCATTCCGCCATATTTATCGTCATAACGCGGCCATTCGCGAATGACAGTAGTCTGAGCCAATTGCAGACCTGTATATCATTTTATCCAGCCAAGTGTCCTCCCTTTAAAGAAAGGAAACAAAATATAATTAAATAAACTGCGAGGATTTTAAAATGGCTGAAGAACAAGAAAAAGACAACACATAGTTGATCGCTGGTGTTGCTACTATTTTAGTAGTGCTTCTGAAAAGGGATGAAATTAAACATTTGCAAAGTGGTGCGGTAGAGCAGTTGCAATCTGAAACTTTCAAGAATATAGAAAAGAGAAAAACCAGCAACACCACTGGTGACGTAGGTAATTGAAACATCCTGCGTTATTTTCATAACGGGGTGCTTTATGTTGATTCCCCCTATCGGTAAGTGCCCAGCAAGAAGTTCGTTTGCATTGTTAGCAAGACCGCGTTCACTGTACTTGTTTTTTTGTATCTACAGCCTGTATAGGGCGTTTTAGGACGCTTCAGTAGGCGCGCGCAAGCTTTCTGAAATATTGCCTGTTTTAGATATGTAATTAGACTAAATGCATGATGTTATAACAAGAACTGAAGCCAGACGTTGTCAGGTCTTTTTTGGACAGGTTGCCACAAATTAAAGCCAGCAGTTCTTGAAGCCAAAAAAAACCCGCCGAAGCGGGTTAAGTGTTGTAACCAAGAGATGATCGAATGATCGAGTCATATTTAAACCCAATAAGATGAAAACTCGCTTAAGAATTAAAATGATTAGCAAATTGCATGTATTTTAAAATGGCGGGGTCTCATACACATTAAGCCAGCTCAGAATGCAGGAATAAAGCTAAGCCATTAACTGACTATCAGCTTTTTAGTGCGTGGGATGGTGAGAATTAAATTAAAGACCACGCTGGATTGCTAACGTGACTTTAAGCCATCAAAACCGAGGCAGGGTAACGCCGCTTTTTTTGTGCGTGGTGACCGGCAGTTGTTGCGTATGTTGAGGTGGGCGATAAGCAGCAATAATTTTTAAAAGTGTACCCGCATGAGTACCCGAAAGCGCTAATTTATCTTTTTACAGAAATTTTTATTTTGTAAGTTTTTGGCTTAATTGGTCGGGACGACAGGATTTGAACCTGCTATCACTTGTCCCCCAGAACAGTAAATTATCGTTTTTTAAGGTTCAGTGTAATTCAATAAAGTATAAATTATCCTTTTATTTCATTGTCTTATTTTATTTTCGCGTCCAGAGACGTACAATAGGGTTTATTGGAATCCAGTAAATTTGTTGTACCGGATGTTGTACCGGAAAACGGACAAGTGAATCAAAATGGCAATTAATAAAATCACAGATATGGCCTTTAGGAATCTGAAAGCAAATGACAAGGTTCAAATGATTTCAGATGGGGCGGGGCTTGTAGTTCGCGTTCGCCCACTATCAGAGGGAGGAGCAATATCTTTTATGCTGTCTTATCGGGTTGAAGGTAAACAGCGGCGAATTACTTTAAAGGCACAGGGTTTGGCTGACGCGCGAAAAGAGCGCGACACATACAAGGATTTGGTGAAGCAGGGCAAAGACCCCAGCATAGAAAGAACACTCCAGATTGAGCGCGAACGACAGTTGCAGATGGAGGAAAAAGAAGCATTAGCCAGATTACAAGCCCGTACTACCGTTACCGGTCTGTTCGAACGCTGGGTAGCAACAGACCTGCAGCAGAGAAAAGACCTTGCAGAAGTTCAACGGATGTTTACAAAAGACGTGTTGCCGATTATCGGTAGCCTCAACGCCCAGGACGTTCGTAAGAGCCACATCACAGATGTTATAGACCGGGTGAAGCAGCGCGGGTCGTCACACACCGCCAGAAATCTGTTGAAGCTGGTGCGGCAAATGTTCCGGTTTGCGGTTGACCGCGACATTATCGAATTCGATCCGACGGCCAGCCTGAGCGTTAGCAAAGTCACAACCAAGAACACCGAGCGCGACCGGGTTTTATCACTAGATGAGATCAGGTTGCTAAAAGACCAGCTTCCTGATGCTGGCTTGATGCCTTCTACTGAGTGCGCTATCTGGATTATGCTTTCAACGCTTTGCCGCGTTGGTGAATTAAGCAAAGCACAATGGAAGCATGTCAATTTCGACGCAAAGACCTTTTACATACCGATTGAAAACAGCAAAAATGACAAGGCACACACTATTTACTTGTCGAATTTTGCCTTGAGCCAATTCAGGCGATTGTCTGAGTATAGCCAATCGGATACTTGGCTATATCCCAATACAAAAGACACGTCCAGTGTTTGTGAAAAATCGATTAGCAAGCAGATTGACGGGCGCCAAAATGGGACTGTCTACAGCAACCGGAGCAAGGCCAATCAAGCTCTGGTCTTGCAAGGCGGCAAATGGACGCCCCACGATTTACGCCGAACCGGTGCAACCTTGATGGGTAATCTAGGTGTGCACGGAGATGTGATTGAAAAATGCTTGAATCATACCGAGGAAAACAAACTGCGGCGCGTCTATCAACATCAAGAACTCAAAGAAGAACAGGCGGAGGCATGGCGATTTTTGGGCGAAAGATTGGCATTGTTGATAGGAAATTGACCAAATTGACCGCACTCGTTGCCTTGACATCGGCAGCGAGTGCGGGCGCATATTGATTTTTTGCTAATTAACTAGCGTAGGTACGATAACATACTTTTTTGTTGTCATTGATTTTTATTTGTTTTCAATGGCTTGCATAATTTTCTCTGGCCTGCGAGGTGCGTTAGCGTAATTTTATTAATTAACTAGCGTAGGTACGATAACATACTGTTACATAATGTTATATGAGTAGTATGTCATTGATAATATTGATTTTTTTACCGGCTCAGTTATGCTTTCTCCAGCCTGTCATTCAGACAAAGCCAAATAAATTGGAGAAAATATATGAACATCCTAAAACTTCCGCGGGTCATTGAAAAAACCGGCCTATCCAGATCATCAGTCTACGATCTGAAGAAAAGAGGCTTGTTTCCTGAGGCTGTCAAATTGAGTGCAAGGGCTATCGGCTGGAGAGAAGGCGACATAGAGGATTGGCTAAATAACAGACCAAAAGCAGCGCAGTAAGGGGGGTAAATGTTTACTCCGCATCTGCCAGCTGGTTATCACATTTCTAAACTTTTGCCGATAATCGACGACCGTAAAAAAGTTATTAATTACTTGATAGATAACGGCATACCACAGCCGAAGTCAAAAAACGATAAAGGTTTCAAGGACCGCCTGCTGTGTGATAGATGGTGGCGTAGGACACTCGACAAGCTTCAAAGCCGACTTGATGAATCTAAGCTTATAGAACTGGGCAGGGTCGCAAAACACAAAGAAAAGTACAGCTCTAACTTGACAGTTTACCGGGTTGGCAAAAAAGCAATTAAAGCCTATGAATACATCCAAAATCAATCCATGATTTCTGATGCTGGCGACATCGTGGATATGGCAACAATAGTCCAATCCTCTATTGCAAACCCGACGAACCGCCGCGCTGAACTGATGATAAGGATGGCCGGATTCGAGGCTTATGCTCAACAGCATGGTTATGTAGGTGAGTTCTACACCTTGACCTGTCCAAGCAGGTATCACCGTTTTTCAGGCGTTAAATTAAACGATAAATATCAGGAATTAACGCCCAAGGACGCGCAGCAGTATTTGGTTAAACAGTGGTCTAAAATCCGTGCCGCCTATGGCCGCCTGGATATAAAACCATTTGGCTTTCGGGTCTCAGAACCTCACGGTGACGGCTGCCCACATTGGCACATGTTGCTATTCGTCAAAGCAGATAAACGTAACGCGTTACGAGAAATATTTTCACAATACGCGCTTGAAGTGGACGGCCATGAGCCAGGGGCAGACAAGCACCGTTTTAAATGCGTAGAGATCGACAGCGAAGCGGGAACAGCAACCGGCTACATCGCCAAATACATATCTAAAAACCTGGGCTTTTCGATTGACGACCCAGAACACGACACCAACGAACTAAGCCGTTCCTACGGTCAGCGGGTTAAAGCCTGGGCTTCTGTTTGGGGTATCAGGCAGTTTCAGCAGATCGGCGGCGCTCCCGTTACCGTTTGGCGGCAGTTACGCAAATTGCGCGATTCACTTGATGATGAATTACTGGAAGCGGCGAGACAGGCGGCAGACGAAAGCCGCTGGGCTGATTACCTGGAAATCATGGGCGGCGTAGACGCTAAACGGATAGAGCAGACTATAACACTGGTCAAAAAACATCTGGTAGATAAAGAGACCGGCGAAATTAAACAGAACGCGTACTTCGAGTACATAACCATGATTTTCGGCGTTGCGTCCATTGCTGCCGAGGCAATTACCCGAACCAAAAGCTGGGCAATGGTCAGCACTAAACTGGCAACCTCTATGTTGTCAAAATCTGCCGCCTACGGCGGCTCTTTTTCTTCTCGGAGTCCTGTCAATAACTGTACGGGGCAGCTGTTGGCGTTATGAGGAAAAAGGGCGCTACCGCGTACACACCGCGCCGCCCCGGCGGCGAAAAAAAGAGCAAAAACGTTTGAATTGATTCAGTGTTACGCGATGACGCTTAACACTATAACCCGTGGTAAGCCCACATCTAATCTCAATTGAGGCAAAAATGAAAACAGAAATCAATAAATTAGCGCCAGAAATTTTGCTATTAATTTCAACGCTACAGCACAGGACCGCTGCACAGCTATTACTTGGTCTCTATGGTGGGGTGTCGGCAGATATTGCCGCACTTGTAGCTCAACTGCGCGCCGAAGAAAATAATGAAATTTGGCGTCTTTTCTTAAAGCTTTATGACCGCAAAAACAAATTATTGCTTGAAGAGCTTGAGCGTTTTGTTGAGAGAGCGAGCGACGACGACCTCGACGATGATGACGCCAGTGAAATAGCGCGCCTAAAAATAGAAATCGAAAAAGAAAAAGAAAAAGCACTGGTCGAGGATAAAGTTGCTCGTTTAGTTGCGCAGTTACCCCTAGGTGATGCGGCACTGCTTTTGTCTGTCTGGGGCGGCGGGGAATGCTCTCCGGAGCTCGCAGGGCTAATTGCACGGTTACAGGAGGAACTAAATTGGGCTCCACTTCTCAAATATTTTAATGAAAGAAACAAATTCCTCAACGAACAGCTTGAGCTCGCGTGCCAGCACGCCGACGGCATGCGAATGTAACCGAATGTAACTAAGAATTCTAAAAACTCCAAGAAAGCCCGGTATATCCGGGGCTTTTTGTGAGTCACGAAACAGGAAACGCGATGGCTGAACATATCTACAAGCAAACCGATCTTTTCAAAGCTCCGCCAAAAACCGCAGCCCAACGTCAAGCCACGAGACGAGCAAAGCAAAAGAAGACGGAGCGAGATCTGGACGTGTTGCTGTCTTCATTGACACAAATCATCAGCAAGACAGAGCGAGCAAAGGCGCGGGGAAATGATGACGGCGTATACAAGGATGCATTTTGGGAGATCGTTGGCACTGTCAGCAATTACAAGCGAACGACTTGAAAATCTAGGAGCAAGCTGTAAGTTGCGCTTAGCTTACTTGCTTGCCCTGCGGGGCGAAAAAGGTTTCGCTCCGCTCACCTTTTTTCACATGATTGACTCAGGAGGGTTTGTGGTTAACTGTGCAAGAAAAAAAAGACACGGCCCGGAGCGGGTCGATGACCCCAGGACACACTGTGTTTCAAGCCACCTCAATCTGACCGAACTGAATCAGCTCGACCGGCAGCGGAGCCGCCTGGGCCTGGCTCGCGGGGAATACCTCCGGTGCGCCGGACTGGACAAATTGCCGCCGATGATCCCCGAGCTTAATCAAATCGCTTGGGTTGAGTTGAGTCGTGCTGCCGGCAATTTGAACCAACTTGCCAAAGCACTGAATCAGAATAACGACGTGAGTCACGATGAGATCATCCAAGAACTAAAAGAGTTTCGCGCGGCGCTGATCGGCGCGAAATTATGAAAGCACAAATCGGGCGCGGCAAAGGCCAGAAAGGTTTGCTGGCCTATGTCTTCGAGGGGCATAAGGATAGAGGCATAGACAAGGAGGCCGTCATGGTCGGCGGAAATTGCTCTGGTTCAGCGCTGGAAGAAATCCAAGCCGAGTTTTCAGCACTCAGAAAAATCCGGCCTGATATAGAAAAGCCGGCTTGGCATTGTTCGTTATCCTTAAAACCACCAGAACGCCTGACTAATGAGCAGTGGGCGCAGGTAGCCGAAAAATACATTAAAGGTATGGGCTTCACTGACAAGCACCTGTGGATAGCAGTTCGGCACTTCGATACCGAGCATGATCATATACACCTCGTAGCCTCACGTGTCGCTATTGACGCTAGCCTTTACCTAGGACAGCAAGAGGCAAAACGATCCATGCCCTTGACAAATCAACTAGCCCGTGAGTTCGGGCTTTCTGAATTAGCCCACGATGCGCGCGCAGAAGTCAAAGGTATTACTGCAGGGGAGAAAAGCATGATGGATCGAACAGAATCAATCCCCACAAGAATCATGTTGCAAACTTATATCGACGACGCAGCCCAGGGCAAGCCAGGTTTTTCAGACTTCATTGCAAAACTGGAAGCCCAGGGCGTGACAGTCATCCCGTCGGGCAAGAGTGGTCGGGCCCAAGGCATGACATTCGAACTGGACGGTGTGCCTTTCACTGGTACAAAACTCGGGGACAGATTCAAGTGGAAACCGCTACAAGCTCAGCTCGACTATAACCCAGAGCGTGACCAGCCAATTTTGGATCGACTGCGAGCCCAAGCGGCCAAGCCGGAGACTGCCGGAGAGCTAACAAACACAACCATCAATCAGCCGGAGACAGCAAATGACCAGCGAAAATACTACACACACACTCCAAAGCCGTACCCTGTCAACATTGAGCGAGCAACCCAAAACGGCATGCGCAAACTGTCAGAATGCCGTTTGGCACATAGCGACAAAGGAAAAAAGCGCGAGGGCGTTTTGCTTATTGATGCACGTTCTGATCGACGATTTACTGGCCAGTTGCGACGGACAGACTCAAAAATCAACACAGGAAACCGAACGCTAGATATTGCTTTTGAGAAAACCGAGAACGGGGTTTACAGATGGAAGAGCCGGGATACTGTCGCGATCACCGATCACGGCGACAGGATCAGTGTGCATTCTAAAGCCGAAAGCGCAGTTAGGGGAAGCTTACAACTCGCAAAATCTAAAGGATGGAAGAGCGTGAAAGCAACAGGTAATGATGAATTCAAACGCCAAACGTACTTGATCGGTTCGGAACTGGGGCTGATGGTTCAAGGTTATGAGCCAACCGAAGCCGACCGCGAAGAGCTTAAACAACGTCTTGCAGCAAGAGAGGCAAAGTATGGGAAAAATAACGGAAATTCGGAGGCTAGCAGAGGCCAATCTGATCGAAACCAGGACCGCAGCCGAGCTGGCCGAGATGATCGAGAGCATAGCCACGAGCTTCAGCCTGATAGCCGAAGACCTGGAAGCGAAGACCGAGGCGGCGCAGAAAGCAACAGCAGCGCTAGACAGCAAGATAGAATGGCTGTCGAAGTACAAGCCGCCAGCAGCGCCGGAGCCGATCATACACGAAGCCCCGATTTGGCCCATGATAGTAGTGGCGCTGACTATCGGCGCAACACTATGAGCGTCGCTAATGCTGCTGGAGCGCTGGCAGATCTTGCAGCCCCTCTCGAAGCAACTGGGCGTGATAAGTCAACAGCTCGACTGGAACAACCGCCAACACGCGAGCACGCCCAGAAAATAGCCGCATGGGAAAGGCAAAGCGAAGCGTTGAGCGCTGAAAAATACCGGATAACACTCAAGCCACGTGTTGAAAGAGACAGCAAAGGCCGCAAGCTTTTTGATCAGAATTACGGCAATGCAGGCAAGAAAAGCGACCGCGAAGCGGCGGGGGTTGCTGAAAAATTTTGGACCAAGGAGGAGGTAAAAACAGAGATTGCAAAGCTCCGGGCAAAAAACGGCCAGGGGTATGACGTGTATATAACCCCAATTTCAGAAGACAGGCATTTTATAGTTGTCGATGACCTTACGCCGGCGAGTTATGCCGATATGCTGAAGGCAGGTATAAGGCCCGCCATTGTGCAGAAAAGTAGTGAAAACAACAAGCAGGCTATCATCATAATTGACAAAGAAAGCAGTGTCGACGAGCAGAAATTAGCCAATCAGATAGTGACCAGGTTAAACAAAAAATGGGGCGACCCTAAGTTTTCTGGCGTTGTTCACCCTTTTAGAATGGCTGGCTTCTCGAATAAGAAAGCCGGTAAAAATAATTACATAACGACATTAGAATTATCTATCCATCGAAAGTGCAACAAAGTATCTTCTGGCATGCAGAAATTACGAGACGACGATAGACTGAAAATATAAGAAGCCGACAGACTAAAAATCAATGAAGAGGCGGATAAAGAACGTAGCCGTCGACTGTCAAAAATTGATGATGTCGGACGGATAACGGATGATACTGTCGAGCTGGCGTATCGGCGCGAAGTCAGGAAAACCGTGGGATTGGCCCAAAAAAAGGGCTGGCCGTTAGATTGGTCGCGCATCGATTTTGCCGCAACAAAGGCCCTTTTAATTGCTGGTTATCGGGGTGATTTGGTCGCCAAAGCGATAATAGAGGCGTCACCTGGGCTTGCTGACCGACATAAAGACGCTGCCAAGTATGCCTCCGACACTGTGAACAACGCCAGCACGGATAAGGACGTTTTAACACATATCGCAGAGCGAGCGAAGCGAGCGGAACAGGAAACGGTTCGTGGACTGAGGAGCTAGAGTTTCCGCGCGGCGCGCGCCCTGAGTGCGATAGCCGCGAAAAAACTTGGAGCTAATATTTTTTGATTGGAGGTAAACGAAATGACAAAAAACAACGAAATATCAGAAAAATTTTATGCGCTTGAATACCGGCCAAAAGACAAAAGCTGCATGGTCGCTGTCTTTGTAACGCCGGAAGCGCGCGAGCTTTGGCTGTCTGATGGCGTAAAACCGGGATTTATTCGTGAAGCAATCACTGCCGATATTCTCGAAAAGCTGCACCAAGAGAGCGCCAAGGCGCCGATAAACAAAAAACTTTTCGAGATTTTATCGACGCGGTACGCGCCGACCGGTGAAAAAGTACATTAGGGTAAATGTTGTGCCCGGTTATAGGCAGCTTTAACTTGGGTAAGCACTAAAAATTGTTGTACCGAGTGTTGTACCGAAATCGGTATTTTCTCTTTTTTCTAAGCTTGTTGTTTTGTAAGTCTTTGATTCAATTGGTCGGGACGATAGGATTTGAACCTACGACCCCTTGTCCCCCAGACAAGTGCGCTACCAAGCTGCGCTACGCCCCGATATTTTGATAAAGAATTTATAACTGAAAGGATTGTGAACACAATCCCCTGTAATTCAATGCGGCTAGTGTACTACATTTCACCGCGTTAAATGAGAAAAATCTACTTTAGCAACTCCAGAATTTCTTCCAGTTCGCTAACCATTTGATGAATCAACTGCTTGGTGCGAGTTGAATCTTCTTTGGCATCGTCACTGCCCAAATGGGCTCTGGCGCCGCCGATGGTGTAGCCTTGTTCATATAACAAAGATCTTATTTGCCGGATCATCAGCACGTCATGGCGCTGATAATAACGACGGTTGCCGCGTCTTTTTACCGGGCTAAGCTCGGTAAACTCTTGTTCCCAATAACGGAGCACATGAGGTTTTACCCCGCACAATTCGCTGACTTCACCTATAGTGAAATAGCGTTTTGCCGGTATGACCGGCAGCTCATTATTATTACTCGGTTCCAGCATAAGCTTCCACTCTGGCTTTAAGTTTTTGACCTGATCTGAATGTTACCACTCTACGAGCTGTTATGGGAATTTCTTCGCCTGTTTTTGGATTTCTGCCGGGACGGCTGCTTTTGTCGCGCAGTTCAAATTTGCCAAAACCGGAAATCTTTACCTGCTCACCATGTTCCAGAGAACCTTTGATTTCTTCAAAAAACATTTCGACCATATCTTTTGCTTCGCGCTTGTTTAAGCCAAGCTCGTCAAATAGCCTTTCGGCAAAATCGGCTTTAGTTAATGCCATTGTTAATCCCTCAGCTTTGCACTTATTTTTGTGGTCAATGTTTCTAATAGCCCGCTAAATATAGCATCTATTTCAGAATCTGTTAGTGTTTGTGAAAAATCTTGTAATATTAAGCTTAAAGCGATGCTTTTACTGCCTTCTTCGACACCTTTGCCGCGATATATGTCAAAGACCACTATGTCTTGTAAGGTTGCTATTCCACAACTTTTAATGCAATTTATTATTTCGCTGACGGCGACTTCTTCCTTAACAATTAAGGCCATATCGCGACGTACTGACGGGTACTTGGATAGCGGCTTGAATTTTGGGATTTGCTTGTTCAGCAGCAAGTCCTGATCCAGTTCGAACAGAAAAACCTGGGTATCGAACCCTAGCTGTTTTTCCAATGTTGGATGCAACATGCCCAGCCAGCCTATGTTTTCGCCTTGCTGCGATAAAATTTCAGCTGTTTGCCCGGGATGCAGTGCAGGATGCTTGGCCGGAAAAAATTGCACATCGGAACCGGTCAATGAAAACAGGGCTTGTACATCGGCTTTAATGTCGAAGAAGTCCACTTTGCGCGATGTGGCGCCCCATTGTTCGGAATAAGCGCTACCTAATGCAAGGCCGGACAGCATCTTTTGCTGCTGCATGTTGCCGTCTTTATTAACAAAGCGCAGGCCGGTTTCAAAAAAACGAACTCTGTTTTGCTGGCGATTGGTGTTGTGCAAGGCAGCCTTTAATAAACCGCACCACAAGGTAGTGCGCATCACCGATAAATCCGCAGAAATCGGGTTTTTTAAGCGGACAACGTCATCGTCAGGGGCGATGGCTTGCTGTATTTCTTCATCGACAAAACTGTAGGTAATCGCTTCCTGATAGCCACGGTCGACCAGCAAATCTTTTGCGCGGTCAAGTTCCAGCACGGCTTCGGTAGCTTTGCCAAGTTCCGAGCGCATTAGCAGGCTGCTGTTCGGCAGGTTGTTATAGCCGACAATGCGTGCTATTTCTTCAATCAAGTCGGCTTCAATAGCAATATCGAAACGGCATCCCGGCGGCGTCACAGACCAACTATCCTGTTGTGTTTGTACGGTCATGCCGAGGCGTTGGAAAATATCGACAACTTGGTCATCCGCCAGTGCAATCCCTAGCGTTTTTTCCAGGCGCTGTTTTCTAAGCAATACGGCTGTGCGTTGCGGCAAGGTTGACGCAGTTGTCACCTCAATAATTGCGCCGACGCTGCCGCCGGCCATATCGATAATCAATTGGGTGGCGCGCTCTATCGCGCGTTCCTGCAAGGTCGGGTCAACGCCGCGTTCAAAGCGGTGCGATGAATCGGTGTGCAGGCCGTAGTTCCGCGCTTTGCCGGCAATGCTTCGTGGAGTGAAAAACGCGCATTCCAAAAACACATCCTGAGTTTCGTCGCTGACTGCGGATTCGCTGCCGCCCATTACGCCGGCCAAGGCCAACGCTTGTTTATCGTCGGCGATAACCAATGTTTCATTATCCAATTTAATGGTCTGGCCGTTTAACAAGCTAACGCTTTCATTGATTCGGGCATAACGCACATGAATGTTGCCGGTTAATTTGGCGGCATCAAAGGCATGTAGCGGTTGACCTAGCTCGATCAGGACGTAATTGGTAACATCGACTATTGCACTCAAGCTTCTTACGCCCGAGCGACGCAGGCGCTCCTGCATCCATAACGGGGTTTCGGCTTTAGGGTTTACGCCTTGAATCAATCGGCCTAAATAACGCGGGCAAGCGTCTGTAGCGGCTACAGAGACGGTCAGGGTGTTAGTATGGCTGACTGCGGATTTTTCAACCTGAGTGGCCGACCAGTCCATTTTATTCAGTACGGCTACTTCGCGGGCTATGCCTTCAACACTGAGGCAGTCTGCTCTGTTAGGAGTTAAGTCGACTTCGATGATATTGTCGTTAAGTGACAGATATTCGCGTATATCAACGCCTACCGGCGCATCGACAGCCAGTTCCATTAAGCCGTTGGCATCGGCGGCCAAGCCCAGCTCTTTTTCAGAGCACAACATGCCAAAAGATTCCACGCCGCGGAGTTTGGATTTTTTGATCTTGAAATCGCCCGGTAATACTGCGCCGATCAACGCCGCGGGAATTCTTAAACCAACCCTGACGTTGCTCGCGCCGCAGACAATTTGCAATGGTTCCGCTTCGCCTACCGCGACTTGACAAACTCTCAGGCGGTCGGCATCCGGGTGTTGCTCCATGGCGACGACTTCACCGACGACCACGCCGCTGAATACCGCCGCTGCGGGTGCTACCGAATCGACCTCAAGGCCGGCCATGGTCAATTGCTCGACCAGTTGTTCGGTGCTTATTGCCGGATTGACATATTCTCTTAACCAGGCTTCACTAATTTGCATAACTCAAACTTTATCTACAGGGATGGGGTGTATGCCGCTGGGTCTGCCGGGAGCAGTCGCGACACCTGTTTAATTAAATTGTTCCAAAAACTTAAGATCGTTCTCAAAAAACAATCTCAAATCGTTAATGCCGTAACGTAACATCGCCAGACGCTCCACGCCCATGCCGAATGCAAAGCCGCTATAGGTATCGCTGTCGATGTTGACTGCCTTGAATACTTCAGGATGAATCATGCCGCAGCCCATTACTTCCAGCCATCCTGTGTGGCTGCATACGCGGCAGCCTTCGCCGCCGCACATCACGCATTCAATATCGACTTCTGCCGATGGTTCAGTGAATGGAAAGTAGGATGGTCTAAAGCGCACCTGGATGTCTTTTTCAAAAAACGCGCGCAAAAATTCGTAAACCACGCCTTTTAAGTCGGCGAAGCTGACGTCGGTATCGACCAGAAAGCCTTCGACTTGATGGAACATTGGTGTATGGGTAATGTCTGAGTCGCAACGATACACTCGGCCAGGCGCAATTACTTTCAGCGGCGGTTTTTCCGATTCCATGACCCGGATTTGTACCGGCGAAGTGTGGGTTCTTAATACGGTGTGGACATCGAAATAAAACGTGTCGTGCATCGCCCTGGCCGGGTGATGAGCGGGAATATTCAATGCCTCGAAATTATGATAATCGTCTTCGATTTCAGGTCCTTCAACGACTTGAAAGCCAACGCTGGCAAAAATCTTGGAGATTCGTCGCAATGTAGTAGTCACCGGATGCAAGCCTGCAACTGCTTGGCCTCTGCCCGGCAGGGTAACGTCAATCCCTTCGCTGGCTAGCCTTGCTTCTAATGCGGCGTTTTGCAGTAGATCTTTTTTGGTTTCAAGTTGCTCTTGAAATTGATCTTTAGCCTGATTGATAACTTGCCCGGCAGCGCGTCTTTGCTCAGGATCGAGCGCGCCAAGTTCTTTCATCTGCAGGGTAAATAAACCCTTTTTGCCGAGATATTGAACACGAACCAGATCGAGTTGGTTAAGGTCTGTTGCGTCGCGAAGCTGCTGTAATGCCTGCGCGAGAATCTCTTCTAGGGTAGCGGACACGGTTTAGCTCGCTTTGTATGGGTGATGGGATGCTTATTAAGGGGGTAGGCTTAGAGCCTTAATTCCGCCCCTCCCGGAAAGGGGAGGGGGGAATAGCAGGATTTCAGTTTATTAAAATCCAGATCGTTCCTTAAGGTTTACTTTGATGCTGCTTTGCAATGTTCGCAATTTCCGCAAATGCGTTAATGTCACGAACTGCGATATCAGCCAGTACCTTCCGGTCTATCTTAACATTGGCTTTAGTTAAGCCATTGATGAAACGACTGTATGACATTCCGCTTAACCGAGCGGCTGCATTGATACGGACGATCCACAACGCGCGGAATTGGCGTTTTTTCTGTTTGCGGTCACGGTATGCATATTGACCCGCTTTGATGACCGCTTGCTTGGCAACGCGATAAACCCGGCTTCGTGCGCCGTAGTAACCTTTTGCTAGCTTTAATACTTTTTTGTGTCTTGCTCTGGCTGTTACGCCGCGTTTAACTCTAGGCATGATCTACTCCTTGATTTAGCTGTAAGGCATCATGCGTGCGGCCATGCGCACATCTGATGGGTGAATAGTTGCCGGCGAGCGTAACTGTCTTTTTCTCTTAGTCGATTTTTTAGTCAGGATATGACGTTTGTGGGACTGACCACATTTAAAACCGCCGTTGCCTGTGCGTCTGAAACGCTTGGCAGCTCCACGGTTAGTTTTGATCTTTGGCATTTGTTTGCTCCAATTAATTAAAATATAAATCCCTGAGTTGTAACCCAGCAAGGCAAAATGCATGGCCCTGAAGAATTAACAGCATCATTTTCATGATACCTAGCTGCTCATCCTAAGTCGCTGTAAAGACACTGAAATACAATGTCTCTATGATTCTTGTTGCAATCGTTTAGGCAATTATTTTTTCTTTTTCGGCGCCATCACCATAACCATCTGGCGGCCTTCCATTTTAGGAAATTGCTCGACGATTGCCATGTCTTCCAAATCCGTTTCTATCCGTTTTAACAGGTCAACACCGATTTCCCGGTGAGCCATTTCACGTCCACGGTAACGCAGGGTAATTTTGGTTTTATCGCCGTCATTAAGGAATTTGGTTAAGCTTCTCAGTTTAACTTGATAATCCCCTTCGTCGGTGCCAGGTCTGAATTTGATCTCTTTGACCTGAACCTGTTTTTGTTTCTTTTTGGCGATGGCCAGTTTTTTGTTTTGCTCAAACTGGTATTTGCCGTAGTTCATCACCTTGCAAACCGGAGGATCCGCGTTTGGCGATATTTCTACTAAATCCAGGTCTGCGGCATACGCAATTTGTTTGGCTTCATCTAACGAGATAATACCTAACGCTTCACCTTCAGGACCTGTCACCCGCACCCGTCTGGCGGTGATTGAGTCGTTCAGGCGCGTTTCATCTTTTTTAGCAGCGATATCCTAATCCTCCAAAATTATTCATTGTCTGCCTGCGATCTCTTGTTTTAACCGTTCGGTAAATTCATGGACTGACAGGCTACCTAAGTCATCACCTTTCTGCGTACGTACCGTAATGCTTTGTTGTTCTAATTCTTTATCACCGATGATGACAAGATACGGCACGCGCTGCATAGAATGCTCGCGAATTTTAAACCCGATCTTCTCATTTCTCAAGTCTATTTTTACTCTTATGCCTTGTTTTTCAAGGTCTAGCATGATTTGCGAGGCATATTCGGCATGTCGATCAGTAATATTAAGAACCACAACCTGTACCGGTGACAGCCAGAGCGGGAAAGTTCCTGCATGCTGTTCAATCAAGATACCGATAAAGCGTTCCAATGAACCCAGTATTGCTCTGTGCAGCATGACCGGCACTTGCCGTGATCCGTCTTCGGCAATATAAGTTGCATCCAGGCGGCCCGGCATCGAGAAATCCACTTGAATGGTGCCGCATTGCCAGACACGTCCGATGCAGTCTTTTAACGAAAATTCAATTTTTGGCCCGTAAAAAGCGCCTTCGCCGGGTTGCAAATCCCATTTCAATCCTTTGGTATTAAGAGCAAGTTCCAGGGCGTTTTCCGCCTTATCCCAAACCGAATCGTCACCGACCCGGTTTTCAGGGCGGGTGGACAATTTAATGATAACTTCTTCAAAGCCGAAATCTTTATAAACATCGAACAGCAGGTCGATAAAGATCGATACTTCGTCTTGGATCTGGTCTTCGGTACAGAAGATATGCGCATCGTCCTGAACAAAGTTTCTGACGCGCATCAAGCCATGCAGGGTGCCGGAAGGTTCGTTGCGATGGCATGAGCCGAACTCCGCCAGGCGGATAGGTAAGTCGCGGTAGCTTTTAAGGCCTTGGTTATAAATTTGCACATGGCAAGGGCAGTTCATCGGCTTTATCGCGTAATCCTTGTTCTCGGAATGCGTGGTAAACATCATGGCGCTGAACTTTTCCCAGTGCCCGGACTTTTCCCATAGCGAACGATCCACGACTTGCGGCGTTCTAACCTCGCCGTAACCGTTGACTCTTAATTTCTCGCGAATGTATTGCTCAACCTGTTGATAGATGACCCAGCCTTTTTCATGCCAGAACACCATGCCGGGAGCTTCTTCCTGGGAATGGAATAAATCCAGTGTTTTTGCCAGCTTACGGTGATCGCGCTTTTCCGCTTCTTCCAAGCGGTGCAGATAAGCCTGCAAGTCTTTTTTGTCGCCCCATGCTGTACCGTAAATACGTTGCAGCATTTCATTGTCGGAATTCCCGCGCCAATAGGCTCCGGCAATCTTCATCAGCTTAAAGACTTTTAACTTGCCGGTGCTAGGTACATGAGGGCCGCGGCACAGGTCAGTAAAGCCGCCTTGTTCATATAAGGATAGGTCTTCGTTCGCGGGGATAGATTCGATAATCTCGGCTTTATACGCTTCGCCCAGATTCTTGAAGAACTTGACCGCCTCATCCCGTGACATCACAGAGCGATGAACGGGGTAATCTTCAGCAGTCAGTTGCTCCATCTTTTTTTCAATTGCGCTCAAGTCTTCCGGCGTAAAAGGTCTTTCATAGGAGAAATCGTAAAAAAAGCCGTTTTCAATAACCGGCCCGATGGTCACTTGTGCTGAGGGGAATAATTGTTTGACGGCCTGAGCCAGGAGATGCGCGGTTGAGTGACGAATGACGCTGATGCCGTCTTCATCTTTTGCGGTAATCAGTTGCAGTGTTGCGTCCTGATCGATTAAGGCGCTGGCATCGACCAGAGTGCCGTTAACTTTGCCCGCCAAGGTTGCCTTGGCTAATCCCGAACCGATAGACTGTGCAACGTCCATCACTGTCACAGCTTGGTCGTATTCTCGCTTTGAACCATCGGGAAGGGTAATTACCGGCATGTTTTACCTTTGTTCGGTGTCTACAATAAAAAAAGCACTGCGGTGCAGTGCTTTAAATGTTTGGTAGGCACGAGTGGACTCGAACCACCGACCCCCACCATGTCAAGGTGGTGCTCTAACCAACTGAGCTACGCGCCTGAAGCTATTCAACTTCGAGCTGGGTATTATACCTATAGATTTTTGTTTCGCAACTCCTTGGTGGTTTTTTTCAGGACAAACGTAGCCTTTTCTGTGACCAATTCTGCGTGATGGTATATGTTAAAGCTAGTAAATTCACTGTTTATGCGCTATCGCACTTCGTAAATTAATCTCGATGCAGTTCGGCGTACAGTGCGCCAACGTACAGACCTTTCCGTGGATTCGGCGTAGCTTAATTTTAGTAGCGAACATTCGCCAACAGAGCACTGCGGCAAAAATATAGCCAACAGTCATGCCGCTCTGACTGATAGTTTGGGAACCGGAAAGGGATATTTTGCAAATTATCCTGCAAGCGTTATTTGCCAGGCATAAATATCCGGCTGAGCCGAATGCTATATTGATTATCGGTAACTGAACATTCTTACGGACTGAGTTTTCCCGGCAGGAGCAAAAACAATGCTATATCAGACAGTTCAGCACTGCGAATCCTCACCCAAAGACGTGAAATGCCGATTGATTTACACTCCAGACCACGGGGCTTGGAATGTCACGATACCGCCCAGCGTCACCTTATGTCTGCGCAAACAACTATTAGGCGTGTTGCCAGTAACTGTGATCTGCGCCTTGGCTCTTCTTGGCTGCAACTCTGAACATTCAAACGAACAAGCCAAACAAGCGCAGCAGCAAAAAGAAAGCGCAGCTACTGCACCCGTTCATAAGGAGGTTGGCGAAGCCTCATGGTATGGACCGGGATTTCATGGCAAGGAGACTTCCAGCGGCGAAGCCTTTAACCAGCAAGAGATGACGGCCGCTCATCCAAGTTTACCGATGGGAACTAAAGCCGAGGTGACCAATCTCGAGAATGACAAGAAAGTCGAGGTTAGGATTAATGACCGTGGACCTTATGCCGAAAATCGAGTTATCGATCTTTCCAGCGCAGCGGCTAATAAACTTGATATGAAAACGGACGGCACAGCCCAGGTCAAGATTGTGACCAAATCCGCCAAGAAAAAGAGCCGCACCGCCCATTCCAAAAAGACCAAACAGCGAGCAAAAAAAAGCGTAATCACGAAATAAAGAGTCATGGATTAGGTCTCGACACACCCATCAAGAACATTAAAGATGCCATCCCATTAATGGTCCGGCGTATTAATCAACTGCATTCGCTAATATGGAATGCCACCCAGAGAAAATCTATGTCTGTCTGCGCATGAAGCAGTGAGCTGATCTTTTATGTTCGCTACCGCACTGACTAAATGCAGCATTGAGTATATTTTATTTATATGCGCTGGGAAAAACTATTCCCCGCTTTAATCATGGCGTTGTAGCCATGGTTTGTTAATTATTTGGAGACAGTCATGAACAAAGATCAAGTTAAAGGCCGAGTCGAGCAAGCCAAAGGTAAAGTCAAAGAAACCGCCGGTAAGATAACGGATAACGAGGAATTGGAGGTAAAAGGTAAAGTCCAAAAGAACGTGGGCAAAGGCCAAGCAGGTTATGGAGATGTTAAAGAGGATGTTAAGGAGGAGATTAGAAAGCACTAAACTACGCAGCTGGGTTTTGTAGGCCGGTCAGAAAAGTCAGGTCCGCGCAGCATGGCGTATGAGGTATTCTTAAATTTTTTGCACAGAGGATGACTATGAAAATTACTAATATGAAACTCACCGGTTTATGCGCAGGTATTGTTTTAACCTTGGGCTCGTTGGGTGCCTATGCGGGTGATGACGACCATCTAGATCAAGCCCTTAAACATGCGAAGGAGGCCGCCAAAGCCGACGATGCAAGCGCTGTTGTCGAACATGCCGAGAAAGCCAAAACCCATGCGAAAACCGCGGATGAACATTTAGATGCCGGTATTACAAGCCTGGATAATGCCATTACTCATGGCAAGCAAGGGCATGCCGACATGGCGAAGAAAGCTGCCGACGAGGCTGTAACACATCTAAAAGCCGCAGAATAAGTGACCATCAGCCGATAGCAGTAAAGAATGGCGGACACATAGTCCGCCATTCTTTATGCGTATCTCAAACCAGTGCGATGCATTAACCGCGCAAAAAGCAAGAACACGAATCTCTGGGGCTGGAAATCAGGACTCAAAGTAAACTCATTCCGGGCGAGATGCTCCTGCCTATACTCCCAGCAAATTAAGGAAAAGGTCTCTTGCTACGATAATGGCTTACGGCGGTTATATTTTCGGCGATTCAAAGTGGCTGTGGAAGTTGGCACAGCATGGGATTTCGTTTTGGCCGCTTGAGTTGACGTACCCGGCTGGCGGCGGGACTTCACTAACCATGCCAAAGGTAAGGCCGTGTATAACGTCTGCGCCGAAGTTAGTAGGTTTAAAGCCACTTTCAACGGGCTAGTGGTCTCGGTACGGGTGCCGTGGGCCTTATCGGCAGTGCCACGAGAACTGGAAGGCCGGCGCTTAGTGAGTTCGCCGATAATAAAACCTATCCCGCCCGCCAGCAGTAAAGACGACGGATCGGTCAGTTGCCGGTATATGTTTCGGACTAAAACACTCGTTCGGTAATCGACCGCTTGGTGATGTTTCACCACTTGCCATTGGGCATCTTCGATTTGATCCTCCAGGAGCGCGGAGTGATTTTTGTTTAAAAGGTGCGGCATCTCAAGACTCCTCTTTATTATGATGCTGTGAGGATGGCATCGGCTGAAGACTGCGAACAGTAGCGGGGAATTGCAGATAACGGCTCTTACGGTGGATTACGACTACAAGGATCAGCGTGAGCAGTAAAGTAAGCGCTACGGCAAGCAGTATGGCGCTGCTTGCTGTGACGTCATGCTCAATCAGCCAAAGTACGGCAGCAGCTACGACTCCCAACCACGAGCCGATCAGCAGGACGGCAGCGATCAACCCGGCGATGAGCATATACACCAGGTTCTTGCCCGCTCGCCGCGCCTCCAGCGCTATCAGGTGGAAGCAATCATGGCTGAATCCATATAGCTCCTGCCATAGCACCAGGGCATTTTCCAGTATGCTGGCACTTTTTTCAGGATTGCTGTCTGTTGCCGTTTGTTTAAGCGTCTCACTATTTACCGCATTATGGTCCATGATGACACCCCTTAACGATTGACCAGCAATCGGCTCAGAATAAATCCTGTCGCTACTGCGATACCCACCGATGTGATCGGATTGTCGTGAATAAACTCGCGCAGATCATTGATCATTTTCTGTTCGGCATCACTCAGCCGCTCTCCCTTTTCGCCAAACGTTTCTTTTGCTGCATCGGCTATCTTGTCAATAGTCTCATGCGCGAATTCAGATGCTGTGTCTATGCTCTCCATATCGATCCTCACTTACTTGAGCCGCATGTCGTTTTTGATTGATTTCACACCTTGAACGCCGCGTGCAACCTCTACCGCTCTATTCATCTCCGCGCGAGAGCTGACAAAGCCGCTCAATTGAACCACGCCCTTGAATGTTTCGACGTTGACTTCGGCAGCGCTGACGCTAGGGTCGCCCGCCAAGGCAGCCTTGACTTTTGTGGTAATAACGCTGTCGTCAATATATTCTCCTGTTCCTGACTCTTTGGGCGTTGATGCGCAGCCTGAAGCAGTCAATAAGGTCAAGGCCAAAAAAAATGCGGAAAAAAATCTAATGAGGTATTTCATGGCTAAATCTCCAGTTAAATGCCTAAGGTTGACTGAAACCTTCGACAGGCAAAAACGTCCAAATACAAAAACAAGCCGCCTAATAATATGATGTTTTTGAATTATTTCAGGCTTTTCGGCGGCTATTCGCCAAAAACCTTGAATTTAACTTTAACGGCAACAATAGCCTTTGTCGGTACGGTAAAGCACATACGGCTGAGATTAGTAAGCCTCGCGCTTGCATGATAAATAAAGCGGATTGCCGCTTTATTCTTGGCGCCGTATTTATCCGTTAGCAGCGAAATGCTCAGGCCTTTTCCATCGTATCGCTGTATTCGCCGCGGCGCGCCGACCAGTTGCATTTGGCGCGACGATACAAAGCTTGCTGCGCCTCCTGTACATTCGCCTGTTCGCCGTGCCAAATTTCCATCGCCGCTTGCTGGATGGCGCGAGCAAATGAAAATGACAGCGCCCATGGCGCACGCGATTTGTAGCGGACATTCATCGCATTCAAGCGGGCCGAGGCCAGTTCGGAGGATTGCCCGCCCGACAAAAACGTAATGCCCGGAACGGCGGCAGGGACGGTCCGCAAAAGGCAGGTCACCGTGGCGTCGGCAACCTCATCCACAGTATCCTGCTTGGAGCAGGCCAATCCCGGAAGCACCATGTTAGGCTTCAGCAGCATGCCTTCCAGCATCACCTTTTGCCGGTAAAGACGGTTGAAAACCGTATGCAGGACTTCTTCCGTCACCTCGAAGCAGCGCTCCAGCGTATGGTCGCCGTCCATCAACACTTCCGGCTCGACGATGGGGACGAGTCCCGCTTCCTGGCTTAGCGCGGCATACAGGGCCAGCGCCTGCGCATTGGCTTCAATGCAGCCCCGGCTGGGAATGTGGTTATCGATAACAATCATTGCGCGCCATTTGGCAAATCGGGCGCCCATTTGCCGGTATTCAGCCAAACGCTCGCGCAATCCGTCCAACCCTTCGGTTATTTTCTCGCCGGGGTGCCCGGCCAGGTCTTTTGTCCCCGCGTCAACTTTAATGCCGGGAATGATGCCGCTGTCGGCAAGGATTTTAACAAAGGCGGTACCGTCTTGTTTTTGCTGGCGGATCGTTTCGTCGGATAAAATCGCCCCGCTAATGCTTTCGTTAAGCCTTGATGTGGTGACAATCAATTCTCGATAGTCTCGCCGTGCCTCCACGGTTTGAGGGATGCCGATCTTGGCAAAGCGTTTGTTGCAAGTCGGAAGACTTTCATCCATCGCCAGCAGGCCTTTATCGTCTGCGACCAGTTTCTTTGCAGTAGCTATAAGTTCTTGTGCATTCATTGGTAATTACTCCACTTCCAGTTACGGATTTCCGGCAGGTCCTGACCATGCCGGGCGATATATTGCTTGTGCTCGATCAGCTTGTCCTTGAGCTGTTGCTTCAGGTAAATCCCTTTGGTGCCGGTTTGCGGCAGGCGGTCGATGGCATCCATGACCAGATGAAAACGGTCCATATCGTTCAGCACGGTCATGTCGAAAGGCGTGGTGATGGTGCCTTCTTCCTTATAGCCGCGGACATGGATGTTATCGTGGTTGGTGCGCCGGTAAGTCAGCCGATGGATCAGCCACGGATAGGCGTGGAAAGCGAAGATGACCGGCTTGTCTTGGGTGAACAGCTCGTCGAAGTCCATGTCGCTCAAGCCGTGCGGATGTTCGTTTTGCGGTTGCAGCTTCATCAGGTCGACGACATTGACCACCCGGATTTTCAGTTCGGGCAGCTGTTCGCGCATAATCGAAACCGCGGCCAGCGTCTCCAGTGTCGGCACGTCGCCGCAACAGGCCATGACTACGTCGGGCGCAACGTCATGATCGTTGCTGGCCCATTGCCAGATACCGATGCCCTTGGTGCAGTGCTTGACGGCATCGTCCATGCTTAGCCATTGCGGGGAAGGGTGCTTGCCCGCGATCACCACATTGACGTAATGGCGGCTGCGCAGGCAGTGGTCCATCACCGACAGCAGACAGTTGGCATCCGGCGGCAGGTACACACGCACGATCTCGGCCTTTTTATTGACGACGACATCGATGAAGCCGGGGTCCTGATGGGTAAAACCATTGTGATCCTGGCGCCAGACATGCGAAGTCAGCAGGTAATTCAAGGACGCGATCTTATGCCGCCAAGGCAGCTGCGCAGTCACTTTAAGCCACTTGGCATGCTGGTTGAACATCGAGTCGACGATATGGATAAACGCTTCATAGCAGTTGAACAGCCCATGCCGTCCGGTCAATAGGTAGCCCTCGAGCCAGCCTTCGCATTGATGTTCACTGAGCATCTCCATCACGCGTCCGCTGGGAGCAAGAAATTCGTCGTTCGGCACGGTCGAGGCGTCCCATTGGCGATCGGTCGTTTCAAACACGGCTTTCAGGCCGTTGGAGATGGTTTCGTCCGGCCCGAATATCCGGAAATTGCTCTGCTCATCGTTCAGCTTCGCCACATCGCGCAGGAAATTTGCCAGCACACGCGTATCGCCGATGCCTCGCGTTCCCGGTGACGGTATATCGACCGCGTACTCGCGAAAATCCGGCAGCCTCAGGTCGCGGAGCAAAATGCCGCCGTTGGCGTTTGGATTAGCGCCCATGCGCCTTTCGCCCTTGGGTGCCAGTTCGGCCAGTGCCGGTTTCAGGCGGCCCTGTTCATCGAACAGCTCTTCCGGCCGGTAGCTTCTGAGCCATGCCTCCAACTGCTTGAGGTGTTCGGGATGGTCGGCCGGATCGGACAGCGGCACTTGGTGCGAGCGGAAAGTGCCTTCAACCTGCAAGCCGTCGACCGACTTCGGCCCGGTCCAGCCTTTCGGCGATACCAGCACGATCATCGGCCAGCGCGGACGCGTAGAATTATCATTGGCGCGGGCGTCATGATGGATTTTATTGATCTGCTCCACCGCGATGTCGAGCTTCGAGGCCATGGCTTCATGCATTAATTCGGGCTCGTGCCCCTCGACGAAGTAGGGTATCCAGCCGCAGCCGCGCAGCAACTGTTCCAATTCCACGCGGCTGATGCGGGCGAGCAGGCTCGGGTTGGCAATCTTGTAACCGTTGAGATGCAGGATCGGCAGCACCGCGCCGTCGGTAACCGGATCGAGGAACTTGTTCGAATGCCATGCCGTGGCCAGCGGCCCGGTTTCCGCTTCGCCGTCGCCGACCACGCAGGCGACGATCAGGTCGGGGTTGTCGAACACCGCCCCGAAGGCATGGCTGAGCGAATAGCCCAGCTCGCCGCCTTCATGGATCGAACCGGGACATTCCGGCGACGCGTGGCTGGGAATGCCTCCCGGAAACGAAAATTGCCTGAACAATTTTTGCAGCCCGGTCTCATCCTGGCTGATGTCGGGATAGATTTCGCTGTAAGTGCCTTCGAGATAAGTGTTGCTGACCACCGTCGAGCCGCCGTGTCCGGGGCCGGAGATAAAAATCATGTTGAGGTCGTATTTTTTAATGACCCGGTTCAAGTGCGCGTAAATGAAGTTTTGTCCGGGAATTGTGCCCCAATGCCCCAGCAGCAGGTGCTTGACGTCTTCGATCGCCAGCGGCCGCTTCAGCAGCGGGTTATCGTAAAGATAAATCTGGCCGACCGACAGGTAGTTGGCGGCGCGCCAGTAAGCGTCGATATTCTTCAGTAATTCAGGATTCAAAGTTTGTAGACTCATGGTTTGGCTCCTCGTGGCAGTGCGCCATGATGGCTTACGCTAATGTTGGCCTGGGCAGCGCTCAGGCAGGCACCGAAGATGACAATGCACCCGGAAAGGTAAATCCACAGCAGCAACGCTATGATTCCGCCGAATGCCCCATAAACCGCGTTTAATGCGGCAAAATTATCGATAAAAATTACGAACAGGCTTTCGGCCACTTGCAACAGCACCGTGGCGCATAAAGCGGCGCGCCAAACTTCGGAAAAACGCACGGGCCGACGTGGAGCCAGTTTGTAAAAAAAACTCAGGCACAGGAGCATCACTAACGCCGGAAGGAAATAGCTCACCAACAGATAGACCGAGGAAATCAAATCGTTCACAATGAAAAGCCAGTCCTTGGCTATTTTTGCCAGCACCGGCACCGCAAGAGACAAGAGCGCCAGGATGATCGTGAGAATCAGAAAAACCAGGCTCTTGAGCGGAAGCCGCCACCAATTGAGGGGAGCTTCGCCCCAGGCCCGCTGTGTGGCGGAAATCAGCGTGGTGAAGAATTGCATGGCCGACCAAACCAGCATCAGCAGTGCGAGCGCGCTTACCGGTCCGCGCGCTTCGATGACGCCGCTGATGGTGTCAAAAATGTAACTTTGCATTTCGCCGCCGATCGGCACATAGGCCTCAACGTAAGCAATGATTTCCATCCCGGCCCGTTCCCGGTCAACAAACAGCGAAGCAATGGCCGCAGAGAGCACGATCAAAGGAAACAGCGAGAAGAAGGCATAATGAGAAAATGCCGCCGCCGACGTCGGCCCGTCCATCTGCAAAAAATTTTTCACGGCAAGACTGAATGTCGTCTCTGTCGCGCGAGCTCTTTGAGCTTCAATCGGTTCAAGCCTTCTTTGCCGTTGCAGGTATCTCCCCACTTTCACCAGCTCCAGAACCAATAGCGGTAGGGCGGCCACAGCGAGCAGCACCAAGCAATTGGAAAACGACAGGTACGATGATTTCAGGAGTCGGCCCAAAGTCCCGTCTTGTTGGCTCCACACCTGGAGTCCGAAAGAAATGGCAACCACGATAACCAGGTTGATGTTGTTCAGCAGGGGAATGCGCCAGAGCGGCTTGGTTTCACTGCGAGCGCCGAAAGCGCGCCACAGTTCGGCAAATACCAGCGTAGCGAAGGCGGCGGTGCGGGCCGTTTCAGTAGTTTGAGACTGCAAGGCATTATAGTAAGCCGTGAACGCGACGGTTGCGGTCAGGAAGCTTGTCAATAACATCGGCCGGAAAAAACCACGGTCGGTAATATTCTCAGAGCGGCTGCGCGGACGGCGTTTCATCACTTCGGGGTCGATGGGGTCGGTGGCCAGGCACAGCGCGGGTAGGCCGTCAGTAACCAGGTTGATCCAGAGCAGATGAATCGGCAGCAGCGGCGTCGGCAGCCCGATGACCACGCAGAGCGTCATCAGCAACAACTCGCCGGTGTTGCCCGCGAGCAGGTATTGGAGCGTTTTGCGGATGTTGTAATAGATGCCCCGGCCTTCTTCGACGGCGGCGATGATAGTGGCGAAGTTGTCGTCGGCGATTATCATGTCCGCCGCTTCCTTGGTGACTTCCGTTCCCGTCCGCCCCATCGTAATGCCAATGTCCGCGCTCCTGACAGCCGGGGCGTCGTTGACGCCATCGCCGGTCATCGCAACCACCGCGTCATTCGCTTTCCAGGCGCGGATAATGCGCTGTTTGTGCTCGGCGGTGACGCGAGCGTAAACCGCGATTTTTGGCGCGCGCAGCTGCAACTCTTGCTCCGTCATCTTGTTCAGCTCAGCACCCGAAACAGCCACATCGCCAGCTTCAGCAAGGCCGATTTCCCGTGCGATGGCTATGGCAGTGTGCGGATGGTCGCCGGTAATCATCACTACGCGGATGCCCGCAGAGCGGCATTTTGCGATAGCCTCTTTGACCTCTTGGCGCGGCGGATCATACATCCCCGACAGGCCGACGAACACCAGGTCTTGCTCTACGGCATCCGCAGTCAGGTCGTCAGGATGCGCATTGTCCAGCTCCCGATAAGCCGAGCCGAGCACGCGCAAGGACTGTTGCGCCATCGCGGAAATTTGCGCCTGGATCTGCTCTCTATCCTGCTCAGTCAGAGGGTTTATGCCGGTAGCTGTATAAAAGCGAGTGCTGCTCTCCAACAATTCGCTGGGCGCGCCGTTAATCAGTGCGCGAAACTTGCCGTCCGGCAATCGGCGGATAACCGTGCTGCGTTTGCGGTCGGAGTCGAACGGAATTTCGTAGTGCTTCGGCAGTTCCCGTTCGATGCGCTCCCGGTCGCCACCGGCTTTGATCCCGGCGGTCAATAGTGCGCCTTCGGTAGGGTCGCCGATGGTCTTCCAATCGCCGTCTTCCTGAACCAGATGCGCATTGTTGCAGCCGAGGATGATGGTTGCAAGCTCAAGCAGCGGTGCGGCGTGCTGGGTTGGCTCCTTGCCGTCCTCCAGGCGGACTTCGCCATCCGGCCCGTAGCCCTCGCCGGTGACCTCATAGCGCCGGCCTGCAATGTAAAACGCGCGCACGGTCATTTCCCCGGCGGTCAGGGTGCCGGTTTTGTCCGTGCAGATGACGTTGGTTGAGCCTAGCGTCTCAACGGCAGGCAGTTTGCGCACCAAAGCGCGGCGGCGGGCCATGCGCAACACGCCCAGCGAAAGCGCCACAGTAACCACGGCAGGCAGCCCTTCCGGGATGGCGGCCACGGCGAGGCTGATCGAGGTCATGGTCAATTCCATCAGCTGGGTTCCCCGAAGCCAGCCTAGCCCGAACAGCAACGCGACGATAGCCAACGCCATCCAGACCAGGATGCGTCCGAATGCGTCGAGTTTCTGTTGCAGCGGCGTACCCTGATCCGCTTTCGCATCGTCAAGCAATCCTGCAATGCGGCCCAGTTCGGTGTTCATCGCCGTAGCCACAACCACGGCTTGGCCGGTGCCTGTCGCGACGCTGGTGCCCATGAATACCATGTTTTTCCGGTCGCCGAGCGGAATATCTTCTTGCGCCAAGGTCTCGGTGTGCTTCTGCTCCGCCTCCGACTCGCCGGTCAACGCGGACTCAACGCAGGCCAGTGAAGCCGCTTCAAGAAGCCGGGCATCGGCGGCGATCAGATCGCCGGAGTCCAGCGCGAGAATGTCGCCGACAACGATTTGTGAAGCAGGAAGTGAAATAATCTGTCCGTCGCGCCGTACTTTAGCCTGAGGCGCGACCATCTTTTTGAGTTCCGCGATCGACTTCTGAGCACTGAATTCCTGGTAGAAGCCTATCGCGGCGTTAAGGATGACAACCGTATAGATGGCGATAACGTCCTCGACGTCTCCTAACAGGCCGGAGACGGCTCCGGCAGCGATCAGAATCCAGATGATCAGGCTCTTGAACTGGTCGATGGCAATCCGTAGCGGGCTGATGGGTTTGCTTTCCTTAAGCTCGTTCGGCCCGTTGGCGGCAAGTCGCTGTGCGGCTTCTTTGGAAGAGAGCCCTTCCGGAGACGAAGCAAACTGTGCAAGTATCTCCTCAGTCGGTCGGCTGTGCCAAGCGCTGCCTTGTTCCGGGGGCGGGTTCATGTCCTTGAGCCGTCGGGCCCATTCTCTGCGGGTACGGTTCCCTCCAAGATGCGCCGCTTACAACGGGCAACCACCGGCTCCAGGCCGTAGGCATGGTGTAAACCTGATGTTTGATTAACCGACAGGAGGCGAGCAATAACAGATTTCATGGAATAATCTCTTCGTCATTGATCAACCCTAGCGCGGCCAGTTTCTCGCAGGTAGATTTGTAATCCGTATGCAGGATGCCTCGGATTCCGAAAGTTTCCGCGACTTGAACAAGCAA
This sequence comes from Methylobacter sp., assembly GCF_023227905.1. Classification (GTDB taxonomy): domain Bacteria; phylum Pseudomonadota; class Gammaproteobacteria; order Methylococcales; family Methylomonadaceae; genus Methylobacter_A. Next base: position 12,774 of record NZ_JALOCF010000003.1, on the reverse strand, counting down.
CGGAGTGTTTTCGATATAGGCTGTCTGCTTGGCCGGCACTTGGGCAATGTCCAACGCCAGCCGGAAAATATCCTTGTCGGGTTTTCTCAAATGGACATAACAGGAAGAAATAAAGCAATCCACAAACTCGTCCAGTTTGAACTTTTCAATTCGGTAATCATTGATTTCGCGCGCTTCATTGCTGACCACGAAAATTTTCAGGCCGTAGCGGATCTTGAGCTGAGTGACCAGTTCGATCATTTCCGGATAAGGCTGCGAGTGCGCAAACATGAAGTCCCGAAACTGAGTCGGAGTAAAAGGCCGCTCCTCATAAAACACCACCCTGGCTAAATAGTCTTTCAGCGTGAGCTTGTCTGTCTCATAAACATCGACGTTCAAGTGATGGCGGCTTTCCAGCTCGTCCCAATCCAGCTTGAAATCGGTCGCCGCCTGTTTGCGGAGATGATGGTCCCAGCCGTTGCTGAGCAGCACGCCGCCGATGTCCACAAACAGGCAGGTAATTACGCTTGTTTTGTTCGTCGCGTTTTTTATCATTGTTGCCATAGAATCCGATCGTCTTCCAGTGGAATTGCCATGCCTTCGCAGTAGGGCACCAATCGTGTCGTGTAATCCTTTGAGGGGCGCGACGCAGGCACTGCAATGCAGTAAACGTAGCCGCCCGATGAGCCGACCAGATAGCGAAGGAGCATCATTTCCTTGCATACAGGCGCATCGTTCATGTCGCCGTCAGCGTAAATCTCCACCCGCACGGCCTTGGGGTCGAGGTTATGGAAATAGACCTGAACCTCAAACAGGTGATATTCGCCGCGCGTCTCAACTTTGATTTTACCGAAGTGCAGCGCGGCCCATTTTTGGTCCAGGCTGTGTTTCCACTCGACCATGTGCTTGCCGGCTTCGCAGTCATTGGCAGCCCGTGAATGGTAAGCGGCAGCAGCCGGAATATAATGTTGCTCAGTGTATTCGCGCACCGTGCGATTCACGGAGAAGCGCGGCGTCAATTGCGCCATGCTTTCCCTCATCCGCTGGATCCATGCGGTCGGAATGCCGTTCTCATCCCGATTATAAAACTCCGGGATCACCTCCCGTTCGAGCAAATCGTAGAGCGCGCAGGCATCGGCCGCGTCCCCGGCGGAATCGTCGCCATGCCCCAGACTATCGCCCAGCGCCCAGCCCAGCTCAGGCTTGTAAGCTTCCGCCCACCAGCCGTCCAATACCGAGACGTTGAGGCCGCCGTTGACCAGCACCTTCATGCCGCTGGTTCCGCACGCCTCCCAAGGCCGCCGCGGCGTGTTTATCCAGACATCCACGCCCTGTACCAGGCGTTCGGTCAAATGCATGTCGTAATCGCTAAGAAATATCACTCGCGCCCAAGGCTGATGCCGCTGGATGAAATGCATCCATTCCCTGATCAGGTCTTGCCCCGCCTGGTCTGCCGGATGAGCTTTTCCGGCAATGACAAGTTGCACCGGCCGATGCACATCGGTTAACAAACGCAGTAATCGCTCTGGATCGTGCAGCAGCAGGTTCGGCCTCTTGTAAGTCGCGAAGCGCCGGGCAAAACCCAATGTCAACACATTGGGATCAAGCAGATGTTTTGCTTCCTCGACGGTTTCAGGCGGCTCGCCGATGGCGGCCAGTTGTCTTGCCAAACGCTCGGAGGCGTATTCGACAAGAGACTTGCTGGCGGCCGTGCGAAACTGCCAGAGCCTGATGTCGGAAACGCGGCGAATGTCATGCTCCAGGGTTTCCATCGTTCCCAGCCAGCGCTCCTTACCGCAGGCTTCCGTCCATAGTTCGTCGGCCGATGCCGAATCCCAGGTCGGCATATGTACTCCGTTGGTCACATGCCCAACCGGCACTTCGGCCATCGGCCAATGAGGAAAGAGGGGCGCGAAGAAATTCCGGCTGACTTGCCCATGCAAACGACTGACGCCATTGACAGCTCCGCTGCCGCGAATGGCCAGATAGGCCATATTGAAATATTCCGAATCATCGTTCGGGTTCTGACGGCCCAGAGCCAGTAACTCATGCATTGTTATGCCCAGCCTTAGCTTGGCATAACGGCACAGGTATTGACTGATCAGGCTTGGGGAGAAACGGTCGAATCCCGCCGCCACTGCGCTATGGGTAGTGAACAGGTTGCCTGCGCGAGTAACGGCCAGTGCGACGTTGAAAGGCTGCGCTGTTTTTTGCATGAAACAACGGGCGCGTTCCAGCACCGCAAAGGCGGCATGGCCTTCATTCAGGTGACAGACTTCCGCGTGGATGCCGAGCTCATCGAGCAACCTCCAGCCGCCGATTCCCAGCAGCAGCTCCTGCTTGAGGCGCAGCTCCGTCCCGCCGCCATACAGCTCGCTGGTAATCCCTCGGTGCGTCGGGAAGTTCGCCGGATCATTGCTGTCCAGCAGGTAAAGCTTCAATTTGCCGACCCGGACCTGCCAGATGCGCAACCATACCGAGTAACCGGGCAAGGCGATTTCCAGCCGGAACCATTCGCCGTTCTCCTGGCGCACCGGCGTAATCGGCAATTGGCCGGGGTCGTTATACGGAAACAGGGCTTGCTGGCTGCCATCCTTGTCGATGACCTGGCGAAAATAGCCTCGCTGGTACAGCAGGCCGACGCCGACTACCGGAACGCCCAAATCGCTTGCGGCCTTAAGCTGATCGCCGGCGACATTGCCAAGCCCGCCCGAGTAGATCGGCAGAGCTTCGCTGAGCATAAATTCCATGCTGAAATAGACGACGCAGCTCAGCGGGCTCTGCGGGTGGTTCTGCTGAAACCATGCAGGCGCCTCCACCGCTTGCGATTTGGTCTGCAACAAATCTTCGACGTCTTTGCGGAAAACGGGATCGGCTAACAAACGTTCGATGCGATCGCGCGAGACGGTCTGTAGCACAACCCACGGGTTTTGCGTGATTTCCCATAATTCAGGGTCAAGCCGTCGCCACACCTCATCGGTTGCATGATTCCATGACCAGCGGATATTCAGGGCGAGCTCAGCCAAGGCATCGAACCCTTCGATCTGGACAGGCAGAAGGCTATAAATAGGGCTACAAACGCGCGCTTTTTTGTCCATAGTTTCTCCGTTCATAACGCGAGCCACTTTAGCCGCTACACGGGCTCGCAGTCCGTACGGTAGAGCACATACCGAGAGAGGTCGGCAATCAAATGGTTTTAGGAGGTTTCGGTTAAGCTACTTTTTTTGGTCATTACCGTCGCCAACAACACCGGCTGTTGCAATAAACCGTAGCGCATCCTCTACAGACATATCTATTTCGACTACATTTTCCCGCGGCATAATGACGGTATACCCGCCCAGCTGATAACTGAAAGGCAAAAATACGGCAATCCGGTCATCGGCAATAAAAGCAGGGGAAGCCTCTTCAAGCTTCGAAGCAGTAATAAAACCTATCTGCTGACAGTTGTCCGGGAGTCCCTTAACCAACACGACTTGTTGAAATTTTCCTTTCTTTTCGCTGGAAAAAAGAGAACTAAAATCCCGTATGGTGGTATAGATGCCTTTGACAAAGGGAATCTGCATGACAAGTTCTTCAAAGATATGGAACAGTCGGCGGAAAGTTTGCGATTCAAGAAAGCTTCCGAAAAAAAACGTGACAACAAGGCCCAAAACAAATCCCATGCCCGCTATATACCAGCTATCGGGGAAGAAAAACTTGAATATCTTGCCCAGCGCAAATTCGGCAGTGGCGGCCATCCAGAACAGCAAATAAACGGTGAGGGTGATGGGGATAAGAGCGAATAAGCCTTTTAAAAAAGTCCTGTTGACAGGTTTTTGATGATATTGCCAATTGTTATAGTTCGACATGTCGCACCCCTAGTGAACTTTGTTTGCCAATGAATAGGTTGAACATGAAAATTAATGATCCGCCTATGGTTTAAGTTGTTAATATCAAATGGTTATAGGGTGCTAAATATCAGGTACTTTATAAGCCGGACAATAATTCAAAAATCCTGTTGTTCAGTAATCCCTGCATTGCAAAGCCCTATGCCACAATCGCATCCAGGTCGGGGCGCTCGGTACAGCGGTGCATGGCGATAGCACTAATGAAATTCTTAACGAAAGAGTCATCAATTGTTTCAGACAACGAGGTAATGACACCCGGACCGTGAAACTCTCCGCTCTCTATCCCGGCAGAGCGCGCCGCCTGGGCGATCAGCTTGGCGCCGTTATGGTGGGCGGCGATGGCTTTGCCATGTTTATAGGCTTCCTTAACGAAAAGCACGGCATGAGCATCCTCACACAGGGCTTCCACACTTTGCTGTCCTCCCGGAATAAATACCGCATCAAACATGACCGATCCTACCGTCGGCAGGCTGTGGTTTACTTTGATAAATTCTTCTGCGCTATTTTTGATATCTCCCAAACGTGGCGCGATGAATTTGATGACCGCGTCTTCCGCTTCCAATGCTTTGCATACCGCAAGCGACGCCTTGTCTACATGGTCTGCAACAAGCACCGCTATCTTTCGGCCGAGGATAGAGTCTTTGCGGGTATTTGCCATGCTCAGCGCCGGATCCATCTCAGGCTCGCCGGTTCGTGGAACATTTCTCGCGCCGCTGGACGTTTTAGGCACCGCCATTCCCAAACCTTCGGCAACCCGGAAGGCAAGCAGCGTATCGATCTGATCCAGCATAGAAAGCATGCGCTCGCGCACGGCATCAACTTCGACCTTGCCTAGCTCAAAGCAGAAAGCCGAAACGATATGGTCCTTTTCCCAGGCCGACTGGCTGCGCCAGAACAGCGCCGCTTGCGAGAAGTGATCGTTGAAACTGTCGCTACGCACGCGCAGCTTTTCGCCATCCATCGGCTGCGGATAACTGGTAAAACGGCCTTGCTCCCAAGGCCGTTGCATCGGACAGCCGCCGCCCAAAGAGTTGGGTTCGTAACTCACTCTGCCCTTGACGATGGTTTGGCGCATATGGCCGTCGCGCTGATTGTTGCTGACTGCGGCAATCGGGCGGTTGATCGGTATTTCGTGGAAATTGGGGCTGCCTAAACGGGAAAGTTGAGTATCGAGATAGGAAAACAGCCGCCCCTGCAATAAAGGATCGTTGCTGAAATCGATGCCCGGCACGACATGGCCGGGGTGGAACGCAACCTGCTCGGTCTCGGCAAAGAAGTTGTCGGGATTGCGGTTCAAGGTCAGCTTGCCGATGATTTGTACCGGCACCAAGGTCTCGGGAATCAGCTTGGTCGCATCGAGCAAGTCGAAGTTGAACTTGTGCTCGTCTTCCTCGGGCACTATCTGCACGCCAAGTTCCCATTCAGGGTATTGGCCCCGGTTGATGGCTTCCCACAAGTCGCGCCGGTTAAAGTCGGGGTCCTTGCCGGCCAGTTTGACCGCTTCGTCCCAGACCAGCGAATGAACGCCGAGCACCGGTTTCCAGTGGAATTTAACGAAGCAGGACTTGCCGGATTCGTTAATAAAGCGAAAAGTATGCACGCCAAAGCCTTCCATCATTGAAAAGCTTCTGGGAATGGCGCGATCCGACATGACCCACATGATCATATGCGCGGACTCCGGCATCAGCGAAATGAAATCCCAAAACGTATCGTGAGCGGCTGAAGCTTGCGGAATTTCATGGTGCGGCTCCGGCTTGATCGCATGGACGAGGTCGGGGAACTTGATAGCGTCCTGGATAAAAAACACCGGCATATTGTTGCCTACCAGATCGAAATTGCCTTCTTGGGTGTAGAACTTGACTGCGAAGCCGCGTACATCGCGGGCGGTATCGGCCGAGCCGCGCGAGCCGACGACGGTGGAAAAACGCACGAATACCGGCGTCTTAACATCCGGGTCTTGCAGGAAACCGGCTTTGGTATAGTGGTTCATCGGCTTGTACACTTGGAAATAACCGTGTGCGCCCGCTCCCCGTGCATGCACCACGCGCTCGGGGATACGCTCATGGTCGAAATGCATGATTTTTTCACGCAGGATATGATCTTCCAGCAGCGTCGGGCCGCGAGCACCGCCGCGCAAGGAATTCTGGTTATCGCTGATGCACAATCCCTGATTAGTGGTAAGCGCTTCGCCCGGCTCTTGAGCCAGCACCGCTGCGGCTTGATCGGAACGGTTGGCGTCGGCAGGGGACGGTTGAAGACCGGTTAGATGGGCGGCAGTCGGTGTTTCATCTTTAGGCGTCATGGAAAACCTCTCTTTTTATTGATCGTCGTGGATGATTGAGTCCAAGCCCGGTAGGGTACGCATCGCGTACCATTTTCAATATTTTCCGCTGAATTAAATCCCAAAAAGGTACGCGATGCGTACCCTACGGTGTTTTCTCCCGTATGCCGCGCCGATCACTGGCAACCGGAACGGCTGGATCGCTTTGCACCTGTCGTATCAACTGCGACAAACACGGCCACTCCAGTGGCCGTGTTTGTTTTGCTTATATATAGAGGCCTATCAGGCGTCCACTCAGTGGACCTGCCTGAAATCAGCCCGCTTATCGGGCTGCGAGAAGTTCTTCCTTACGCTCGGATAGCTTGGCTCCAAGCTCCATCATGTCCAGGTCTGTGGATTTGGCCTTGGGAAATATTTCATCCTGTTCTTCTTTGACATGGTGCTTCACGTATTCCCGCATCACCTTGATCTTGGCATCGAACATCTCGCCATCGGGCTCTTCTCCCTCGACTTGAGCGATAAGCCCTTTCAGCGTGTCATGCTCAACCCGGGCTTCCGGAATTAACTCCTTGTCTTTCAAGGCCCGTTTGACTGCGGGATAGAAAATTTCCTCTTCAATCTGTGCATGCACGGTCAATTCGTTGCATAGTTCCTCAACGATCCGCTTCTTTTTCGCAGACGAACGCGAGTCCTCATATTCTTCAAACAGATCACTGACATGCTCGTGATCAGCCCGCAATAACGCCGTTGCATCCTGATCCTTCGCTGAAGCAGATTTTTTCTTTGCAGTTGCCATAAGGTATTCTCCTTAGCTTGATGGGGAACTACGTAAATAACGCAATCAAAATAATGATAGGAATGGGAATGCCGAGTAAATATAAAAGTATTGAGCGCATGGTTGTCTCCTGAATGGATGAGTTACCGGGTAATTAGGTCGCGTTGTCTGCCGCCATAAGTCGCCGCATAGCTTGCGCAGAAAGCGCCGATCAGCAACGAGACAAAGAACCACAGCGATGCATAAGCGGATGCTTTGCGCGCCGTGTCGGCTGCTTCTTTAGCTGCGGCTTCCGCTTCATTGAGCTTGGCCTGCATTTGTGCATAAGTGTCCGTTACCCGCTTTTCAGCCTCGGGTTGCGTCAGGCCTGTTTGTTGCGCAACAATCTGGCCCGCATAGCGGACATCTTCCGGGGGCAACGGCCCTGCACGCAGAGAGTTCATGTAGATGCGGGTAACTTCCGCTTCGGGATCGGCTGGGGCGGCCTCCTGGCCGGCGCTTGCCGTCATGGCGCCGCTTTCATCCGGAGTCATGGCGACTGGGGCGTTGACGCCTCTTCGAAACAGCGAATCGATGTAGTACTTCGTCGGTTCATTGTTGCTGTACTTGGCGACCTCGGCCCCGGCCGCAGCAGCACTGCCCGCCGTAACGGCAGCAACTGCACCACCGGCCCTAATGCCGGTGCTTGCAATCGAGCCAATCATCGAAGAGAGCAGGGCGGCTGTCATCAATGCCGAGACGGACCAGGCCAGGAAACCGTGCGCGGTATCGCGAAAGTAGATCTCGTCGAAAGGCGTCGCAGTCCACTTGGTTCTTAACCTGCCGGCAAGATAGCCGCCTACGCTTGCCGCGATCAGTTGGGTGATGGTCAGCCACAGGATGCCCGATATGCCAAAGGCTTCTGCGCTGATACCTTCATAGGCCCAAGGCGATACGGCGGACAGGCCCAAGCCTGTTCCCAGCATAGTGAGAATCAGCGCCAAAGCGGCGGCGGCCGTGGCTCCGGCTAAAATAGCCCCCCATGACACGGCGCTTGACTGAACGGCTAACGATTCCGGCTGGATACTGGCACCTGACGAAGCGCGTCTGCGGCCTAGCTCATCAGAGGCACGTCTGCGGCCCAGTTCGTCACTTTCTGAGATATTAGGAACATTCATGATAATTCTCCTTAAGACTTTTTAGTTCAGATAATTATGGTACGAGCCACCGCCCCATATCTGTACGAAAGCGCACACAGCAGAGAATAAAATACCGCCCCAGTCGTGGACGTCCTGTAGCTGTTGGTATTTTCTCTCAGTCTTGTAAAACGGCTGTATTAGGAGAGTTCGGGTGAAATAGATCGCGATTAGCGGGCCGCGGCACCGGCCAACCGTATCCTGGATACGGTCTGTGGTTTATGCTGCCAGAGCGGCAATCCTGAAGTGATTGTGGCCTGGTATGCGGCCCAGCCATAATGACCGGGCACCATCCCGCACAACCGGAGCCAGTCCATGGATGGGCACGCGCTGTAGTTTGCTCAGTTATTTTTCCGGACTTGACGGTCTAGCGGTCGCGCAGCAGATAGTTCAGCGCATAACCGATCGCAACGGCAATACCCAGTGATGCCGCGGGGTGATCACTGATATAGCTGCGGCTTCGCTTGACCATTTTTCGTTCGGCATCAAGCAATTGTTCGCCTTTTTCACCCAGCATTTTTGCGGTTTGGGCGGATGCGCCGGCGATTTTTCCGGCAGTTTCCTGGGCATAATTAGATGCTTTTTCTACAGTATCCATAATCGTTTCCTCTCTATTCGAGCCGAATAATATTCGGCATGGGTTGGTGATATTTGATGTGTTAACGCCTGCTTAATAGACTGGCCAGTACAAAACCGGCCGCTATCATGATGCCTATCGATGTGATCGGGTTGGCGCGGACATATTTGCCGCAACTCTTCATTAGTTTCTGCTCGGCGTTCAGCAATTGTTCCCCTTTTTCGCTCAGCGCTTCCGCAGCTTGGCTGGTTGCACCGACGATTTTATCGGTAGCCTCATGTACATATTCGGATGTTCTGTCTAGGGTGCCCATAATGCTTTCCTCTTGGTTAAGCCGCGTGTCATTTACGGCATGGATTGACTGCTAATGACGATCGCTCAACAGGCGGCTCAGGCAATAACCGGTGGCCAGCGCAATACTCATCGAGGCTATAGGATGATAGCTGATAAAACTGCGGCAGGCCTTCATCAGCTTCTGCTCGGCATCACACAATTGTTCTCCTGCTTCGCAGAGCGTTTCTTTGGCCTTGCCGGCCGCTTCTTGTGCGTAATCAGATGCTTCGTCTAAAGTGTTCATAAGGTTTCCTCGTTGCTCGATCCGTACGCCGTTTGTGACGTACGGACATGATCTCTAACGGAGCAGACGACTTAGAAAAAAACCGGCCGCAACTGCGATACCTACGGACCTCATAGGGTAATTACGGATATATTCCCGGTAATTCTCTATCATTTCCGCCTCGGCGCTCATTAACTGCTCTCCTTTTTCGCCAAGCACTTCAGTAGTCTGATAGCCCATATCAGTCATCTTATCGACGGCTCTATGGGCTGATTGGGATACTTTGCTTATGGTTTCTTTAACATTTTCTTCAGTGTCTCTGGGTCTGTTAACATTTTCTTCTACGTTTTCCATGGTTTTTCCCCTGTTCAAGTGGTCTATCAGTGATGGTTTTTACGTTCACGAAATGGCTGGTACTGTTTCAGAAACTGTCAGCGCCGTTAAACATTGACGTCGCTTTCCAGGGTTGAGCCAATATCTTCAGCATGGGCCTGTTCGAAGATGTCTTTCACTCTTGCAATCTCTTCGGAATTTTCCGTATGCACGGAAATCAGGGCGCTTCCGCCCTTGATTTTCCCTTCGTAACGCTTGGCCTCATACTCTGGAATACCCATGCCGACCAAGGCGCCGGCAATGCCGCCGGTGGCAGCGCCTAATGCCGCGCCACTCAAGGCGCCCATAATCGGTCCGGCGGCAATAAACGGACCGGCCCCGGGAATAGCCAAGCTGCCGATGCCTGCCAGCCATCCCAGCACAGCGCCCAGGCCGATTCCGGCGGTTCCTCCGATAGTCGCGCCTTCCGGCGCCTTGGTGTGTTTTTCATGGGCGAAATCTTTGGTAGTGGATTTATCCGGTAACAGCACGGAAACATCATCATTCGAAAAACCGGACGTTTTTAAATGGCTGACAATACGCTCTGTTTGATCGATGTTTTGGGTAATGCAAAAAACTGCTTTTTTCATGGCTAATCTCCTGTTGCGGATTAATGCGTTTTGGGCACGAGCTCATTATCAACCTGCTTGCGTCGCGTATTTTTTGGCGACCGATTGCAGTTCGTTTTTTCCGCAGAATTTTTGACGGGGCCGCGCAAGGTGACCACGCCGTTGCGGGTGATGATCTTGGCGTTGTGCGCACCGGTTGGCAGCGATTTCAGGTATCAGACGCCCAATTACCGGAACGCGGTGTCCAATCGGATGTTTTTTCATGACAACTCTCCAACCTAAATAACTTGCTGACGTTATCGCGTGCAGTGCGTTCAATGATTATGATGAGAGAGCCTTGCTATTTATCGGGAGCTTTGGAACGAACAAAACGCTGTGATAACGATTTGATAATGAGATTATCCGCAAAGTCGGGCTGGGTCAGTGCGGTGACCCACATTGCTCGACATTATTTAGCTGATGTTACGCAGTTGTTCGGATTTAGACTGCATTAGCATTTTTATTATTAAAATGTCGCTACCGCGACGATTATTTGAATCGGGTTATCGCACCCGAGGGCGAATTACTTTCTTTTGCTTCGCCAAAAGAAAGTAACCAAAGAAAAGGCGACCCGGTTGCCGCTTGCTTCCTGCGCTCCTCGCTTTTGCCGAGGGTCAGCAGAAGGGGCTCCTGCCCCTCTGCTGACGTGCGGCATCCCTGCCGCACCCCTAACGGGCTATTCTCGACAAAAGCTCCGGTGCTCGGCGCGGCATACGGGGGTAAAAAACATCCGTGCGTAACATCAGTTATTTAACAATAAAATGATGTCATTAGCCGTGGCGCGCACTGTTGTGTTCCCTGTGTCAGGCTCAAGAAGCCCCTGAACAACCATTGACTCGGCGCGATTCCGGAAAGCTGATTTTTCACTGCGCAAGCGCATGACTGCTGCCTCCGGACTATTCGGTTTCTGATTTGCAACATAAACGCTGCATCTTGGAGATAAGACGGTTGGTCATGAGATTTAAACATCCAGCCCTTGTGCACCGGCAGTTAACATCTTGCGATCCCATGTAGCGGCGATGCATTGTTCGGCATCGTTACAAAGACAACAATAGTCGGGAGCGACCGACTTTATTCCTATCGCATCGCTCCATCTTCTCATTGCCGGACAGTTCATGGTTTCCTATTTTAATGTGTCCGGTGAGACTGCTGTTCCGTGGTTGACTGTTCCATGGGCGGTCTGGTTTCATAGAAGGATTCAATTTGATCTCGCCATGACTGGTCTGCCATATCGGGCCAATGGTCCTTGTCGAATCCGGGGGCAGTTTCAAGGCGCTCTTTGTCCACGTTTAGCATGAAGCGCTTGTTTACCGTATCGAGCGTCAATGCATCCCAAGGCACTGCAAAGAGCCTTTCTCCCATGCCCAGGAAACCGCCGAAAGACAGCACCGCATAAGCCACTTGGCCGGTGGTCATATCCAGCATGATTTCCTTGATGTCGCCCAAGTCTTCCTCTTTTTCGTTGTAGACATCGTTGCCAAGAAGCGTGTCCGCGCCCATTAGGCGAGGACCGGGGCCTTCGTCTTCTTGGCCTTTATACATACCGTAAGTATCGCGTTCTTCAAAGTTCATGGTTATCTCCTGTCAAAGATGATGTTGAAAAGGGCTTACGATCATCTTTGGGATCGCCGGAGCCCGATTATCCGAGCATAAATCAATATTTTTCAGCTCGTATATAAACCATACACCCGGAGTTAAATGCAGTCGGTACGCTAAAACACATAGGCCAAGACATTGTTTAATGATGTTGCGCAGATAGTTTTTATCCTGCTTGTCGCGCTGCCTGGAGGTCGAGCAAGGATGGGCGCAACGCGCGCCTTTAACTGCATTCCCCTTTATGCCCCAGAGGGTACGCAACGCGCGGGAACGAGAAAATTTATTGGAAATGGAGGTTATTAGGAATTGATCAATATCAGCATGGCCCAGTATTGGACCTGTTGGTTGTGATTTTAGAGCGTGCGAGACTGTGAAAGTATTATCAAAAATTAATTTAAAAACCTATTCACCACGAAGACACGAAGAACACGAAGAAAAACCAAAGTAAGACTTCGTGTCTTCGTGTTTTTTTTATCTTACAGCCAAATGAAGATAGCCCTTGCTGTTTCCGCGGCATAGCCTGTTTTGCCCATGCCGCGGAACCCGGCTTGAACAAAACAGGCCGGGAAAATGATCCTACTGTCTGATTGAGACGATATTCAGATTAGGATGGTGTAACTGTTCCGGTTCCAGTGCCTGCTCCGGTGTCAGTTCCAGTGCCTGCTCCGGTGTCAGTTCCAGTGCCAGTTCCGGTTCCAGTGCCAGCTCCGGTATCAGTTCCAGCACCAGTTCCAGTGCCAGCTCCGGTATCAGTTCCGGTTCCTGTTCCAGTGCCAGCTCCGGTATCAGTTCCGGTTCCAGTGCCAGTGCCAGTGCCAGCTCCGGTGTCAGTTCCGGTTCCTGTTCCAGTGCCAGCTCCGGTGTCAGTTCCAGTTCCAGTTCCAGTTCCAGTTCCAGTTCCAGTTCCAGTTCCAGTTCCGGTTCCGGTTCCAGTTCCAGTTCCAGTGCCAGTGCCAGTGCCAGTGCCA
>NZ_JALOCF010000098.1 GCF_023227905.1 Methylobacter sp. | reverse complement strand
CGCCACCAAGTTTTCGGAAAAATCGTGGGTCAATATGACCAGTCTACCCTTTGCTACCGAACAGCAAGTCATGCAGACTCAACAAGTCATGCAGGCCGCACAACAAATACAGGCGCAATATCAAGGCCAGATCGACCCGCAACAAATCCCTCCGCAACTACAGCAGCAGCTCCAACAAGCGCAACAAACGTTACAGCAAATCAAATGGTCTGATGTGCTGGGCTTGTTGCGTAACGACATGCAGCGATCCTATAAAATCGACATAGAAACCAACTCGACCGTTTTACCGGAAGCAACCGAAGATAAAAACAAGATGAATGAGGCTTTACAGGCCTTGTCGGGATTTATCAAAGAAGCCTTGCCGGTGGTTCAGCAGGGTTTGCTCCCGTTCGACGGTTTCAAGGCAATCCTGCTCAAGATTGCCCGGCAATTTGAGTTTGGCGAGGAGATAGAGGGCATACTTGACAGCATGCAACAGCCACCCCCGCCACCACCTGAAAACCAGAAGCCGGATAACTCACTGCAAATTAAACAAATGGAGATACAAGCCGACGGGCAAAAAGTACAGGCTCAAACAGCAGCTTCCACGCAGATAAAACAGGCTGAAACACAGGCCAGAGTACAGGAGCATCAGGCGCAAATCATGATGGATGCTAGGAAAACTCAGGCACAACATGAATTGGAGGATAAAAAGCTTGAAGCGGCTAATTTGCTTGAGCATTTACGCATTGACGCAGCAAGGGAGCTTGAGTTAATGCGGCTGTCATCTTCCGAGCGGATCGAGACATTCAAGGCTAATCTTGACGCAACCACACGCCTTGAAATAGCCAGGATCAGTGCTGAGGCAACGATACACCAACTAACTGCCGACGCGATCATGGCCGGGCAGCAGCAAGCGGCTGACGAAGCGGAAACCGACAAGACACTGGCTAGCGATATGTATTTAGCCGAGCAATCACTAAACCAACAGGAAGAAAGCGATGAGTAATTCAGTAAATGAAGGCGGGCAGGATTTATTTAAGGCGGCAACGGCCATATCAACAGCATCCATCGGCGCCAATGTTGACGCGTTGGTTACGGCTAACGCAGGTTTGCGACTGGTTGGGTATTCCGCAAAAGAATCGGCGGCCACTCCAGCGCTTTCAACGTTAAGGATTATAAATGGCGCAACTGGTGCCACTAACAGTCCTGTTGTCAATATCGATTTGGCGCTAAGCACATCGGAAACAGTGTGGTTCGGTGATGGGGGGGTCGCCTGCCCAGCAGGTCTGTCTATAGACTGGCTGACTGGGCAGGCTGATGTTGTATTGTTTTATAAGGTTGTGTAATGCCAATTTACGGCTATAACTGCAAATCCTGCAGTACGTCATTTGACATTGTGACCAGCGTCGGCAATCACCAGCGCGAGGTCGAGTGTAAGTGTGGCGGTGTGGCTAAGCAGGTCATCACCGCGCCTATCGTCATCATTCCGGCGCACATGCGTTTTGATGCTCCAAGCGGCTACGAGTCCCCGGCGACGGGGCGAATCATCACTAACAATCGACAACGAATAAACGACCTTGCGGAATCTGGGTGCATCGAGTACGAACCAGGGATGCGTCAAGATGTTGACAGGCGGGTAGTGGAGGACGACAAGGCGCTGGATAAGGCGGTAGATGATACTTTTGACCGAGAAATAGCGGCTATGCCAACAGTTAAGCGCGAAAGGCTTGATGTTGAGATGGCTATGGGTATGAATGCCGAGACTGTACGACTTTAACTAACTGGATTAAATTATGAGCGACGGACAAGCTGTGCTTAATATCGGCTTTTATCATGAAGAATTAGTGCGGATATGCACGATACAAACAAAGAAACTGGCTGATATTGAATTGGTATTATTAAGCGCAAGAGACAGAGGCAGAGATAACGACTCTCAGGTGCTTGATGCTGTATATGACATTTTTTACAAAACATAGGCTAAATTATGAGCGACGAACAAGAGTTTGACATTGATGCGGGCGTTGATTCTATCGCGGCTGACATGGGATGGAATGACGACGGCGATGACGATAACGAAATCGTTGATGACCTTAATGATAATGATTCTCACAAGGAGCAAGAGCAGGAAGAGGAGGCCGCAACTCCCGATGTAGAGGACAGGACGCCCCCGGCTTCATGGTCTAAAGATAAGCACGAAATCTGGTCAGCATTGCCGCAAGCAGCACAGGAGCAGATCGAACTGCGTGAGAAGCAGATGCTCGACGGCATCGAGCAGTATAAAGAAGGCAATGCTTACGCCGGTGAAATTAAGCAGATAATCGCGCCATTCAAAGCGTTTTTTGAACAGCACGGACTGAATGAAACGCAAGCTATAAGCAACCTGCTACAGCACAATAGGGCCTTGACCGAAGGAAGCCTAGAACAGCGACAAAATGCCTTTATTGCGCTGGGTAACAACCTTGGCATCATCCCGCAGGACGGACAGGCACAGATCGACCCTAACACGCAGGCGTTGCAACAGCGTATTGACAGGATAGAGCGCCAAGAAAACGAGCGCGTCCAGGCTGTCCAGAAGGATAACTACAGCCGGGTAGCGCAAGAGGTGGCCGACTTTGCCAAGGACAAGGAAGACTTTGACTTACTGGGGGATGATATAACGCTGATTTTGAAATCAGGCGTTGACCTAGCAACAGCCTATGAAAAGGCGCGGTGGGCAAATCCCGTGACGAGGGCTAAGGCGTTGGCGGAATCGGTCGAGGCGCAAACTAAAGTCATCAGCAAAAAGAATACCGATGCGGCCAGGGTAGCTCAGAAAGCGAAATCAACCAATATCAGGCATACCAACACCAACAAAACCCCGTCAGAACCTAAAGGCGCATTGTTTGACGATATGGGCGACATGCTGGCCGAAATCAGAGCGAGGAGTTAAAGAATAGACAGCGGCCTCCCTATTCTTTTCGCGTAATTCGTCTCTTTAGATAGCCTTATTTTTGTTTGGGTCAGTTTAGATACACCTCGTTTCTTTGCTGACTCAGATTGTTTTAGCCTAGTTTTTTCTGTTACCGGCCTTCCGGTTAAGTTTTTAGATTGAATGGCGCGCCGTTCATCCGAATACTTAACGCCCTTATGGACAGCGCCCATTTTTAAGCGAGTTTCAGCAGACCTATTTTGTTGTGAGGCGCTAACATTAGCCCTAGCTTCATCTGATCTTTTTAGACCTGTATTCGATAGCCTTATTTTTTTCTTTGTTTCCTCAGCTTGCGGCGACGTATTCCCTCCTGGTCTAATATTATATCCTTTAGGAGACAGTGTTTTGTGCTCCTTTATAAAATGAGCCTCCATAATATCTGCATCTTCTTTGTTAAGATTTTCATAAAGTATTTCTTGTGTGAAATTTTCCCATCCATATTGTTTAATTGCAATTGCAAATAAACTGCAATTTTTTTTGCTTCTATGTTGGTAAATTCTTAACTTTAAGTTACCTGTCTGCCCGATATAAGACATTCCAAGTGGAGACGTAAATTTGTATATTAAAAAAATCATTTTGAGAATCCTTGAACAGTGGATTATTGAACAAATGGTTATGTGCCAACTCTTGTTCAAGGAGTTTTCGGTCTCGATAACCTAGGCACAAGTAAATATACTATGGGTAAATATTATTTGCAAATAAAGTAAGATTGTATTAATATCATGACATAGCGCCATACCTTACAGAGCAAGCGTTACAGGCTTTAGCCGCTCACTACCACCCCCAAGCGCCCGACAGGCTCCCTTGCAGATGGAAATGATTAAACCCATTTTTAACTAATATAAGGAGTCGATAATGTCGGCGAACAGCACATTTACAGAACTGGTTGACTAACTAGCCCTACCTTGCAGTAATGCAAGAACAGAACCGAGTGAATTCAGGGAAAATCTTAATAACTGAACAATATTAAGACAATCCTGAGCTAAGCCGAACGCGAAAGCTTCGGAAAGTGCAACGACTAGGGTATGGAGGCTAACATGTTAAAACATCATGCCAGTAAAACCCCAAGAGCGCCCGGCATCCATTAAAACGGATGATGATATAGTCTGACCTATGCGGTGACGTGTAGAAGTGCGTATAAAGAGACGCACGATAACAAACTGTAGCACCACGTTCAGAAAACACCGCAAAGAAATCAAAGACAACTTAAGCAACCGTAACGCGCTGTTGAAATATATTACCAAAAAAGGTAATTACTCAACCGAGGACGGCGGCTTAACCATTGCTACCCCATTGGATTACAACGCTAACGGCACTTATCAGCGTTATTCCGATTGGGACACGCTGAATATTTCACAGTCTGACGTAATTTCAGCGGCTGAGTTCCAATGGCGGCAGATCGCGATCAATATCGTTGCGTCTGGCCGTGAATTGCGTATCAACAGCGGCGATTCTCGCATTATCAGCTTAGCGAAAGCTCGGATGAAAAACGCGATTCGTACTTTTAACAACAATTTTTCAAACGATCTTTACTCTTCCGGCTCACTGGCTAACCAGATCAACGGACTGCAAGCCCTTGTAGCTGACGCTAATACTACCGGCACAGTCGGCGGAATTGATGCGGCTGCGTGGACTTTTTGGCAAAACAAGCTATTTGATTTGTCCGTTGCTGGCGTGGCATTGGCTGCATCTACTTTCGAAGGATCGGCCATGTTGCCGCTTTGGTTACAGCTTGACCGTGGCCCTGATGACTGCCCCGATTTGATCGTTATGGATAATGTTCATTATCAAACGTTTGAAGGTTCGCAAATCAGCTTAAAACGCTATGCAAACGCCGATATGGTTAGCGGTGGATTCTCTACGCTGAAATACAAAAAAGCCGACGTGATATATGACGGAAACAGCGGCATTCCTTCTAACCATACATACATGCTGAATACCGAGTACTTGAAGCTGGTCGTGCATAAAGATGCTGATTTGACCGAGGTTCCAGAGCAACGGCCAGTGAATCAGGACGGCAGCGTTATACCGGTTTTGTGGATGGGAAATTTAACTTGCAGCAACAGGTCCCAGCAAGGCGTTATAATCGCTTAAAATCAATGACTTATAAATGCGTTAATGGGTAATTTAACGCATTTATAGTGGCACTAACAACAGTAAGGAAAATATTATGTTTGCAGCAAATGTAGCAGGCAATCAGCCATTCAATGACTGGTTTGCACCCGATACCACCCAACGACACCCGCTTGGCTTTAAAGTCGATGCAGTTGATCCGGTTTG